>NZ_JASVWB010000004.1:0-737750 GCF_030287445.1 Streptomyces sp. ALI-76-A | reverse complement strand
CGGCGGCCATCGGGTGGACGGCGGAGCAGACGTCGTGCTGTACGTCGCTGTCGAACAGGGCCGTGGTGCGCAGCCCGCCCCCGACCGTGTCGGCCTTCTCGTGCAGCGAGACCTGGAGTCCGGCCCGGGCGAGGGTGACCGCGGCGGCCAGTCCGTTGGGTCCGGTGCCCACGATCGCGGCGTCCGTCATGACGCGCCTCCCGTCGCGTGGGCCAACTGCTGCTCGACGAGACGTCGGTAGGTGCTGTCGTGGTCCATCAGCTCGGTGTGGGTACCGCTCGCGCGCAGCCGCCCGCCCTCGATCAGCAGGATGCGGTCGGCGTCGGCGGTGCTGGAGACCCGGTGGGCGATGGTGAGGACCTGGCAGTGCGCGCCGATGGCGGTGAGGGTCTTGCGCAGTGCCGTCTCGGAGTCGGAGTCGAGGTTGGAGGTGGCCTCGTCCAGGAGCAGCACGTCGGGGCGCGCGAGCAGGGCCCGGGCGATGGCGAGCCGCTGCCGCTGTCCTCCCGAGAGGCCGGTTCCCCCTTCGCCCAACCGGGTGCTGAGGCCGTCCGGCAGGGTGTCGAGGACATCGGTGAGGTGGGCCGCCGCCACCGCCTCCTCGATCTCCGCGGCGGTGGCGTCGGGGCAGGCGTAGGTGAGGTTGTCCCGGACGGTGCCGCGCATCAGGGGGGCCTCCTGCTCGACCAGGCCGATCCGGCCGCGGAGTTCGCGCAGCGGCATGGTCGCCGTGTCCGCTCCGGCGAGCCGGATCGTGCCCCGGTCGGGTGAGTGGAAGCGTTCGATGAGCTGGAACAGGGTGGTCTTGCCCGCGCCGGACGGTCCGACGACGGCGGTGACACCGGTGGGCGGCAGCGAGAAGGACACCCCGCGCAGGACAGGGGGCCCGGTGTCGGTGTAGCCGAAGGTGACGTTCTCGAACTCGACGGCCGGGGCACCTGTCACCGGCGCGCCGGTGCCGACCGCCTGCGGGGCCTCCCTGGTGTCCTCGACCTCGATACGGGCCAGTTCCGCGACCCGGTCGATGGCCGCCCGGCCCTGCTGGAGTTCCCCGATCGACATGAACAGCGTCACCAGAGGCGACACCACGTAGAACAGGTACATGACGAACGCGGTGAGATCCTCGATGGGCAGGACCCCGGTGGCGGTGCGGGCCATGCCCCAGGTGATCACCACGGCGAGGGAGACCTGCGTCCCGACGTTCATGGCGGGCATGAGCATCGCCGACAGCCGGGTCACCCGGATCCCGCTGTCCCGCGCGGCGGTGGCCAGTTCCCCGATGCGGTCGGCCTCGCGCCTCTCGGCCCGGGAGGCCTTCACCGTGGTCAGCGCGCTGAGCACGCGCAGCAGAGCGGACCCGTAGTCCCCGGTGTCCTGACGGTTGGTCACCGCGGCCTTGCGGACGGCACGGGCCAGCCCGAGGGCGACCGCGGAGGCGGTGCCCAGGCAGGCGGCGGTGGCCAACAGCATTCTCCAGTCGATCCACGCCATCACCGCCACGCAGCCGAGGGCGGTGAACGCCGAGGTGATCATCTGGGAGACGGAGGAGGACAGGGCGACCCGGGCGAGGGAGGTGTCGGAGACGGTGCGGGTGAGCACGTCGCCGCGCTCGAGGTCGCCGAACTGCCGGATCCGGGAGTGCAGCAGCCGGCCGGTGAGGGTGGTCCGCATGTCGAGGACGATGTTCTCGCCGGCTCGCCCGATCAGATAGAAGTGAGCGGAGGCGAGCAGCGCGTCGGCGAGGAACAGGGCCGTGATGAGCGCGATCGGCCCGGTCTTGGACCGGCCCGCCGCCACCGCTTCGATCAGGTCTCCGATGAGCAGGGGCTGGAGCAGGGTGGCGGCGGTGCCTGCCAGACCGAGCAGGATGCCGATGCCGAGCAGTCTCCGATGGCGACGGACGATCGCGGATGTGTTCACTGCCTGCCCCCGCCGACCGTGGTCGCGGCGATCACAGCAGCGCTCGCGGCAGGCATGAGGCTCATGCCCGGGGTGCGCCCGGTGCACTCGCCGCCGTCACGGAACATCACCGGCATGACCGGTACGGCGAGGACGAACGCGTCGGTGAACGACGCCGCGCGGCTTGCTGCCACCACTGACCCCTTCCTCGTGCTGGTGCGGTTGCGGGTGCTGCCGTTCACGCGTCCTTGGTGTAGACGCTCACGAACATCGGCCCCTGCGGTGTGTAGGGGGACGAGTCCCAGTCGGCGTGACGGGCTACGGGCGTGAGCCCGGCGGCAGTGGCGTAGGCGTCGACCTCCTCGGGCGTGGTGAGCCGGCTCAGCTCCGTGCCGACCCGCGAGGTGCCGTCCGACTCGAACCAGATGTGCGAGCACTGCCACAGGTCCTGCTCGGGCACCAGCGTCGAGTGGGTCTGCAGTCCGGTGCCGGGGCTCGGGTAGGGGACGAAATACGTCATCCGCTGCTGTCCGGCGTGCAGGGCGAGCACGCCGGGCTTGTTGTGCGTCTCCACCACGAGGACCCCACCGGGCGCGAGCCGTTCGGCCGCCCGGCTCACCGCTCGTTGCTGGTCGGCGGGGTCGAGCAGCATGGACAGGGTGCCGCACACGCAGTAGACGAGCCCGTACTGACGGTCGTCCGTGTAGAAGCGGATGTCGCCGCGCACTCCTTCCACGTCGGCGCTCGTGGCCGCCACGTCCTTCTCCAGCGCCGAGAGCATCTCCGGGGAGCTGTCCACGCCTACGACCCGGCCGGTCACGCGGGAGAGCGGGATGGCGATGCGGCCGGTTCCCACACCCAGTTCCAGGGTGCCGAGCACGGGGTCCGGGTGCAGGGACGCCAACTGCTTCGCCGTCCGGTCGGCCAGGCCGTCCTTGGGAAAGAGCCGGTCGTACCATCCGTCGAACTGCCGGCCGTAACCGATGTCGTCGATGCTCGTCATGCTGGTTCCCTCCTCCTCACCGCCGGTCGACGGATCGCTACTTCTTCAAACTCCGGTAGGCGATGGCTGCCGCGATCAAGGCGCCGATGCCGATCACGATGTACACGGCCACATTGCTCATGACGATTCCTAGGGGCGTGAGGGGACATGGGTGGTGGGAGCGCGTCCGGGTTGCCGCCGGCCGCGAGGACGGGCGGGGGCGGAGCCCGGCTCCATGGGTGTGTACGGGGAGACGAAGATCATCTCCGGGGCCGTGGAGGTGTCGTAGCCGGTGGCGCGGGCCAGAGCGAACTGGAAGCCCTTGGCGGGTGCTTCACGGGCTATCCGGTGCCGCAGATGGCTGACGATGACCTGGTAGCCCGGTGTGCGGACGACGGTGGGGAAGCCCTTGTCGATGAGCCCCAGTATCTCGCTGCAGATGTCGAACACAGCCTTCTCGGACCGCCGGCTGGGAAACCAGGCGATCTGTCGGAACCGCCGCCCGGCTATCACGTCGACCGCCTGCCACGGTGACGTCTCACCCGCGGTGTTCAGCGTTCGATAGAAGAAATGATAGTCGTGCGTCGCCGGTTCCGGGGCGAAGAACCGCCAGTTCGGCAGCACGGAGAACGTGTCCTTGAGCTGGAGCCGGTTGAACGTGGGATTCGGGTGCTGTACGGCGAGGGTGCCCACCAGCATCGCCGCGCCGGCGATCCGCGCGGTCGCCCCGGGACCGGTGAAGGCGTCCTTCAGAAGCTCTTTCACTGCCCTGCCTCCTCCACGACCCGCATCTGCGATGCGGCCTTCTCCTCGGCCTGGTCGAGAAACGCGATGATCCGGCTGCCGACCTCGGTGGCGAACCGGGCCTCGGTCAGCAGCGAATCGTGGTCAGCCCCCTCCAGCACGACGCTCTCCACGTGGTGTCCCGTGCCGCGGTGCGCCTCGGCGATCTCGTTGTGCATCAGCAACTGCTCCGGGTCCCGGTCGACGGTCTGCTGCGCGGAGATCACCAGGGCGTGGGAACCGACGGCGGGCAGCTTCCCGTCGAAGGCCCGGAACTCCTCCTCGACGGCGGCCCACTCACGGTGGCCGGCGACCCAGAGGCGGGCGTCGGTGTACTGGGCGAACACCCGCGTACGGCAGTTGGCCGGCAGCGCCTCGAGCCAGTCCGGCCGTGCCATGAGGATGCCCAGGCCGGCGTTGAGGGAGTGCACCAGCGTGTTCATGCCGCCGGTGAGGCGTTCGGCGGCCTTGCTCTGCTGGTTCGACCGGTTCAGCTCGCCGGGGTGGGAGGAGTCCAGGTAGACGATGCTGTGGAGCCGGTCCCCGAGGTGGACGGCGGCGCGGCGGGCGAGTTCACCGCCGAGCGAGTGCCCGGCCAGCACGACCCTGCGTCCTTCCGGGACGACTCCACGGACCAGGTCGACCAGGTCGTCGACCGACTCGTCCAGGTGATAGGGGGAGGTGCTCCGGCGCCTGCTGCCGGCGTACCCGGCACGGGCGTACGTGACCAGGCCGTAGCCGCTGTCCTTGGCGACCTTCTCCGTGATCCACGCGAAGTGCTCGGACGTGGCGACGAGTCCGGCGGCGAAGACCAGGACCGGCAGGGCTTCGTCGTCTCCCTCGCTCAACTCGTACTGCAGTTCATTTCCATGACGGGTGATCAGCCGACGGGAGTGCGGCCAGCCTTCGAGCGTACGCATGCGCCGCTGCACCGCGACCACACCGGCCACCGAGGCCGCACCGGCCAGCAGCACGGCACCCACGCGCAGGACACGGTCGTCACGGCCGGCCACCGACGGGTGCGTCCTCGGGGTAGAGGTGTAGGCGACCATGGGGTGCATGGAGATGAACGCGGTGACGAACCGGCCCAGCCCCATGACGAGGCCGTTCGCCAGATGAAACGTTCCCGCACTGGCGATCACCGGCCGGGCGAGCCGGCCGCCGGCCAGATAGGCCACGGGGAAGAGGCACTCGAGCGCGAGCACGCCGTGGGTCAGGTACTTCGCCGCCCGCGGATACTTCTGCGTGAGTTCGTAAGTGGGCTTGTGACCGTACGTCCGGGTCCGCATGACCCCGCCGAGCGCGGTGGCGTCCTTCCAGGCCGTGCCCAGCAGTTTCACCCAACCGGATATCAGGTACGAGGCGTTGGCCTGCAACGCCACGTACCACAGGAGGGCGTCCTGGGTCTGCGGGCGGGTGGAGAGGCGAGCCATGCCGGTGGCCGTCTGCACCAGCACCGACACCTGGTCGGAACCGTCTGTCCCATAGCGGTGCCGCGGGTAGAGCGCGGCGGTGGTGACACCGAGGAAGAGGTTGCCCGCCCCACGCCAGCGGCTGCTGCCGGGCAGCAGCATTCCGGCGCTGACCGCGACCCGGGCCGCATGCAGCGCGGCAGTGGTCTTCTCCCCGCTGATGATGTCGAGAAGCTTGCGGGTGACGGGCGTGGACCGGCCCTGCACGCCCCGGGCCGTCGGCCAGTGGTTGAGGCCCCCCGGCCGCGTCTGCTTACGCTGGGTCAGATATTCTAACGAGGCCGTCAGCGTGGTGACGGCGGACAGGCGCTCCGAGACACCGATGGCACGCGACCTGGTCACGGGAATCGGGCCGGTCAGCGCGGATGGCATTCTCTTCGGCAGCTTCACGAGGGCCTCCCAAACCCACATCTGCGAGCTCGTCTGCAATGAACGGGGTTACGCGGCTCTGCCGGGCCAGACCTTGTCTCTGGCCCGGCAGAGCTTTGTGCGTCAGGCTCGGGCTCGCCAGGCGTGCCCGCCCGGATCAGCCCCGGCCGGCCTCGAAGGCACCGACCACGGCGCAGGACACCGCCACGCCGCCGAGGAAGGCGGCCGGCGTCGCGAGCACCGGAGTCGCGCCCGCGAAGATCTGGCCCTCAGGAGCGGATATCTCGGTCTCCGCCAGTACGACCGACTCGTTCACCTGCGTGCTGAGCTCAGTCACTGTGTCTCCTTTGGTTCTCGCTTGTGCCGGAGGAAATTACCTGCGCGATCGATCCTGGTCAGCCGACAGCCCGGCCGATAACAAAACCGCCGGCGAAGGCAGCGGTCGCGATGGCCGCGGGAGTGGCCAGAACCGGAGCCTGGCCACCGAATACGGTGCCCTCGACCTCCTCGATCTCGATGGCCGCCATCTCCGCGTCCTCGTTGATGTACTCGATGATGTCGTTCACCAGATTCTCCCGTTTCCTAGTCCTGGTTCTTCCGGATTCTCAGGTCAGCCGATGGCGTTGCCGAGGGCATACGCGCCGCCGACCAGGGCGGCGCCCCCGGCGAAGGCGAGCGCGGGGGTGGCCAGCACCGGGGACGCGCCCTGCTCGATGTGGCCGGAATTCTCCTCGGAGAGCACACCCAGGCTCTCCAGCTGACGTGCGAACTCTTCGTCGAGCATCGTGTCTCCTTTTTCAGGGAGCGTGCTACGGAATTACGCGGGAGCAGCCGCCGGGCGCCCGCCGGCCGCCGGGTAGGAATGGAAGCACTACCGAGATTAGTTCGATATGACGTAGGTCACACGGGAGAGCGGAAGCTTCAATTCCAAACCAATGACATTTGTCATTTCGACCCATGACATTTATCAGGTGAAGTCATGAGGGATCTCACTGGGCGGCCTCACCGACGGATTGGATGATGGACCCATGGAAACCACCCCCAATGTGATCGAGGTCACAGACCTTCGGCGCCGGTACGGCGCCAAGGGCACTGGCGGCTTCGACGCCGTGCGCGGAGTCTCCTTCCGCGTCGCCCAGGGCGAACTCTTCGCGCTCCTGGGCACGAACGGCGCAGGCAAGACCTCCACCGTCGAGTTACTCGAAGGCCTGGCCGCCCCCACCGCGGGGTCGATCCGCATCCTCGGGCATGACCCCTACCACGAGCGCAAGAGGGTCAGATCGCGCACCGGGGTCATGTTGCAGCAGGGCGGATTCGCCCCCGATCTCACGGTGGCCGAGACGTTGCGCATGTGGAAGGGCTGCACCGCGAGGCCGCGTCCGATCACCGAGGCACTCGCGATGGTGGGTCTGGACCACCGCGCGGACGTGCGCGTCAAGAACCTCTCGGGCGGCGAGA
Organism: Streptomyces sp. ALI-76-A; assembly: GCF_030287445.1. Classification (GTDB taxonomy): domain Bacteria; phylum Actinomycetota; class Actinomycetes; order Streptomycetales; family Streptomycetaceae; genus Streptomyces. The sequence goes on along the minus strand of NZ_JASVWB010000004.1, from coordinate 730,787 downwards.
AGCGCCGGCTGGATCTGGCCCTCGCCACCCTGGGCGACCCGGAGGTTCTCTTCCTCGACGAGCCGACGACCGGCATGGACCCCCAGGGGCGCCGGGAGACCTGGGAGATCATCCGCGAACTCCGGGGCCGCGGCACGACGGTCGTCCTCACCACGCACTACCTGGAAGAGGCCGAACTCCTCGCCGACAGCCTGGCCATCATGAACGAGGGCCTGATCGCGGCCTCGGGGACGGTGGCCGACATCGTCGCCACCCACCCTTCGGTGCTCTCCTTCCGGCTGCCGCCCGGATTCGACGCGGAAGACCTTCCCTCACCCCAGAGCCTGCGCGCCACGCTGACCGGCTCCGAGGGCCGCAGCGTTCACATGTCCACCATGGACCTGCAGTTCACCACCACCGAGGCCCTTGTCTGGGCCCGTGACAAAGGGATCGAACTCAAAGAACTGAACGCCCGGTCGGCGTCGCTCGAGGAGGCGTTCATGCACATCGCCAGGAACGGTGCCATGGAGACGGAGGCCACCCGCTCATGAACGCGGCCCTCACCCATCTGACCGCTCTCGGCCGTGCCGAACTCACGCTCCTGGCTCGCAACAAGACGAATCTCTTCACCGTGCTGTTCGTGCCCGTACTGCTCACTGTGGCCCTGAAGCCCATGATGACGGCGACGGGCCAGGCCGACGCAGGCAGAGAAGCAGGAGCGACCCTGATCTCCATGTCCCTGGGCATCGTCCTGGTGATGGCCGTCTACAACACGCTCACTCCCGTGTACGCGACGCGCCGCGACGAACTCCTGCTGAAGCGGCTGCGTACGGGGGAGGTGAGCGATGTGGTGATCCTTCTGGGTGCCGCTGTTCCCATGGCACTCACCGGACTCGCCCAGTGTCTCCTGCTGGCGCTCGGGATCTCCTTCGTCGCGGATGTCCCCGCGCCGCGGGCTCCGCACCTGGCGGTCCTCGGCGTCCTGCTCGGCATCGTGGTGATGACGGCGATGGCCGCCGCCACCTCCGCGATGGCGAAGACCTCCGAGAGCGCCCAGGTCGCGATCATCCCGGGCATGATCGTCTTTTTGATGGGGTCCGGAATGCTCTTCCCCTTGGAAGTGATGCCGGAAGCGGTGCAGGCCGTCTGCACGTGGCTGCCCCTGACGCCCGTCATAGAACTGATCCAGACAGGCTGGAACGGCGAGAGCACGGCAGGCGAGGCCGGTGTGAACCTCCTGATTGCGTCAATCTGGAGCGCACTGTCGGTCCTGGCGGTCAAACGGTGGTTCCGCTGGGAACCCCGCAGCTGAACCATCTCCGCCGACCGGAACCATCACCGCCGGCCAGGCGGTCCACGCCCGGACGCCACACCAGGAGAACGGACGCAATGGGACAGGAAACCGAACCGTCCAGGGGTACCGCTTCCCCGCACCATCGCACCTCCATGCAGCGCGTCACCCGCTCCACCCGGTGGGCACTGTGTGCCATCCCCTGGTTCTTCCTCCTGTCCTTCGCCGAACCCGTCACCGAAAGCCTCAAGGAAAGACCGGTCTCCGCTGCGCTGTCGTGGGCCCTGGTGACCGTGTTCGTCACACAGTCGGTTCTCGCCACCGTCGTCCTGGCGCACCGAATCGGCCACCGCGGCACCCTGCGCGGTCTGACCGCGACGGTAGTCGTGCTCTCCTGCCTCCAACTCGCCGTTCTGCCCGTGCTGCACCGCATGGGCTGGCCCGAGTCCGGTGCCACCGGTTACTACTGCGTACTGGTCGCAGCCCCGTTGGCCGCGGTCCTCAACGGCACGAGTGTGCGCACCTACTCGGCCTCCGGCGCGGCCGTGTGCGCGTTCACCTTCGTCGCGGCGGCGACCACCGGCTTCCCCCTTCACCAGGCGTTCCCGACCGCCTGCGCCGTCGCCGCCAGCTGGCTGGTGATCGGCCTGACCCTGCGGTCCTCCGCCTGGTACCTGGCCGTCATGTGGCAGCTCGACGCGGCCCGCGAGGCCCAGGGGCAACTGGCGGTCGCCGAGGAGCGACTGCGCTTCGCACGCGACCTGCACGACGTGATGGGACGCAACCTCGCCGTCATCGCGCTCAAGAGCGAACTCGCCGCGCGCCTCGGCGAGGTGAACGATCCCCGGGCCGGCTCCGAGATGGTGGAGGTGCAACGCCTGGCCCGCCAGTCACAGAAAGAGATCCGCGAGGTCGTACGCGGCTACCGGACGACGAATCTCGCCGGCGAGCTGGCCGGTGCCCGATCGGTCCTGCAGGCCGCGGGGATCACCAGCACCATCGAGAGCGATCTGCCCCCGGGGCTGTCCAACGAGGCCGAGTCCGTGCTGGGCTGGGCCATTCGCGAGGGAGTCACCAACATCCTCCGTCATTCGGACGCACGGAACTGCACCATCCGGTTCACGGAGAACGATGGTACGGAGCTCCTCATCGCCAACGACCGGGCCCACTCCCCCGGCTCCCAGGCCGGCACCGGTCTGGGAGGCCTCGCCCAACGCCTGGCCCCGCTCGGCGGCAGCCTTCGGCACGGTCCGGGGTCGGAGAACACCTACAGGCTCGTGATCCGGCTCCCCACCCACTCTGAGCAGAAGGCGACATCATGATCCGTATCCTGCTCGCCGACGACGAGCACCTCATCCGCGGCGCACTCGCCACCCTCCTGGATCTCGAAGAAGACCTGGACGTCGTCGCCGAGGCCTCCACCGGCTCCGAAGCGGCGGCCAAGGCCCGCAAGCACCGCCCCGACGTCGCCGTGCTCGACCTTCAGATGCCGCAACAGGACGGCATCGACGTAGCCTCGACGCTGTCCGAGGCCCTGCCGGACTGCAAGCCCCTCATCGTCACCAGCCACGGTCTGCCCGGTCACCTCAAGCGGGCCCTGGAGGCAGGGGTGCGGGGCTTCGTGCCGAAGACGGTCTCCGCGCAGGACCTCGCGCAGATCGTGCGTACGGTCCATGCCGGCAGCCGTTACATCGATCCTCTCCTGGCAGCCGACGCGATCAGCGTCGGTGACTCCCCGCTGTCGCCACGCGAGGCCGACATCCTCATGCTCGCCTCCGACGGAGCCTCCGTCAGTGAGGTCGCCGAGCGCGCAGCGCTGTCGGTGGGCACCGTGCGGAACTATCTCTCGTCCGCCACCAACAAACTGGGCGCCGAGAACCGCTATGGGGCCATCCACATCGCCCGCGAGCACGGCTGGATCCGCTGAACTCCCAGGGAGCGGCATGCTGACCCCGCGTGCCCGGTAAAGCGACAACAGCGACAACAGCGACAACAGAAGTGGATACGCCGATGGAATCCTCCACACAAACCACCCTGGGCGAACAGCTGTTGCTGCTCTCGCTGGATGACGAGTCCGGGACCGAGAAGGAGTCGGCGAAAGCGGCCTGGGCGATCTCCGCCGCTTCGCTGGTGGAACTGGCACTGGCCGGCCGGATCGAAGTGAGCGACGACGAAGTCACCGTCGTCGATCCCGCGCCGCTCGGCGAGCCCGCGCTCGACGCCGCACTCGCCGAGATCGCCGGCCGCGACAAACCGGGCAGGACCAAGGACTGGATCCACCGCCTGAAGACGGGCGCGGTGACAGGGGCCAGTGCGGGCCTGATCGACAAGGGGCTGGTCCGGGAGGAGAAGAAAAAGGTACTGGGCCTCTTCCCGGTGCACCGCTATCCGGAGGCCGACGGCTCGGTCGAGGCCGCACTGAGGCAGCGGCTCGACTCGGTCGTGCTCCGGGGCGCGACCCCGGACGAACGTACGGTGAGCCTGGTGGCCCTGCTGCACGGGGCGAAACTGCACCGACTGGCCTTCCCGGATGCCGACCCCCGCACGGTCGAGACCCATATGGCGTCACTCGCACAGGGACAGTGGTCGGCGACGGCGGTTCGCCATGTCGTGAAGGCAGCGGAGGACGCGCTGGCGGCGATCGTCACGATGACGGTCGCGACAACGGTCATGGGCAGCTGACCAGGGGTCGGAAAACTCAGGGCGGGTAGGTCCGATGCGGCGCTGCCTGCCTGCCTGCCTGCCTGCCTGCCTGCCTGCCTGCGAGAGCGACATGAAACGGGTTCGTCGGCAAGACAGTCGAACAGCGCGCGATGGAGGGTGACACTTGCGTCGACGCACCCGTCGAAGCCCACGTCCCGCTGTCCGGTGGAGGATCTCGACGAAGGCCCTCGTCGGTGCCGAAGCCGATCTCGACAGGGCTCGCCACAGACGTGCGGCAGCCACTCCCCCGGCTCATGCCGACACGGTCGGCATGTCGCGAAAGGCCCGCACTCCTCGGATGAGTGCGGGCCGCCGCTGTCGTGACGCGGGTCAGCGACCGCAAGCGGAGCTGATGCGGATCGTGTCGACCAGCGGCTCCGCGCGGCAGGCCATGGCCTGCGTGGGCGGCCTCTTCGGGCACCCGGGCGGAGAGCTCGTCGAGCGTGCCGATCTCCTGCGGGGTGAGGGTCGGCCCGGCTGAGGCCGTCAGCGCCGGCAGCTGTGCTTCGGTCCGGGCGCCGGCGATGGCTGCCGCGCCCCGGGGGCGAGTACGCAGCCGGGCGAGGGCGACGGTGACGGGCTCGCCGCGATGAGCATCGGCGAGGGTGCAGGGTGCCGCACCGGCGCCTTCTGAGCCGCCCGCTACGTCATCCGTTCCGAATCAGCGCTCACTGTTGCATGTGGCGGGACGAGCAGCCATCATCAGGAATCCTGTTAATTTAGAGTTGCAGCGATTGGGGCCAGCCCATGCCGTTCACCAGACTCCAGGCCAGAGGGATCCAGCTGCTGCTCGGCGGCATGATGGCCCGCGTGCACGAGGACCTGCGCTTCCTCGATGTCCCCAAGCGCACCGAGTCCCTGCGGGTGGAGACCACCGCCGGATCGGTGACCTGCACCGTCTACCGCCCGCCGACCACCGGCACCGCGACCCCCGCTCCCGCCCCCGTGTACGTCAACTTCCACGGTGGCGGCTTCATCGTCGCCCGCCCTGAGCAGGACGACCACATCTGCCGCTACATAGCCGCCACGGCCGGCTGCGTCGTGATCAACGTGGACTATGCCGTCGCCCCGCAGCGTCAGTTCCCCGTACCCGTCACCCAGGCCTACGACGTCACCGCGTGGATCGCCGAGAACGGCCCCGCCAACGGCTGGGACGGCTCGCGACTGGCCGTGGGCGGACACAGCGCCGGGGCCACCCTGACCGCCGCGGTCTGCCGCCTGGCCCGAGACCGCGGCGCGTTCTCACCCCGGCTCCAGATCATCGACTCGGCGGTCCTCGACCAGCTCGCCGACCCCTCCACGAAGCTTTCCCCGATCGCCAAGCCCCTGCTCAGCCCCCACCTCATGCGGGTCTTCACCGCCGCCTACGTCCCGGATCCCGCCGACCGCGCCCATCCGCTCGCCTCACCGGGCCTGGCCGACGACCTCGCCGGGCTGCCGCCCGCCCTGGTCATCGTCGCCGAGCACGACCGCCTGCGCGACGAGGGCGACGCCTACGCCAAGGCCCTGGACGCCGCAGGCGTCCCCGTCATCCACCGCCTCTTCGAGGGTGTCGACCACTACTTCACCCACACCGGACCGGTCCCTGCGGGCAAGGAGGCCATCGAGCTGATGGCCAGTGCGCTGCGCACCGCGCTCGGCACCTGACACCCACCGGGCACAGCCCACCCACGCCCTGGCCGACCCGTTCTCAGGACTCCGCGGCTCCGCGTCCGCAGCTCACCGCCCCAGCCCGCCTCGATCCGGGCAAGGCCGTGCCGCACGGCCGGGCGATGGCCGGGGTGGCCACGCTCGTCCTGCACGACCTGGGCGCCGCCGGCAGTCCCGCTCCTGTCCTCCATGGCCTGGGCAAGTTCCGTGACGCCGTCCCGTCCGGGGACGCCGGTGGTCGAGGCCACTCACCGGCCAGGCTCAGGTTCGACGCGACCGGGCGGAAAGCCCCTGGTCTGTCCGGGTGATCAAGGGCCGCCACGTCGGTGTCCGAGGGCGTGGCCCCTCTACCGTGCGGCCATGGACGACACCCAGATGCCCGAGCCGCTGCGGCAGGCGATTCACCAGCTGGTCCTCGGAGAGCAGGCGCACATGGCGGGCATGCCGGGCGAGGACGCCCCCGTCAGCGCGAGCGAGCCGGGACCCTGCCCCAGCGCGCGGTTCCGTCCTGGGCAGCGGCACGCCAAGAGCGCGGAGCAGCCGAAGGACGCCCCCCGGAAGCTGTTCACCGAGGCGCGCCTGCACGGGCTGCGCGCACGGCTCTGCGAGGACGTCGCCACGCTGGACAGCTACCTGCGGCCGCACGTGGCAGAGCTGGCCCGGGAAGTGGCCCGGGTGTCGGAGGAACCGCAGTCCGCCCCCGCGTGACGGCGGGCTCGCGGCGCTGTCGGACGGTGCGCCTCCCGAGCCTGGCCGACGCACCGTACCGACGGGAGTCGGCCCGGCGACTGCTGCGCAGACGCCGGCCGGCCCCCGTCGCCACTCCTGTCGCTCCCTCGGACGGCGACAAGTAGGTGGTCCTGGTGGTCGCGGGTCGCGGCCAGGTGAAGCTCCGGCGTCCGTCACCTCGACTGTCGTCTCCGCGCGAGCGATAGATCAGCCGGAACCGTCCGCGCTCGGTCGGCTCCCGATGATGTTCTGGGCCGGTGTGCCCTTCTGCCCTCGGCCGACGCCTGGTCAGGGCGCGGACCGGCCCCCGCGGGGTGGTGGCTCTTCACTTCCGACTCTCCCCCGCCCCTCAAGCCCCACGAACTCATGTGTCATACTCGGGCGCCGATAAACGACCGGGGGGCCGTGTGTACGCCGTTTCTCTGGACGCCCCCTATCTGGACACGGATGCGGATCAACTCTGCTTCTCGCTGGACCTGACGGAGCGTCCGGCACTTGCAGAACGTGTGGTGTCGCTCGGCGGGCTGGAGGTGCGGCTTCGGCTGCTCGGCGCCTCGCACCAGGTGTTCGCCGGTCCCGTGAGAGAGACGGTGGCCTGTCTGCAGGACGCGGTGAGGGGACTGCCCGAGACCTGCACCCGTCATCTGCCGGGCTGGGGCTACGACTTCGGCGCCACCACCCGCCGACTGACTGCCGACGGGTTCAGTGCCGAGGTGGCGCAGGTCCTCGACCAGGCCACCGACGCCGAGCACAGCCTGTGCGGAGTCTTCCCCGGTTCACCGGAGGCGGTCACCGCGGTGGTCGTCGAGACGGTCGAGGGACCGCACGGACCCGGGCTCGTCTGGCGCACCTGGCACACGTATCCGCAGAACGGCCAGATCGTATCGACGTACAGCCGGCTGGAGGCCCGATGAACAGCGCCCGACTCGTCCGCGCAGCGGTGGCGGCCGTGCTGACCGCGACCCTGCTCACCGCCTGCTCCAGCGAGGGGAACAACAACGCGGTCCCACGCGAGTGGATCAGGAAGACGTACACCGCGAGCGGGGCGAACTGGCTCGACCGGGACAGCACCCCGAGCCAGGTCGCCCAGGCGATCCGCTCCGAGCGGAAGGAACAGAACCGTGCCTCCGGCGGCAGCAGGCACTTCCTGCGCTACGGCGACGACATGGTCACCGTCTCGCCGTACCGCAGCGGCAGCCTGATCGAGATCGAGGACTACCGCAACGGCTACCGCCGTCACCAGCGGCACCTCACCTCCTGGCCGGACCCGAACAGCCAAAGCTTCCGCGGCGGCGGCCCCGGCGAGGGCAAGTAACACCCGGCAACCGGCCGGACCTTCCCCCGACGCGTCCCACGCTCCGCCCGCACAGCACCCGATCACGCCCCGACCCCGCCCCAAGAAAGGCAACGCAGTGACCGAGATCTTCGAGTCGACCGGCCAGGCCCTGCTCTACGGAGTCGTGGGCCTCGCCGTGATGGCCGTCGGCTTCATCGCCCTCGACCTCGTCACGCCGGGCAAGCTGTACCACGTGGTATGGACCGACCGGAACCGTGGCGCGGCCGTCCTGCTGGGCAGCCAGTCCGTCGCCGTGGGCCTGGTCATCATGAAGGCCATCGAGTCGAGCGAGTCCGAGCAGGGCCTCGGCTACGGCCTGGTCAGCACGCTGCTGTACGGCCTGGCCGGGGTGCTGGTGATGACCGTCGTCGGGATCGTGATCGGCGTGTTCACGCCGGGCCAGATGGGCGAAGTGGTCCTCGACGACCAGGACGGCCGTCCGCACCCCGCCGCCTGGGTCCAGGCCGGCATGTACCTGGGCACCGGGTTCATGGTCGGCGCGGCGATCTCGTAACGGCACCCCTCGATGAGCGCCGCCACCGTGCAAGGCCGCGACACCACCGCGGCGCCCTCCCGCCCCCCGGTCGTCGGGCACACCCGGGGGGCTCGCTTCCTGCTGCTGCTCGCCGTCTTCCTCTGCGCGGCCTGCGGCCTCGTGTACGAGCTGGCCCTGACCGCGCTGGGCAGCTACCTCATCGGCAACTCCGTGCTCCAGACCTCCGTGGTGATCTCCGTGATGGTGTGCGCCATGGGGCTGGGCTCCCTCGCCGCCAAACCCCTGCGCCGCCGCGCGGTGGGCGCGTTCGCGGTCGTGGAGGGTGTGCTGGCGCTGGTCGGCGGGCTGTCGGTGCTGGTGCTGTACTCGGCGTTCGCCTGGCTCCAGCTGTACACCCCGGCGATGATCGTGGTCGCGGTGGCCGTCGGCGTGCTGATCGGCGCCGAGATACCGCTGCTGATGACCCTGCTCCAGCGGATCCGGCGGCAGGAGGCGGGCAGCGCGGTCGCCGACATGTTCGCCGTCGACTACATCGGGGCGCTGGTCGGCGGCCTGGGCTTCCCGCTGTGGCTCCTGCCGACGTTCGGCCAGCTGAAGGGCACGCTGGTGGTCGGCGCGGTGAACGCGGTGGCCGGTGTCATCGTGGTGGTGTTCATCTTCCGCCGGCAGCTCCGGCGCTGGGTGCGCAACGCCCTGCTGGCCGGGGTCACCGGGGTCCTGGCCGTGCTCGGTACGACGTACGCGTTCGCGGACGACCTGGAGGTGACCGCGCGCCAGCAGATGTACCGGGACCCGATCGTCCACGCGGAGACGACGTCGTACCAGGACATCGTCGTCACCCGCTCCACCGCCTTCACCGGTGAACCGGACATGCGGCTCTTCCTCAACGGCGATCTCCAGTTCAGCTCCGTCGACGAGTACCGTTACCACGAGTCCCTCGTCCACCCCACACTCGCCGGCTCCCGCGCCAACGTGCTGATCATGGGCGGCGGCGACGGGCTCGCCCTGCGCGAGGTGCTGCGCTACGACGACGTACAGCACGTCACTCTCGTGGAACTGGACCCGGCGATGACCCGGCTCGCGCGCGACTTCCAGGCCCTGCGCGACCTGAACGGCAAGGCGTTGGACGACCCGAGGGTCAAGGTGGTCAACGCCGACGCCTTCAACTGGCTGCGCGACGCCCGGCAGCGGTACGACGCGGTCGTCATCGACTTCCCCGACCCGGACACGGCGGCGCTGGCCAAGCTGTACTCGGTGGAGTTCTACCACCTGCTCGGCCAGGTCCTGACGCCGCGGAGCAGCGTGATGGTGCAGAGCGGATCGCCGTTCTTCGCGCCGAAGACGTTCTGGTCGATCGCGGAGACGATCGAGACGGCGGGCTACGCGACCACCGAGTTCCAGGTCGACGTACCGAGCTTCGGCAACTGGGGCTTCGTCCTGGCCACCCGGGGCGGCGGCACGCCCCCGCCGCTGCGGCTGGCATCGGAGGCCCCGCGACTGCGCTACCTGGACGAGGCGGTCCTGAAGGCCGCCGCGGTGTTCCCCGTGGATCGCCGCCGCCAGGACGTACGGGCGAGCACGCTGATGGACCCGGCCGTGCTGGAGTACGTGCTGGACGAGTGGGAGAACTACTGACCGCCCGCGCTCGCGGTATCTCCCGTGGAGCCGGCTCCACCGGTGCGTACTGCCAGGTAGCGGTCCCTCGAACGGCCCGGCCCCGGGTGCGCGCCGGCCGGGCCGCTCCCAGACTGAAGCGGCCCCGACGCCCGCCCAACCACAGGAACGAGGCCCTCATGAGGACGATGCTGGTGATCCACATGGACACGGAGAAGTCCAGTGAGCTGATCGAGAACAACGGGATGGAGCAGTTCATGCAGTCCGTGCTGGAGCGCCTGCGGCCGGAGGCGGCGTACTTCGGCCCCCACGACGGCGTACGCACCGGATTCATCGTCATCGACCTGGAGGACCCCTCCCAGCTCCCGGCCATCTCCGAACCGTTCTTCCGGCAACTCGGCGCCAGGATCGACATGTTCCCGGTGATGACCCCCGACGACGTGCGGGCGGGCCTCCAGCGGTACGCCGCGAGCTGACCCACCCGCACCGCGGGGGGTGCCGGCCTCCGCCTGGACCGGACCGGTCAGCGCGTCGGTGAACGGCTGAGCGGGCAGTGCGTTCTCCCGCGTGCGTCACGTCAGCGTCTGGTCGGCCGCGGTCACGTCCGTGGACATGTCCGAGCGACAGTCGCAGAGGAGTCCGCGGCCGCAGCCGAGCGAAGCGGACCCGCAGCCGGTTCGGTCCGGGCAGCGCTCGCCTGACACATCGGCGCCCGGCGCCGCCCGGGCCTCATGGTGACAACCGCGTCAGCTGCCGAGCGTGCCGAAGAAGGCGCGGACATCGGTGACGAACGCCTCCGGCTGCTCCAGCGCGAGGAAGTTGCCGCCGCGTTCCAGTTCGCTCCAGTAGGTGATGTTGTGGTCCCGCTCGGCGAAACGGCGGATGGCGATGTCGGTGCTGACGGCGACGGCCACGCCCGTCGGAACGGTACCGCGCGGCTTCGGGGCCCAGGCGCTCGCGTCATGGCCCGCCTCGTAGTACAGGTTGGCCGACGAGCCCGCTGTGCCGCTGAACCAGTAGACGCTGACGTTCGTGAGCAGGCGGTCGCGACCCACAGCGTCTTCGGGGAGCTCGGCGGCGGCGTCCGTCCACTCCTTGAACTTCTCCGCGATCCAGGCGAGCTGGCCGACCGGTGAGTCGTGCAGACCGTAGGCGAGGGTCTGCGGACGGGTGGACTGGATGGCGTTGAACCCCATCTTGTCCTGCTGGAATTCCTCCAGCCGCGCCAGTCGCTCCTGCTCCTGCCCGGTCAGCCCCTCGAACTCGGCCGGGTCTCCGGACGGGAAGGTGAGCAGGCCGTTGACGTGAATGCCGACGACCCGGTCGGGCGCCTGCCGCCCCATCTCGGCGGCGATCCAGGCACCACCGCCCGTTCCCTGAACACCGTAGGTGCCGTAGCCGAGCCGCCCCATCAGCTCGACGAACGCGCCCGCGATGCGGCCGGTGTTCCAGCCGGCCTCGCCGAGCGGACCGGAGAACCCGGTGCCGGGCGTGGAGGTCACGATGACGTGGAAGTCCTCCGCCAGCGGCCGGATGACCTCGACGAACTGCACGAACGAGCACGGCCAGTCGTGCACCAGGAGCAGCGGCACGGCCGCCGGGTTCTGCGAACGGACGTGCAGGAAGTGGATGTTCTGCCCGTCGATCTCAGTGGTGAACTGGGGGAACTCATTGAGCTCCGCCTCCGCCTTGCGCCAGTCGAAACCGTCCGCCCAGTACGCGGCCAGGCCCTTGAGGTAGTCGGTGGGCACACCCCGGCTCCAGCCGGCGCCAGGGATCTCGCTGCCCCAGCGCGTACGGGCCAGCCGCTCCCGCAGGTCGTCGATCTCGTCCTGCGGGACATCGATGCGGTACGAGTGGATCAGGGCGTCGCTGCTGCTGGTTTCCATGAGGGGAACGGTAGTCTCCATATAGGCACGTCGCGTTCCTAATGGCACCACAGGCTGGACTCCATGCTTGACACCTCGGCGCGTCTGCTGCGCCTGCTCTCCCTGTTGCAGACCCCGCGAGCCTGGCCGGGATCCGAACTCGCCGAGCGTCTGGGGGTGAGCGGCCGCACCGTGCGCAACGACATCGACCGACTGCGCGAGCTCGGCTATCCCGTGGACGCCACCCGGGGCGCCGCCGGCGGTTACCGGCTGGGCGCCGGAGCGGCGATGCCCCCGCTGCTCCTCGACGACGAGGAGGCCGTCGCGGTGACGATCGCACTGCGCACCGCCGCGCAGGGTGCCGTCCCCGGCACCGAGGAGACCTCACTGCGGGCGCTGGCCAAGCTGGAGCAGGTGCTGCCCTCACGGCTGCGCCGACGGGTGCGGGCACTGCAGGCGTTCACCATGGCCGTACCGGCCGACCGTCCTGCCCCGACCGTCTCCGCGGACACTCTCACCACCCTGGTGTCCGCCTGCCGCGACCGGGAGCGAGTGCGCTTCGACTACCTGGACCACGCCGGCTCTCCGACCCGGCGCGTCGTGGAGCCCTATCGGGCAGTGAACTGGGGACAACGCTGGTACCTGGTCGCGTGGGACGTCGAGCGCGAGGACTGGCGCACCTTCAGAATCGACCGAATCCAGCCGCGGACCCCGACCGGACCACGCTTCACCCCCCGCGAACCGCCCGGCGGCGACCTCACCGCGTACGTCTCCCTACGGGTGTCGAGCGCGGCCTGGCGCCACCACGCCCGAGTGACCGTCCACGCCCCGGCGCCTGCGGTGATCGAGCGGATCAACCCCGCGGTCGGCACAGTCGAGGCCCTCGACGCCGACACCTGCGTCCTGACGACCGGCGCCGACACACTGCAGACCCTCGCCGCCTACCTGGGCATGCTCGACTTCGACTTCGACGTCACCGAACCCCCGGAACTCGTCGACCACCTCCGCCGGCTCGCGGACCGCTACTCCCGCTCGACACCGCCCGCCCACTGCGGTGACAGGACCGGCTCCATGCTGTGACCTGCGGCCACCGGCTGCAGCGGGTCTCCGAACTCGCTCTCCTCACGGTCGGCGGGAGTGTCGGACATGTTCAGGACAAGGGCCTTGCCGGCCTTCAGCAGCCCTGCGGGCTCCCCTGCGGCGGTACCGAGTCGGTAGGCGACGCCGGGCGCGAGTACGCGCTGCACCCAGCCCACCAGAACAGCGGGTGGCATGCCCCACCAGTTCGGGTGGACGAACACCATCGCATCCAGTGCGGCTGCTTCTGTCCGATGCGACGCCACCTGCGAGTCGTGGTCGTGGGCACGTGGCGCCGCCTGGACCGTGCCCGTCTCATCGGCGGACCACAGCGGCCCCCGAAACCTTCCGCGCAGAGATCATGTGCGACCACCTCGCACGCTCGCCCACGCAACTCCTCGACGACGGCGTCGAACACCGCGTGGTTGAAGCTCCCCGGCCGTGGAGTTGCGAGGTACACCCCTACACGCATGTTCGTCCCTCCAGTCGACACGAGCCGCCCTCGCATCCCGATCCGCCGCAACTTGCGCATGTGGCCCGCCACTTGGCTGATCGTCATGAGTTCAGGTGGACCCGCGTGACCGCCACGGCATGCCGGGGAAGGCCCCTTCGACGTCACGATGCACCGGCTGGCGGGGGGCTTGCGTCTCCAGCGACTGGAGGGTCCAGGATCACACCCATGGAAGACGAACGCCCCGACATGCTCACCATCGGCCGGCTCGCGCAGCGCACCGGACTTTCGGTGCGTACCCTGCGCTTCTGGTCGGACGAGGGCGCGGTGCCGCCCGTGGCACGCTCCACGGGCGGCTACCGGCTGTACGACGCCGCCTCCGTGGCCCGCGTCGAGCTGGTCCGCACCCTGCGGGAGCTGGGCCTCGGGCTCGACGACGTGTGCCACGTGTTGAGCGGTCGCACGACGGTCGCCGAGGTCGCCGACGCGCATGTGGCCGCGCTCGACGCGCAGATCCGCTCCCTCAAGGTGAGCCGGGCCGTCCTGTCGACCGTGGCGAAACGTGGTTCGACCGCTGAGGAGACAGCACTGATGAACCGGTTGGCGCGGCTGTCCGCCGCCGAACGCAAGCAGATCATCGACGAGTTCAGGGAGGAGGTGTTCGGCGGTCTTCTCTCCGTCGACCCGGGCCTGCGTGACCGCATGCGCACCTACAGCATCGAACTGCCCGACGATCCCACACCTGACCAGGTCGACGCCTGGATCGAACTGGCCGAACTGGTACGGGACCCCGGCTTTCGCACACGGTTGCGCACATGGCTGGAGCTCAACACGCCCGTACCGGGGCAGGGCCGCCCTCCCGGGGCGTCCATCTGGTGGGCCAGGCAGGTCGTACAGACCGTCGCGAAGGTCAGAGGACGCGGGATCGCTCCGGAGGGACCGGCAGCGGCCGAGGTGCTGTCCGAGCTGTTCGGTGACGCCGATCGGGCCGCCGTGCTGCGCAGTCTGGAAGCCGGGATCGAGGCGGAGGCCGAGCGGTACCGCACACTCGTGGCCCAGGTGCGCGGGCAGGACGCGTCGCCCGACGCGACCGAGGAGCTGGAGTGGCTGAAGCGTGCCCTGCGCGCGGCGGATCAGGCCTGACGCGCCGCGCCGACCTGCCTGGCCTTCGACTGCGAGACCCGCGGGCTGCCGGACGTCGTCCGCGTCGACAGCCGTCAGAGATGAAGGTCCAGGGCGGCGCCCTGCTGAGCGCGGCCGCCCCGAGCCCGGGTGTCCTCACCCGCCGGGCAGGTGTGCCGATGACGAACGCACCCGGTGGGGCCGCGCGGCTCGGCCGGTCCACCGCCCTGGACTCGGGGCATGCTGCCCGACCCGTACCCGCATGGCGATGCGCGGCGAGGGAGGCAACAATGGGATCAACCGGACAGGGGTGACCCGATCAGCGGCCACGGCCCTTCAGCGCTGGTGAGGCGGCCGTCCGTGCACAGTGCGCGTACGCCCGACGCCGGGCCGACAGGGCGGCGGAGTGCGGCAGCCAGGTCACCGGCGGACTCATGGAAGGCTCCGGACCCACGCGTGGGACGACATCACCGTGTTCCCGGAGGTTCACGTAGGACAGGTGATCGCTCATGTGCCGATGGCTCGCTTACTCGGGAACACCCCTGCTGCTCGACACCATCCTCTACCGACCGGCCCACTCGCTGATCGATCAGAGTCTCCACTCCACACTGGGAGTCGAGACGACCAACGGCGACGGTTTCGGCGTCGGATGGTACTCGCAGGAGAGCATCGACACCCCGGCCCTGCTCAAGGACATCGGCCCCGCCTGGAACAACCGCAACCTGAGGGAGATCGCGGACCATGTCCGCTCCCCGTTGTTCTTCGCCCACATCCGGGCGTCGACCGGCACGGCGGTGCAGCAGACCAATTGCCACCCGTTCCGGCGCGGCCGTTGGATGTGGATGCACAACGGCGCCATCACGGGTTTCCACCTCGTACGCCGCGACCTGTCCCTGCTCGTCGACCCCGAGCTGTACTCCGACATCGAAGGAACGACGGACTCGGAGATGATGTTCTACCTGGCGGTCACCTTCGGCCTCGACCGGGACCCGCCCGGCGCCGTGGCCCGGATGGTGGGAGTGGTGGAGCGCAGCGGCCGCGACCACGGTGTGGAGTTCCCGCTCCAGATGACGGTCGCCGTGTCCGACGGCGAACGCGTATGGGCCTTCCGGTACTCGAGCCAGGGCGCTTCCCGGTCGTTGTTCTACAGCACCCGTGTGGACGCACTGCGCAGGCTGCACCCCGACATGGCGTTCCTGCGGGAGGTGTCCGACCAGACCCGCCTCATCGTGTCCGAGCCCCTCGGTGATCTGCCGGGTGCCTGGAACGAGGTGCCCGAGAGCAGCTACGGCGTCGTACACGCCGGAGCCGACGAGATGCATCGCTTCACGCCGGAACCGGTGTGACGCGCTCAGGGCTTCGTCGTGGCGGACCGCTTCTCGCCTTTGCTCCTGTTGGTGCTCGTACCGCTGTGCCCCGGCTTCGCGGGCACGTTCTTGCGCGGTGTGGCCTTGTCCGGGCCTGCGGCCGTCCGCGAGGGCGCCGGCCGGGTCGGTCGGGTCGATGCGGTCGGCCACTTGAACTCGATCTCCAACTCGATCTGTCCGTCACCGATCTCGACCTCCATCTCGCCACGAAGGTCGTCGGGGATCCGCAGGCTCAGTGTTCCGGCGTCGAGGTCCAGTTGGGCCTCTCCCCCCTCTCTCAGTGCGGCCGCGAGTGCCGTGAGCTGGTCGGCCGCCTCCAGGCGGGACAGGGAGCGCTTCTGCTCGAACTTGAGGTCCTTCATGGATGTCTCCGATCCAAAGACGGCCTTCGCCGCGGGCCGCAGCCCCGGGCCGGCCTCAGCTGAACTGGCATCGCCGGCTCCTGCGTGTCGAACGGCTCCGCGCCACCGCGCGTTCACGTCCGGCCGGCCGGGCTACCTCCAATCTCGTCCTTACGGGTTCGCGGCGCACGTCGGGATACCCGATGGGCGGTTCCCCACGACCAGTTCGCCGGCTACGGCACGCTGTCGCCCCTGAGGCCCGGGACCCGTCAGGCCCGGCTCGCACCGGGCCCCAAGCCCGCCAAGGCACGGCGGACCATGAGCGCGCCATGCGCGGGACCCGGATGGGTTCTACGGTTGAGGAGAGGCCCCCACTCACGGAACCCGGTTCCTCCCGCCTCGTACGCCCCTCGGGCTCGAAACTCCTCTGGAGGACATGCGACATGTCCACTGCATCCGACACCCCTGTCCTGGACACCCTCGCCGCCATGACGGTCGACTCGATCGAGCGCTGCGGGCTGGCCCCGGACATCCTCATCCTCACCCGCATCGCGGCACTCGCCGCCTCGGACGCCCCGCCCATCTCCTACGCGGCCCATATCGACCCGGCCATCGAGAGCGGCCTGACCGCCGAACAGCTCCAGGACGTCCTGGTCGCCATCGCACCCATCGTGGGGACCGCCCGCGTCATGACGGCAGCGGGCAACATCGCCACGGCGTTCGGCATCGCCATCGCCGTCGCAGATGCCGAGCTCGAGGCCCGGGGCTGAGCGCGGCCGTCCCCGGCACACATGATCCGCGCGGGCGAGACCGGACGGAGGGCCGAGGGTGACCGTCCGCTGCGACGTGTCCTGTTCCGGGCGTCCCCATGGCCGTAGTCCAGGCAGGAGCATCTCCGATGTCCCAGAACGTGATCACGGCCATGCGCGCCGCGTCGCACACCACGCCGGCGGAGCGCTCGGCTCTGGGGAAGGAAGCGCGGCGCGGCTCACCCCGGTCGGACCACGCCGTGTACAAGCCCTCCCCCGACCGGCCGGACCCGCTGGCGATCCTCCAGGCGCAGTCCGAGGCACGGGTGCCCGAACTCGTCCCGATCCGCTACGGCCGGATGATGGAGTCACCGTTCCGCTTCTATCGCGGTGCCGCCGCGATCATGGCGTCCGACCTGGCCGACAGCCCGGTCTCGGGGCTCACGGCCCAGCTGTGCGGGGACGCGCACCTGTTGAACTTCCGTCTGCTCGCCTCGCCGGAACGGCGGTTGGTGTTCGACATCAACGACTTCGACGAGACGCTGCCGGGCCCCTGGGAGTGGGACGTCAAGCGGCTGTCGGCGAGTCTCGTCATCGCGGGCCGGGCGAACGGCTTCGACGACGACGAACGCGCCCGCATCGTGAGCTCCACGGTCCGTTCGTACCGCGAGGCGATGATCCGCTTCGCGGCGACAGGCAACCTTGACGTCTGGTACGCGAAGATCGACTCGGATGCCCTCGAATCCCTGGCCGCGGGCCACCTCCACGGAACGAAGCACGGCCGGAGGAACCTGGCCCGCGCGATGGCGAAGGCCCGCACCCGCGACAGCCTCCAGGCCTTCGACAAGCTCACCGAGACGGTCGGCGGCCACCCCAGGATCGCGGCGGACCCCCCACTGCTCGTCCCGGCCGGCGACCTGCTCCCGGACGTCGAGCGCGGCACCCTCGAGCGCCAGTTCCGCGGCTTGCTCGAGCGGTACGGCCGCACTCTCACCTCCGACCGGCGCACGCTCCTGGAGGACTACCGACTGGCGGACGTGGCCCGCAAGGTCGTCGGCGTCGGCAGCGTCGGAACCCGATGCTGGATCTTCCTCCTCCTCGGCCGGGACGAGCGGGACCCGCTCTTCCTCCAGGCCAAGGAGGCCGGCACCTCGGTGCTCGCCGCGCACGTCGGCGCGAGCCGATACCGCAATCAGGGCGAGCGGGTGGTCGCGGGGCAGCGGCTGATGCAGGCCGCCAGCGACATCTTCCTCGGCTGGGAGCGAGTGGACGGGATCGACGGCAGGCAGCGCGACTTCTACGTCCGCCAGTTGCGCGACTGGAAGGGCATCGCCATCCCGGAGCGGATGCGGCCGAAGGACATGCGGGCCTTCGGCGAACTGTGCGGGGTCACGCTGGCTCGCGCGCACGCACGGTCCGGCGACCGCATCGCGATCGCCGCGTACCTGGGCGGCGGCGACTCCTTCGACCGCGCGCTCACCACCTTCGCGGAGGCGTACGCCGACCAGAACGAGCGTGACCACCAGGCCCTGGTCGATGCGGTGCGCGCGGGCCGGCTCCCCGCGGAGGAACTCCCGGCGGCCTGACCCGGGAGGGGACACCCGGCTCACCCCGACGCACAGGGGCATCGGTGCCCGTTGCTCCGGCCGCGGGCCACACGTACCGCCACGGACGGCACGCACTCCCCCGGACGCCGGGTTCCCGCGGAACAGGGCCGACGAGACCCGCCTGGTCGCGGCCGAACCCGGCGACAGGAGCA
Source organism: Streptomyces sp. ALI-76-A (assembly GCF_030287445.1). Lineage (GTDB taxonomy): Bacteria > Actinomycetota > Actinomycetes > Streptomycetales > Streptomycetaceae > Streptomyces. The sequence goes on along the minus strand of NZ_JASVWB010000004.1, from coordinate 712,255 downwards.
CAAGCGCTGGTCAACAGGCCAGTGGCCCGGTGCGCCGCGCGCCCTCGCGGAGAGACTGGGATGCTGGGTCAGGGAGCGCCGCCCATGACGTGACCCTGGCGGACAGGAGTGGTGAGCGCCGTGGCCGAGACCTACGAGAACGCCCCGGGACCGGCCGTTCCGGCCACGCCGTGTACCGATCCCGAAGGGGACCCGTTTCTGCGCACCCGGTTCGCCCTTCCGGCGAGACCCGCCGCGTTCCTGCGGCGGCAGCGGCTCGTCGACCACCTCGACCAGACTTTCGAGACGCCATTGACCCTGGTCAACGGAGCAGCCGGGGCCGGCAAGACCCTGCTCGCCGCCGACTGGGCCGCCGGACTGCCTCCGCCGGTCGCCTGGCTCACCGTCGAAACGGGGGACCGGCGTCCCGGTGTGTTCTGGGCGTACGTTCTTCAGGCCCTGCGCGCCTGCGGGGCACCGCCGTCCGACGCCGTCGGGGTCCCCGCGGACGCGACCGCGGTGGACCGACGGCTGCTGGCAACGCTCGCCGCCGAGCTGAGCGATCGCGACCGGCCCGTGGTTCTCGTGCTCGACGAGTACGACCGCGTGACCGATCCGGAGGTCACGGAGCAGCTGGGTTACGTCCTGCACCATGCCGGGCGTGGTCTGCGCCTGGTCCTCGTCACCCGCACCGAACCGCTGTTGCCGCTGCACCGTTACCGGGCGGCCGGCGAGCTGACGGAGATCCGCGCCGCCGAGCTGGCCTTCACACCGGAAGAGGCCGCCGCCCTCCTCGGGCTGCACGGTCTGAGCCTTCCGGTCCACGCCGCGGGCGCCCTGGTGGACCGCACCCGGGGCTGGGCCGCCGGCTTGCGCCTGTCCGCACTGGCCGCTCTGGAGAGCGCCGACCCGGAGCTCTACCTGAAGGAGTTCGAGGCGGACCGCAGTACGGTCGCGGACTTTCTGCTGGCCGAGGTCCTCAAGGGACAGCCGGAGGAGACGCAGGGCCTCCTGCTGCGTGTCAGTGTGCTGAAGCGCTTCTGTCCCGAGCTGGCCAACGCGCTGACCCTGCGGACCGACGCCGAGCCCATCCTCGCCAGGCTGCACCGCGACAACGCGTTCGTCGAGCATCTGGGTCACTCGTGGTACCAGCTCCACCCGCTGTTCGGGGAGATACTCCGGGCCCATCTGCGTGAGCGTCTGCCGGGCCTGGATCCGGAACTCCACCGGCGGGCCGCGCGATGGCTGCGCCGTTCCGGGTTCCTGCCGGAGACACTCGCCCACGGGGCCGCCGCGGGCGACTGGGATTTCGCCGCCGACGCCCTCGTCGACGACCTGGCGATCGGACAGCTCTTCACCGGCCTGCGCTCAGGTGACCTGGCCGAGTTGTTCTCCCCCATGGGGCCCGAGGCCAGGAGTCCCGCGGCGGACCTCGTGCGCGCGGCCCGCGACTTCTCCCGTGACGACCTGGAGCGCGGGCTGGCCCGCCTGCGCCGGGCCGAGGAGCATCTGGCCGACGACTCGCTCGAGCCCGCGGCCGTACGGCTGAGCTGTGCGCTGCTGGAGGCGCTGGCCGCCCGACTGACCGGATCTCCCGCCCGGGCCGAGAAGGCCGCCGAGAAGGCCGATGAACTGCGGCAGGAGGTTCCGGCAGACCTCCTGGACAAGCATCCCGAGCTCACCGCTCTCCTGCTGACCCATCTGGGCTCGGCCCGCCTGTGGGCCGGGCGCTTCGAGGACGCGGGCGCCGCCCTGTCCGCGGCGGCCGATGCTCCCGGCGGTGCCTCCACGGTGCTGCCCCGGGAGGACTCGATGGAGCACCTGGCCCTGATCGACTATCTGAACGGCTGGCTCGGGCGGGCGGAGCGCAAGGCCCTGGCGGCGGTGCCCGCGGTGGACCGGGCCGGCCTGCCCCAGCCGTCCGGCTCAGGGATCGGGCAGCTGGTCCTGGCCGCCGTGGCCGTCGACCGCCATGAGCTGGACCGGGCCCAGGCCCTCCTCGACGAGACGTCCCAGATCCCGTCGGGAACCCGTGATCCGGTGATGGCGGCGGGACGAGCCCTCGCCACAGCTCGCCTCCTCGCGGTCAGGGGCAAGGTACGAGCCGCCGTGGCAGCGGCGGACCCGGCCGTCGCCGCCGCCGTGGCCTCCCCCTGGGCGGCAGGCTTCGAGGCGCTCTTCGCCTCCGCCGCCCACCTGGCCGAAGGACGGCCGGACGCAGCCGCCGAGGTGCTGCGGAACGTGTCCGGCGACCAGCCGGCGTGCGCCGTGGAGGCCGCGGCGATCCACGTCGCCGCGGGCCGTTCCGGGGCGGCCATCGAGCTGCTCGACAGCATCCGTACCGGGGGCCGGACGGGGCCGGCGGTGACCGTGAGGGCAGCGCTGGTGCGGGCTCAGGCCGCGGAGCGGGCGGGAGACACCGCCGCCGCCCGCAGGCTCGTGGCGCACGCGCTCCTCGACGCCCGGCGGGAGCGACTGCGGCGTCCGTTCCTCGACGCGGGAACGTGGATCCGGCCTCTGCTGGCCACGCCTCCGCTCCACGAGCTGGCAGCGGGCTGGCTCACGCCTGGCCCCTCGCGCCACGATGAGCGACCCCGGTCGGAGTCGCTGTCCCCGCCGCTGGTCGCGGTGGAGCTGAGCGGACGCGAGTACGACGTCCTGGAACGCCTGGCCCGGATGATGTCGACGGAGGAGGTCGCCGCCGACCTCCACGTGTCGGTCAACACGGTGAAGACCCACCTCAAGAGTGTCTACCGGAAGCTGGCGGTGAACCGGCGAGGCGACGCGGTGCGCCGCGCGCGCGACCTCCGGCTGCTGTGAACACGCGCCGGTGAGAGGGGCCGGCGGCCGTGCTCCCCGCCGGCCGGACCGCACGAGAGGGCTGCTCCTCCCCCGTGGCGGGTGAGGCACGAGGCGCGTACGTCGGATGCGATGGGCAGAGCGGCGAAACGGACGCGGGCCACCGCCCCACCGGCTCCGCCGGCGTACCGGCCGACCTGACAAGGGTGGACAGTGTGAGGTGGACAGCGTGAAGCACTGGCGGGCTCTGATGGTCCTCGGAACGGCCCAGTTCCTCATGGTCCTGGACACCTCGGTCATGAACGTGTCCATCAGCCAGCTGGTCGAGGACTTCGACACGGAGGTCACCGCCATCCAGGCCGTCATCACGCTGTACGCGCTGGTGATGGCCGCCTTCATGATCATCGGCGGCAGGTTCGGGGACATCCTGGGGCGCCGCCGTATGTTCCTCACCGGGCTGGTCGTCTACGGCGCGGGGTCGGCCCTGACCGCCGCGGCACCCACGCTGGGGGTCCTCACGCTGGGCTGGTCCGTCATCGAGGGACTGGGCGCCGCCATGGTGCTGCCGGCCATGGCCGCCCTCGTCGCGGAGTCGTACCGCGGGAAGGACCGGGCCGTCGCCTACGCGGTGATCGGCGGGCTCGCCGGCGCCGGGATCGCGGTAGGCCCGCTGCTGGGCGGCTGGGTGACGACGTACCTCACCTGGCGGCTGGTCTTCGCCGGCGAGGTCGTGGTCGTCGTGGCCGTCCTGCTGTGCCACCGGGTGATCCCGGAGTCCCCCCGGACCGGCCCGCGCCCCCGGCTGGACGGCGTCGGTGCCGTGCTCTCCGCGGCCGGACTGGGACTGGGCGTGCTCGGGGTGCTGCAGAGCAGCACCTGGGGATGGGTGCAGCCCCGCAACCCTCCCTTCACCGTCCTGGGCTTCGCGCCGACGCTGTTCGTCGTCGCCATGGGGGTGGCCGTCCTGGCCGCCTTCCGGTGGTGGGAGCGGCGGCGGGAGCACCACGGGAACGACCCGCTCGTCCACCTGTCCCTGCTGGCCAGGCCCGTGCTGCGATCCGGCCTGATGACGCTGCTGAGCCAGAACCTCATCCTGCTGGGACTGTTCTTCACCATCCCGCTGTACTTGCAGGTGGTTCAGGGGTTCGACGCCTTCGAGACGGGGCTGCGCCTGCTGCCGGTGTCCGTCACCATGCTCGTGACCTCGCTGTGCGGGTCCACACTGGGCCGGGTGATGGGGCCGCGCCGGGTGGTCCGGCTGGCCCTGGTGACCCTGGCGGCGGCCATCGTGTGGCTGCTGGCCACCATCGACCCGGCCATCGACGACGCGCAGTTCGCCGGAGCCATGGCCCTGCTGGGCGTGGGGGTCGGCCTGCTCGCCTCGCAGCTGGGCAACGTCGTCCAGTCCAGCGTCGGGGAGGACGAACGCAGTGAGGCCGGAGGACTCCAGTTCACGGCACAGAACCTGGGCTCGGCGCTGGGCACCGCGCTCATCGGGTCGATCCTCATCGGCGCGCTGGCCCACGCCTTCACCACGCAGGTGGACGACAACCCGCGGCTGTCCGAGGAGACCCGTGAGCAGGTCGGCGTCGCTCTCCAGGCCGGCGTCGCCTTCGTCCCCACCGATCAGGTGCGCTCGGCGGCCGAGCGTGCCGGGCTGCCGCCGTCCGAGGCCGACGCCGTCGCCGACTCCTACGCCTCCGCTCAGCTGAACGGCCTGAAGGCGGCGATCCTGGCCACCGGCGGCGTCGTCCTCGCCAGTTTCCTGGTCACGCCACACCTGCCGACCGGCCGGGACGGCCGTCCGCGCCGGCCGGACGCCGGTATGCCGGCCGGCGCGACCGGATCGAAGCACTGAGTCGAAGGGAGCCACCAGTGCCCAGGACCCGCACCGACTCCGGCCCGCCCACGGCCCGCGGGGAGCGCCGTGCCGAGCGGCGGCTCCACGCGGACTACACGGGCGGCGTCTACGGGTCCATGCTCGCGGCCTCCGTGGTGATCGGAGCGGGCTCCTTGGGCGCGTTCCCCCGCGTCGAGCTGGTGCTGCTGCTGGTGCTCACCGGCGTGGCCTTCTGGATCGCGCACGTGCACGCCCAGCTGTTCGGGGCGCGTCTGGCGCAGCGGGCCTTGGACCGCCGCGTGGTGCTGCGGGTGTGCCGTGACGAGTGGCCGATCGTGAAGGCCGCTCTCCCGCCGGCCGCCGCCGTGGCCGTCAGCCCCCTTCTGGGCCTGGACGTGCGGGGCGCCTCCTGGCTGGCCCTCTGCGTCGCCGTGGCCGGGCAGATCGGCTGGTCCGTGGTCGCGGCACGCCGAGCCGGTGCTTCCCGGCGGCTGCTGGCCGCCACCGCGTCGGTCAACCTGGTGCTCGGCCTGCTGATCATCTCCTTCAAGATCGCTCTGACGCACTGAGAACACGTCGACCGTGCGGTCCGCCGCCGGGCCACGGATCACCGGTACAGGTCACCTGTACCGGGTGAGGCCCCGAAGCATCGTGGCAGCGCACGCTCATGAGGAGGAACACCGTCTCCCTGTTCCGCAGTCCACGGGAGGACAGCTCGTGCGCTACGAGATCCGGATCGAGGGACACCTGTCGGAAACGCTGGTCAAGGCCTTCCCGGAGCTGGGCCACGTGGTGATGTCCGGCCAGACCGTCCTGTTCGGCCCCGTCGTCGACGAAGCACACCTCTACGGGCTCCTGGCACGCTGCCAGTCACTGGGACTGCGTGTCGTGGAGATGCGGCAGCTGCCGGAGTAAGGGGACCGGGCGGTGTGCGGTGCCCGGCCGCTCCACGTGGCGACGGCCCGGAGCATCCGCGCCGCGCCGTGAGCCCCGGATCCGGCCGGAACGGCATGCGGTGTTCAGCGCCCGCGCTCCCTGGGACCGGAAGTCCCGGTGACACCTGCGCTTCCAGCTCGCCGCCACGGCGTCGTCACCGATCACCCGTGAGGGGTGACCCCGGCACCGGGGGCCCGGCGCGACCCTGAGGCGGTCAGGTCCTCGTACACCACGGAGTACACCCCCGGACACCGCCCCGTCGGCAGTCCGGAACCGACCGCTCGATCACCCCGGGAGGAACCATGACCATGCCGCGTGGTCCGGCATCGGGTACCGGACAGGAACACGAGCCCGGCGGGGCGGCCCCCGGCCCGACGGACGATCCCGCGCAGGCACTGCGGCGGCTCGGCGGCTCGTGGACCTGGCTGCTGGGCTCGGCCGTCGCGACGCTGGTGCTGGGCGTCCTGGTACTGGTCTGGCCGGAGGCGACACTGCACGTCCTGGCGGTCCTCGTCGGCCTGCACCTGCTGGTGGGCGGGGCGTTCCGGTTCGTGGACGTCTTCGCACGGACGGGGCACGAACGACTTCCGGGGCTGGTCCTGGCCGTGCTGTACGTCCTCGCCGGGGTGCTGTGCCTGCGCAACCCGTTGCAGACGGTCAACGCGCTCTCACTGATCGTCGGAGCCGTCTGGCTGGTGTCCGGCATCCTCACCCTCTACACGGCCCTCGCCGCCGAGGACCTGCCGCACCGTGGCGTCGTCCTGGGCATCGCGGTGCTCGGCATCGTCGCGGGGATCGTGGTGCTCGCGCTGCCGGCCGAGTCGGCCCGCGCCCTGACCCGGCTGCTCGGCCTGTGGCTCGTCCTGCTCGGCCTGGGCGAGGCGGTGGTCGCCCTCGCGTGGCGGGCCGCACTGAGAAAGACCATCCCACGGGGACGCGTGCCCCCGCCGGGACGGCCTGACACCGCACCCCACCGGACCCGCCCGTGGTCGCCTCCCCACCCTCGTCCCGAGCGGCGGCCGTCACGGCCGGAGCGCGCACAAGGAAAGGACCACCCATGAACCCGGCCGCGACCCCGAATCCGCCGGACCCCGGCGGAGCCTCACACCAGCCACACATCATGACCTCCGGGGAACGAGCGGAGTACGAGCGGCTGCGCCGTCACGCGGCGATACGCCACCGGCGGGTACGCCGGGCCGGCTCCTCGGTCCTCCTCCTGCTGGCCCTGCTGCTCGCACCCCTGGCCGTGGTCGCGGCCTGGGTACAGGACACGGTCTCCGACACCGACCGGTACGTGGAGACCGTCGCACCGCTGGCGTCCGAGCCGCCCGTGCAGGAGGTCGTGATCAACCGGCTCACGGACCGCGTGGTGGCCAACGTGGACGTCAAGGCGGTGACGGACTCGCTCACCAAGACCCTCCAGGACGCCGGGGCACCACCCCGCGTCGTGGCGGGTGCCGAGTCCCTCGAGGGTCCCCTGCGCAACGCGGTCAGGACCGTCGTGGACCGCACGGTGACCCGCGTGATCACCAGCGACGCCTTCCAGCAGGTGTGGGAGGGCGCCAACCGGCGGTCGCACGCCGCGGTGGTCAACATGCTCACGGGTGACCGGGACGGTGCCGTGCGCGCCGAGGGCGACAGCGTGCAGCTGGACATCGGAGCGATCGTCGAGGAGGTGCGGGAGCGGCTCGTCGACGCGGGCTTCGACAAGGCCGCCGCCATCCCGGACACCGACCGCACCGTCACGCTGTTCCAGACCGAGGAACTGGGCCAGGCGCAGGACACCATGCGGCTGCTGGACATCCTCGGCACCTGGCTGCCCGTCCTGACGGTCGTCCTCGCCGCGCTCGCCGTGTGGGCCGATCCGGCACACCGGGTGATGCTGATGATCACCGCGACGGGCGTGGGCGTGATGATGGTGGTGCTGCTCGTCGTGCTGGCCGTGGTCCGACGGGTCTATCTGGACTCGGTCCCGCCCACGGCGCTGCCCACCGACGCGGCCGCGGCGATCTACGACACGTTCGTCCGCTTCCTGCGCGACAGCACGCGCACGCTGCTGGTCGTCTCGGTGATCACGGCGCTGATCGCGTACCTGTACGGTCCCGGGCGTCCCGCCCGCGCCGTCCGCAAGGCGGCGGTACGGGGCACGACGGCCGCCGGCCAGGGGCTGCGACGCTCCGGAGCGCGCACCGGAGCCGCCGGGCGCTGGCTTGCGGACCACCGGGCATGGATCACCGGTGGCGTCATCGCGGCCGGAGCACTGGCTCTGGTGCTCTGGAACCACCCCACGATCGGAGCGGTGGCGCTGATTCTGGGCATCGCGCTGGCCGTCCTGATCGTGGTGGCGGTCCTCGCCGGCGCCGCCGACCCGAGCGCCGGGCACGAGGACCGAGCGGCGGCTCCGTGAGCCATGGCGAGAGAACCCGGCACCGCCCCGGCGTCCCGCGGGCGCGCGGCGGTGGAGCAGGTCCTGGCGAGCCTGCGGTCCGGTCCGGTGGCCCGGCTGCTTCCCCGCCTGTCGGCGCTCAACGTCGTCGCTGTCCGTGCTGTCGGCGACGCTGCTGTGGTGGTGGTCCCAGCACCTGCTGCTGGGCGGCCGGATCGGCTGGCGGAGCCTGCTGCCGGGAGCGCTGTTCGCGAGCACGGGCACGGTCGTGCTCAGTTGGGCCGCCGGGGTGTTCGTGCCCATGGCCATGGAGCGCAGCCTGCGGGAGTTCTGCCCGCTGGGGCCCGTCTCACGTTCCTCTCCTGGTTGATCGCCGTGTTCCTGGTGGCCGTCTCGGACTTCGCCCCCGGCCAGTACGTCGCCTCGTCCGACCGGTACCGGGCAGCCGCCGTCCCCCGCCGTACGCGGGCCGAACCCTGACCCCGCCGCAGCAGCGCGTCCGTCCGATGCCGGGCCTCCACAGCTCACCCGCGTCGGGTGAGGCACCCCGCCCTCGACATACCCACCCTGAAGACGACACGCGACGGCGGGCCGCGCGAGCGCCCGGGACGGAGAAGAGACATGAGCGCACAGACCTACCTGGCGTACGACTATCCCCTGCTGAGCGTCTTCTGGAGCATGCTCCTGTTCTTCCTCTGGATCATGTGGTTCGTGCTGCTCTTCCGCGTCATCGTCGACATCCTCCGCGACGACGCGATGAGCGGGTGGGCGAAGGCCGGCTGGCTGGTGCTCACCATCGTGCTGCCCTTCCTGGGCGTCTTCGTCTACGTGATCGCCCGCGGCAAGAACATGGGCCGCCGGGAGATAGCGCAGGCACGGGCACAGCAGGAGGCCTTCGACGCCCGCGTCAGGGAAGCCGCGGGCACCACGAGCCGCCCCAGCAGCATCGACGAGCTCGACAAGCTGTCCGAGATCCGCGCCCGCGGCGACATCACGGACGACGAGTTCCGCAGGGCCAAGGAACTGGTCCTGACCGGCCACGGCCCGGCGCAGCACGCCGGCTCCACCAGCCGCACCCCCAGTCGCTGAGCATCCGCACACCATGAATCGAGGCGCACTATGACCGCGACACACACCCGGCCGGCACACACGGCGAAGCGGACATGGGCAACCGGTCTGACGGCCTTCGCGGCCGTGATGCTCTTCCTCGTCGGCCTGCTCAACATCTTCCGGGGCATCATGGCCATCGCCGAGGACGACATCTTCGTCACGACGCGCAACTACGTGTTCGAGTGGGACCTGACCGGCTGGGGCTGGTTGCACCTCACCCTGGGCGCGGTCGCCGTGATCATCAGTATCGGGCTGCTCCAGACCGCCATGTGGGCGCGCGTCGCCGGCGTGGTCATCGCCGGACTCGTCATCCTCGCCAACTTCCTCTCGCTGCCGTACCACCCCGTCTGGTCCGTGGTGATGATCACGATCTCGGGCTTCGTCATCTGGGCCCTGTGCGTGGTACCGCGCGACAACCTCTTCGATCTGTCCGAGGAGGGATCGCGGTCCGAGAAGGGTTCGCGGTCCGAGGAGCGTCCTTCGCACAGGGTGTGAGGCGGAAGAAAGGGCCGACAGGTGGCACCACACGGCGGCGGCCGGCACGCGGCGAGAGGACCGGCCCGTGCGGGCACCGCAGCCGTACGCGAGGGCAGCGCCGCACGGGCTCGCCTCGCCGTGCTCGCCCTGCTGGGCAGCATCCTGGTGCCCCTCGTCGCCGCCGGCCTGCGGAGCGTGCTGTGGGCGCTGGCCGGCATCGCCGGACTGGCGCTCACCGCCGTCGGGGCGTGGTGGACCCTCGCGCACACCGGTACGCTGCGGGCCCTCGGAGCGGCCCTGTCGGTGACCGCGCCGATCGCTGTCCTCGCCCTCTACGCCACGTTCGGCATGCTGGGGCCGGCCTTGCTGTCCCTGGGCCTGTGGCTGCTGGCCGTCACGGCGGCACGAACGGCCCTGAGCCCCGGGCACACCGACCCCGCGCAGTCCGGACAGGCTGTCACCGAGATGCCCCGCACGCCCTGGGTCCTCATGAATCCGCGCTCCGGCGGCGGCAAGGTGGATCGTTTCGACCTGGCGGAAAAGGCCCGGGCCGTGGGCTGCCGGGTGACCCTGCTCGACGTGGGCCGGCATCAGGACATCACCGAACTGGCCCGGCAGGCCGTCGCCGAGGGAGCCGATCTGCTGGCGGTGGCGGGCGGCGACGGCACCCAGGCGCTGGTGGCCGAGGTCGCGGCCCGCCACAACCTCCCCTTCGTGGTGATTCCCGCCGGTACCCGCAACCACTTCGCCCTCGATCTCGGCCTCGACCGTGACGATCCGGCGTCCGCGCTGGAAGCCCTGACCCACGGGGTCGAACTCCGCGTCGACCTCGGGTACGCCGCGGACCGGGTCTTCGTCAACAACGCCTCGTTCGGCACCTACGCGTCCGTCGTCACCGACCCCGCGTACCGGGACGCGAAAACCCGCACGACCCTGCGCACCCTCCCCGGCCTCCTCACCGGCGAGGGCGCGCCCAGGCTGCGCATGCGGGCCGACGCAGCGCACGTCGACCGGCTTCAGGCGCTTCTCGTCAGCAACAACCCCTACGGACGTGCCGTCGACGCCGCCCGTCCGGGGCGCCGGGAGCGGCTGGACTCGGGGTTCCTCGGCGTGGTGTGCGTGCGGATCGGCGACACCGCTCAGGCAGCGCGCATCGTGCGCGGTCCGCGCTCCGGGGGACTCATCCGGCTGACCGCCGGGGTGGTCGTCGTCGAAGCCGGCGCGGACAGCCTCCCGGTCGGCATCGACGGCGAACACGTGGTTCTGCCGTCACCCGTCGTGTGCCGCAGCGCCCCCGGGGCACTCAGGGTCCGCGTCCCGCGCCGCCGCCCCGGTGCACGCCGGGCGGGCGGTGCGGTGGCCGACTGGCCCCGTGTGGCACGGCTGGCGCTGGGCCGTTCGTTCCCGGACAGGGAACGAGACCCGCTGTCGGGCCGGGGCAACGGCGAGGCCGGACTGCCCGGGTGACGGCCAGGCCCCGTGCGGTCACCAGACACGGGTGGCAGCCGGCGGGCCGAGGGCTGCCCGTTCGGCCTGCGCCAGACGGATGCCGCTGTAGTACGAAGGCGCCCGGTGCCCCGGAGCGATGTGCCGCTGACGGCGAGGAGGCTGTCGGCGCAAGCAGGAACCAACGCCTGATCATCGTCGGGCTCCCGCCCGTGGAACCCTACGTATGCCCTGGTGGAGCCATACGTGTGCCCTGCGTGCGGATCCTTCGCCCGGAGGCGGAACAGCAGGCACGGACACACACGCGCGCGGTCGGGTGACCACGGTCGAGCTGCCGGTCCGGTGCAGCGAAGGGGCACGGGAAGCTCGCGGCGGCGCACGGCGGCGCCGCCTCTGCTTCCCTCTCGTCAGACCAGTCGGGCTTGGGCGGCCGGCTGTTCTGCGGCGGCTCGGCGGGGGCCGCGGCTCGGCGGGGGCCGGCGCCGGTCGGCGATCAGCGTCAGGGCGAGGCCGAGCAGGATCCAGCAGCTCAGCGTGCGTGCTGCCAGTCGTGGGTGCATCCGGCACGGATGCAGTGGTCCAGTTTGGGTAGGTGGTTGGATTCGGGTCTGAACGGAGGAGGGACATGGACGACGCCGCTCGCGGCAGGGATGGTGTTGCCGCGTCGAGGCATCAGGCCCGGTCCGGCGCCCTGCTCGATGAAGCGCTGGAGATCCTGCTGGCGTCCGCCATCGTGCTCGATGACGACGGCCTCATCGTCGCGGTCAACAGCGCAGCCCAGAGCCTGCTGGGCCGGGATGCCCCGGAACTCGTCGGTCAGGACTTCCACGACCTGCTGCACCGGGACAAGCACGGGCACTCGATGCCGCGCACTCGATGCCAGCTCAGGAAGGCCCTCCTCATGAGGGAGACCATGCGGGGCGACGCCGAGTGGTTCGCCCACGGGGACGGCACTTTTGTCCAGCTGTCCTGGCTGGTCACGCCCTGTACACCCGGCCCGGGTGTGACAGGGGCGCTGGTGATGCTGTACGAGCCGAAGCAGGGGGACGTGCGCCACAGCGACGAGTGGCACTCCGCACCGCTGACGGAACTGGACCGCCTGGCCCTGCTGGCGGAGACGACCACACAGCTCACCTCCACTCTGGACGTGGACGAGGCACTGCACCGACTGGCGGCCCTGACCGTGCCACGGCTGGCGGACTGGGCAGTGTTCGACCTCCTCACCGAACGCGACGAAGTACGACGCGTCCTGGTGGTGGAACACAAGGACGGCATTCTCGTCGAGCGTGACGACCTGCAAGGCCCGATGCCTCCCGTGCCGGCAGAGTCGCCGATGCCCCTGTCCCGGGCCCTGCGCGGCGCGGCCTCCTCTCTCGCCGGTCCCGCCACCTACCAGGGCCCGCCCGATTCGGGCATCGCTGTCGAGCAGCAGCGCTTGTTCACCGAGACGGGCATGCACTCCGCTGTCATCGCCCCCATTCGCGGGCTGCGCGACGTACTCGGCGCCCTGACCCTGGGCCGCGCGCGGCGGCATGACGCCTACACCCCTTCCGACCTGCCGCTGCTGGAGGACCTCACCCGCCGGGCGGGCCTGGCACTGGACAATGCGCGCCTGTACCAGCGCCAGCGCAAAGTCGCTGAGACGATGCAACGTCACCTGCTGCCCCAGCTCCCGGTCCTGCCCGGGCTGGAGATGACCGCGCGGTACGTGCCCGCTCCGGACGCCTCCTCCGTGGGCGGCGACTGGTACGACGCCTTCGCTCTGGAGGCCCATGCCCACGCACTGGCCATCGGCGATGTCGTCGGGCACGATCTCGACGCCGCAGCCGGTATGGCGCAGGTCCGCAACATGCTGCGGGCCTTCGCCTGGTCCCACCCCGACGCCGCCCCCAGTGCCGTCGTCACCCGCCTGGACGAGGCGGTGATGCACATAGCCGAGGTCCCCATGGCGACCATGATCCTCGCCAGGCTCACACGGGGCGAGGACACCCTGTGGCGCCTGCACTGGACGAACGCCGGCCACCCGCCACCGCTGCTGGTCACCCACGACGGTCAGGCCAGCTACCTCGACGAAGCGCACGGCATGCTGCTCGGCACCGGAGTCACCAGATCTCGCCCCGACGCCGTCACGGTCCTGCCGCCCCGGGCCACGCTGCTGCTCTACACCGACGGGCTGGTCGAATCCCCCCACCGCTCCATCGACGATGGACTGGACCGACTGCGCCGGCACGCGGCCTCCCTCGCCCACCGGCCCCTGGACTCCTTCTGCGACTCCCTGCTGAACCAGGTCCGCCCGAGCGACAACGACGACGACGTCGCCATGATCGCGCTACGCACTCCTCCTCCCGCCCAGGACCAGTGACGCGAAACCCCGTACGGGGCAGCATGTTGCCGGAGTAGATGCGGCAGCCTGGACCGCCGGGCCCGAGGCAGCGGAGAGCGGAAGGGCCGACCGCAGGAGCCGGCCACCGACGAACGCCTCCTGCCTGTCGGCGCCGTAGGCGAATGAGCGGGTCAGGGCCGGGCAGAAGGAGTGGATGGCTGATCTCTCGCAGTTGCTGCGGCAGGGCATGCGCCGCCGTCACCTGAACGCGCAGGCCCTCGCCGCCCGGACCGGTATCCGCGCCCCCCGCATCCGCGTCTTCGCCCAGGACGGCGCCCACGGCCCCGTCCACCCCACCCAGGCGGAACTGGCCGAACTCGCCAACGCCCTTGACCTGCCCCTGCCCGACGTCCTCGAAGCCGCCCGCACTCCCCCGGCGGTGCCCTCGGTCTCACCCGCCCCGACACGCTGACCAGCGGCCATGCCGAGCCCGTCGCGCGGACCGATGCTGGTCGGGCTCATGGTCGGGGTGCGTACACCAGGCCGGCCACGCCTGGCACGCAACCGTAGGGCAATGGCAGACGGCTCAGGCAGCGCTCCACTGGTGTGCGCGGCCGCCGCGCCACTCGATCCACCGGTCGTCGTCCAGGATGCCGTCGGGATCCTGGATGCCCGCGCCTTCGAGGAACACCACGAGATCGTGATCGCTGTAGGCGGTGCCGAGAATCTCGTCCCGGCCCTGGGAGTGGACGGAGACCCTCCGGCCGACCGTGCTGGAGGGCGGATGTACGACGATCGGCGCGCTGCTCACCTTCCCAGAGTGCCCGTGGCCGACCCGCGCGGCGAGCGCACTGCCGTGGTCAGGGGCTGTCGCCCGAGTAGGAGAAGCGGCACATCGCAGCGGGCCAGGCGTACGCGGCTCACCGCGGCAGGGGTCGTGCGACGAGCGGCCACCGCGACAGCTCGGCGGACGGGACAACACCGTCGTCGACGTCCTCCGGCCGCCAGCCCTCGATGGCCCGCGGCAGCCCGTCCAGCGGCCCGCCTTTCGCGTCGTTCGTCAGATCGCGTCCTGGAGCGGGCAGTTGCCGCATGCGGCGGCGTCGGGCGGCGTTGTGTGACCTGTACGGGTGACTCGGACCCAGGATGGTCCAGGCGGCGCACCTCCGCGAACGAGACGCGTTCGCCGCCGACGGTTCAGGGAGCCGAAGGAGGAACGGGGCCGCGCGGCCGTCGGAGCGGCACGGTTGAGCTGCGCGAATGAAGCGGATTCAGCGGGCCGCCGGCGCGGTCGTCGGATCAGCGGTGGGTGACGCCCTGGGCGGCCCCTTCGAGTTCGGTCCCCAAGGAGCGTTCTCCGTGCGGTTTCCCACGCCTGGTGCCGGTGACTGCGTGGCTCTCCCCTGCACGGCCGGGCCGCACCCACGACCTGACCGCCGCCCGTACACGCACTCGAAACCGGCAGCGCATCCTATTTCCTGCCCAGCAGCTTTCGAGGAAGACAACCAGTTCTGCTTATAACGCACCGCCATAGAACTCTAATGAAGAAACGCTCTCCTGATACTTGATCTACGCCAGGGTCACTCTTTTGCCGCGTATCCGAAGGAATGTGAGTGGCGTTAGCGGGACATGACGAAAGCAAGGTCCCTTCGCTTGCCTCAACGCGACGCGAGGACAGATAATCTGCCTGCGGTCCGCGATGTGACAGTGGGGAAATGGGCTCACACGCCCGGCGTGGCATACTCGGCGCTTGCGGCACAGGACGCCAGGACCGGTGACGGTGCGTGGGCAGAACGGCAGGTAACCGAGCCACTGCTTCGCGAGTTCCTCGTACTGCTGGAGGAACTCCAGGAGGAACTCAATTCACGGTGGAACGGCCAAGGAAGCTCAGGCTGTCGCCCCGACGGCGTGTGACGGGGACGCATTCCTATGAACAACGACTATGTGGATCATTCCTTCGCACGACGACGCGAGTGGTATTCCGACACATACGCCGACGGGCCGGGCACCGGCTGGCACGGCGGCCCTGGCGACGCCGTGCACTTGGGGGTCCCCCTGACCCCACTCGACCCGGGCTGGGACCCGGCCGAGGAACTTGCCTACCTCCTGCAGGAGGCGGTTCCGGCGGAGCCGGCGGCCATGGTGCCGCCACCTCGCAGCGAAACGCCGTCCGACAACGTCGGCTTCACCGACCCGGTGGAGAACCTGGCGCAGATCACCGCCCAACTGCCGCCCATCCGGCGCTCTTCTGCCGGGCATCGGAAGATGCCGGTCCGCACAGTCCGGCTCGGATGGCTGCGGACCGGCAGCTTTGTGATCGTCGCACTCGTCGCCGCCATCGTGGCGATGGTCAGTGTCTTCGGCGGCATAGTGGCCTACAGGCCTCTGCAGAACATCACGTCCGGCACGGGAGCCGGAATGGCTCACTCGTGGCCCCTTCTCGTGTACGGCCCCTGGATGGTGGCCTCTCTCTCCATCCTCCGAACCGCCCTGCATCAACGCCGAGCCGTGCACTCGTGGTTCATCGTTCTGTTGTTCTCCTCCGTCGCGATGATGCTGTGCGTGGCCCAGGCCGACAGGACCTTCACCGGCATTGCCGGAGCCGCGCTACCGGCCCTCGCGTCCCTCGCGTGCTTTCAGCAACTCGTCCGGCAGATCACCTTGACTCTCCCACCACGACAGGGCACGCCACGTCACCGCCAGTAGTGGACGAGTCCAGGCCGACTCGGCAGGGCCGGGTGTCACAGCCCTCGCCGAGTCGGCCGGACAAGCATCGCCGGTACAGCGCACGGAGGGAGCCGGCCGCGGTGCGGCGCGAGGGGTGCGGCGAACTCCTCGACGGCCATCCTGCCTCGCCTTGTGGACGGCGACAGCGGCACGCGGCCCCACCTCACGCCGGAGGTCGCGGCACCTCGGCGGCGTCACCTTCACGGACTGCACCGGCATCAACACGCTCGTCGCCGCCCACCGCGCCACCACCGGCGCCTGCTCATCGTCGCTGTCCCTGATCGCCGTCGGCCGCCCCCTAAGGGCCCTCCCCCAGCCCTCCTCCGGGACGAACCGCCCTCGCGTACGACGACTCCCCGCCCGCCGTCCCTGTCTGCTGGAACCATGGACCTCGACAGGCGTACGGCGATGGCGGCTGGGCTCGGTGCGGTGGTGACGGCCGCTGCGGGCGTTCCGACGGCGCAGGCCGCACAGACGGCCCGGGCGGCCCCACCGACGATCACGGTGCCGGGCGAGTCCCCGGCGCGTACGAACATTCCGGTGGCCCGCGACCGCCGCGCCTCCGGCGGCCGTCACCTGGCCCTGCTGACGGCCGAACGGCCACCGTCGGACAGCGGCTGGTACGCGACGAACCGCGTCCGCGCCTCGCACACGCGCGTGTACGCGTTGACCGCTGTGGCGACCGCCCCCGTCGAGACACCGCACAACGAGGCTAACGGCTCGTACCTCCAACTGGCCGTCGACGAGGGCCCCTTCATCGACCTCGCGCGCTCGCAGCCACACTGGTACGAGTCGCCGCCGACTTGGGGCGACCTGTCCGTCCTGGATCTCGGTACGGTGGAACTCGCGGGCGGGGAGCACACGTTGACGTTCCGGGTCGTCGAGCCGACCGTTCTCGACGACGCCACCGCCTATGTCCTCTCCCTCGACCACTTCACTCTCCGCCCCCCGCCCGGCCGCCACCCGACCCTGCGCGAGGCCTCGGTCCCCCGCCACCGCGCCGACAGCGCCACCGAGCCGGCGAAGCGCATCCGGTGAAGCCGGGCCGGCCTGGGGTTCACCGTGTCGGCGGATGGTGGATCACTGGTCGTCGTCGGACGTCGGAGCGGAGGACACGGGAGCCTGACTGCTGTGCGCCGGGAGCCATCACCGGTGCTGTGCGGTGGCCAGCTGGTCGGTGTAGCGGGCGAGGGCGTCCTCGGCGGTGGGGGCGGGGCCGAACAGCTGCTCCTGGCGGCGGGGGTCGGCGACGTAGCGTCCGGTGTCGAACCAGCCGAACATCGCGGCCATGTCCTTGACCACCGGGTTGAAGCGGCCCACGACGGCTCCTGCGGCGCGGACGACGATGGAGGGGACGGCCCACACCTTGATCTTCTTTCCGGCCCGGCGGCCCATCAGGTGGGCCACCTCGCGCATGCTGACCGGGCGGTCCCAGCCGATGTCGATGCGCTCACCGTTGGCGGCCTGGGCGTCGACCGCGGCCGCCAGGTAGGCCGCGAGGTCGGAGGTGTGGACGAAGGTCAGCGGGACGGTGGCCTTGGCCATCCAGATCAGGCGGCCCTTGTCGATCGGGTTGCCCGCCATGGTGGCGACCTGGTCGAGGAAGGCCCCCGGGCGCAGTGCGACGAACGGGACGCCGAGCTGTTCGAGCTTGTCCTCGGCGGTCTTCTTGTGCCAGAAGTGCGGGACTTGGGGCGTCTGGTCGCTGGTGAGGATGCTGGTCAGGACGAACCGTCGGATGCCGGCGCGGTGGGCGGCCTCGGCGAGGTTGGCGTTGCCGACGGTGTCGATGGCGTGGGCGTTCTTGCCGCCGCGGGTGTAGCCGGCGGCGGTGGTGATGACGGCATCGGCGCCGTTCATGGCGGTGACGAGCGAGTCGAGGTCGAGCATGTCGCCACGGGCGATCTCGACACCCCGCTCCTCGAGCCTGCTCGCGTCGGTGGCCGGCCGGACCAGGGCACGGACGTTCTTGCCGCGCTTGAGCAGTTCGTCGACGACCTTGCCGCCGAGGGAGCCGGTCGCGCCGACGACGAGGACCGGGAGGGTGGTGGAGCGGGTGGTGGCCATGGGGGTCTCACTTCCATCAGGTCAGTAGTGGGCGGGGGTTCGGGCGGGAGGTGCGTCGGTGGCCCCGGACGTGGGCGCCGGAGGGCCTGGCCTCTCGGGGCCGGGCCCTCCGGCGGGCGGATCCGCGACGGGGGTCACCGCCGGCCCGCGGTGGCTGCCGACATCGAAGGCGACCCGGACTCGGGTGATGCGGCCGGTCCCGATGTGCGGCCGACCGGTGACGGGGAACGGCTCGCCGGCTCCGCGGGGGGGTGTTGCCCTGCTCCCCGGGATGCGTTCCGTCCTGCTTCCACCGGGACAGCGCACTCGCTGCTGACGCTGAAGCTCCGCTCGTCCCTGTTCTTCCTGACGTACGGGGGTGAGCGGGGCGACCGCCCCATCCGCCGGCTCAGCTCACCGGGCCTTGTATTTCCGGCCGTCGGGAAGCTGGCTCCGTTCAGCACGGGCCTTCGTGCGGCGAGTGCGCCGCAGCACTGCCCACTCCGCGGGAACGCCGGAAACGAGGCGTACTCCGGACCGGAACCGGGCTGCAAGCCGAGGGGAGTCACCCGGACTCCTCCCGGGGCAGAGCGGCGTTGTTGATCGCGTCGGCGATGTCGTAGGCGGTGCGGATGAAGGACTCCGCCTCCCGCGCCGACAGGTTCCGCGCGGAGGTTGCCTCCAGGGTCCGCCACATCGCTGCCAGTGGCTCGCGCAGGGCACGGCCCTTGTCGGTGAGGTGGGCGACCATGACGCGCCGGTCGTGGGCGGCCGGCTCGCGGACGAGCAGGCCCGCGTCCTGCATGCGGCGCAGCGACTTGGAGACGGTGGAATGGTCCAGGCCGACGCTGTCGAGCAGCTCGGACTGGGTCTGCCCGTCCCGGTCCAGGAGGTGCGTCAGCAGCAGTTCCTGGCCGGGATGCAGGTCCATCTCGCGGAGCATGGCGGCGGCACGGGCCCGGTGAGCGCGGGCGAGCTGGAAGATCGCGTAGCTCATCGGCCCCTCGCCGGCCGTCGCGGGGGTGCGAGGTGTGGGGGCGGGCATGGCGCGGGTCTTCAGGCGGTGCGGGTGGGGTAGTCGGTGTAGCCGGCCTCGCCGCCGCCGTAGAACGTCGCCGGGTCGGGGGTGTTCAGCGGCGCGTCGGAGCGCAGCCGCTCGACCAGGTCCGGGTTGGCCAGCGCGAGGGCGCCGACGGAGACGAGGTCCGCCGTGCCGTCGTCGATGTCCTTGGCGCGGGTGGGCAGGTCGGTGCCGGCCCGGTTGAGGATCAGCTTCGTCGGCCACAGCGCGCGCAGGGTGCCCAGCAGCTCATCGTCGCCCGCGTGGAGGATGTGGAGGTAGGCGAGGCCGAGCGGGCCGAGGGCGCGGATGAGCGCCGGATACAGCTCGGCGGTGTCGGACTCGGCGATGTCGTTGTACGGGTTCCCGGGGGAGATACGCAGGCCGGTGCGGTCGGCGCCGATCTCCTCGGCCACGGCGGCGGCGACCTCGACGGCGAAGCGGATGCGGTTGTCGAGGGAGCCGCCGTAGCGGTCGGTGCGCTGGTTGGTGCTGTCGGACAGGAACTGGTGCACCAGGTAGCCGTTGGCGCCGTGGATCTCGACGCCGTCGGCGCCGGCCGCGATGGCGGCCGCCGCGGCGCGCCGGAAGTCGTCGACCGTGGCGGCGACCTCCTGCGTCGACAGGGCACGGGGTATCGGCATCTCCTGGGGCCCGGACGCGGTGAACATCGTGCCCTCCGGCTGGATCGCCGAAGGGCCGACCGGCAGGCGCCCGTGGGGCGTGTTGTCGGGGTGGGCGATGCGTCCGGTGTGCATCAGCTGGATGACGATCCGGCCGTCGGCCGCGTGCACGGCGTCGGTGACCTTGCGCCAGCCGGCGATGTGTTCCTCGGAGTAGATGCCGGGGGTGAGCAGGTAGCCCTGGCCGTCGGCGTTGGGCTGGGTGCCCTCGGTGATGATGAGCGCGTGCGAGGCCCGCTGGCTGTAGTACTCGGCGTTCAGCTCGGTCGGTACGCCTTCAGGTGTGGAGCGGTCACGGGTCATGGGGGCCATGACCAGGCGGTGCGGGAGGGAGAGGGCACCGACGGTGGTCGGGGTCCACAGGGAGTTCAGCATGGAAGGTCCTTCGGTGGGGTGATGAACAGATGGCGATCGGGAAAGCGGGCCTGGCGGAGGGAGGGGCCGGCTTGATCAGTCGAGGGTGAGGACCAGCTTGCCGCGGACATGCCCGGCGTCGCTGACCTGCTGGGCCGTGGCGGCCTCGGCGAGCGGGTAGGCGGTGACGGTGGTGACGACCTTGCCGGTCGCGGCGTCCTGGGCCAGGGCGGCCAGGCGGGCGGCCGAGCGTTCCTGGCCGCCGCTCGCGAAGGTGATGCCGAGCTGGTGCGCGCGGAAGTCGGCGATGGTGACGATGCGCTCGGTGCCGCCCCGCAGGGCGATGGAGTCCTCCAGGGCTCCCTTCCCGGCCAGGTCGAACACCGCGTCCACGCCGTCGGGGGCGAGCGCCCGGACCCGCTCGACCAGGCCCTCGCCGTAGACGGTCGCGGTGGCTCCGAGCGAGGCGAGGTAGTCCTGGTTGGCGGGGCCGGCGGTACCGATGACACGCGCTCCGCGGGTCGTGGCGAGCTGGACGGCCAGGGTTCCGACCGCTCCGGCCGCGCCGTGCATGAGCACCGTCTCCCCGGCGGTGACGCCGAGCAGGTTCAACACCCGCTCGGCGGTCTCGCCCGCCACGGGCAGCGCGACCGCGTGCTGCCAGTCGAGGCCGGCGGGCTTGGGGGCCACGGTGGTGGCCAGCGCGTACTCGGCGTACGAGCCGGTGTCCGACCAGCCCAGCACCTCGTCGCCCACCTTCACGTCCCGCACGCCCTCACCCAGGGCGTCCACCACGCCGGCGACCTCGGCACCGGGGACGGCGGGGAGCGGCGTGGGGAACGCGGCCTCCATGGCCCCGGAGCGGATCTTGCCGTCCAGCGCGTTCAGCCCGGCCGCCTTGACGCGGACGCGGATCTGCCCGGGGCCGGGCTGCGGGACCTCTATGTCCGCCTCGCGCAGCACTTCCGTGCCTCCGAAACGGTCGAACAGGATGGCTTGCATGACGACTCCTCGCGTGCCCCCACCCGTTTAGGTGGCTGGACACGTAATCACCGTAACAGCAAACATGTGGCTAGCCAAGTATTTGCCGCCGGAGCTGCGCGAGATCTGCCACCGCTTGCCATCGCCGGGCGGCCACCCTCTCGGCGGGCGTCGTCGAGGAGAACTCGGTCACCCAGGCCCAGAACGTCCTGCACATCAACGTCCCCGGCGTCATCCGTATGACGAAGACTGTCCTGCCGCACATGCGCGCCCAGGGTGGCGGACGCGTCATCAACATCTCGTCCGTCCTCGGGGTCGCCCCCAGCCCTTCATGGCCTCTATGTAGCGTCGAAGCACGCCATCGAGGGCTACTCCGAGTCGCTGGACCACGAGGTCCGCGAGCACGGCGTCCGGGTCCTCCTCGTCCAGCCCGCCTTCACCAGGACCAGCTTCGACACCGACGCCGCACAGCCCGACACCCGCTGCCGCTGTCCGCGGAGCGACGGCGCGTCTTCGACGAGGTGATCGCGGACGCGATGAAGGCAGGCGGCGACCCCGCCGTGTGGTGACCGTCGACGGGCGCGGTCGCGAGAGTGATCGTCACCGCGACGACCGACAAGAAGCCGAAGCTGCGGTACACCGCCGGCCCGCTGGCCTCACGCGTCACCAGGGCGCGCCGCCTCGTCCCCGCCGTCGCGTTCGACAGGCAGATCCGCGAGAACAACCGCCTGCCTACCTGACCCGTGGGCTCCGGGCAACGCGGACAGGAACAGCGTGTACACGCCCCGTCCGGACGGTTTCCCTCGGCGCATCGCCGCTCTGCCCGTCGACTCGGGCACCGACGGGCTGGCCGTCGACCCGGCCGGACGCGCCCTCTACGTCACCTCTACATCGCGGACAGCCTCAAGGGCACCATCTGGTCCGTTCCGGTCTCGGGCGGACTTGGTGACCCCGTGGCTGACCGATGCCCCTCCCGCCGGTGCCGACCCAGGCCCTGCCGATCGGCGCCAACGGACTCAGCATCCCCGACGGCGCCCTGTGGGTCAGCGATGCAACAAGGGAACGCTGCTACGGGTACCGGTCGCCGGCGCCGGCACGGCCGGTCCCATCCGCCTGGTCGCGGGCGGCCGGCCCGACATCGACGACCTCAGCTTCCTGCCCCCGGCCCGATGTGGTCTTCGCGGCCCAGAACGGCTCCTCCTCGAAACAATGGTCCGGAAGGGATCGTGGTGCTCTACCCAAGCGGCACGTACAAGCCCGTACGGATCAGCGCGGACGGTCTCGCCTCACCCTCCGCCACCGCCGTTCCGGGTGGTCGGCTGTCCATCACAAGCCGGCGAGGCGGCCGACTGACGCGCGCCGACGGAGCACATCCCTCAGGCACACCGGCAATCCGTGAGACCATGCGGACATACCGACCCGTCGGAGCCGGTGTCGCCGGGGATTGTCAGGCGGTGTGGGTGGGGTAGTCGGTGTAGCCGGCCTCGCCGCCGCCGTAGAAGGTGGCTGGGTCGGGGGTGTTCAGGGGTGCGCCGGTGCGTACGCGCTCGACGAGGTCGGGGTTGGTGAGTGCCATCACACCGACGGTGACGATGTCGGCCACGCCGTCCTCGACGTCCTTCGCGCGGGTGGCGATGTCGGTGCCGGCCCGGTTGAGAACCAAGGCGCTCGGCCACAGCTTGCGGAGGGTGTGCAGGAGTTCGTCGTCGCCGCCGTGGCCGATGTGCAGGTAGGCGAGGTCGAGGGGGCGAGGGAGCGCACGAGTGCCGAGTACAGCTCGTAGGTGTCGCTCTCCGCGAGAGGGTTGGTTTCCCTGCCTCGTCGGCAGGGACCTATTTCCGCGACCGATCCCGCGGAGCCCCGTCGCAGCCGCCGTCCTGGCGTCGGGCCGACGACCGCGGAGGCCCAGCGAGCCGTGCGCGCGGCCGGCTACCCGCATCCCCTGCGCATTGCGTCCTGAGGGTGTCAGCCGGCGCGCTTCACGTGGCGGACCAGCCACATCAGCAGGGCGTCCAGGTCGGCGGCGGCCAGGAGGACCCGGTCGACCACCTCCGGGGTGTGCAGCCACTCCCCGCAGCCGAGGGGACGGAAGGCGATCAGCGAACGGTGACGCAGCAGGTTCGTACGGGAGTGGTCCGTCGGATAGCCGCGCGGGGGGCGTTTCATCACGTCCCCGGTGATGTCGTAGCCCTTCCTCCGCACCTCCTCGACGATGGCGGACAGTTCGCGGCCGCTCCCCTCGGAGGCCACGGCTTTGCGGAACATGTCCACCTGGCCCGGGTCGGGGTACCACCAGGCGCCCTGGATCCGCAGGCCGTCCAGGTCGAACCGGAGACCGATCTCGATCTTGCGGCCGAGCCGGATCACCGCGCCCTGGTGCTGCCACCACCAGGAGTCGGTGCGGTAGTGCCAGACGGAGAAGTCCTCGTACCGGGGGTCGGTGTCGGCGACCGCGTTCAGCAGGGCGATCATCGGCTGCCGGACCAGGCGTTCGCGGTCCGCGCGGTGACGCTCGCGAGTCGCGTGCGTCGGTTCGCCCTGGAGCTGCCACAACACGTCCATGGCCTGCTCCGGCCAGCCGGTGAACTGTCCGCGCATGCGCGCAGGATAGCTCAGCCCTGATGCACGTGTGAGGAGAGTGAGAGGGGCAGGAAGGCGCAGCCCCGGACGTGGTGAAAGGCTGCGGCGGGGCTCGCCGGCCAGTGCGATGTGCTGTGCGCGGTGGGCGAGTTGGTCTCACAACACGGAGAGCGGGAGCCGGGCGAGCGGGGCCGGGACGGACCGGGCGGCGACAGGTGCGTTGCCGCGAGCCGTACCCGCAGATCGGCTGTCTCCTGGAGCATGACGTGTACCTGGACGGCGGGCGCGGACCGCGGCTCGTGCCCTCCTATGTGTCAGGGCGGCTCCTTCCGCCACGGCAGCCCCATCACGCCGCGGGACCACTCCCTCTTGCCCGTGCCGGTGCGTCCGGTGAGCCGCGGCACTGGTTCCCTGCGGCCGCGACGGAGCGCCACCCGCCGTGACCGGATTCCCCGCCACGCGGGGATGTGGGTGGTTCGGGTCAGCCGAGGCGGATGACGCTCGTGACCCTCTGGACGGGGGCCATGTCCCGCAGGGCGCAGACCGCCGCGGACAGGGTGGCGTGGGTGGCGGGGTGCGTGGACAGGGCCAGCGAGAAGCGTCCGTCCCGGCGCTGTTGGGAGAGGGACGCCACGGACACGCCGTACCGGCTGAGGACCGTGGCCGTCTCGGCGAGGACGTCGGCCTGACCGTTCGTGTCGAGGTCCGGGCCGAGGTCGAGGCTGAGGTGGTACCGGCTGACGACCTCCGCCATGGGACGCACGGCCGGCCTGTCCCGCGCCGCGTCACCGGGCCCGGTGACCCCGGCCAGCTTGTTGCGGCAGACGGTGACCAGGTCGCCCAGCACGGCGCTGGCGGTGGGTGCTCCGCCCGCTCCCGGGCCGTGGAACGTCAGCTCCCCTGCCGCGTCGGCCTCCACCATGACGGCGTTGTAGGCGCCGCGCACGGAGGCGAGCGGGTGGTCGGACCGGATCATCGCCGGGTGCACGCGGGCGTTGACGGACAGGCCATCGGCGCCGCGCTCGCAGACGGCGACGAGTTTCATCACACAGCCCGCGGCCTTGGCGTCGTCGATGTCGGCCGCGGTGATCGCCGTGATGCCCTCGCGGTGCACCGCGTCGACAGGTACTCGGGCGCCGAAGGCGAAACCGGCGAGGATGGCGGCCTTGGCGGCGGCGTCGTACCCCTCGACGTCGGCGGTGGGGTCGGCCTCCG
The DNA here is from genome assembly GCF_030287445.1 of Streptomyces sp. ALI-76-A. Classification (GTDB taxonomy): domain Bacteria; phylum Actinomycetota; class Actinomycetes; order Streptomycetales; family Streptomycetaceae; genus Streptomyces. The sequence goes on along the minus strand of NZ_JASVWB010000004.1, from coordinate 687,313 downwards.
CATAACCGAGAGCCGTCGCCTCCTTCAACGCCCGGGGGTAGTCCCAACCGGCGGAGTGCATCTTGTCGAGGATGAAGTTGGTGGTGCCGTTGAGGATGCCCATCACCCGGTTGACCCTGTCCCCGGCGAGGGACTCGCGCAACGGCCGCAGCAGCGGGACGGCGCCGGCCACCGCGGCCTCGTAGTACAGGTCCACGCCCCGTGCCGCCGCGGCGGCGTGCAACTCGGCGCCCTCCGCGGCGATCAGCGCCTTGTTCGCGCTGACCACGGACGCTCCGTGCGCGAACGCGGCCGTGATGAGGCCGCGGGCGGGATCGGTCCCGCCGATGACCTCGATGACGACGTCGATGTCGCCTCGCCGTACCAGCGCGTCGGCGTCGGTGGTGACGAGCCGGTCCGGGACACCGGGGCGCGCCAAACCGGTTCTGCGGACGGCGATCCCGGCCAGCTCCACCGGGGCACCGATGCGGCCGGCGAGTTCGGCGGCATGCCCCGTCAGGTGGCGGGCGACCTCACCGCCGACTGTTCCGCAGCCCAGCAGCGCTACCTTCAGTGTGCGCATATCCGACTACTCCACTCCAGAGCCGATGTGTGTGCGAGGGGGCCGGTGAGGGGCCGGCCGGCGCGGCGGTCCCGCACCGGGCCCGGCCACAGGGACGAGAGGGAACTACGCGGTGATGAGTGCGGCGATCGTCCGCACCCGAGAGTCCTCGAGGATCGTCTTGAGCCGCAACCGGACGCCGGTGCGGCGATGGATCTCGTTGATCAGCCGGCTGGCGAGCAGGGAGTCGCCGCCCAGCTCGAAGAAGGCCTGCTCGACGTCGACCGAGGAGACCCCCAACCCCAGTATCTGGCCGAACAGTTCCGCCACCAGGCGTTCCTCGGGGGTGGACGGCTCCCGGCCTGCCCGCATCACCGGCGCCGGCGGCTTGGGCAGCGCCTTGCGGTCCAGCTTCTCGTTCGGCGTCAGCGGCAGCTCGTCGAGAACGACGAACGCGCCGGGCACCATGTAGTCGGGTAGTGCCGCCTCGGCCTGAGCCCGCAAGGTGCCCACGTCCGGGGTGGTACCGGCGACCGGCACGACGTACGCCACCAGCCGCTGATCGCCGAGCGTGTCCTCGCGTACGAGACAGACGGCCTGGCTGAGCCGGCCGTCCCGCAGCAGTACGGACTCGATCTCCCCGAGCTCGACCCGGAAACCGCGGATCTTCACCTGGTGATCGAGGCGTCCGAAGAACTCGATGACACCGTCGGCACGCCAGCGGGCGGCGTCCCCGGAGCGGTACATGCGGGCCCCCGGTTCGCCGAACGGGTCGTCGACGAAGCGGTCGGCCGTCAGTTCGGGCTGCCCCAGATAGCCCTCGGCGAGTTGCACGCCGGCGATGTACAGCTCGCCGATCACCCCGGACGGCAGCATGCGGCGCTGCTCGTCGAGGATGTACAGCCTCGTGTTCCACACCGGGCGCCCGATCAGCACGGGGCCCGGCTCCGGGTTCTTCGGGCACAGCATCGACGAGACGTCCACGGCCGCCTCGGTGGGTCCGTACACGTTGAACAGGTCGGCCTCCAGCACGGAGGCGAACCACGCCTGCAACTCGGCGGGCAGCGCCTCGCCACCGCACACGACACGGCGCAGGCTGACACACTTGCCCGCGTCGGGTTCCTGGAGGAAGACCTTCAGCCCGGAGGGTACGAAGTGGGCGATGGTGATGTTCTCGGCGACGATCGTCTCCACCAGGTAGGCCGGGTCGCGGTGGCCGTCGGGATCGGCGACCACGATCGACGCCCCCGCCAGCAGCGGCCAGAAGACCTCGCGCACCGTCACGTCGAAGCCGGCGGGCGTCTTCTGCAGCAGCCGGTCGTCCGGCCCCAGGGGAATCTGGTGCTGCATGTGGTGCAGCCGGTTGGTGATCGCCCGGTGGGCGACCACCACCCCCTTGGGGCGCCCGGTGGAGCCCGAGGTGTACAGCACGTAGGCGGGAGTGTCCGGTGTCAGCGGGGCCCGCCGGTCGGCGTCGGTGGGGCTGCTCGGGTCGGTGTCGGCCAGCAGGGTCCGGGTGTCCTCCGCGTCCAGCACGACCGGCGCCGTGCCCGTCACCTGGAGCGGGTCCGACAGTGCGGCGACGGTCACCACGTGCGCGGCACCGGCGTCGGACAGCACCTGGAGGATGCGCCGCGTCGGGTAGCTCGTGTCCACGGGGAGGTAGGCCGCGCCCGTCTTGACGATGGCCAGCGCGGTGACGACGTAGTCGATCGAACGGGGCAGCACCATGGCCACGATGTCCCCGGCGCCCGCGCCACGGCCGATGAGCAGCCGGGCGAGCCGGTTCGCCCGCGCGTCCAACTCCGCGTAGCTCAGGCGCTCGTCGTGGTGGCTGACGGCCGGCCGGTCCGGATGTGCGGCCACGTTCGCCTCCACCAGCTCCGGCAGCGTGAGCCGCGGCACCTCGTGAGCGGTGGCGTTCCACTCATGCATGATCCGGTGGTACTCCGCCGGGGTGAGCAGGTCCGCCTCGCCCACCTGGGCGGCCGCGCCGGCCGCGAACAGGCGTCGGGTGAAGTGGCCGATCCGCTCGGTGTGTGCGGCCAGCTGCCCGGCGGTGAATCGGCCGGGCTCACCCGTGGCCTCGGCCCGCAGCGCCCCGTCGCGATGGTCGAACGTGAGAGCCAGACCGTCGACGGGTGCCGCGGCGTCCAGGCAGGTGATGTGCGGGGCTCTCGCGGGCTGCGGCTCTTCGTCCCGCGTGGCCCGGGACCGGGACCGACGTACCTCGGCCACCAGCTCGGAAACGGTGGTCGAAGGCTCGACGGTCAGCCTCACGGGCACGGTGTTCACGGCGAGTGCGATGTCACGGGCCGCGGTCATCCGGTGCTGATAGGCCGCCGCGGCGGCGACCGCCAGATCGGTCCAGTCGGGCGACGTGACCTTGAGGAGGTCCCCGGTGGGGACGCGGAGGTCCCGGGTGGCGGACAAGGGGGTCTCGGGGGGCGTGAGGCCGTTCCCGTCGGGGGCTTCGCGGGGTGTTTCCGCCTCCAGCACGTCCGTGTGGTTCCGTTCCGTCGGTGTCTGCTGCATCGGTGTCCGATCCGTCGCGGTCATGCCCCACGCTCCTGGAGGAAGCGGTGCGCGGCTTCGGCCACCTCCTGGTTGCTCAGCAGTTCCCCCGTGCTGATGGGGAAGCTCTTCTCCCACCGGGCGTGCGCGGCACCGGGACTCGACTGCGCCGAGGTCAGCGCGCCGGCCGCGGCCCAGCCCTCCTCCGGGCTCAGCTGCCGGGCGGCGAACAGGTAGGAGACGTACGAGCGGAAGAGCCCCCGCAGATCCTCGCTCGCCTCGTCGTCCAGACCCAGACGATCGAAGACGACGCCCACGGCGGTCTCGTACACCTTGATCACCCGCGTGCAGACCGCGTGCGCGTCGTTCGACTCCGCCTCGCACAGGGTCCGCACCTCCGCGGCGTGGCCGGCGCGTTCCTCCTCGGACAACAGTGACATGCCGTCGACCGCCTTCTTGAAGTCGCGGTAGAGGGACAGCTGATCCACCGGCTCCGGATCGAAGAGCAGAAGTGCGGGCCGGGTGCCCTGCTTCTCGGCGATCTCGTCGGCCAGTACCGAGGCGAAGACACCGCCCACGCAGTAACCCATCACGGTGTCCACCTGGCCGTCGACGCCCTCGGGCAGCTCCCTCCACCACCGCAGGTACGTCTCGGCGGACAGCAACTCCCGCTCCGCGGTGTCCGGTTGGACGCTCTGCCAGATCTCCCTGCTCGGCTTCACCAGCTGGGCGAACTGACGGAAGTCCGCCTCTGACCGTGCCGTCGATCCGAAGTCGACCGCGAGGATCACTCTCCTCGGGTCGCCCTCACTGATGCGCCGCCATGAACCCGCGCTCACCGAAGAACCCGTGCTCACCAAAGTCCACCTCTCCCTGTCGACGATGTGGGCCACTTCCCGTGGCCTGCCTCAGCGGACGCGGTCGGAGCCGGTCAGGCCCACCGCCCCGACGCGGTCAGCGCGGGCGCGCGGTGACGGATCCGTCTGACCCTCGACTCGGCATTCATTGGTTCGGCGTCCCACGGATGCCTCGGAGCCGTCTGTCACGGAGCGCCGTCCCCGGAAGTCCGGCGTCGTCCGAGCGTGCATCACCGACCGCGGGGAATCCACTCCCGCCGGAGCGCCGGGACGGATTCGCGGAGTTTCCCTAGAAGCGCTCCACAGACGGAGCCATTCGGTCTCCCCGGCTTTTCAGGGAAACACCTAAAGCTCTGTCACGGCCTCGCGTCCGCGCTTGATCGCCCCGCTCGCACGGGCGCATCGTGGAAGCGGATGCCGCGGGACCCTCCGTGGGGCCGTGCCGTCCCGCCCGCCGGCTTGTGCCGGCGCCGCTTCCCGTGGGCCTGGGCCACGCTCCGTTCCGGCCGGCCGGACCTCCCCGGCCGGGACAACACCACGTGCAACGCGAGGGGTTGTGTCATGTCACTCAACGAGGAGTCGACCCGTCAGAGCGACGATCGACCGCTGTCCGGGGCCCAGGCGGGGCTCTGGTACGCCGGACGACTGGTGTCCCACAGCGCCGCGTACAACACCGGTGAGGCGGTGGAGGTCCATGGCGCCCTCGACCTCGACGTGTTCGAAGCGGCCCTGCGCCGCACTGTCGGCGAGGCCGACACCTTCGCTCTGCGTTTCGTCGACACCGACGACGGTCCGCGGTGTCATCGGGCGCCGGACGCGGACGACTGGAACCTGCACCGGGTCGACGTCAGCGGCGAGAAGGACCCTCATGCCGCGGCGTGGGCGTGGATCGACGCGGACCTCGCGACCCCCGTGGACCTGGAGAAGGGCCCGCTGTTCGCGCACGCTCTGCTCACCCTCGCCCCCGATCACCACATCTGGCTGCTGAGGGCCCATCACATCCTGCTGGACGGCTACAGCTACAAACTCGTCGGGCGGCGCCTCGCCGACGTCTACAACGCCCTGGTCGCGGGAAAGGAGCCGGTCCCCAGCACCTTCGCCCCCGTGAGCCGCCTCCAGGGCGAGGAGAGCGCCTACCTCTCCTCCGAGCGCTGTGCCCGTGACCGGGACCACTGGGTCCGACGGCTGGCCGGGCTGCCCGAGCCCGCGCGGCTCACCCGCCGCGCCGCCCCGCCGGCCGCCCGGTTCGTGCGGCGCCTCGCGGAACTGGAAGGCGAAGAGGCCGAGGTTCTGTCGGCCGCCGCGGCCCGGCTCGACGTCACCCGCACCGACCTGCTGACCGCCGCCGTCGTCGTCTACCTGCACCGGATGACCGGTGCCGACGACCTCCTGCTCGGCATGGCCACGATGAGCCGGTTCGGCAGTGCGGCCCTGCGCACTCCGGGCACCGCCTCCGACGTCCTGCCGCTGCGTGTGACGGCCACTCCCGACACGCACCTCGGTGCCGTGGTGCGGGCGGTCGCCGACGAACTCGAGGCGCTGCGGCGGCACCACCAGTACCGGGGTGAGTTCATCCGCCGCGACCTGAACCTGGTGGGCAGCGGACGCCGCCTGTACGGGCCCGTTTTGAACATGGTGCCGTTCACCGAGTCGATCGACTTCGGCGGCCACCCGGTCACCTGGCACCACCTGGCCGGCGGCGCCGTCGAGGACCTCCAGATCTCCGTCCGGCCCGGGACGACACCCGGCGGACTGTGGCTGGCCTTCGACGCCAACCCCGCCCGCTACGAGGAGGACGAACTCACCCTGCACCGCGACCGGTTCCTGACCCTGCTGCGACGGCTCGCGGACGCGGCGCCCGACACGGCCCTGGCGGACCTGGACCTGCTGCTGCCGGGCGAACACCCCCGTGAGGCCCCGGTGCGCGACTTCCCCGTCACCGGGACGCTCACCGGGCTGTTCGAGGAGCGGGCGGCGTCCGTCCCGGAGCGCACCGCCGTCACCTGCGGGGACGAGCACCTCACGTACGCCGAACTCAACATCGAGGCCAATCGACTGGCCCGGCTGCTGGCCGAACGCGGCGCGGGACCGGGCCGGGTGGTCGCGCTGGCCCTGGACGGTGGCTCCCGGCTGCTGCCGACGCTGCTGGCCGTGCTGAAGACCGGCGCCGCCTGCCTGCCGCTGGACCCCGGTCATCCGGCCGAGCGGCTGCGGCCGATCGTCGAGGGCACGGACCCGGTGGTCCTTGTCACCCGGCGGGCCCACGCCCACCTTGCGGAGAGGGCACCGGCCGCCACCACTGTCCTGCTGGACGATCCGGAGGTCACGGCGGACCTCGCCGACCGTTCCGGCGACGACCTCACCGACGCCGACCGGCACGGTCCGACGAGCCCGGCCGACACCGCGTACGTCATTCACGCCCCCGACTCCACCGGCCGCCCCGAGGGTGTGCCCGTGACGCACGCCAACGTCGTCCGCCTGTTCGCCGCCGTGGCCGAGCACTTCGGCTTCGGCGCGGACGACGTGTGGACGCTGTCCCACTCCCGCGCCCTCGACTTCTCGCTCTGGGAGACCTGGGGCGCCCTGCTGCACGGTGGCCGGATCGTCGTCGTCCCGGACGCCGTCAGCCGCTCGCCGAGGGACTTCCTGGAGCTGCTGCACCGGGAGGGCGTCACCGTCCTCAGCCAGACGCCGTCCGCGTTCGAGCAACTGATCCACGCCGACCTCGAACGGAACGGGGACACCGGGGCGTTGCGCCATGTCGTCCTCGGCGGCGAGGCCCTGAACCCGGCACGCCTGCGTCCCTGGGCCGAACGGCACGGACTGGACCGCCCGGCACTGGTGCACATGTACGGCTTCCCCGAGACGACCGGATTCGTCACCCACCACCGCATCACCTCGCTGGATCCGGCGGAGCCCCATGAGGGCAGCGTGATCGGGTCTCCGCTGGCCGATCTGCGCGTGCACCTGCTGGACCCCGGGGGGCGCCCGGTGCCGCCGGGGGCGACCGGCGAGATGTACGTCTCCGGCGCCGGCGTGACCGCCGGATACCTGAACCGGCCCGAACCCAGCGCCGAACGCTTCCCCGACGATCCCTTCGGCCTGCCCGGTGCCCGCATGTACCGCACGGGCGACCTGGCACGCCGCCGCTGTGACGGCACCCTCGAACTGCTGGGCCGGGCCGGCCGGCCGGGCCGGTCCAGCGGCCCCCGCTGCGACCTGCACGAGATCGAGGCGGCTCTCACCGCGCACCCGGGCGTCGTGCGGGCCGCCGTCCTCCAGCGGGACGGCGACGACGGCTCGCAACAGCTCGTCGCCTACACGGTCCCGGCCGGTGACGGACCGGCGAGCCCCGCCGACCTGCGCGCCCACGCCGCCGCCCACCTGCCCGGGCACCTGGTCCCGGCCGCCTGGGTGTCCGTGGACGCCCTGCCGCTGACCGCCGACGGCGACCTGGACACCGCCGTCCTGCCCTCACCCGAAGCCGCCCCGGCAGCGTCCCGCACACGACCGGGAACACCTCAACAGGCCCTGGTGTGCCGGTTGTTCGAAGAGGTCCTGCAACTCCCCCAGGACACCGTGGGCATCGACGCCGACTTCTTCGACCTGGGCGGCGACTCCCTGCTCGCCGCCCGGCTCCTGGCCCGGCTGCGTCAGGAGAGCGGCGTCAAGGTGTCCCTCACCACGCTCTTCGAGAAGCCGACCGTCGCTGTCGTCGCCCGGCTCCTGGCCGAACTGTCCGACACCACGTCCGCCCGCCCGGTCCTCGGCCTCCTCGACCGGCCGGCGCGCGTCCCGCTGTCCTTCGCCCAGGAACGCATGTGGTTCCTCAACCGCCTCGACGACTCGGCAGCCACCTACAACATCCCGGTGGAGGTACCGCTCGGCCCCGACGTGGACAGCGAGGCGTTGCGCGCGGCCCTCGGTGACCTGACCGACCGCCACGAAAGCCTGCGGACGGTCCTCGCCGAGCAGGACGGCCGCCTCCACCAGCGCATCCTGCCGCCCGGCGCACTGCGCCCCCGCTGGCACCGCGTCGACTGCCCGGCCGACGAGATCGCCGCCCAGGTCACGGCGGCCCGCCGGCACCGCTTCGACCTGACCGCCGAAAGCCCCCTCGCCGCCTACCTGTTCGGACCCGAGGAAGAGCGGACCCTGCTGCTCGTGCTGCATCACAGCGCGGCCGACGGCTGGTCGATGCGCCCGTTCGCGGACGATCTGAGCACCGCGTACGCGGCCCGCCGCGCCGGCCGGGCACCTCGGTGGGCCCCGCCGCCGGTGCAGTACGCCGACTACGCGCTGTGGCAACGCGCCGTGCTGGCGCCCGAGCCGGCAGGTCCCGGCCGGCTGGAGCGGCTGACCGGTCACTGGCGCACCGCCCTGGACGGTCTGCCGGAGGAGTGCACCCTGCCGGGCGACCGGCCGCGTCCCCCCGTGCCGCGCGGTGCCGGCGCGCACGTCACCGTGCCGGTGGACCCCGGCCTCCACCGCGACCTGCTGCGTCTGGCCGACCGGGAGAACACCAGCCTGTTCATGGTGCTGCACGCCGCCGTCAGCGCCCTGCTCACTCGCTGCGGCGCGGGTGAGGACATCGTCCTGGGGACGCCGGTGGCGGGCCGCACCGAACCGGGCCTGGACGATGTGATCGGCCTGATCACCAACACCCTGGTGCTGCGGGCGGACACCTCCGGCGACCCCGCCTTCCGGGACCTGCTCGCCCGGCTGCGTACGGCCGACCTGGCCGCCCTGGACCACCAGGACCTGCCCTTCGACCGGCTGGTCGAGGAACTCAACCCGCCCCGCAAGGCCGGGCGGCACCCTCTGTTCCAGGTGATGCTGGCCCTGCAGAACAACGAACCCGCCGTACTCGAACTGGGCGGTCAGCGGGCCGAGTTGCGGCCGACCGCCACCGGCACCGCCAAGTTCGACCTCTTCGTGGACGTCTTCCAACGGCAGCGTGGCGAGGGAGCCCCGGACGGCCTGGACCTGCATGTCGAGTACGCCACGGACCTGTACGACGCCGGCACGGCCGAGGCGTTCGCCCGCGCCCTGCACGACGTGCTGCGCACGGTGTGCGCCGAACCCGGCTGCCGCGTCGGAGAGCTGCCCGCGCCACCGGAGCGCACGCCCGCCCCGGCCGCGGCCGATGCCGCGGAGCTGGAGGAGGTGGCACTGTCGGTGTCCGGCATCCGTGACGCCCGTGCCCTGCCCGGAGCCGACGGAGGCGCGTGCCTGTACGTGGCCGCGGGGCGGGCGGACGCGGTGGAGCGCGTGGAGGAGGCCATGGACCGTGCGGGACACGGCAGGGTCCGTGTCACGGCGGTCAACGCCCTGCCCCTCGACGAGCACGGTGCCCTCGACACCGAGTCGTTGCGCGTCCTGCCGGCGGTCGACCGGATCGCGGCCGATGCCTGGCAGCGGGATCTGACCGGGATCCCCGGGGTCACGACGGTCGAGGTGTCGGTGCAGGAGGTCCCCGAGGAACTCGGGCGCCGCCACGCGGGGCTGCCCGACCGAACGCCACAAGCCGCCTCGGCCGGCACCGGGAGCGCGGCCGAGACGTCCGGCGTCCCCGCGCTCAGTGAGGGGCCCGCGTTGGCGGAACCGTCCGTGTCCGGCTGGGCGCAGGCCCTGCGGCGCGCTGCCGAGCTGGACCGGGGCGACATCGTCCACGTCCATCCCGACGGCAGGGAGAACCGGCGCGGTTACGCCTCCCTGATCGCCGAGGCGTCACGGGTGCTGGCGGGTCTGCGGCGGGCGGGCTTGCGCCCCGGTGACCAGGTCGTCCTCCAGTGCGATGTGAGCGAGGACTTCCTCGCCGTGCTGTGGGGCTGCGTCCTGGGCGGTTTCGTCGCCGTGCCGCTGACCGTGCCGGCCTCCTACGACACCCCTTCGGCGGCGCTGACGAAACTGGAGGGCATCTGGCGGATGCTGGGCCGGCCCTGGATCGTGTGCTCCGCCGGCCGGGAGACCGGGCTGCGTGAGGTGGCCGCCCGGCAGGACTGGCCCGGGTTGCGGCTGACCACGGCCGACGCGTTGCGCGAGGCCCCGGAGGACCACGACTGGCACGCCGCCCGGCCGGACGACCTCATCCTGATGCTGATGACGTCCGGCAGCACGGGCCTGCCGAAGGCGGTGCGGCTGACCCACCGCAACGTGCTGACCCGCTCCGCCGCCACCGAGCAGATGAACGGGCTGGACGCCACCGATGTCTCACTGAACTGGATCCCGCTGGACCACGTCACCGGCGTGGTGATGTTCCACCTGCGGGACGTCTATCTGGGCTGCCGCCAGATCCACGCCCCGACCACCTGGATCCTCCAGGATCCGCTGCGCTGGATGGACCTGGCCGACCGGCACCGGGTCACCGTCACCTGGGCGCCCAACTTCGCCTTCGGACTGCTCGCCGAGGAGTCCCACCGCTTCGCGGACCGCGCCTGGGACCTGTCGCCGATGCGACTGGTGATGAACGCCGGTGAGGTCGTCGTGGCGTCGGCCGCCCGCCGCTTCCTGCACACCCTCGAGCCGTTCGGCCTGCCACAGGACGTGATGCACCCGGGCTGGGGCATGTCGGAGACCTGCTCGGTGGTCACCGACGCCGTCCTGCCCGGCGAACCCGTCGAGAACGAGGGCACGTTCGTCAGCTGCGGGCGGCCCTATCCGGGCTTCGCCATGCGGATCGTGGACGAGCAGGGCAACGTGCTGACCGAGGGCGAGGCGGGCCGGTTCCAGGTGCGGGGCACCTCGGTGACGGGCGGCTACCACGACAACCCGGGCGCCAACGCCGAGGCGTTCACCGACGACGGCTGGTTCGACACCGGCGACCTGGCGTTCCTGCGCGAGGGCGAGCTCTACATCACCGGCCGCGCCAAGGACGTCATCATCGTCAACGGGGTCAACCACTACAGCCACGAGATCGAAGCCTGTGTGGAGGAACTGCCGCACGTGGAGCGGAGTTTCACCGCCGCGGTCGCGGTGCGCTCCGATCCCTCCTCCCCCACCGACGAACTGGCCCTCTTCTTCCACCTCACCCCCGAGACCACCGCACAGGACACCGCCGGCGCCCTGCGGGAGATCGCCGGCAAGGTCACCCGGGAGATCGGCGTCAGCCCCGCCTTCCTGATCCCGGTCGAACCCGACGCCGTCCCCAAGACCGAGATCGGCAAGATCCAGCGGACCAAGCTGCGCAAGAACTTCGAGGCGGGCGCCTTCGACGACGAGGTCCGCCGGGCGCAGGTGCTGCTGGGCACCGCCGCCACCGTCCCCGACTGGTTCCTGCGCCCGGTCTGGCAGCGGGTGCGACGGCCGGACGCACCCGCCGCGTCCGCCGGTCGCCACACCCTCGTGCTGACCGGCGGCGACCCCTGGACGCGGCGGCTCGCCGACCGGCTCGCCGACGCCCTGCGATCCGGCGGCGGCCTGTGCACGGTGGTCACCGAGGGGACCTCGTACGCCCGGATCGACGCCGCCCGCTACCGGGTCAGGCCCGCTGCGGAGGCCGATCACCGTGAACTGCTCAGGCAGTCGGAGCGCGACCGGCGCCCGGTCGACGCCGTCCTCCACCTCGACGGGCCGCACGGCACCGGGACGCCGGAGAAGGCGCCGTACGACGAGGACGCCATGGGGCGTCTGCTCGCGCTCGTCCGCGCGCTGGCCGCCCGGCCCGGCCCGCAGCGTCCCGTCGACCTGCTCCACGTCACCATGGGCGCCCAGGCCGTGCACCCCGGGGAACATCCCGTACCGGCGCACGCCATGGCCGGCGCGGTGCTGAAGTCGCTGCGGGAGGAGTTCGGCTGGCTGCGCGCCGCGCACCTCGACCTCGCGGCGGACGCCGGTGAGGACCCGCTGCCCGTCCTGGCGGCCGAGGCGACGGTCGCCGCGGACGGCGCGGAAGTGGCCTACCGCGGCGGACACCGCTACGAGCGCCGCCTGGCACCCCTGCCCGACACACCGTCCCGCGTCCAGGCGCCGGAACGCGACGGCTTCACCCTGATCACCGGCGGACTGGGCGGCGTCGGCAGCGAGGTCGCGGCCCATCTGCTGCGCACGCCCGGCACCCGAGTGCTGATCCTGGGCCGCACACCTCACGCCGAACTCGAGTCCACGGCAGGCCAATCGGGCCGCGCGGAGGCCCTGCGGCGACTGCGCGAGCTGGGCGAGGTCCGCTACGCCCGCGCCGACGTCACCGACGAACGCCAGGTACGGGCCGCGCTCGACACGGCCACCGAGGCGTGGGGCGTGCCCCTTGTGTCGGTGCTGCACCTGGCCGGGACCCTCGTCGAAAGCCCCGTGGGCGACCTGGACACCGATGCCTGGCGCCAGGCCCTGGAGGCCAAGGTGCGCGGTGCGTGGGTCCTGCACCGTGTCTGTGCCGACCACCCGGTGGCCTCCTTCACCATGTTCTCCTCGGTGAACGGCTACTTCGGCGGCGCCATGAACGCCGCCTACGCCGCCGCCAACGCCTACCTGGACGCTCTCGCGCTGCACCGCCGAAGCCTGGGTCTGCCCGCGCAGTCCCTGGCCTGGAGCATGTGGCGCGAGCACGGCATGAGCCGCGGCTACCGGCTCACGGCCCTGACCGAGGCCCGCGGTTACCGGCTGCTCGACGCCCCGGCCGCACTGCGCTCGTTCGACCTGGCCCGCACCCTGGACGAACCGCACCTGCTGATCGGCGCCGACCGCACCGCCCCCTGGGTCCGCAGCCACGTGGTGGCCCCGGTCCGCCAGCTGCGCCGTCTGACCGCGCGCGTCGGACTGGAAGACGGCGCCGACCTGGGCGCTCTCCACCACGCGGCGGCCGACAGTGCCCGCAGGGCCGGCGTGGCGGACCACTGGGTGCTGCGTTCGGCCGGCACTGCCCGGCACCGGGGACGGACGGCGGACGGGGGCGAGGACGTACGGCGGCTGGAGAACCGGCTGGCCGAGGTGTGGTGCGGCGTCCTGGGCCGCGACCAGGTCGGCCGTACCGACAACTTCTTCGACCTGGGCGGCAACTCCCTGCTCCTGGTCACCGCCCAGTCCGCCGTCAACAGCGCCTTCGGCACCGACCTGTCGGTCGTCGACCTGTTCGCGCACCCCACGGTGCGCGACCTCGCCCGCCACCTGGCGACCCGCACGGATCCCCGGAGCACCGCTGTCGTCGCCGAAGGCGACCCGGCGGCACCGCTGAGCACCGCACAGGGCGGGCCCAGCGACCTGGATCGCGCCAGAGAGCAGGCCCAGCGCCAACGCGCGGCCCGCGCCCGGCGCTCGGCACGACACGGGAGGAACCGAGGCCATGGGTGACACGTCGCTGAAGGAACACCTCACCGGGCGCGCGTCTCGGGAGGAGGGTGCGGTGACTGTGCGGGACGGCTTCCTGGAGACCGCCACGGTCGCCGTGGCCGACTCGTTCTCGCTGTACCGGATCGCCGTGGGCCACACCCCGGACGCGGCGGCTGTGGGGAGAGCGGCACGGGCGGGGAAGATCCGCCTCTTCACGCCCGCCGTGGCGTTCGCGGTCGCGTGCGGCATGCGTACCTGCTGGGACGAGTGGTGCGACCAGAGCCACAAGGAGGGCACGGGATTCCCGGTCCAGAGGTTCCAGGAGCTCGGCGGGGTCGAGGTGGTCGACCTCACCGCCGCGGAGACAGTCGCAGCCGGACGGCTGTACGCCGGGTGCCTGGAACGCCGGATCACCGGAGCCGAGGTGCTGGCCGCCTGCCACTCCGCGTTGCTCGCGAAGGAGTGGAAGGCGCCTCTGGTGTCCGCGGTGAGAGCGTCGTACTGCTACTCGGCGCTCGACCGGACGGACCTGGAGTACGGCATCGAACTGCTTTGAGGTCCGGAGGCGAGGCCCGGCGCGGACCGCAGCCTGTGCCACGGCTTCGCCACGCTGCAGGCGGCCGGAGCCTTCCAGTGGAGCGCCGACATCGACGAGAGCTTCGAGTGGCTGATCGCCTTCGCCGACCGGGGCCTGCGCGCCCTGTGAGAACGCCGTGGCCCCGGCGGCGTTGGAGCGGGACGGGCGGCGAGCGGCGCTGATGCACGACGTGCGGCTTCATCCGGTCCATACGGGGCTGATGGCAGCGGCCGGCGCGGCCGGTCGTCCAGCTCACGGGTCCTCGGTGCGAGGGGGGCGGGCGCCGGCCCGGTGGGCCTCCCAGTCCGCCCGGCCGCCGGCGCCCAGGACTCCGATGTCGGCGGCCAGCTCGGTCGGCGACAGGCGGCGCAGCTCCCGTCGGGTCAGGTAGGAGACGACGGCGGGGAACGCGGGTCTCAGCGGCTGGCACCAGCGCAGCCATGGCGGCGCGTAGATGTGGCGGGCGCGGCGGGTGATGCCGGTGGTCAGCCAGTCGGCGACCTGGTCGGCGCTGTGCACCGTGCGGGCGAAGCGGGGCTGGTTGCGTCGCAGGGCCGTGAGAACGGGATGGTCGTCGACGCCGGTGACCATGTCGGTTCCGGTCCAGTGCAGGTAGGCGATGCCCACGACGATCCCGTCCGGTGCCACCTCGCCGCGCAGGGCCTGGGCGAAGGATTCGACTCCGGACTTGGAGGCGCAGTAGGCGCTCATCATCGGAGCGGAGCCGAAGGCGGCGGTGGAGGCGATCTGGAGGAAGTAGCCGCGGGTGCGGGTGAGTTGGGGCAGGAAGGCTCTGGCGGTGTTGGCGGATCCGGTGAGGTTGACGTCCACGACCCGCTGCCACAGGTCGGCCGGGGTACGGGCGAAGGGGCCGCCGATGGCGATGCCCGCGTTGGCCACGACCACGCTCGCCGGCCCCAGCACGTCGCTGATCGTCCGGGCGGCGCGGTCGAGGGCCCCGGCATCGGTGACGTCGACCTCGACGCACACGCTCCGGTTGGGCAGGGAGGCCGCCGCCTGGCAGAGGGTCTCTTCCTCGCGCCCCACCAGCGCGACGAGCATCCCGGCGTCGGACAGGTGCCGTGCGAGGGCCTCACCCACTCCGCGCGCGGCACCGGTCACGACCGCGACCCGACCGCCGAGTGGCGAAACGGAAGCGGTACGGGACCGTCCGGTACCGGGGATGTCGCGCATACGCCCTCGTTCCTTTCCCTGCCACCGGCCCGTCGACGGCGGCCCCCTACCGACATACCCGGTGCGGCGCGGGTGATGGGTTCTCCGACCCGTTCGGCCCCCGACCCCGCCCACCCCGGGCAGAGGATCCGGAGCGGGTGCTTACGGTGGAACGGCAGTCGCCGTCCCACCGGTGCGGGCCGGTGCGGCGGGGGAACCGGGCCGCGGCCTACCTCGTCCTGGCCTTCAGCTGCTCCAGCGCCGGGATGAGCGTCCGCAGGTCGTCGCCGTCCACCGCCGTGTCCGCCAGGACGCGGACATCGTCCGGGGCGTTGAAGGCGATGCTGATGCCGACCGCGCCGAAGAGCTGGGCGTCGGCGAGGCATGCGCCGACGGCGGCGCAGCCGGCGAGGGGGACACCGAGTTCGTCGGCCCGTCGGACCGCGAACCTCCACTGGTCGGTGGCGTTCGCCGGGCGGGTCGCGCGGCCGGTGAAGTGGCCCTCACGGGTCTCCAGCGGCCGGCCCGAGTACGAGTGGAAGCCGAACCGGTCGGCCAGCCGCGCCACGATCGGCGTCCAGGTGAGGGACAGGGCGATCGGCACCAGTCCGTTTCGCCAGCACCAGTCGACGGTCTCCTGGACGCCGGGACGCAGCGCAAGCCCTTCCAGTTCGGTGTGCAGCGCGCTCTCGGACACTCCGGCCCAGCGCTCTGCGTCGGGAGCCGTGCCGTCCGGCTCGGTGGTGCTCTCCGACGCGCACAGTCCGAGACGCTCCTCTACGAGGCGAGTGAGGCCGCACCCTTCGCTCAGAACGCAGTCGACGGAGAAGAAGACGACGCCCAAGTGATCCGACATGAACACGGTTCAACTATGCCATCGTCGGCGCCTCCTGCGTGGGAATGTGCACCATCGCTCGGCAAAGCATGCACGGGATGAGGCAGCCCCTCAGGAGGTCAGGATGACGGCTTCCCGGGACCGGCTCCAGGTCTCCGGGACCGGCTCCAGGTCTAGGGATCTCCTGGTCGGACCGACGGGACGATGACAAGTGACCGGACACCGCGCCCACGTCCCTCTGGAGCATCACGTGAGCCCCGACCACATGGCCGTCGTCCTCACCGTCGTGCCCTCCGCCGTCCCGCTGGGTTCGGCGGCGGGCAGGCTGACGCGCCGCCGACCCGTCGTCACCAGTACGCACGCGGTGGGCGCGCCCGACGCCTGGTTCCCCGGCTGGCCCTGGTGGAGACCGCCCGCGCCGTCGCGAGCACGACCGCGGGGAACTGGTTCCACCCCCAGCGCGGCCTGACCGCCGGCCCCTCCCCGCCCAGACGCGCAAGGGCCCGGCTCCCCCGGGAGCCGGGCCCCGCACGCCGCTCAGGGGCGGTCGAGCGAGTGATCTCGGGGGTGCAGCCGTCGCACCCACTCGGGAGCGCGCAGGGCCTCGGCCGCCTCGCGGGGAACGCTGAGATGCACATCCCGGCTGTACTCGCCGTCCGGCGTCGGAGTGATCAGCACGGTCCACGGGATGGGGCTCGCCGGGTACTCGAACCAGAACGGCCGACCGGTCCCGAAGTCGATCGCGTACATCGGCAGCCGGCTGACGTTGTTCAGGGCGACCGTGCTCTCGAAGGCGTCCAGGGACATACGGGTGAGCACCCGGTTGAGCCGGCGCGCGTCCCGCTGCGCGTCGAGGAACGCCACCTCCTCGCGTATCCGGCGCGGGGTCACACGGACGAGGGCGTCGCGGACCACTGCGGCGGTGTGGGCCAAGGTCTCCTCCCGCAGCGCACGGGCCGGCAGGGCGGCCGTGGTGTTGGAGACCGCGTTGCCCGAGTACCCGTGCGGCAGGCTCTCCGACAGCGCGGCACGCAGACCGACCACGATGCCCAGCCGCTCGGTGGCCTCCGGTCCCCGGTCCCGCAACGCGCCCAGCACCCGCCACACATGGGCACCCAGGGCGTCACCGCTCGTGGCCCGCGCGTTGTCGCCTCCGGCACGTGCGGCCTCCCGCAGCGCGAGGACCTCCGCCGAGGAGAACCGGGTGGTCAGGGTCCGCACCCGGCGCGCACGCGCGTTGACCCGCCAGATGAAGCCGAACTTGGCCCGTCCGGTGACCACCACGTACTGGGGGTCCTGCGGCGCGGGCACCGTGCCCGCGGCGAGACCGTTCAGGACGGCGCGGTCATGCGGCGGCGCCACATGGTCCTGCCCCCTGTGCGTGCGCGACCAGTGCACCAGGAAATCCAGGAATCCCCGGCCGTCGGCCACGCTGTGGTTGACCGAGGCGCCGAGCACGGAACCACCGCCGCGCATGTGCGTCACCTTGACCGTCAGCAGCGGAGTGTCGTGCCCGACGACCCGGAAGGGGTTGACGGAGTGGAGGTACCGGCGCAGGTCGTCCCTGGCCGAGTGGCCGGGCCCGTAGTCCGGCATGGGCCGGTCGCAGTGGCTCTCGGTGAACACGGCGCCGGCGTCGTTACAGACGACGCTCAGGCCGCCGTCCGCGTCCCGTTCGAGACGCCCGGTGAACAGGGGGTAGTGCGCGAGGGTCCGGCGCAGGGACTCCCGCAGGGCCTCGGTGTCCAGCCGCTGCCGGTAGTAGAAGGTGCGGGACGTGGCGAAGGTGCCGTTCACCACGTCGTACACGCTCAGCCGGACACGTTCACCGCCCGCCCCTCCGGCACGCAGGAGCACGGTACGGTCGGCGTCGCCTACCGCGGGGCCGCTTTTCATGAGCGTCTCCAGGATGGGTCGGTCGGAGGGGACTGGCCGGGCACTCCAGCCTGACCGCCGCGGGGCGAGGAATTCCCTAGACCGGGCCGGCGGCGGCCCGCGCTTTTGGTGGATCCCTAGAGTTGCCCGGCAGCCCTGGCCCGCGCGGGTGCCCCCGTGCTGATCTGGGATCCCCCGATCGATCGATACGGGCGTGGGGACCCGCTTCGACTGCGAGCCGGCCGTACGTGTCGTCCCCACCGGCACACACAGGAGGCCATCAGCCGATGGGGTACGACAAGACCGAAATCCTGGATCTGGTTCGCGAATACCACCGCTCCGCCGTCTCCTCCGGGTTCGTGCCGGGGGTCACCCCGGTGCAGGCCTCCGGCGCCGTGCTCACCGAGGACGACCGCGTGGCGCTGGTCGAGGCGGCTCTCGACATGCGGATCGCCACAGGCGTCAGCTCACGCCGGCTGGAGCGGTCACTGGCGAAGTACTTCGGCCTGCGCAAGGCGCATCTGACCAACTCGGGGTCCTCGGCGAACCTGCTGGCGCTCAGCTCGCTGACCTCGCCGCAACTGGACGACCACCGTCTCAGGCCCGGCGACGAAGTGATCACGGTGGCCGCCGGCTTTCCCACGACGGTCAACCCGATCCTGCAGAACGGGCTGGTGCCGGTCTTCATCGACGTCGAACTGGGCACCTACAACGCCTCGTGGGAGCGAGTGGAGCAGGCGATCGGACCGCGCACCCGGGCGATCATGATGGCGCACGCGCTGGGCAACCCGTTCCAGGTCCGGGAGATCGCCCAACTGGCGCGGGACCGGGACCTGTTCCTGATCGAGGACAACTGCGACGCCCTGGGCAGCACCTACGAGGGACAGCTGACCGGCACCTTCGGCGACCTCGCCACCGAGAGCTTCTACCCCGCGCACCACATCACGATGGGCGAGGGCGGCTGTGTGCTGACCGACAACCTGGTCCTGGCCCGGATCGTGGAGTCGATGCGCGACTGGGGTCGCGACTGCTGGTGCGAACCGGGCGAGGACAACCGGTGCTTCAAGCGGTTCGAGCACCAGATGGGTTCACTCCCCCAGGGCTACGACCACAAGTACATCTTCTCCCACGTGGGCTACAACCTGAAGTCGACCGACGTGGCGGCGGCACTCGGACTGCAGCAGCTCAGCCGGGTCGAGGAGTTCGGGGCCGCCCGCCGGCGCAACTGGGCGAGGCTGCGGGAGGGCCTGGACGGGCTGCCGCACATCCTGCTGCCCGAGCCCACCAAGGGCAGCGATCCCAGCTGGTTCGGGTTCGCCATCACCGTCCACCCCGACGCGCCGTTCGCCCCCGGCGCGCTCATCGAGCACCTGGAGTCCAGCAAGGTCGCCACCCGACGCTTCTTCGCGGGCAACCTCACCCGTCATCCCGCCTACGAGGGGCGCCGGTTCCGGGTCAGCGGCCCCCTGACGAACAGTGACGTCACCACCGAGTGCACGTTCTGGATCGGCGTCTACCCGGGGCTCACCGACGAGATGCTCGACCACAGCATCAACACGGTGAGTGAATACGTGACGCTGCCGCACTGACTCCGGCCCCGCCCCCCACACACGACGTCCGCTGCCCCCGGCGCCGGTACCGGCGCCGGGGGCAGTACACGCGCGGACGGGACGGGGAGATCAGCCGGCGGCCGGCACCGCGGGGCGGCCCGCGGCCCAGGTCTCCAGCAGATCGGCGGCCCGGGCGGCGCCACCGGCCGTGCGGACCGCGTCCCGCATGCGGGCGAGCGCCGCGGGAGCCTCCGGATCGTCGAGCAGGCCGGCCACCGCCGCCGTGAGGCCGGGCGCGGTCAGCCCGGAGCGGGGCAGCGACCGGCCCACCCCGCACCGCTCCAACTGCTCCGCGCTCACGGCCAGTTCGTGGGCGCGAGGCAGGGCCACGACGGGGACGCCGTAGTACAGGGCTTCCATCAGGCTGCCCATGCCGGCGTGGCAGACGAAGACGTCGGCGTGCGGCAGCACCAGCGGGTGCGGCAGCCAGGGATGCGCCTCGACGTGTGCGGGCAGCGGTCCGAGAAGCTCCGGGTCGTTGCCGCGCCCGAGGGTCATCACCACATGCCAGTCGGCCGGGTCGAACGCCTCGGCGCACAGCCGGAAGAAGTCACCCCGGTCCCCCGCCTCTGTTCCCAGCGACACCAGCGCCAGACGTCGGCCGTCGGCGGGCGGGGCCCACCGGCCGGAATCCGGTGCCGGCTCGGTGAAGGTCGGGCCGACGAAGGCGAACCGGTCGTCGAAACCGTCGCCCTCGACCTGGAAGGCGCGGGGCAGGAACACGAGGTTGTGTTGATCCCACTCGGCCCCGTAGCGGCCCATCTCGTCGAGGCCGATGCCGTGCTCACCCATGAAGTCGACCATCACCTTGGCGCCCTCGGCGATCACCGGATGGTCGGCGCCCCACATCTGCGCACGCAGCGAGAACGACTCGTCGGCGGCATGGCTGGGGGACAACTGCACGGGGAGAGCGCCCAGTTCGCGGGCGAGGACCCGGGCGGCGGCGACCGTCTCGAAGTCGTACAGCACGACATCCGGCCGGTCGTCGGCGAACGCCTCCATGGCCCTGGGGAAGACGGTGCGCACGGTGTCCACGAGGAGGTTGTAGCCGTCCACGGCGAGCCGTTCCGGGTTGGGGTCGGCGGCGCGGTAGAACTCGCCGCGGGCGGAGGTGTAGGTGACGGCCCGGGCGCCGGTCTCCTCGACGGTGGCGGCGAACTTCTTGTCGACGACGTAGGTGACGCGGTGTCCGCGCCGGAGCAGCTCGCGGCTCACGCCCAGTGTGGGGGCGATGTGGCCGAAGTCCGCGAAGAGCAGCAGGGCGTAGTGCAGGACGGGTGCGGGGGTGCCGGACGGCATCAGCTCTCCAAGGGTCGGGCGGGCGGGCGGCGGCGGCCGGACGGGGTCAGCGGGCGGCCTCGCGGAGCGCCGCGTAGTGCGCCAGGCACTCCTCGTACCCCGCCAGGATCCCGGTGTCCCGGGCCTCTGCGACGGAGATGGCCGAGGAGTCCTTGGCCGACATCAGCGGCGCCTCCGACAGGCCCCAGGGCAGATCGAGTTCGGGGTCGAAGGGGTCGATGTCCACCTGGGTGCCGGGCACGAACTCGGTGGAGCACAGATACGACACACAGGTGTCGTCGGTGAGCGCCAGGAAGCCGTGGACCAGGCCCTCGGCGACGAACAGGGTCTCCCCCGACTCGGCGCACAGCTCGTTCACCTCGTGCACACCCCAGGTGGGCGACCCGACCCGCAGGTCGACGACGATGTCGAGCACCGCGCCCCGCACCACGCACACCACCTTGGCCTGGCCCGGCGGGAGCAGCGTCCCGTGCAGCCCGCGCAGGGTGTGGCGGCGCGAGACCGAGTAGTTGACCTGGGCCACGGACACGGGGCGGCCGATCTCCTCGGCCAGCCGGTCGTGCCGGAACGACTCGTAGAAGCTGCCGCGCGCGTCACGCAGGTGGCGGGGGGTGATGTGATACGCGTCCGGCACGGCCATCTCTCGAACCTTCATGGTGGCAACACCGTAGGCAATCCCGTTCGAGAACCGGTCCAGGACCAGCCGTGAACCGATCGGGTCGACGCAGCCTGGAGCGATCCTGGACCGGCGGATGCCAAGGTGGCCGCCGAGGCCCGCGCGTCCGCGTCGCGGGTGCGGGAGACCAACGGGCACGCGTCGGCGGGCCCGGGAGGAGAGCGGCATGACGGAGGTCGGTGTGCCGGCGCGACCGGAGGGGCCGGACCCCGGGTCCGGTCGGGTGGTCGTCCTCGGAGCGACCGGTTTCGTCGGCGGGCACGTGGGAGCGGCTCTGGAAGCGGCCGGATACGAGATCCTCGGCGTCGCCCGCCGCCCGCTCAAGACTCCCGCCTCCTGGCGGTTCCGGCCGATGGACCTGGCGCACGGCGGCCCGCAGGCACTCACCGAACTCATCGACGCCGAACGGCCGGTGGCGATCGTGAACGCCGCCGGTGAGGTCTGGTCCCCCGACGCCGAGGGCATGCGCCGCAACAACGAGCTGCTGGTGGACCGGCTGCTGGCCGCTCTTGCCGGATCCCGGGCACGGCCGCGGCTCATCCAGCTCGGGTCGGTGCACGAGTACGCGCCGCAGCCGCACGGCGTACGGCTGACGGAGTCGTCGCCGGAGGAGCCGGTCTCCGACTACGGACGGACGAAGCTGAGGGGCACCCGGGCTGTTCTGCGGGCCGTGCGGGCCGGGGAGGCGGACGCGGTGGTGCTGCGGCTGTCGAACGTCATCGGCGCCGGCACGCCTCGTGCCAGTCTGCTGGGCCAGGTGGCGGCGCAGTTGCTCTCCGGCGGCCGGGACGGGGCACCGGCGCGGATCCGGGTCTCCCCGCTGCGCAGCAGCCGCGACTTCGTCGACGCGCAGGACGTCACGCGCGCGGTGGTCGCGGCACTGCGTGTCCCCGACGCCTCGGGGCGGGTGCTGAACATCGCCAGCGGCACCTCGCAGCACGTCCGGGACATGGTCGGCCTGCTGCTCGCGATCAGCGGCCGGCCGGCCACGCTGGTGGAGCGGGGCGCCCCGGAGCTGCGTCCGGCCGCGGACAACGGCTGGACCGGGGTGGACGTGTCCGCCGCCCGCGCGGTACTCGGCTGGGAACCGCGGCGCACCCCCCGGGACATGGTGGAGGACCTGTGGCAGGCCGCGGCGCAGCAGGACTGACCGCCCCGGCCACGCCGGGCAGGGCACGGCGCACCTCGGGGCGTCGTCGGTGGGCGGGGGTCACCCGGGCAGCAGGTCGAGGTCCGCGGTGCTGACCCGGTCGGTCAGGACATGCTGGCGCAGCTGTTGCAGACCGGGCGAGGGATCGAGACCGAGCTCGTCACGCAGCACCACGCGCAGCCGCTGGTACACCTCGAGCGCCTCGCTGCGCCGGCCGCACCGCTGGAGGGCGATGATGAGGGTGCCCTGGAACCACTCGTGCAGGGGGTGCGCGCACGCCAGTTCCTTGAGGTCCCCGACGAGTTCGCGGTGCCGGCCCAGTTGCAGGCCCGCGGTGATGCGCAGTTCCTGTGCCTGGAGGTGCGACTCCCCCATCCGCAGGGCGTATCCGCGCAGCAGCGGGCCGTGTGCCACGTCCGCGAACAGCGGCCCCTCCCACAGCTCCAGCGCCCGGCCGATCACGGTCTCCGCGGCACCGGGGTCACCACAGGCCAGCGCGGTCCGCGCCTCGCCGGTCAGCGCGGTGAACTCCTGCGCGTCGCACTCCCCGGGTCCCACCCGCAGCAGGTAGCCGTGCGCGTGGGTGACCAGCGGCCCGCCGTCGGGGCCGTCCGGCTCCTCGCCCCCGTGCAGCGCCTTGCGCAGCTGGTAGGCGTACGTCTGCACGGTGGTGACCGCGCTGCGCGGCGCCCGCCCCGACCACAGTTCCTCGACGATGGCGGTCAGCGGCACGACCGTGTTGTGGCGGGCCAGCAGCAGGGCCAGGACCTGGCGCACCTTCGGCGCCGTCGGAGTGACGTCCCGGCCGTCGCGGGTGGCCCGCAGCGGGCCCAGGGTTCGCCACCTCAGCACGGCACGGCCTCCGAGGGCGGTTCATGCAGGACGGCGCGGCGGGTGGCCTCCTCCCGCACACCGGGATCGTCGCGGAACCCGGCGAGGGCCTCGCGGACGCGGCCGGCGCTCGGACGGGAGCGGGGCGAGTCCTGGACCGGGCCGAGGTGGGCCGGACCTGGGGCATGGGTGCGGGCATGGAGAACGGTGACGGTGACGTCGTCGGGTCCGCCGGGCCCGGGCAGGGTGCGGACGGAGCGGGAACCGGTGAAACCGGCGCCGCCGGTCACCAGGACGCGGGTCTGACTCATGCGGATGCGGCGCGTGCCGAGCGGCGCCGTCCTCCTTCCTTCCGGTGGTGCGGTGGTGGCCGCCCGGCGGGACGGCGGCCCGGCGGGGGTCAGTCGCCCGCGACCAGATCGGCCAGGTCCGGCACGATGTCGTAGGGGCTGGGCATGGCGGCGGACTCGTCGCGCAGCCGGCGTGCGGCGGCGGCGTGGGAGGGGTCGTCCAGGAGCCGCCGGGCGAGGTCCGCCACCCGGTCGGGGTCGCTCTCGGAGTGGTGCAGGAAGAACCCGGCGCCGGCCTCCTCCAGGGAACGGCCGCGCAGTTCCTGGTCGGCGACGAGGGTGGACAGCGCCAACTGCGGTACGGCGTTGACCAGGGCGGTGGAGAAGGTGCCCCAGCCGCCGTGGTGGACGACGGCGGCGCAGCTGGGCAGCAGTGTGCTGAGGGCGACGCCGCTGACGGCCCGTACGTTGGCGGGCAGTTCGCCCAGGCGGTCGGTCTGCTCCGGCAGCAGCGCGGCGACGATCTCCGCGTCGAGCCGGGACAGGGACCGCAGGATGTCGGGCACGGCCACGTAGTCGCCGCCGTACGCCTCGGTGTTGGTGCGTCCCAGAGTGACGCAGACGCGGGGCCGCTTGGGCTCCTCGCGCAGCCACTGTTCCCGCACGGCACGGCCGTTGTAGGGGATGTACCGCACGGACACGGTCCTCAGGTCGCTCGCCGGGCGCAGGCTCGGGGGCAGGGTGTCGAGCGTGAACTGCCCGTTGAGGAGTTCCTCGTCGCAGCGCACGCCGTAGGGGCGGCCCCGCTCGTCGATCCAGTCGGCGAGGGGGTCCACGCGCTGTTCCTCGGGCATGTCCCGGGCCAGTTCGACGAAGGTGGCGCGGGCCTGGCCGTAGACGTCCGCGCACCACAGCAGACGGGCATGGGCGGCACCGCAGGCCCGGGCCGCGATGCCGCCGGCGTAGGCGATGGGGTCCCGTACGACGAGGTCGGGCCGCCAGTCGCGGGCGAGGGCGACGAGGTCGTCGAGGATCGGGTCGTTGTAGCGGGCGAATCCGTAGGGGACGCTGATCCGGTAGCGGGCGACCAGGCCGGCGTGGTCGATGTCGCCGTAGCCCAGGTGACTCCAGTTGGCGACGTCGGCGTCCTGGGAGTCCCGGGCCACGGCCATGTCGCGGTGGAGGTCGTGGTCGCTGCCGACCGGGGCGGCGACCAGGCCGGCGCCGGTGACGACCTCGGTCAGCGACGGGGCGTTGGCCATCAGCACCTCGTGCCCGGCCGCCGTCAGGGCCCAGGCCAGCGGCACCATCGTGTAGACGTGCGACTTCTCCGGCAGGCCGGCGAACAGGACGCGCATGGGTCTCTCTCCTCGTCGGGGCCGCGGGGGCGGTGCGCGACGGGCCTCAGGCCGCCGGTTCCGGGTCCTCCCGCACGGATATGGCACTGAGCGGACAGGACTCGGCCGCCTCGCGCACCGCGGTGTGCTGATCGCTTCCGGGCCGGTCGGTCAGCAGCACGGCGAGTCCGTCCTCGTCACGCTGGTCGAAGACGGCGGGTGCGATGAGCGCGCACTGGCCGGCGCCGATGCACCGGTCCTGGTCGATGGTGATGTCCATGCCGCCCCCTGTCAGCCGGTTCAAAGGTTCCGTTCCGCATGCCGGGTCGTGCCCATCTTGCGGGCGTCCCGGCGGGACCGGGGGCGCGCTCGGGCGCTGTCTGGGGTTTCCTCCAGTAATTCACGCGGTCCGCCCCGTTCCGCGAGCGGGACGGACCGGCCGGTACTCGGAAAATCCCTAGAGTGCTCCGGCATTGCTGGCCGGGCCCGCGCCGGCCGTGCTGGAGTGACCGGCACCGACGGCAGCCCGTGCGACCGCGCTCGGTGCCGGCCGGCGCCCGGTGCGGGCCGCTCCCGGACCGGCCGTCGCGGTGTGCGTCTCCCCGGCCCGGTTCCGGGACAGCCGTCGGAGGGGGACGTGAGCGGCCGTACGACGACTTCGTGAAAGGGGAATCCGGGTGACGCAGCAAGGCACTTCGGACGTGCTCGACCCGCCGCCCGCCACGGCCCCCCGGCCCGGCCGCGCGCCGTCCGTGGAACCGGACGGCGGTGTCACCCTGCTGGCGTGGGCGGCGCGGATGCGCGAGGAGCAGCGGACCTGGCGGGACGAGCAGGGTCATGTGCACGTCTTCCGCCACGCCGACGTGCAACAGGTGCTCTCCGATCCCGCCGTCTTCTCCTCGGACACGGTGGGCCGTCTGTCGGGCGGCAGGAGGAAGGCGCCGCGCGGCACGCTCCTGCTGCTGGACCCGCCGCTGCACGGAAAGATGCGCCGCCTGGTGAGCAAGGCGTTCACACCCGGTCTGATCGCCGGGCTCGAACCGTGGATCGCCGAGCTGACCGGCGAGTTGCTGGACGCCGTCACCGAGGACCGCTTCGACCTCGTGGACGCGCTGGCCAACCCGCTGCCGGTGACCGTCATCGCCCGCATGCTGGGCGTGCCGACGGCGGACCGCGGCCTGTTCCAGGGCTGGGCCGACCAGCTGCTGTCCACCGACCCGGAGGACCCGGAGAGTGTGCGCCGCATGGAGGAGACCGCGGTCACCATCACCGCCTACCTCCAGACCTTCATCGAGGCCCGCCGGGAGGAACCGCGAGGGGATCTGCTGGGCACCCTGGTCGCCGCCGAAGTCGACGGGGAACGCCTGGAGGACGAGGACATCGCCAGCTTCGCCACCCTGCTGCTGCTCGCCGGGCACATCACCACGTCCGTGCTGGTCGGCAACGCGCTGATGTGCCTGGACTCGGACCCGGACCTGCTGGCGAAGGTGCGTGCGGACCGTTCACTGATTCCCGCGGTCATCGAGGAGACGCTGCGGCTGCGGCCGCCGTTCACGCGGATCGAACGGGTCACCACCACCGCCACGACCGTCGCGGGCATGGAGATGGGACCCGACACGCTGGTGCATCTGTGGCTGCTGGCCGCCAACCGCGACGAGCGGGTGTTCGACGCGCCGGACGCGTTCCGCCCGGACCGCGCCAACGCCCGGCAGGCGGCGTTCGGGCACGGCATCCACTACTGCATCGGGGCCCCGCTCGCCCGGCTGGAGGGCCGGATCGCGCTGGAGGCCCTGCTGGACCGGTACACGCGGATCCGCGTCGATCCCTCGGTCCGGCTCTCCTGGCACGGCACGAACGTCTTCGGCGCCCGGCACCTGCCACTGTGCGTGGAACGCGCCTGACCGTTTCCCGCACCCCCGCACCCCCGCGCCGGCTGCCGTGCGTGGCCCGCCGCTCCCCGGTCCCGGCCACCGCCGTACGCCTTTCCCCGCACCGGCCGCCTGTGAAGTGCTCTCGCCCCTCTCCTCGCCGGCCCGGCCGCCCCGCGTGGCCGTCGTCCCGCCGCCCCCGCGGCACCGGCCCGCCCACCTCGCGCCCAAGCCCCCGTATTCCGACGGAGTGACCCCATGAAGACCCGGCCCGATCCGCCCGTGATCCCCTCGGACCGCGGCAAGTGCCCTTTCGACCCGCCCGCCGCCTACGCCAGGCTGCGCGCCGAGGAACCGGTCAGTCCGATCACCTTCCAGGTGGCGCCGAAGGATCCCTCCGGCTGGCTGGTGACCCGCTACGACCTGATCCGCCGGATTCTCGCCGACGACCGCTTCAGCCACCGCAACGAACTCCTCGCGCACGTCGTCGCCCCGCCGTTCCCGATGACCGAGTACGCGCCGCAGCCCTCCCCGCCCGGCTCGTTCGCCAAGACGGACGCGCCCGAGCACACCAAGTACCGCCGGCTGCTGGCGGGCCACTTCACGCTGCGCACCGTCCAGCGCCACGAGCCGGAGCTGACCCGCATCGTCGACGAGGCCCTGGAGGAGATGGCGGCCGAGGGTTCGCCGGCCGACCTGGTGACCGGCTTCGCGGAGAAGGTCGGCCTGCGTTCGACGTGCTCGCTGATGGACGTGTCGCCGGAGCTGATGGACGGCATCCAGGAGCACTTCTCGGTCCTGATGGCGCTCACCTACACGCTGGAGGAGTTCATCCACCACGTGGAGGCGATGGACGCCCTCATCCGACCCATGATCCGCGCGCGCATGGCCGAGCGCGGCGACGACTTCTTCGGCAGGCTGGCCGCGAGCGGCGAACTGACCGAGGAGGAACTGGTCAACATGGCGGTGCTCACCCTGGCCGGCTCGCTGGACACCACGCCGAACATGCTGGCGCTGAGCACCTTCGCCCTGCTGGTCCATCCCGGCCAGCTGGCCCTGCTGCGGGAGCGGCCCGAGCTGTACGCGCAGGGGGCGGTGGACGAGCTGCTGCGCTACCTGACGATCTCCCACATGGGCTCCAGCCGGTGCGCGCTGGAGGACGTGGAGATCGACGGCACCGTGATCAAGGCGGGCCAGACGGTGGTGCTGTCGCTGCCGGCGGCCAACCGCGACCCCGAGGTCTTCGACGACCCCGACCGGCTCGACGTCACCCGCACGCCGCGCAAGCACCTGGCGCTCGGCTTCGGCGCACACCAGTGCCTGGGCCAGCACGTGGCCCGCGCGAGCCTGCGGATCGGGCTGAGCAGGCTCTTCGAGCGGTTCCCGACCCTGCGGCTGGCGGAGCCGGCCGAGGAGGTGCCGCTGCGGGACCGCGCGGTGCACTACGGCGTGGACCGGCTGCTCGTGAGCTGGGACTGAGCGGCCGTGGGGAGAGGGGAGACTCCGCGGTTCCGGACGGTCGTCGACAGCCGGGTGGAGAGCGTGCACACGGTCCGGGCCGGGACGGCCGGCGGCGGCCGGGTCCGGCTCACCGCCTACGACCTGCTGACCGGTCCCTGGTACACACCGCTGACGTTCTTCTACCGCGGCACGCTCGACGGAGGGGCGCTGCGCTCCTCACTGGCCCGCACCCTGCGGCGCTACCCGCCGCTGGCGGGGCGGCTGGAGCGGGACGCGGACGGCGGACTGAGCGTGCGGTGCAACGACGCGGGCGTGCGCTTCACCGAGGCGTCCAGTTGTGACCCGATGCGCGCGTACGGACACCGGCTGCGCGCACAGCCGGTCATCGGGGACGTCGTGCGCGAGGTGAGTCCCTTCGGTGTGGTGGGCCGGGACACTCCTCTGCTGAAGATCCGGCTCACGCGGATGCGCGGCGGCGGATCGGTGCTCGGCGTGCTGATCAGCCACAGCCTCGCGGACGGCGGGAGCGCCCTCGCCTTCCTGGAGAACTGGTCGCGTGAACACCTCGGGCTTTCCTGGGAGGAGCCCAGCCACGACCGCGGGGCGCTGGACGCGCTCGGCCGGCTGTCGGACGACCCGGCGACGCGGGACGGCCGCGCCTTCGTCGGCGTCGGCCGGACGCGTCATCTGCTGACCACCCTGCGCCCGGGTCTGCGCAAGCGCGCCACCGTCACCACCCGGTTCGAGGCGGCCGAGCTGGCGGCGATGAAGACCCGGGCGCTGGGAGAACTGGCGGAACTGACGGAAGCGGACCCGGATGCCTGGGTGTCCACCAACGATGTGCTGACGGCCCATCTGTGGCGTGCGCTGGCCGAGTTGCGGGCGCATCCGGCCGAGGCGGTGCAGTGGCTGGGGCTCGTCGTCGGGGCGCGGTCGGGGCTGGGCGGCGCGCTGCCGTCGTCGTACTGGGGGAACTGCGTCAGCAAGAGCTGGACGTCGCTGCCCGCCGGGGACCTGCGCGGCCGGTCCCTGGGGGCGGTGGCGGGCGAGGTGCGCGGCTGCCTGCGGAACAACACGGAGGACAAACTCCGCGACGAGATCGCCTTCCTCGGTTCCTACCGCCGGCGGGGCGTGTCCCGGCACGTGATGTCGGCCCACGCCCTGGACGCGTCCGAGATGTCCCTGACCGTCAACAACTGGTCGCGTTTCCCGATCTACCGGATCGACCTGGGTGCCGGACGTCCGTTCTGGTACGAGTTCCCCGACCTGCCGGCGCCCACCGCGCACATCACCCCGACGCCGGACGAGGACGGAGGCCGGGACGTCTACCTGTGCCTGTCCGAGCCGCACGCGGCCCAGGTCCGCACCGGCCGCTGGCAGGAGCGGCTGCATCCGCACGCGGTGTCCGGGCGCGCGGGGTGAGGTCCCGCCGGGGTCCGACGAGGGGCCGAGGCCGCATGGAGCGGGCGGCCGGCCGGGTACGTGTCGGCCGGGAACCCGGGCGGGTTGGATCCCGCCGGACGGGAAAATAGGCAGTTCTGGAGATCGGCCGGGCAGGTCTGGGCCAAGATGGCGGGCAGAGGTCAGGGCGTCAGGCCGACATCTCGGCGTACGCCCGCGGCAGTCGGCCACACCGGCCCGGCGGCCGGCTCCGCCTCGCGACGCCGGGAGAGAGGGACACGGTCATGATCGTCGCCTCGCAGGGTCACAGCCACCGCGAGTCCGGCACCGGTACTCCGCCACCGGCCCTCGAGGAGCGGGAGCGGGAACTCGCCGTCTTAGGGGAGCTGGCCCGGCGCACCGCCACCGGACGGTCCGGTCTCGTCGTCCTGGAGGGCCCGGTCGGCATCGGGAAGACGGCCCTGCTGCGGGCCCTGATCGCGGAAGCACGCGCCGTGGACCTGTGCGTCCTGCACGCGGACGCCGGCGACGGACACCGGTTGCCGCTCAGCACCGCGCACACCCTGCTGTCCGGCCTGCCGGACAGCGATCACGCCCAACCGCCCACGACACCCGCCGCGTCGGCGGCGCACGGGCTCGCCGACAGACGGCCACCCGCGCAGTTGTGCCGCGACAACGATGCCACGGAGGTCTCCTTCGGTGTGCTGACACGGCTGCACGACGTCATCAGGCGAGCCGCCGCGGGCACTCCCCTGCTGATCGCCGTGGACGACGCCCATGAGGCCGACCCCGCCTCCCAACGCCTGCTGGCCCACACCGCGCGACGGCTGGCGGGCCTGCCGGTGCTGCTGGCGCTCGTGTGCCGCACCGGTTCCGACGCGCCGGCCCTCACCGATATCACCACCCTGGCGTCCTGCCGGATGCTGCGGCCCCGTCCCCTCACCGGTCCGGGCATCGTCCGCCTCGCCCGCCGTCTCACCGGCACCGAGCCCGACATGACGTTCCAACGGGCGTGCCTGGCGGCCACCTACGGCAATCCGCTGCTGGCGACCCGGCTCATCGGGACGCTGTACGCGGAGGACCTGCCGCTGACGGGCGCCGAGCTGAGCGCGGTCACCGAGCAGGACATGCACGCCTTCGGGGCCCGCGTGGTGCGCCTGCTGCACCGCCAGGCTCCGGCCACGGTGGACACGGCCCGCGCCATGGCGGTGCTGGGGGACGGGACCGCCCACGACCTGTGCGCGCTCCTGGCCCTGGTGGACACCACCTCCTTCGACCGCTCCCTGTCCGTGCTGGGTGCCCTCGGGCTCGTCAACAGCGACCCCGCCGACGGAACATGGGCCTTCACGCACACGCTGGTGCGCCACGCCGTCCTCGACGACCTGCCGGACGACGAGCGTGCCGCCACGCACGGCCGGGCGGCCCGCCTGCTGCACGACATCGGCGCCGGCGCGGCGGACGTCGCCGGACACCTGTGCCGGTCCGCCGCCACGGCGACCCAGCCGTGGGCCACGACCGTGCTGCGGGAAGCGGCCCGCGAGGCGATGGTGTGCGGAACCCCGGGCCGGGCGATGGAGTTGCTGCGGCCGTGCGTTCCGGACGGTGGCGCCGACGACTGCGACCCGGGGCTGCTGATCGAACTGGGCACGGCCGAAGCACGGCTGGACCCGGCCGCCAGTGTCCGGCACCTGACGGCGGCCCTCGACCGGACGACCTCCCCGGACCTGCGGTTCACGGCCCTCAGTGCCCTCGCCGACGCGCTGACCCGCCAGGGCCGGGTGGACCGTGCCGTCGAACTCCTGGAGCTGTGCCGCGCGGACCCGGCCATCCTGCCCTCGGGTGCCGAGAGCACCCGCCTGCTGGAAGCACAGCTGCTGATGGCGTCCACGGTCGACCGGGCCGCCTTCACGCGGTTGGCCGACACGGTCCCCCTCGACCTCGGACTGCCGGGTGACACCGCCCAGGAGCGGGCGTTGCTGGCCGCCCGTGCCGTCATCGCGGTGTCCCGGATGGACCGGGTGGCCGAGTCGGTCGCGGCGGCCCGCAGGATCATCGAGCGGGGTGAACCCGCCGCGGACACCCCCGGCTTCCTCGCCGTCGCCGCCTCGGTCCTGCTCTACGCCGACCTGCCGCACGAGGCGCAGGACGTCTACCGCCAGCTCATCGACGGCACCGACCCGTTGCTCGACCAGGCACACGCCAGCCTGCTCGCGCTCAGCGCCGAGGCACACGAACGGCTCGGTGCCCTCGACAGCGCGCTGCGCCACACGTCCGACGCACTGCGCCACACCACCGTCGGCCGCGCCACCGCGCACGAGGCACTCCCGCTGTCCGTGCGGCTGCACACCCTCCTGGACCGCGGCCAACTGGCGGAGGCCGCCGACCTGTGCGAGCGGGTGCCCGACCCGGCCCGGAGCGAGGCCTGGCAGTGGAACGAGGTGCTGTGTGCCCGCGGCCGGCTCCGGCTGGCGCAGCAGGACCCCGTGCGGGCGCTGGCCGACCTGCGGGAGTGCGGACGCCGCCAGGAGGCCTGGCAGCGCACCAACCCGGCCGTCTCGCCCTGGTGGTACTGGGCCGGCCGGACCCATCTGGCCCTGGACGACCTCCAGGCGGCCCGCGCGCTCGCCGAGCAGGCCGTCGACGGGGCCCGGTCGGCACACCTGCCGCTCGCGCTGGGCTCCGGACTGGAGTTGTGGGCCGCGACGGTGGACGACGACGAACGCGCGAAGCTGCTGGAGGAGGCCGAGCACGTGCTCGGCGGGACGCGGGCGGCCCTGCTGACGGCACGGGTGAAGGTCGCCAGAGGCCGCGCCCTGGATGCCCTCGGTCACCGCAAGGCCGCGCGGGAGGTGCTGCGTCAGGGGTGGGAGGAGTCGTACGCGCTCGGCGCCCGCTCCCTGCACGAGGTCGCCCACCGGGCACTGCTGGCGACGGGTGCCCGTCCGCGCCGGCCCGTGTCGCGGGGGCTCGGTGCCCTCACCCGCAGTGAGGCACAGGTGGCCCGGTTGGCGGCGGACGGGCGCTCCAACGCGTGGATCGCGGAGACCCTGTTCGTCACCCAGCGGACCGTGGAGGTTCATCTGACCTCCGTGTACCGCAAGCTCGGCCTGTCCGGCCGACGCCAGTTGCGCGACGCCCTGGAGTCGGCGGACGCCCAGATCGGATCCTGACAGGGTGACTCGACGGCTCCGGGCCCGCGCACCCGCCACGGGCCGAGCAGCTGTCGTTCTGCTGTCGATGCGCGCCAGGCCGAGTGCGAGAAACGCATTCGCGCTATACGCACTACCGGCGAGTTATCTGTCTCATAGCAAGCGGTTGCAATTCCTCGGAACCGCCGACCGCATTCCACCGCACTCCCCGCCCGGCCAGTTCGCCGGTATTCCGCTTCCCCTCAGCACCCTTCCCGTCGTACGGGCCGGGCTGCGGCCGCCGGGCGAGTCAGGCGCCGGCACGTCGTTCCGCTTGGACTTGCGCCAGACCCGAGTTGCCGACCGTTCAAAGTTCCGCGGTGCCCGGCCGAGAATTCGGCCTCCAACTGGCCTTGCCGACGCGTGCGTTGCTGTGATCTGCTCACCTCAGGTTTCCCAGCAGCAATGACCGAGCTTCAGGACCTCCCTTGCGTCAGCGATTTCGCGGACTCGGCACCCGCCGGGCTTCGGCGTTCCGAGCCCGGGTGCGAACAGCCCCCGCGCGGGGGCGAGCACTGTGCGCGCAGGAGCCCCGGCGCGACACCGCCCGAACGCTGCGCGACGCTCACCACGTCCCGTCCGACCGCACGCGGGGCGGTGGCCGGCGGCCGGTGTCCCTGAAGGAGAACCACGGCCTTGTTGCTGGAGCGCGAGCCCGAACTGACGCAGGCCACCTCGGCACTGCACCGCGCCACGGAGGGAGAGGGCTGCCTCCTGGCCGTCCGGGGCCCACTCGGAGTCGGCCGGTCGACGTTCCTGGAGACGGTGGCGGCACTCGCGGAAGCTGAGGGATTCCTGACACTGCGGGCACAGGCCGCCGCCGCCGAGGAGAACTTCACACTCGGGGTCGTGCGGCAGCTGGCGGACTCGGTCCTCGTGACCGCACCGGCCGACGACAGCGGACGCTGGCTGCGGGACGCGGCGGCCGCGGCGGGCACAGCGGAACCGCACCCCACCGCGGCCGTCCCCCCGTGGTCCACGATCACCCCTCACCAGGCACCCCGCTGGCTGACCGCTCTCCTCGAGTCCATGGCGTCGGACCGGCCGGTCATGGTGATGGTGGACGACCTCCAGTGGTCGGACGGCGAGTCCCTGCTGGCGCTGCTGCCGTCCCTCACGCGGCGAAGACGGAACCGGATCATGTTCGTCCTGTCCGTCCTGCCCGGTGACGTACGCGGCACCAGGGGGCAGGTCCGGCAGTCGCTGGAACCGGTGGACCATGCCGTGGAGCTGACCGTGCTCAGCCGCGACGGTGTGCGCCTGCTGGTGGAGGAAGCCTGCGGCGCCCTGCCCCACGACACGTTCGTCGACACCCTCCTGCGACGCTCCGGCGGCAACCCCCTGCTGGTGAAGGCCCTGGTGGACGAGGCCCAGTACCGGCAGCTCCAGCCCACCGAGGCCAACTGCGCGGCAGCCGCCGCCCTCCGTCCGGAACGGGCCCGCCGGCGTCTCGCCGTCTTCCTGAGGTCGCAGCCGGACCACGTCCGGCGCGTCGCCTACGCGCTGACCGTCCTCGACGACGCCGCCGACCCCCAGCTGGTGGCCTACCTGGCGGAGATCGACGACGACCGACGGGCGGAGGCCGTCGACGTCCTGCGTCTGACCGGACTCGTGGCGCGGCACTCCGGCTTCCTCATCCCCGGGACACTCCTGCGTGACCTGCTGGAAGAGAGCATGCCCGCGGCCGAGCGCACCGCCATGCGCAGCGTGGCGGCCGAGCTGCTGCACCGCACCGGTCATCCGGCCGAACTGGCGGCGGAGCAGCTCATGTCGGTCATCACCCTGCACGGTCCGCAGGCCGTGGAGATCCTGCGGACCGCCGCGGACAGCGCGCTGCGCCGCGGCTCGCCCCGGGACGCCGCCCGCTACCTGCGACGCGCGCTGCTCGACACCTCCCCCACGGGCCGCGATCGGGCCCGCCTGCTGATCGACCTGGCGACCGCCGAGCGCAGCTTCGCCTCCGCCGCCTCCTTACGCCACGTCGCGGAGGCCGTACCGATGCTGGAGTCGGTGCGTGAACGCGCCGACGCCGTGACGCGGCTGGGGCCTCTCCTCATGGACCCGGCCGCCTTCCGCATCGACTCCGTACGGCGTGCCGTGGCCGAGGAACTGAGCCGGTCCGACCCGGACGACCGCATCGAACGAGAACTCGCGCTGCGCCTGGAAGCCCGGGAGCACGTGCTGTCGGCGCAGGATCCCGCGCATGTGAAGCACGCTCTGCGCCGCTTCCGGGGCCTGGGCCCCTCCCCCTCCCTGCGCACCACCGGGGAGCGCGAGCTGGTGACGTCCCTCCTGCACATCGCGTTCGTCGCCAACGCCGCTTCCGCCGAGGAACTGTCGCTGCTGTGCACCCGCCTGCTGGAACACGAGAGGCCCACCCCCGAGCACGTCCACAGCACCACGCCACTGGTGATCAACATTCTCGCCGGCGCCGGCCGGACGGAAGGCGCGGCCGGCTGGCTGCGCGAGGCACACCGGCTCGCCCAGCGCACG
Organism: Streptomyces sp. ALI-76-A; assembly: GCF_030287445.1. GTDB lineage: Bacteria > Actinomycetota > Actinomycetes > Streptomycetales > Streptomycetaceae > Streptomyces. The sequence continues at coordinate 652,073 of NZ_JASVWB010000004.1, read as the reverse complement.
GGCGGTGACGTGGAGCAGGCCGTCATCCGCGCGGAGCAGGCCCTGGTCGCCCTCGCCGACGGCCAGCTCGCCTACGCCCGGCAGAAGGTGCTCCAGGCCGACGCCCTGGCCGGTCCGGACACCGGCGGCCTGCCGACCGTCTGCGCCGCCGTCCTGGCCATCGTCGCCCTCCACACCGAGGAGCCCCAGCTCGCGGAACAGATCCTCACCCAGCACCGGCTGCACACCGAGAACCAGCATCTGGCGGCGCTGCTGCACCTGGCACGGGGCACCCTCGCGGCCGGACGCGGCGAAACCCGCACCGCGCTCGTCCACTTCCAGACCGCGGGCCGGCGTGCGGAACGCATCGGCTGGCACAACCCGGTCACGGTCCCCTGGTCCTCCTGCGCCGCCCTGATGTATCACCGTCTCGGCGAGCACGAGGAGGCGGTGGCGGCAGCACTCATGGAGGTCGAGCGCTCACGCGCCTGGGGCGCTCCCGTCCGGCTGGGGCGTGCCCTGGTGGCCCTCGGCAAGGTCTCCTCCGGCCGGGAGGGCGTGGCGGTGCTGGAAGAAAGCGTCGGGGTGCTGGAGAACGCCACCAACGCACACGAGCTGTGCCAGGCGCTCTACGCCCTCGGCGTCCATCCCGAAACGGACCACAGACGGCGCTCCACCGCACTCGAACGGGCACACGAGCTGGCGGTGGACCAGGGAGCCGACGCGCTGGCGCGCAGAATCGCCCGGAAGAGGGACGAGCACATGAGCCGGATTTCCTCGGCCACCGACCGGCTCACCCCGTCCGAGCGGAAAGTGGCGCAGCTGGCGGCCACCGGTCTCAGCAATTCCGAGATATCGGCCCAGCTGGGCACGTCCTCTCGCATGGTTGAAAAACATCTGACGAAGGCGTATCGAAAACTCGGAATTGCGGGCCGCCCGGATCTCACTCAAGCCCTTGAGGAACTCCGCGAAACGCCTCCCGCGTGACCCGCGCCACTTTCGCCTTTCCGCCGTACCGCTCCGGAATCCGCCATTCCCCCTCCCTCCGTTCGGGCAACAAACGGGCAGCCAAGGAGGCCGAACGGTCACACGGGCTGCCCGACCAGCGGTGCGGACGATCATGCGGACACGTGCACGGCAGCGGTCGCGGACGCGGTCCCGAGGGCGTCCGGACCTTGAGATTCGGTGCCGACCTGGCTGATCAGGTGCGGTGGCGGTACCTCACGAAGGCGCCCCAGGAACTGCGCCGCACCCCACCACCGAACCACCGAACCACAATGTTTTCGGGCCACGCAAAGGTTTGCTTGACCGGCCTGTAGGTGCATTCCTAGGCTTTGCCGCAGTTGATCAGACAATGGCTCGACGGGTCATTGACCGGGACCCGGCCGAGTTCGCATCACCTGTGATCAGATGCGCTCCCAGGTGGTGCGTGCATCCCCCACATCTGAACGCAGAAAGACGGAGCGTCGCAGTGACCACGCACGTAGTGAGTGCCCCGCAGAACAGAGACAGGACGTCCATACCGCATCAGGCCGTCGTTCTCCGTCATACCCAGGAGTCACGGGCTCTTGCGCCGAGCAACCGCCGCCTTTACACAGCTCATATAGATCCCCACATGCACATCGTGGCCGCGGAACCCGACTTCTCGCGCCAGTTCGGCCGCACCTCCGCCGACACCTGCGGCCGCAATCTGTACGAACTGCTCCATCCCTCCGCCCCCTCGGTGCTGAACCGCCACTTCACCCGGCTCGCCGAAGGCCGCTCCAGCCGCTTCGCCGAGCGCATGGTCGGCCTCGGCACCGCGGGCCGGGTCTTCTCCGGCGAACTCACCGGCATCGCCGTGCAGAACACCACCGGGAACCTGGCCGGCATCGTCGTGCAGGTACGACCCGACACGGAGGCGGACAGCACGGATCTCAGAGACGTGGCCGGCCACCCGCGGGAGCGGCTGCTGAGCAAGCTCGACGCGCAGGTCCTGGAAGGGATAGCAGCCGGCGCCTCGACCGTACAGCTCGCCGCCAGGCTCTACTTGAGCCGTCAGGGCGTCGAGTACCACGTCGGTCTCATGCTGCGCAAGCTCAAGGCGCCCAACCGGGCCGCCCTGGTGGCCCGCGCTCATTCCATGGGCATGCTGACGGTGGGCCAGTGGCCGCCTCGCGTCCTGCCGGAGTTCATCAAGTAAGGCTTCCATGGCAGGTCGAGCGACTCCGTGGCCGGGCCGGTCCTCTGCGGCCGCCGCGGACCGGGGACCGACCGCGCCGGGCCTCGGCGCCACACCACACATGACGGCCGTACCATCCCTCCTGGTACGGCCGTCGGCTTGCAGGCCCGGGGCGGACGTCCACCGCCCCCGGCCGGACGTCCGCCACGCCCGAGCGGTCGCCTACTGCTCGAGTTCGCGGCTGATGAGGTCGAACAGCTCGTCGTCGCTCGCGTCTTCCAGGCGGTCGCTGAGCGACGCACCGCACACGTCCGCGTCGTCGAGCGCACCGCCCTCGATCTCGGCCAGCAGTGCTCTGAGCCGTGTGCCGAGCAGCGTACGCGCGTCGCGGTCCGGACCGGCCCGCAGGATGCGGTGGACGCCGGTCTCCAGGTCGGCCAGCATGCCCGCCACCGTCCCACCACCGCCGGCGAGTTCGGCGTCCAGGTGACGGGCGAGGGCCGCCGGTGTGGGGTGGTCGAAGACCAGCGTCGAGGGCAGGCGCAGGCCCGTGTCCCGGGTGAGCCGGTCGCGCAGTTCGACCGCGGTGAGGGAGTCGAAGCCCATGTCGCGGAACGCCCGGTCCGCGGGGACGGCGTCCGGGTCGGCGTGGCCCAGTGACGCCGCCGCGACCTGCCGCACATGGAGCTGGAGGGCGACCGCCCGGTCCTCGGCGGGCAGGGACGTCATGCGTTCCAGCAGCGCAGGACGGGCAGTCCCGGTGTCCTCCCGTGCGGCCTCGTTCCCCCGCTCCAGGGCGGCCGCCGCCTGCGGGAGGGTGGTCAGCAGCGGGCTGGGCCGACGGCTGGTGAACGCGGGAGCGAACCGCTCCCACTCCACGTCCGCGACCACCACGGTGCCGTCCCCCGCAGCCAGCGCACGCCCCAGACCCCTCAGGGCCCGGGCCGGCTCCATCACCCGCAGCCCACGACGCTCCAACTCCCGCGCACCCACACTCGACACCATCCCCCCGCCCGACCACGGGCCCCAGGCCACCGACAGACCCGCCTCGCCCCGCGCACGACGCGCTTCCACCACCGCGTCAGCGCACGCGTTCGCCGCCGCGTACACCCCCTGCCCGCCACTTCCCCACACACCGGCGATCGAGGAGAACACCACGAACGCCTCCAACGCCCACGTCCGTGTCAGCGCGTCCAGGTGCACCGCGCCCAGGGCCTTCGCCCGCAGCACGCGTTCCACGCGCTCGGGGGTCATGTCGTCGATCAGGTCGTCGTCCAGGACGCCTGCCACGTGGGCGATGCCGTCGACCTGGTGGGCGGCGAGCAGTGCCGTCACCTCGGCTCGTTCGGCGACATCGCACGCGACGACGTCGACGCGCTCCGCTCCCGCCGCGCGCAGCCGTGCCACGAGATCGGCCGCACCGGGCGCGGCGGGCCCGCCGCGGCTCGTCAGGACGAGTTCCCTGGTGCCGTGTTCGACGCACCAGGCGGCCACCCGCCCGCCGAGCGCACCGGTGCCGCCCGTGACCAGCATCCGGGCGGGGGCCCGCCAGGCGCCCTCCGGTGCCGTGTCGGAAAGGGGGGCCGGGCACAGTCGCCGCGCGGACACCACTGTGCCGCGCAGGGACACCTGATCCTCCTCGGCGTGCGTCAACACCGCGGCCAGGCCGCCGAGTTCGGAGCGACCGGCTCGGCGCGGGAGGTCGACCAGCCCGCCCCAGCGATCAGGATGCTCCAGCGCGGCCACCCGCCCCAAGCCCCACACCGCGGCCTGCGCCGGGGTCCCGAGCGCGCCGCCCGGCCCGGGGCCGGCCTGCGTGACCACCCACAGCGGAGCGCTCACGCGGACATCACCGAGGGCCTGGACCAAGGCCATGGTGTCCACCACCGCGGGGACCACGCCGGCAGTGCCGTCGTCGGCGGACGCGTCCACCGTCAGGCAGGAGAGCACACCGGCCGGCGCCTCGCCCTCGGCGACCACCGTTTCGAGCAGACGGGCCAGCCCCTCGCGATCCCGCACCGCGCAGTCCACCCGCTCCAGGCACGGCACGAAGTCCTCGAGCCCTTCGAGGGGGACACCACCGGACGGTTGCAGCAGAAGCCAGCGCCCCGCCACCGGCCCGGCCGCGCCCACGTCGGCCGGCTCCCAGTCCACGCGGTACCGCCACCCGTCGACCTGCCCGCGTTCGGCCTGCTCACGCCGCAGCGACGTCAACGCGGGCAGCACCGCGTCGAGAGCCGCCTCCGGCACACCGAGGCGGCCGGCCAGACCATGCGCGCTCTCCTCCTCGACGATCGACCAGAAGGCGTCGTCGGCGGAGCGCGCCCGCGAGGCCGGCGCCGGAACGGCGGCGCGCGCGTCGGTGACAGCGGGCCAGTACCGGGTGCGCTGGAAGGCGTAGGTGGGCAGATCCACTTGGGCATGCGTACGGACGGCCGGCAGCGCCGTCCAGTCGACGGTGCCGCCGCTCACGTGGAACGCGGCCAGTCCGCGCAGCAGGGTGACCTCCTCGGCCGTGTCCCGGCGCATCAACGGGACGCAGGCCGGGGCGGCGGTGTCGGCGAGCGCGGTGCGGGTGAGGGCGGTGAGGGTGGCGTCGGGGCCGAGTTCGACGAAGCGGGTGACGCCTTCCGCCGCGAGGGTGGCGATCCCGTCGGCGAACCGGACGGCCTCACGGACGTGACGGACCCAGTACTCGGCGGTGCCCAACTCGCCGTCCGCCGCGAGCTTTCCGGTGACGTTGGAGACGACCGGGATCGAGGGAGTGGCGTAGGTGACGCCTTCGGCGACCCGACGGAAGTCCGCCAGCATCGGCTCCATCAGCGGCGAGTGGAAAGCATGCGAGACGCCGAGACGGGACGTACGGCGGCCCCGCGCCTGGAGTGCCTCGGCGACATCGCATACGGACGCCTCCGCGCCCGCGATCACCACGGCCCGGGGACCGTTGACCGCCGCCACCGACACCCCACGACGGCCCTCCAGCAACGGAAGGACCTCGTCCTCGGCAGCCTCCACCGCCACCATCACCCCGCCCGACGGAAGTCGCTGCATCAGCCGCCCCCGCGCCACCACCAGCGTGCAGGCATCCTCCAGCGACAGCACACCCGCCACATGCGCGGCAGCGATCTCACCGACGGAATGCCCGGCTACGAAGTCCGCACGCACCCCGAACGATTCGAGCAGCCGAAACAGCGCCACCTCCACCGCGAACAACGCCGGCTGCGTCCACTCCGTACGCCCCAACCGCTCAGCCTCATCGCCGAAGACGACATCCCTCAGCTCCACACCGACGTGAGCGCACACCGCATCGAACACCTCAGCGAACACCGGGAACGCCTCATACAACTCCCGCCCCATACCCGCACGCTGCGCACCCTGACCCGAGAACAGAAACGCCGTCCGGCCATGTCGGGTGACGCCGCTTACCGTGTGCGGGCCTGCCTCGCCCTGCCGCAGGGTGCGCAGTTCTCGGCTGAAGGTGTCCCGGTCGGCGGCGATCACCACGGCGCGGTGATCGAACGACGCCCGGGTGTGCGCGAGCGCCCCCGCCAAGTCCCCGAGACCGGTGGTGGGCAGCCCTTCCAGCGACGTGAGGAGGCGGTCGGCCTGGGCCCGCAGGGCCGTCTCGGTACGGCCGCTCACGATCCAGGGCACCATCGCACCGTCGTCGCACGCGTGTTCAGCCTCTTGTTCAGGGGCCTGTTCGAGGATGACGTGGGCGTTGGTGCCGCTGAGCCCGAAGGAGGAGACACCCGCCCGACGGGGCCGGTCGACGGACGGCCATGACTGACGCTCGGTCAGAACCTGTACAGCGCCCGTCGTCCAGTCGACCCGGGAGGACGGCTGGTCCACGTGCAGCGTCGCCGGCAGCACACCACGCCGCAACGCCTCCACCATCTTGATCACACCGGCCACACCCGCCGCCGCCTGCGTATGACCCAGATTCGACTTCACCGACCCCACCCACAAAGGGCGTTCACGATCCTGCCCGTAGGTCGCCAGCAGCGCCTGCGCCTCGATCGGATCACCCAGCCTGGTACCCGTACCATGCGCCTCCACGGCGTCGACATCAGCCGTCGATACGCCCGCGTCGGCAAGTGCGGCACGGATCACCCGCTGCTGCGACGGGCCGTTGGGTGCCGTCAGCCCGTTCGACGCACCGTCCTGATTGACCGCCGACCCACGCACCACCGCCAGCACCCGATGACCCCTGGCCTGGGCGTCTGACAGCCGCTCCACCAGCAGCACACCGACACCCTCACCCCACCCCGTACCGTCCGCCCCCTCCGCGAACGCCTTGCACCGGCCATCCGCGGCCAGACCCCCCTGACGGCCGAACTCCACAAAGGCGCCCGGCGTCGACATCACCGTCACACCCCCGGCCAGCGCGAGGTCACACTCCCCCGACCGCAGCGACCGCACCGCCATGTGCAATGCCACCAGCGAGGAGGAGCAGGCCGTGTCGACCGTCACCGCCGGGCCCTCCAGGCCCAGCACATAGGCCAGCCGGCCCGACATCACGCTCGCCGCGTTGCCTGTACCGACGTACCCGCCGAAGTCGCCCTCCGACACACCCAACAAGGCCGGATAGTCCTGGCCGTTGGTGCCGGTGAACACACCCACCCGGGTGCCGCGCAGCGACCGCGGGTCGATGCCCGCCCGCTCCACCGCCTCCCACGACGACTCCAGCAGCAACCGCTGCTGCGGATCCATGGCGAGGGCCTCACGGGGCGAGACGCCGAAGAACTCCGCGTCGAATCCGGCGACATCGTCGAGGAAGCCACCCAGGCGGACGTAGTCGGAGCCCTGAGCGCCGTCGTCGTCCGGACGTGCGTAGCGTTCGTAGAGTTCGGTCAGGTCGGTCCAGCCGCGGTCGGCCGGGAAGTCGGTGATGCCGTCGCGCCCCTCCTCCAGCAGCGCCCACAGGCTTTCCGGGGAGTCGACGCCGCCGGGGAAACGGCAGGCCATCCCGACGATGGCCACCGGCTCGTCGGCCGGACCCGAGGTGCGGGCGACGGTCGTCTCCCGGGGCCGGGTGTCCTCGCACAGTTCGCCGTAGAGGTGAGCAGCGAGGTCCCGCGGGGTCGGATGGTCGAAGACGGCCGTGGCCGGCAAGGTGACATCGCAGGCCGTCGCGAGGACGTTGCGCAGTTCCACCGCGATCAGCGAGTCGACACCGAGGTCGCGGAACGCCCGCTCCACCCCCACTTGTCCGGGCTCGCTGTGCCCGAGGACGGCCGCTGCGCGCTCGCACACCTCGTCCAGGACGAGACGTAGTCCCGCCTCACGGGGCAGGGACCTGACGCGAAGGCGCAGGCTGTCCGTGGCGGTGGCGCCGTCACGGACGGCCGCCCGATCGGAAACGGCCGTCGAGGCCGACCACAGCGGTGCGAGGAGCGCGCTGGGGCGGGCCGCGGTGAACGCGGGCACGAAGCGGCTCCAGTCGGCCGCGACGACCAGCCGGGTGGCGGCCCCGGCGTCGATCAGCGCTCCGAGCGCCGCCACCGCGGTCCTGGGATCGAGGGGGGTGACCGCTCCCTGTCCGCGTCGTCGGCCGCCGGCGGTCGCGGCCATACCGGCGCCCGCCCAGGGCCCCCACGCGATGGACGTCGCCGGCAGACCTTCGGCGCGCCGCCGCTCGGCCAGCGCGTCCAGCACAGCGTTGGCGGCCGCGTAGGCGCCCTGTCCAGGACTGCCGACGGTTCCGGCCAAGGAGGAGAACAGGACGAACGCGGTGAGGTGGGTACCCCTGGTCAGTTCGTCCAACAGCGCCGCCGCCTCGGCCTTGGGACCCATCACGCGCCGCACCCGGTCGGGGTCCGTGGTGAGAACCGTCGCGTCGTCCAGGGTACCGGCCGCGTGGAAGACCGCGTCGACGGAGTGCCCGGCGAGAAGGGCGGCCAGGTCCTCCCGTACGGAGACGTCCAGGGCTGCCATGGTCACCCGGGCGCCCGACTGTTCCAGTTCGTCGCGGAGTTCCGCGGCCCCGGGCGCCTGTTCGCCCCGGCGGCTGACGAGGAGGAGACGGCGGGCGCCCCGCTGGACGGCCCAGCGTGCCACCTGAGCGCCCAGGGCGCCGGTTCCGCCGGTGATGAGCACGGTTCCGTCACCCGGCGTCCAGGGAGCGGAGGACGGAGCCGACGCAGCGGGCTTCAGCCGGCGTCCGAACATGCCGTGGGAGCGCACGGCGATCTGGTCCTCACCCGGCTTCGCACGCGTCAGCGCCGACACCAGACGGGTCCAGACCCGCTGGTCCGTCCGCGTGGGCAGGTCGATCAGGCCACCCCACAGGTCCGGGAGTTCCAGCGCGGCCACCCGGCCCAGCCCCCACACGGCACTGTGGGACACGCGGGTGATGCGGTCTTGGCCGCCGACGGCGACGGCCCCCTGAGTGATCGCCCACAGCTTCGCGCCGGGGATCGCCCGGGCCAGCGCCTGGACGGCGGTGAGAGTCGCCACGACAGCGTCGGTGGACGTGGAGAAGCCCAGCAGGGAGAGGATGCCGTGTCTGACTCCGCCCGCTTCCGCGAGGGTGCGGAGAACCGAGGCGCAGCCATCCGGATCGGCGGGGTCGACCTCTCCGGTGCGTACCACCACCCCCTCGGCCCGCAACCCCTCCACGAGTTGGTCGGCCAACGCCCGCGCCGTGGCATCCGCATCGTCCGGAACGAGGACCGTCCAGCGGTCCGCGTGTGCGGCCCCGGCTGCGGCAGGCACCTCCCCCTCGGCCGTCACGGGGGACCAGGAGACCTCGTGGCACAGGGCGTCCAGTTCCGCCTGCTCCTGTTGGCGCCGGTACCACTCCGAGAGGGCGGGAACCACCGTGTCGAGGGCGTCCGGCGTGAGGTCGAGGTCCGCGGCGAGACCTGTGACGTCGTGTCGCTCGACGGCGGACCAGAAGGCGGCGTCGATGACGGTGGAGGCTCGGGTGGGACCGACCGGGCCGCCCTTGGCGGACTCGTTCGGTCCCAGCCAGTATCGGCTGCGCTGGAAGGGGTAGGTGGGAAGATCCACCACGGGTACGCCGTCGCCGCCCAGCACCGCGTTCCAGTCGACCTCACCGCCGTCGGCGTGGAGGCGTGCGGCTGCCCGCAGGACTGCGAGCCGTTCCGAGTCGTTCTTGCGCAGAACCGGCACGAACAGTGAACCGGACGCGTGGGGCAGGCAGTGGGAGGCCAGCGCGGTGAGGGTGCTGTCCGGACCCACCTCCACGAAGCGGGTGACGCCTTGCTCCGCGAGGGTGGCGATCCCGTCGGCGAACCGGACGGCCTCACGGACGTGACGGACCCAGTACTCGGCGGTGGCCAACTCACCGTCCGCCGCGAGCTTTCCGGTGACGTTGGAGACGACCGGGATCGAGGGAGTGGCGTAGGTGACACCTTCGGCGACCCGACGGAAGTCCGCCAGCATCGGCTCCATCAGCGGCGAGTGGAAAGCATGCGAGACGCCGAGACGGGACGTACGGCGGCCCCGCGCCTGGAGTGCCTCGGCGACGTCGCATACGGACGCCTCAGCGCCCGCGATCACCACGGCCCGGGGACCGTTGACCGCCGCCACCGACACCCCACGACGGCCCTCCAGCAACGGAAGGACCTCGTCCTCGGCAGCCTCCACCGCCACCATCACCCCGCCCGACGGAAGTCGCTGCATCAGCCGCCCCCGCGCCACCACCAGCGTGCAGGCATCCTCCAACGACAACACACCCGCCACATGCGCGGCCGCGATCTCACCGACGGAATGCCCGGCTACGAAGTCCGCACGCACCCCGAACGATTCGAGCAGCCGAAACAGCGCCACCTCCACCGCGAACAACGCCGGCTGCGTCCACTCCGTACGCCCCAACCGCCCCCCGTCCTCACCGAAGACGACATCCCTCAGCTCCACACCGACATGGGCACACACCGCATCGAACACCTCAGCGAACACCGGGAACGCCTCACACAACTCCCGCCCCATACCCGCACGCTGCGCACCCTGACCCGAGAACAAGAAGACCTGGCGGGCCTCACCCCGGTCCTGTCCGCACAGGATGTCCGACGGCATCTGTCCGGCGCCGAATTCGGCCAGCGCGTCCACGAGACGGGCGGGGTCCTCCACGACCGCGACGGCCCGGTGCTCGAAGTGTGTGCGGGTGGTCGCGAGCGCGAGACCGGTGACAGCCGTAGGTGTGTCCGGGGGCCGGGTTGCGAAGGCCCGGAGGGAACGCGCCTGAGCACGCAGTGCCTCCTCGCTGCGCCCGGAGAACATCCAGACGATCGGCTCACGGTTCGGCACAGCCGCGGGAGGCACCGGCTCCTGTTCCCGCTCCGGGGCGCTCTGCTCCAGAACGACGTGGGCGTTGGTGCCGCTGACTCCGAAGGCCGAGACGGCGGCGCGTCGGGGACGATCCAGGTCGGGCCACGCTCGCCGCTCGGTCAGGAGACGTACGTCGCCCGTCGTCCAGTCGACCCGGGAGGACGGCTGGTCCACGTGCAGCGTCGCCGGCAGCACACCACGCCGCAACGCCTCCACCATCTTGATCACACCGGCCACACCCGCCGCCGCCTGCGTATGACCCAGATTCGACTTCACCGACCCCACCCACAAAGGGTGTTCACGATCCTGCCCGTAGGTCGCCAGCAGCGCCTGCGCCTCGATCGGATCACCCAGCCTGGTACCCGTACCATGCGCCTCCACCACATCGACGTCCGCCGCCGACAGGCCCGCACTCGCCAACGCCGCACGAATCACCCGCTGCTGCGACGGACCGTTCGGCGCCGTCAACCCGTTCGACGCACCGTCCTGATTGACCGCCGACCCACGCACCACCGCCAACACCCGGTGGCCCCTGGCCTGGGCGTCCGAGAGCCGCTCCACCAGCAGCACACCGACACCCTCACCCCACCCCGTACCGTCCGCACCCTCCGCGAACGCCTTGCACCGGCCATCCGCGGCCAGACCACCCTGACGACCGAACTCGGTGAAGACATCGGGGGTGGACATCACTGTCACACCACCCGCGAGCGCGAGGTCGCACTCCCCGGCCCTGAGGGACTGGACTGCCAGGTGCAGGGCGACGAGCGAGGAGGAGCAGGCCGTGTCCACGGTCACCGCCGGGCCTTCCAGGCCAAGGACGTAGGACACCCGGCCCGACACCACGCTGGCCGCGTTGCCGGTGAGGAGGTGTCCTTCGATGCCTTCGGGCAGTTCCTCACCCTTGTCGGCGCCATAGTTCTGGTTGCTGGAGCCGATGAACACGCCGGTGCGGCTTCCCCGTACGGACGCGGCGGTGAAGCCCGCGCGTTCGAGCGCTTCCCAGGATGTCTCCAGGACGAGCCGCTGCTGCGGGTCCATCGCCAGCGCCTCGCGCGGTGAGATGCCGAAGAACCCGGCGTCGAAGTCGGTTGCCGTGGAGACGAAGCCGCCGTGGTCCGTGGTGGCCGGCTGCGCGTGGCCCTCGGTGTCCCAGCCCCGGTCCGCGGGGAACGGGGTCATGGCGTCGATGCCGGCGTCGACCAGCCGCCACAGATCCTCCGGGCTGGTGACGTCACCCGGGTAGCGGCAGGCCATGCCGACGATGGCCACCGGTTCGTTCGCCGTCCGGAGGAGCTCCTCGTTGTGCCGGCGAAGACGCTCGTTCTCGAGCAGGGACGCGCGCAGCGCGGCGACGACGCGCTCCTCGGAGGTGGACATGCTCATCTCCACTGGTGGGTGATCCGTACTCGGGCGGACGGGAACGGGGCGGACGTCACGCCGGCCGGATGCGGCACGGCGGCACGACACGCCGGACGGGGCGGCGGGATCTCAGGGCGAGGTGTCACCGAGGGCCAGTTGGACGAGGGCGTCGACGTCCATGGCGCCGATGGCTTCGGCGTCGGCGCCGTCCTGTGGCGGTGTGCCTGCCGCGCGGTCCACGGTTTCGGCCAGGGCGAGCACCTTCGTGAGCAGACCGCTCTGCTGCCAGGTGGCGTAGGGGATGGCCGCGAGGAGGTCACGGAGGCGGGCCTCGTCCGGCTCCGCCGCTGCCGGGCGCGGACCGCCGGCCGAGGTGGATTCCGCGAAGAGTTCGTCATGGAGGTGATCGGCGAGGTCACGCGGGGTCGGGTGGTCGAAGACGAGGGACGGCGGCAGCCGCAGGCCCGTCTCGGTGCTCAGCGCGTTACGGAGTTCGACCGCGGTGAGGGAGTCGAACCCGACGTCCCTGAAGGGCCGGTCGACGTGGACGGCACGGTCGGCCGACCGGCCGAGGACCAGTGTCGCCCGTTCCTGTACGAGCTCACGCAGGGCCCGGCGCCGTTCCGTCTCGGGCCGGCCTGCCAGGCGCCGCACCAGGCGGTCACGCGCGCTCTCGGCCGCACGGGCCGACGGGCCGTCCGTCCCGCTCCTTGGCGTGCCTTCGCTTCCGGCGGAGCTGCGGGTGCGGAGGGTGGTCAGCAGCGGGCTGGGCCGACGGCCGGTGAACGCGGGAGCGAACCGCTCCCACTCCACGTCCGCGACCACCACGGTGCCGTCCCCCGCAGCCAGCGCACGCCCCAGACCCCTCAGGGCCCGGGCCGGCTCCATCACCCGCAGCCCACGACGCTCCAACTCCCGCGCACCCACACTCGACACCATCCCCCCGCCCGACCACGGGCCCCAGGCCACCGACAGACCCGCCTCGCCCCGCGCACGACGCGCTTCCACCACCGCGTCAGCGCACGCGTTCGCCGCCGCGTACACCCCCTGCCGTCCGCTGCCCCACACACCGGCGATGGACGAGAACACCACGAACGCCTCCAGCCCCCACCCTCGCGTCAGCTCGTCCAGGTACAGGGCACCCCGGGCCTTCGCGGACCACACGTCGGCCAGGTGGGCGTCGTCGACATCGTCGATGGGCATGGTGTCGGGCACACCGGCGACGTGGAAGACGGCGTCGACCCGGTGCCGTGCGAGCAACGCGGCGACCGCGTCGCGGTCGGCCACGTCACATCGTTCGAGATGCACCTGTTCCGCTCCGGCGGCACGTATCTCCTCCACCAGACGACCGGCGTTCGGGGAGTCCGGGCCGCGCCGGCTGGTGAGCACGATCTCGCGCGCACCCCGCTCGGCGAGCCAGCGGGCCAGGTGTCCGCCGAGGGCTCCGGTGCCGCCGGTGACAAGCACGCGCTGCGGCGGCTTCCAGCCGGTCGCGGCACTCCGGGCGGCCGGATGCTCCCGCAGGCGACGCGCGAAGGCACCGTTGGCTCTCAGGGCGAGCTGGTCCTCGTCCGGAGAGGTGATCGCCGCGGCGAGCAGGCCGGCTGTCCGCGCGTCGGTCGTCGGCGGCAGGTCGATCAGTCCGCCCCATCGGTCGGGGAATTCCAGGGCCGCCACCCGGCCGAACCCCCAGACGGCGGCCTGTTCGGGGCTCACCGGGGCCTCCGCGGGCGACCCGGTGGTCACGGCTCCCGTGGTGACACACCACACGGGACTCGTCGTCCCGATGTCGCCGAGCGCCTGAACGGCCGTGAGGGCCTCGGCCAACGAGCCGGGAAGAACGACCACTCCGGCGACGGCGGTACCGCGGACCGCCGTGACGAGCGCGCGGGCCAGGGAGACCCGGTCGCTGTTCGCGGGGACGGCGAAGGGCAGACAGCCGGGCAGTGCCTCGGTGACGGTGCCGAGCCCCGCCGATCCGCTCTCCGGGTGAAGCACCAGCCATCGCCCTGTCCCGACGGCCGCCGAGGGCAGACCGACCGGCTCCCAGGTGACGCGGTATCGCCAGCCGTCCTCCTCGGCGCGCAGAGCCCGCTCGCGCCGCTGGGCGGCGAGACCCGACACGATCTCCTCGACGACCTCCGCACCGATGCCGAGAGACTCCGCCAGTTCGAGGGAGTCCGCGGGGTCCGTCATGTCCCAGAAGTCGGCACCACCGAGGTTCCCGCTGCCCTCGGCCTGCTCCGTCGTCCGCGCCCGCTTCGTCTGCGGCCAGAAGCGCTCGTGCCGGAAGGCGTAGGTCGGGAGTTCCACCCCTGCCGTGTCGCGGGAGCCGATGACCGACGCCCAGTCGACCGCCATGCCCGTCGTGTGACCGGCGGCGACCCCCTCCAGGACGGTGTCCACCTCGTCGCGGTGCTTGCGCAGGGTGGGGACGAACAGCAGCCCGTCGGTGTCCGGCAGGCAGTGGGAGGCCAGCGCGGTGAGGGTGGCGTCGGGGCCGAGTTCGACGAACCGGGTGACGCCTTGCTCCGCGAGGGTGGCGATCCCGTCGGCGAACCGGACGGCCTCACGGACGTGACGGACCCAGTACTCGGCGGTGCCCAACTCGCCGTCCGCCGCGAGCTTTCCGGTGACGTTGGAGACGACCGGGATCGAGGGAGTGGCGTAGGTGACGCCTTCGGCGACCCGACGGAAGTCCGCCAGCATCGGCTCCATCAGCGGCGAGTGGAAAGCATGCGAGACGCCGAGACGGGACGTACGGCGGCCCCGCGCCTGGAGTGCCTCGGCGACATCGCATACGGACGCCTCAGCACCCGCGATCACCACGGCCCGGGGACCGTTGACCGCCGCCACCGACACCCCACGACGGCCCTCCAGCAACGGAAGGACCTCGTCCTCGGCAGCCTCCACCGCCACCATCACCCCGCCCGACGGAAGTCGCCGCATCAGCCGCCCCCGCGCCACCACCAGCGTGCAGGCATCCTCCAACGACAACACACCCGCCACATGCGCGGCCGCGATCTCACCGACGGAATGCCCGGCTACGAAGTCCGCACGCACCCCGAACGATTCGAGCAGCCGAAACAGCGCCACCTCCACCGCGAACAACGCCGGCTGCGTCCACTCCGTACGCCCCAACCGCTCAGCCTCATCACCGAAGACGACACCCCTCAGCTCCACACCGACATGGGCGCACACCGCATCGAACACCTCAGCGAACACCGGGAACGCCTCATACAACTCCCGCCCCATACCCGCACGCTGCGCACCCTGACCCGAGAACAAGAACGCCGTACGGCCCTGGCCGACAGTGCCGACCGTGACGTGGGGAACGGTCCGGTCCTCGGTGAGTGCCTGAAGCCCTGCCGTGAGTGCGTCACGGTCACGGCCCCGGATCACGGCGCGGTTCGTGAAGGCGGTGCGACGGGTCGCGAGCGCGGCGGCCACGGCGCCGGGATCGATCTCCGGGGTGGTCTGGACGTATGCGAGCAGGCGGGCGGCCTGAGCGCGAAGGGCGTCGGGGCCCTCGCCCGAGACGATCCAGGGGGTCATCGGCAGGGCGTCGGCCTCGGCCGGTCGACCGGTCGGCTCTTGGGGGGCCTGTTCGAGGATGACGTGGGCGTTGGTGCCGCTGAAGCCGAAGGAGGAAACTCCCGCCCGACGGGGCCGGTCGACGGACGGCCACTCCTGACAATCGGTAAGAAGCCTTACCTTGCCCGTCGTCCAGTCCACCCGGGAGGACGGCTGGTCCACGTGCAGCGTCGCCGGCAGCACACCACGCCGCAACGCCTCCACCATCTTGATCACACCGGCCACACCCGCCGCCGCCTGCGTATGACCCAGATTCGACTTCACCGACCCCACCCACAAAGGGTGTTCACGATCCTGCCCGTAGGTCGCCAGCAGCGCCTGCGCCTCGATCGGATCACCCAGCCTGGTACCCGTACCATGCGCCTCCACCACATCGACATCAGCCGCCGACAGGCCCGCACTCGCCAACGCCGCACGAATCACCCGCTGCTGCGACGGACCGTTCGGCGCCGTCAACCCGTTCGACGCACCGTCCTGATTGACCGCCGACCCACGCACCACCGCCAACACCCGGTGGCCCCTGGCCTGGGCGTCCGAGAGCCGCTCCACCAGCAGCACACCGACACCCTCACCCCACCCCGTACCGTCCGCACCCTCCGCGAACGCCTTGCACCGGCCATCTCCCGCCAGACCACCCTGACGGCCGAACTCCACGAACGCGCCCGGCGTCGACATCACCGTCACACCGGCGACCAGGGCCATCGCGCACTCGCCCGAGTTCAGGGAGCGCATCGCCCAGTGCAGGGCGACGAGCGAGGAGGAGCAGGCCGTGTCCACGGTCACCGCCGGGCCTTCCAGGCCCAGGACGTAGGCCAGACGACCGGCCATGACGCTGGCCGCGTTGCCGGTGCCGATGTATCCGCCGAAGTCACCCTCCGCCATACTCAACAGGGTTGGGTAATCCTGGCCGTTGGTGCCCGTGAACACGCCCACCCGGGTGCCGCGCAGCGACCGCGGGTCGATGCCCGCCCGCTCCACCGCCTCCCACGACGTCTCCAGCAGCAACCGCTGCTGCGGATCCATCGCCAGTGCCTCACGCGGGGAGACGCCGAAGAACTCCGCGTCGAATCCGGCGACATCGTCGAGGAAGCCGCCCAGGCGGACGTAGTCGGGGTCCGGGCTGCCGGGCATGTCCACTTCGGACCAGCCGCGGTCGGCGGGGAACGCTCCGATGGTGTCCTCACCGCGCAGGAGTACGTCCCAGAGCTGTTCGGGGCTCTCCACACCGCCGGGGAAGCGGCAGCCCGTCCCGACGATGACGATCGGGTCGTCGGGCGGTGGGGTGCTGCCGCCGTGCGGCGCCGGGGAGGGCGAGGGGACGTTCTCCTCCACCCGCGGGCTGAGCGCGGTCAGCAGGTGGTCCACGACCGCTCGGGGCGTGGGGCAGTCGAAGGCCAGGGTGGCCGGCAGCGGCAGACCGGTCCGCCGGCTGAGGGTGTTGCGCAGTTCCAGGGAGGTCAGGGAGTCCAGCCCCAGCTGGGTGAACGGCAGGTCGAGGCCGATCGGCGTGCCCGGCGTGTGCCCGAGCACGGTGGCCAGGGTGCCGCGCACGAGATCGGTCACGGCGTCGCGGCGCCTCGGTTCCGGCAGGTGCGCGTAGCCCTTGGATGCCGGGGCTCCGGGACCGGGCGCGGCTGCCGTACGCAGGGCCGGCGGGCCCGCCAGGGAGCGGAGCAGGGGCGGGAGCCGGTCTCCGGCGCGACGCAGGACGGTACGGTCCACGCGCAGCGGGACGGGGGTGCCGCCGGTATGGGCCAGGGCCCGGTCGAAGAGGGCGAGGGCGTCCTCGCTGGACAGGGCGGTGATGCCGTTGCGCGCGGCCCTGTGGTGGGTGGTGTCGGCCAGAGCCCGGGTCATGGCGCTGTCGGCCTCCCACAGTCCCCAGGCGATGGACAGCACGGGGCGGCCCTCGGCGCGCAGGGCGGAGGCGAGGCCGTCGAGGAAGCTGTTCGCGGCCACGTAGTTGCCCTGGCCGGGGCCCGCCAGGGTGGCGGCGGCCGAGGAGAACATCACGAACGCCGACAGCGGGTGGTTCTTGGTGAGTTCGCGCAGGTTGCACGCGGCGTCGACCTTGGGGCGCAGCACGGTGGAGAGCCGGGCCGGGGTGAGGGAGGTGATGACGCCGTCGTCGAGGACGCCGGCGGCGTGGATCACGGCGCCGAGCGGGTGGTCCTCCGGGATCGCGCGGATGACTTCGGCCAGGGCGTCGCGGTCGGCGGCGTCACAGCGCACGACGGTGGTCCGGGCTCCGTGGGCGGCCAGTTCGGCGATCAGCTCGGCGGCTCCGGGAGCGTCCGTTCCGCGGCGCGTCACCAGCAGGAGGTGCCGGACTCCGTGGCGGGCGACGAGATGGCGGACCGTGGCCGCGCCGACGGTTCCGGTGCCGCCGGTGACGAGGACGGTGCGGTCCGGGTCGAAGGTCATGGCGGCATCACCGGTGGGCGGTGCGGTCTGCGCGCGCGCGTGGGCCGGTGTCTGCGGCGGGCCGTCCACCCGGGTGAGGGAGGGAACGAGGACGCGGCCCTCGCGGAGTGCGAGGTCGTCCTCGTCGAGGCGGGCGGCGAGGGAGATCTCGTCGTGGGAGGGGGTGGCGTCGGTGTCGAGGAGCAGGAAGCGGCCCGGGTTCTCGGACTGGGCCGACTTGACGAGCCCGCGGACCGCGGCGGCCGCGAGGTCGGTGACGGCCTCGTCGCCGGTCACGGCCACCGCCCGCCGGGTGACGACGAGCAGGCGCGACCGCGCCGCGCGGGGATCGGTCAGCCAGCGCTGGAGCAGGGCCAGCGCGTGCGCGGTGGACGTGTGCACGTCGAGTGCTGTGACGGCGTGGGAGTCGGCGTCGGCGTGGGGGTCGGCCGGGTCCCATGGGACGGCGACCAGTTCGCCGTACGGGGTGTCGGAGACGTCTTCGAGTATGGCGTCGGGGCCGGTGAGGACGGTCGTCGAGGACGGTTCCGGCAGGGACGCGGGCCCGGCGGGGGCCCAGGTGACGGTGTAGAGGTCAGCGGCGCGGCCCAGGGCACCCGCCGGAAGGTGGTCCACGAGGTGGTGGGGGGTGACCGAGACGGCCCGCGCGGTCAGTACGGGAGCGCCGCTGCCGTCCAGCAGCCGGAGCGCTGCCCCGGTGCCGGACGTCGGAGCGATGTGGACGCGGACCGACGTGGCGGCGCGTGCGTGCAGGGTGAGGCCTGACCAGGTGAGCAGCCGGGGGGCGGGATGGCCGAGCGCGGTGAGCGCGACCATCGCGCCGTCCAGGAGGGCGGGGTGTACGGCGAACCGCGCGGCGTCCGCCTCCTGGTTGTCGTCGAGAGCGACCTCGGCGTGGATCTCGTCGCCCAGGCGCCAGACGGCCTTGAGGGAGCGCGGAGCCGGATGCTTGCCGTCCGTCGCGTCGAGGGCGTCGTACAGTTCCTCGGGGTCGACCGGAATCGCGCCGGGGGGCGGCCAGGCCTCCTCCGCCTCGGCGGCACCGGTGGCCGGCTCGTCGTTCCGGGCACGGATCAGCGTGCCGTGGGCATGCCGCGTCCAGGGCCGGAGTTCGTCGGTCCGGTCGGCGTCGGTGTCGCCGTCGGTGTCGGTGTCGAGGGGCCGCGCGTAGAGCGCGAAGCTCCAGAGATCCTCGCCGTCGCCCGCCTCGGTGACGGTCTGCACTTCGGTCTCGCCGTCGGCCGGGAGCGGCAACGGCACGTCGATGTGCAACTCGTCGAGGCGGTGGGCACCGAGGGCACGCCCCGCGTGCAGGGCGAGGTCGGTGAGGACGGATCCTGGTACGAGGCTGCCGCCGCCGGTGGCGAGGTCGGCGAGCCACGGCTGGACGCGCCGGGAGATGCGGCCGGTCGCCATGACGGTGGTCGAGTCGGCGAGGTCGGTGCCGGTGGACAGCAGGGGGTGGCCGCCACCGGGGCCCCGGTGATCGGCCACCGGGTCGAGCCAGTAACGGTGTCGCTCGAAGGCGTAGGTGGGCAGTTCGACGAGCCGGTGGGGTCCAGGCAGCAGGGCGTTCCAGTCGACGGTCAGTCCCGTCGTGTGCAGGGAGGCGAGCGCGGAGACGGCGGCGTTTGCCTCGTCGTGGTCTTTGCGGAGCGTGGGGACGAACAACAGCTCGTCGGTGTCCGGCAGGCAGTTCTGGGCCAATGCGCTCAGGGTGCTGTCCGGACCCACCTCCACGAAGCGGGTGACGCCTTCCGCCGCGAGGGTGGCGATCCCGTCGGCGAACCGGACCGCCTCACGGACATGACGGACCCAGTACTCAGCGGTGCCCAACTCGCCGTCCGCCGCGAGCTTTCCGGTGACGTTGGAGACGACCGGGACCGAGGGAGTGGCGTAGGTGACGCCTTCGGCGACCCGACGGAAGTCCGCCAGCATCGGCTCCATCAGCGGCGAGTGGAAAGCATGCGAGACCCGCAGACGAGACGTACGGCGGCCCCGCGCCTGGAGTGCCTCGGCGACATCGCATACGGACGCCTCCGCGCCCGCGATCACCACGGCCCGAGGACCGTTGACCGCCGCCACCGACACCCCACGACGGCCCTCCAGCAACGGAAGGACCTCGTCCTCGGCAGCCTCCACCGCCACCATCACCCCGCCCGACGGAAGTCGCCGCATCAGCCGCCCCCGCGCCACCACCAGCGTGCAGGCATCCTCCAACGACAACACACCCGCCACATGCGCGGCCGCGATCTCACCGACGGAATGCCCGGCTACGAAGTCCGCACGCACCCCGAACGATTCGAGCAGCCGAAACAGCGCCACCTCCACCGCGAACAACGCCGGCTGCGTCCACTCCGTACGCCCCAACCGCCCCCCGTCCTCACCGAAGACGACATCCCTCAGCTCCACACCGACATGGGCACACACCGCATCGAACACCTCAGCGAACACCGGGAACGCCTCATACAACACCCGCCCCATACCCGCACGCTGCGCACCCTGACCCGAGAACAGGAAGGCGACCTTGCCGCCGCGGCGTGCGGTACCGGTCACCGTGTCCGCAGCGGATTCGCCGGTGCTGAGGCCACGCAGACCGGCGAGGAGGGCATCCCTGCCGGTACCGAGCACGACGGCGCGGTGCTCGAAGTGAGTGCGTGCGGTGGCCAGGGTGTGGGCGACGGCCGGGTCGTCCGTGTCGGGGTGGGTTCGGAGGTGGTCAAGGAGGGCGTGGGCCTGCGCCTTGAGGGACTCGGTGGTGCGCGCGGAGATGATCCACGGCAGCACCGGCGACATCCGGTCCGCGGACCGGCCGCTGGCCGTGTCGCCGTCCGCCGCGGTGGCGATGGCGCCGTCCGGCACGGCGGGCGGGGCCTCCTCCAGGATGACGTGGGCGTTGGTGCCCGAGACGCCGAACGCGGACACGCCGCTACGGCGCGGCCGTTCGGCCCGTGGCCAGGCGACCGGTTCGGTGAGCAGGCGTACGTCGCCCTCCGTCCAGTCGACCCTGGTGGTGGGGGTGTCGACGTGCAGGGTGCGCGGCAGACGCTCGTGGCGCAGGGCCTGGATCATCTTGATGACGCCGCCGACGCCGGCCGCGGCCTGGGTGTGGCCGATGTTCGACTTGAGGGAGCCCAGCCACAGGGGCCGGTCCGCGGGGCGGTTCTGGCCGTAGGTGGCGAGCAGGGCCTGTGCCTCGATGGGGTCGCCCAGGGTGGTGCCGGTGCCGTGTGCCTCGACGGCGTCGACGTCGGCCGGAGTGAGGTCGGCGGAGGCCAGCGCCGCGCGGATGACGCGTTGCTGTGCTGGGCCGTTGGGGGCGGTGAGGCCGCTGCTCGCGCCGTCCTGGTTGACGGCCGAGCCGCGGATGAGGGCGAGCACCTGGTGGCCGTTGCGGCGGGCGTCGGAGAGCCGCTCGAGCAGGACCAGGCCGGCGCCTTCGCCCCAGCCGGTGCCGTCGGTCGCGTCGGCGAAGGACTTGCAGCGCCCGTCCGGCGCGAGCCCGCGCTGCCGGCTGAACTCCAGGAAGGTGACGGGGGTGGACATGACGGCGACGCCGCCGGCCAGGGCGAGGTCGCATTCCTCCGCCCGCAGGGCCTGCACGGCCAGGTGCAGGGCGACGAGCGAGGACGAGCAGGCGGTGTCGACGGTCAGGGCCGGGCCCTCGAAGCCGAACGTGTAGGAGATGCGGCCGGAGGCGATGCTGGCCGCGCTGCCGTTGCCGAGGTGGCCCTCGACCCCGGCGGGCGGCTCGGGGAAGCGGGTGGCGTAGTCGTTGTACATGACGCCTGCGAACACCCCGGTGGCGCTGCCGCGCAGGCCCGACGGACGCAGACCGGCGCGTTCGAGTGCCTCCCAGGTCAGTTCGAGCAGCAGCCGCTGTTGCGGGTCGGTGGCCAGCGCCTCGCGGGGGGACATGCCGAAGAAGGCCGGGTCGAAGTCGGCTGCGTCGTGCAGGAATCCCCCTTCCCGCGTGTAGCAGGTCCCGGGATGGGCGGGGTCGGGGTGGTAGAGGGCGTCCAGGTCCCAGCCCCGGTCGTCGGGGAAGCGGGAGATGCCGTCCGTGCCGGTGTCGACGAGGTGCCACAGGTCTTCGGGCGTGCGTACTCCGCCGGGGTAGCGGCAGCTCATGGAGACCACGGCGATGGGTTCCGTTGCCTTGGCCTCGACCTGGCGCAGCCGGGCGCGGGTGCGCCGCAGGTCACTGGAGACTCGGGTCAGGAAGTCGCGAAGCCTGTCGTCGCTCACGGAGCTCACGGATCGGTCTCCCTTCGGCGGCGGGCGCGGCGGCTCGCCGGTGGGGCACGGGCCATCGGTGTCGGCCCCGGCACCATGGGTGCCGGGGCCGGTGAGGGCGGGCGCGGAAGCCGGTTCCCTCGGGGCGGACGGCCCTGGCGCTCCCGGTGCCCGGCCGTCCTCCAGGGCGATTATGGGGACGGCCCGGGGCGGTTCCGGAGTCCTGACCGGGGGCTCTAAGAGAACTTCTAGCGTTGCCAGGTGGTTTCGTTGCCTGGGCGGGTCGTCCTGGCCAAGCGGACCGCGCAGGCCCCGACCGTTGCGGCCCGACCGCGCGGGCTCCGACCACCACAGACCCACCGCGCGGGCCTGGCCGCTGGAGGCACGACCACACGAGGCCGGCCGTTGCGGCCCGGCCGCGCGAGGCCCGACCCGTGGGCGAGGCACCCGACCGTGCCGGACCCCGCCCACCGGTTCACACACCGCGCCCCGCGCCCCCGCAGCTCACAGGCGGCCGGTCGTCTCCAGCGCTCCGGCCGGCAGCGGCGGCAGCAGACCCAGCTCCGCGGAGCGGTCCAGCAGGGCGCGGACGGCGTGCAGGCCGTCCTGGCCGAGGTCGACGGTGAACTCGTTGACGTACAGGTCGATGTGCTGGTCGACGACCTCCGGCCGCATCTCCTGGGCATGCCGCAGGACGTAGCCGCGGGAGGCGGTGGGGCTGTGCCGGGCGGCGCGGAGCGAGGCCCGTACGGTGTCGGCGACCCGGTGCAGCAGGGGCTCGCCGAGGGAGCGGCGGGCGACGATGGCACCGAGGGGGATCGGCAGGCTCGTCCGCTTCTCCCATTCCTCGCCCAGGTCAGCCACGCGGTGCAGGCCGTAGCGGTCGTAGGTGAAGCGGGCCTCGTGGATGACCAGGCCGGCGTCGACACGGCCGTCGCGGACAGCCGGCATGATCTCGTGGAACGGCAGGACGGTGATGTCCCCGACGCCGCCCGGTACGGCTTCGGCGGCCCACAGCCGGAACAGCAGGCAGGCCGTGGAACTGGTGCTGGGGACGGCGATCCGCGCACCGGCCAGCGCGGCGGGTTCCGCGGGTCCGGCGGACAGGACGAGCGGGCCGCAGCCGTGTCCGAGGGCGCCGCCGCACGGCAGCAGGGCGTAGTCCTCCAGGACGTGCGGCAGGGTCGCGTAGGAGATCTTCAGTACGTCCAGTTCGCCGCGTGCGGCCATGCCGTTGGTGACGTCGATGTCGGCGAAGGTGAGCCGCACCTCCGGGGCGTCCGGGAGCAGCCCCTCCGTCCAGGCGTGGAAGACGAACGTGTCGTTGGGGCACGGGGAGTGCGCCAGGGTCAGCGGTGACGTCATGGGCGGTGGCTTCCTTGTCTGCCGTTCGGCCGGGGATGTGCCGGGCGGCACGGGCCGTCGCCCTCAGCAAACCCGTCGCGGGTATGGGGTTTTCCCCAGACTGCCCTCCGTCAGGATGGGAGGGCCCCACTCGGCGCGTGTCGACGCCCCGTCGTCCGGCCGGGGCCCGTGGCGTTCGGCTCCTCGGCCGGTCCGCGGGCTCCGGCCGGACGGCTTCGGCACAGCCGCCGGATGGCGCGGCTGCGATCGTCCCGCCCGCCCGTCCCTGGGCGGGACGACCGGTCCACGGACCGCGGGGGTTCGTTCCGGTCCGGGGCCGCAGACGAGCAACGTGCCGCGCGTGCTCGGACCCACTACGTGTGCCACGAGGCACTGACCGAGGAGGTATCCCGGCCATGGACGCTGGGCTCAAGCGCGAGCTGGAGGAGAAGGTTCTCTCCGGTGAGCGGCTGTCCCGCCAGGACGGCATCGCGTTGTACGAGTCGGACGACCTGGCCTGGCTGGGCGGTCTGGCGCACGAGGTGCGCACGCGGAAGAACGGTGACGTCGTGCACTTCAACGTCAACCGTCACCTCAACATGACCAACGTGTGCACCGCGTCCTGCGCGTACTGCTCCTTCCAGCGCAAGCCGGGCGAGGCGGACGCGTACACGATGCGGATCGAGGAGGCCGTCCGGCTGGCGAAGGCGATGGAGAACGAGCACCTCTCCGAGCTGCACATCGTCAACGGGCTGCACCCGAACCTGCCGTGGCGCTACTACCCGCGGTCGCTGAGCGAGCTGAAGAAGGCCCTGCCGGACGTCTCCCTGAAGGCGTTCACGGCGACGGAGATCCACCACTTCGAGACCATCTCGGGCCTGTCGGCGTCGGAGATCCTCGACGAGCTGATCGACGCGGGCCTGGAGTCCTTGACCGGCGGCGGGGCGGAGATCTTCGACTGGGAGGTCCGGCAGCACATCGTCGACCACCGCACCCACTGGGAGGACTGGTCGCGCATCCACCGGCTGGCGCACGAGAAGGGTCTGAAGACCCCGTGCACCATGCTGTACGGCCACATCGAGGAGCCCCGCCACCGTGTGGACCACGTGCTGCGGCTGCGTGAGCTCCAGGACGAGACCGGCGGCTTCCAGGTCTTCATCCCGCTGCGCTACCAGCACGACTTCGTCGACGTGAAGGACGGCAAGGTCCGCAACCGGCTCCAGGCGCGCACCCAGATGGCGACCGGCGCGGAGGCACTGAAGACCTTCGCGGTGTCGCGGCTGCTGTTCGACAACGTGCCGCACGTCAAGGTGTTCTGGGTCATGCACGGGCTCCAGACCGCCCAACTGGCCCTCCAGCACGGCGCGGACGACATGGACGGGTCGGTCGTCGAGTACAAGATCACGCACGACGCCGACAACTACGGCACGCCGAACAAGCTGACCCGCGAGGACCTGCTCGACCTCATCCGCGACGCCGGCTTCCGGCCGGTGGAGCGGAACACGCGTTACGAGATCATCCGCGAGTACGACGGGCCCGACCCGGCGCGCCGGGAGTCGCCGCAGCCGATGCGGGTCTGATCCGGCGCCCGTGACCCCACCCCTCCCGCGCCCCCGCAACCCCCGACGACTCCGCCAGGCAGGTGTGAATGTCCCCCCAGACGACGAACAACGAGGACCTGGAAGTCTGGATCGACCAGGACCTGTGCACCGGTGACGGCATCTGCGCCCAGTACGCGCCCGAGGTGTTCGAACTGGACATCGACGGGCTGGCCTACGTGAAGAGCGAGCAGGACGAACTGCTCCAGGAGCCCGGCGCGACGACCAGGATCCCGCTGGACGTGCTCACCGACGTGGTCGACTCCGCCAGGGAGTGCCCCGGCGAGTGCATCCACGTCCGCCGCGTCGCCGACGGTGTCGAGATCCACGGCCCCGACGCCGTCGACGCCTGACAGCCCGTCACCCCCTCGAACGGCGAGGCGACCGGACCGGTCTCCCGTGGGCCGGAAGCCTCGCCCCCTCCTCTCCGCACCCCGCGACACCGCGTTCGATGCCCATCCGCGTGGAGCGGGCACGTCGACACACGGGAAGGACATCCACGTCCCATGAGCACCGCCCCCTCCGACGACCTGTGGATCCGCAGGTTCCGGCCCTCTCCCGACGCGGCCGACCGTCTGGTGTGCTTTCCGCACGCCGGCGGGTCGGCCAGTTTCTACGTGCCCGTCGCCGCCGCGCTGAGCCCCGGTGTCGACGTCCTGGCGATCCAGTACCCCGGACGCCAGGACCGCCGCGGCGAACCGGGACCCAGCTCCGTCGCCGAACTCGCGGACGGGATCACGGCCGCCCTGGCCGGCTGGGACGACCGACCGCTGACGTTCTTCGGGCACAGCATGGGAGCCCTGGTGGCGTTCGAGACGGCCCGGCGCATGGAGCGGGCCGGCAACGGCCCGGTCCGCCTGTTCGCGTCGGGCCGCCGGGCCCCCTCCCGCACCCGTGACGAGCACGTGCACACCCTCGACGACGACGGACTGGTCGCCGAACTGCGCCGCCTGGCCGGCACCGACGCCCAGGTCCTCCAGGACGAGGAACTGCTGCGCATGGTGCTGCCCGCCATCCGCGGCGACTACCGGGCCGTGGAGACCTACCGCTGCGAGCCCGGCGCCCGGGTGCGCTGCCCCGTCACCGTGCTGACCGGCGACGCGGATCCCCGCACGTCGCTGGAGGAGGCCCGCGCCTGGAACGAGCACACCGACGCCGACTGCGACCTCCATGTCTTCTCCGGCGGCCACTTCTTCCTGTCGGAACGGCCCGCCGAGGTGCTGACCGTGCTGACCGGGCACTTCACCGCCACCTGCGCCACCGGCCGGGTCTGACCCCGCGCCCCACCCTGCCTTCTCCGCCACCCCTCGACCCGTTCCGGGAGTTGTGCACCATGACCGAGCAACTCGCGCCCGTGGCACCGGCGTCGACGCCGACCCCCGTCCGCCGGCGCCGGCCCCGGGTGGGGCACATCCAGTTCCTCAACTGCCTTCCGCTGTTCTGGGGGCTGGCCCGTACCGGCACCCTCCTCGACATGGAGCTGCGCACCGACACCCCGGACGGCCTCAACGACGCGCTGGCCGCGGGCGACCTCGACATCGGGCCGATCAGCCTGCTGGAGTTCCTGCGGCACGCGGACGATCTGGTGGCCCTGCCGGACATCGCGGTGGGCAGCGACGGCGACGTGATGTCCTGCCTGATCGTCAGCAAGGTGCCGCTGGAGGATCTGGACGGTCAGCCCGTCGCGCTCGGCTCCACCAGCCGCACCTCCGTCCGGCTGGCGCGGCTGCTGCTGGCCGAGCGCGTCGGGGTGCGTCCCGACTACTACGTGTGTCCGCCCGACCTGCGCACCATGATGTCCGAGGCGAAGGCGGCCGTGGTCATCGGTGACGCGGCGCTGCGCGCGGCCCTGCACGTGGCGCCGAGGACGGGACTGCGCGTGCACGACCTGGGCCGGATGTGGAAGGACTGGACGGGTCTGCCCTTCGTGTTCGCTCTCTTCGCCGCGCGCCGCGACTTCCTGGCCCGGGAACCGGAGCTGGTGCGCCGGGTCCACGCCGACCTGCTCGCCTCGCGCGACCTGTCGTTGGCCGAGGTGTCCAAGGTGTGCGAACAGGCCTCCCAGTGGGAGGAGTTCGACGCCGCGACGCTGGAGCGCTACTACACCACGGCCCTCGACTTCAGCCTCGGCGAGGCGCAGTTGGCCGGCATCGCCGAGTTCGCCCGCCGGGTCGGCGGTGAGGAGGGCTTCCCGCCCGACGTCGAAGTCCAATTGCTCGCACCCGTTGCTCCCTGATCCCGTCCCCGACCACACCACCGGAAAGGCCGGCACCGTGTCCCGACCTGCGCACCACCCTCTCCAGTCTGTGCTCGACCGTGCCGCCGACGGCGGGCGGATCACCCCCGAGGAGGCGCTCGACCTCTACCGCGACGCCCCGCTGCACGCGCTGGGCGCCGCCGCCGACGCCGTACGCCGCCGCCGGTACGCGGGCACCGAGCACATCGCCACGTACATCATCGAGCGGAACATCAACTACACCAACGTGTGCGTCACGGCGTGCAAGTTCTGCGCCTTCTACGCCCCGCCGAAGGACACCGCCAAGGGCTGGACCCGTGACCTGGACGACATCCTGCGCCGGTGCGCGGAGACCGTCGAACTCGGCGGCACCCAGATCATGTTCCAGGGCGGACACCACCCGGACTACGGCGTCGAGTACTACGAGAAGCACTTCTCCGCCATCAAGCAGGCCTTCCCGCAGCTGGTCATCCACAGCCTGGGGGCGAGCGAGGTCGAGCACATGGCCCGGATCTCCAAGGTCGGTGTGGAGGAGGCCGTCCAGCGCATCCACGCCGCCGGACTCGACTCCTTCGCCGGCGCCGGCGCGGAACTCCTGCCGGCCCGGCCCCGCAAGGCCATCGCGCCGCTGAAGGAGTCCGGCGAGCGCTGGCTGGAGATCATGGAGATCGCGCACAACCTGGGCGTGGAGTCCACCTCCACGATGCTGATGGGCACCGGCGAGACCAACGCCGAGCGCATCGAGCACCTGCGGATGATCCGTGACGTGCAGGACCGCACCGGCGGGTTCCGCGCCTTCATCCCGTACACCTACCAGCCGGAGAACAACCACCTCAAGGGCCGTACGCAGGCCACGCTCTTCGAGTACCTGCGGATGATCGCCGTCGCGCGGCTGTTCATGGACAACATCGCCCACATCCAGGGCTCCTGGCTGACCACCGGCAAGGAGGTCGGCCAACTGTCCCTGCACTACGGCGCCGACGACCTCGGCTCGATCATGCTGGAGGAGAACGTCGTCTCCTCCGCCGGCGCCAGGCACCGCTCCGACCTGATGGAGCTGATCACGCTCATCCGGGCCGCCGGACGGGTTCCGGCGCAGCGCTCCACGACGTACGAGCACCTAGTGGTGCACGACGACCCGGCGAAGGACCCCGTCGACGAGCGGATCGTCTCGCACGTGTCCTCCACGGCGATCGCGGGCGGCACCGCACACCCGGAACTGAAGCTGATCACCGCCACCTGAGACCCGGGCCCCCTCACCCCCACCCCTGCGTACAAGGACGGAGAAGCCCATGGCGGGCGCCATACACGCCGCGGGTCTGGTGAAGACCTTCGGCGATGTCCGGGCCGTCGACGGAGTCGACCTGGACGTACCGGAAGGCAGCGTGCTGGGGCTGCTGGGCCCCAACGGAGCGGGCAAGACCACCATGGTGCGGCTGCTCACCACGCTGCTGCGCCCCGACGCGGGCACCGCGACCGTGGCCGGTCACGACGTGGTCCGCGACCCGGACTCGGTGCGGCTCTCGATCGGCCTGTCGGGCCAGTTCGCGGCGGTCGACGACCGGCTCACCGGCCGCGAGAACCTCCGCATGATCGGCGAGCTGTACGGACTGCGCTCCCGCACGGCCCGGCGGCGCGCCGACGAACTGCTCGACCGGTTCGATCTGGCCGGCGTGGCCGACCGGGTGTCGAGCACCTACTCCGGCGGGCTGCGGCGCCGGCTGGACCTGGCCGGGGCGCTGGTGGTGAGACCCACGGTGATGTTCCTGGACGAGCCGTCGGTCGGGCTGGACCCCACGAGCCGGCTGATGCTGTGGGACGCCATCGAGGACCTGGTGCGGCAGGGCACCACACTGCTGCTCACCACGCAGTACCTGGAGGAGGCCGACCGGCTCGCCCAGGACCTCGCGGTGGTCGACCACGGGCGGATCATCGCCCGGGGGACCCCGCACGATCTCAAGGCCCAGGCCGGCGGCCGGCGCATCGAGCTGGTCGTGTCCTGGCCCGAGCAACTCGAGGCCGCCGCAGGGCTGCTGGCCCGGCTCGCCGGCCGCGTCCCGGACGTCGACCGGCCCCGGTCGACGGTGTCCGCGCCGGCCGACGGCGGCGTGCGGCTGCTGGCGGAGGTGGTCGCCGCGCTGGACGCCGAGGGCATCGAGATCACCGACATCGGGCTGCGCCGCCCCACCCTGGACGAGGTCTTCATGGCCCTGACCGGGACGGTCCCCGGGGACACCGGGCGGACGGCGGTGGGCGTCGGCGCGTCGAGCGAGAAGGAGTGGTGAACGTGTCGGCAGTGGCACCGGTCGTACCCGAGCTCCCACCCGGTACGGCCGCCAAGGCCGTACGCGACGTCCTGGTGGTGACGCGGCGCAACCTGACCCGGATGGTGCGGATCCCGGAGGTGCTGATCCTCAGTCTGGTGCAGCCCGTGGTGTTCGTGCTGCTGTTCGCCTACCTCTTCGCCGGGTCCTTCAGCCTGCCAGGCGCAGAGGGCCCGGCGGCCTACCGGGAGTTCATGATGGCCGGGTTCTTCGCCCAGACCATCGCGTTCGCCACCGCCAGCAACAGCAGCGTCAGCATGGCCACCGACGTGCACAGCGGCATGGTGGACCGGTTCCGGTCGCTGCCGATGGCGCGCGGCGCGCTGCTGACCGGGCGGACGGTCGCGGACCTGGTGCAGAACACCGTCGTGATCATGGTGATGGTCCTGTGCGCGCTGCTGGTCGGCTGGCGTATCCACCACGGGCTGCCGCGGGCGCTCGCGGCGTTCGCGCTGCTGCTGCTCATGGGGTACGCGCTGTCATGGGTGGGCGTCGTCATCGGACTGTCGGTGCGCGCCCCCGAGGCTGCGGCCACCAGCAACTTCCTGTGGCTGTTCCCGCTGACGTTCCTGTCCAACGCGTTCGTGGCGCCGTCCACGCTGCCGACGGTGCTGCGCTGGGCCGCCGAGTGGAATCCGCTGAGCGCGACCGTGCAGGCGGCCCGGCAGCTGTTCGGCAGTCCGGGGCTGGCCGCCACCGGAGCGTGGCCCGCGCAGCACCCGGTGCTGGTCTCGGTGACCTGGTCGGTGGTCATCGCGGTGGCCTGCCGGGCGCTGGCGATCCGCCGCTACCGTGCGGCCGGTTCCTGAAGGGGAGGACCTGATGACGGACACCACGTTCCGCGCGGATCTGATCCGGCCGGTGCACGAACTGCTCGCCGGCCACGCGGCCCGGCAGCCGGACCGCGTCGCCTTCAAGGACGGCCGCCGCTCGGTCACCTGGGCCGAACTGGACCGGCGCACGGCACGGGTCGCCGGGCATCTGGCGGAACTGGGCCTGGGCCGCGGCGAATCGGCGGTGATCTACCTGCCGAACCGGCTGGAGACGGTGGAGAGCTACCTCGCCGTCACCCGCGCCGCCGGCGTGGGGGTGCCGCTGAACCCGCAGTCGACCGACCCGGAACTGGCCCACCTGCTGGCGGACTGCGCCGCCCGGGTGGTCATCACCGGTGCGGCGCAGCTGCCGCAGGTGCGCCGCGTCCTCGCGGACCTGCCGGACACGGTGGTGATCCTGGTCGGGGACGCCTCCGAGCCGGGCTTCGCGGAAGCCGCCGACGGGGAACCGCCGTTGTGGGAGGAGCTCGCGTCGACCTGGTCACTGCGCGCGCCGGCCCGCGACGACCTGGGTTTGGACGAGCCCGCCTGGATGCTCTACACCTCCGGCACGACCGGCCGCCCCAAGGGTGTCGTCTCCACCCAGCGCGGCTCCCTGTGGGCGACCGCCGCCTGCAACGCCCCGCTGCTGGGACTGTCGCCGCGGGATCGCGTCCTGTGGCCGATGCCGCTGTTCCACGCGGTGGCGCACAACATCTGCGTGCTCGGTGTGGTCGCCGTCGGCGCGAGCGCCCGCATCACCGACGGCCTGGCGGCCGAGGAGGTGCTGCGCCGGGCGCGGGAGGAGGACGCGACCTTCCTGGTGGGCGTACCGACCCTGTTCCACCACATGGTGGAGCTCGCCCGCTCCGGTGCCGTCGAGGTGCCGCGGCTGCGCGTGTGCATGGTCGCGGGGTCGTCCTGCCCGCAGTCCCTGCACGAGGACTTCCGGGCCGCCTACGGCATCGGGCTGCTGGACAGCTACGGCTCCACCGAGACCGGCGGCGCCATCACCACCAACCTGCCCGACGGGCCGTACGTGCCCGGCTCGTGCGGGGTGCCACTGCCGGGTCTGACGCTGCGGCTGACCGACCCGCGCACCCGCGCGGAGGTCGAACCGGGCGCGGAGGGCGAGGTCTGGGTGTCCAGCCCGGCCCTGATGCTGGGCTACCACCGGCAGCCGGAGGAGACCGCCGCCGTCCTGTCGGACGGCTGGTACCGCACCGGTGATCTGGCCCGCCAGGACGCCGACGGCTATGTGACGATCACCGGCCGGCTCAAGGAACTCGTCATCCGCGGCGGGGAGAACATCCACCCGCGGGAGGTGGAACAGGCGCTCGCCATGGCCCCCGGCGTGGCCGACGCGGCCGTGGCGGGCGTCCCGCACGCGTCGCTCGGGGAGGTCCCGGCGGCCTATCTGGTGCCGGGCCCGGACGGGATCGACGTGGAGACCGTGCTGGCCTCGTGCCGGGAACGGCTGTCGGCGTTCAAGCTGCCGGAGGAGATCCACGAGATCACCGAGGTGCCGCGCAACCCGGCCGGGAAGGTGATCCGCACAGAACTGGCCGCGCTGCCGGGCCGGTTGCTGTGGCGCCGGACCCGGCAGGCACAGGATTCGGCTCCCGCCCACCGCGGCGCCGCCGGCCTGGGGCTCGACGACTCGGGGCATCCCCTGCTGACCGCGTACGTCGAACTGCCCGAGCGGCGGGGCCTGGTGTGCTCCGGCCGGCTCACCGCCGCCGACACCGATCCCGCGCTGCTGCGACGGGCCGACGGCGGCACGGTCCTGGCCGGATCGGCGCTGCTGGAGATGGTGCTGCACGCGGCGGGCCGGACCGGCTGCGCGCGCGTGCTGGAGCTGTCCGCCGAGCACCCGCTCGTGGTGCCGCGCGAGGGCGGTGTGCAGCTGCGGGTGACCCTGGGCGCGGCGGACGATGACGGTGTGCGCCGCGTGGAGGTGCACGGGCGGCGTGACGCGCACGGTGCCGCGGGCCGTCCGTGGACCCGGCACGCGGTGGGCACGGTGGCGCCCGACGCCGTACCGGAACCGGACGAGCCGGCGGCCGTGTGGCCCCCGCGGGACGCGCGCCGCGAGAGCACCGGCGAGGCGGACGGCGGGATGCCGGGCGCCGTGTGGCGGCGGGGCGGCGACGAGGTGTTCGTGGAGGTGTCCCTGCCGGACCGGACTGCGGCCCGGGACGGGTTCGAGGTGCATCCGGCGTTGCTGGAGGCGGCGTTCGCGGCCGCGGTCGGCCGGCCCCTGGAGCAGCCGGTCGCGGTGGCCTGGCGCGAGGTGTCCCTGTACGCGGTGGACGCGTCGGTGCTGCGGCTGCGGCTGCGGGCCGCGGCGGACGGGACCTGGACGGCCGACGCCTTCGACGGGGCCGGGGACCCGGTGCTGACGGCGCGCTCGGTGACGTTCGCGCCGCTGGCACACCGCGTGGTCCGCGCGGCGTCCGCGGCCCAGCAGGACGGCCTGTTCGAGGAGGTGTGGGACGTCTGCGACCTGCCCCGCCAGGCACCGCGACAGGAACGCTGGACGGTCGTCGGCGAGGACGCGCTGCGGGCCCGCCCGGGACTGATGTCGGCCGGCCGTTACTGCGAGATCCAGCCGGATCTGCCCGCGCTGCTGTCCTCGGTGCGGAAGGGCGCGCCGGTGCCGGACGTGGTGGTCGTGTCACACGCCGGAAATCCCGGTGCTCCCTCCCCCGCCGACGCGGTCCGCACGGTCGTCGACGAGGCGCTGGGCTGGGTACGGCACTGGGCCGATCCCCGCTTCGCCCGCAGCCGGCTGGTGGTGCTGACCCGCGGCGCGGTCGCCGCCCTGGAGGACGGTACGCCGCCGGACCCGGCCGCCGCCGCGGTGTGGGGCCTCGTCGGTGCCGTCCAGGACCGGGCACCGGGCCGGTTCGCGCTGATCGAGACCGACGCCGCCAAGCGCTCCTGGCGTCGGGTGGCGGACGCGGTCGCCTCCGGTGAGCCCCGGCTCGCGCTGCGCGCCGGTGCGGTCCGCCGGCCACGAGCGGTGCGGCTGCCCGTGGCGGTGGCGGACAGCGCCCCGGGGGCCGGACGGGTCGCGCTGTTCGCCGCGAGTGAGGAGTCCGGTCCGGCCGAGTACCTGCCGGCCGTCTGGCCCGCGCGCCAGGCCCTCCTGGCGGGCCCGTTCGCGAAGAACGCGGCCGACCGCGTGCCGGCGTCCGCGCAGCCCGGCGAACTGGTGCCGTGGGAGCCCGAGGACCCGGAAGGATCGGTCCGGGCGCTGCTCGACGCCGGTCCCACGACGGTGGTGTTCGCCGCCTCCGTACAGGCCGAGCGGGACGCCGACGTGGACGCCGCACTGCGTCCCGTCGTCGACCCGGCACTGGAGCTGGTCCGCTCGACGCCCGCCCACGCGGTGACGTCCGTGGTGTTCGCCACGCCCGGACCGCGCACCGCGGGACCGGCCGACGCGGCGGTGGCGGCGGTGTTCGACGCCTGCGCCCGCCGGCTGCGGCAGGCCGGGGTGGCGGCCGTGTCGGTGCGCGGGCCGGCCGGACCGCCGGAGGAGGCCGCCGATCTGTTCGCCGCGGCCGTCGCCGCCGGACGGCCGGCGCTCACCGCCGAGCGGCCCGAGATCCCCCGCACGCGCACCGTCGCGCCGCTCACGGCGAGTGCCGCGCTGCTGCGCGGCCTGACGGCCCGTGCGGCGCGGCGGGCCGCGCGGGACGAGCTCGCCGATCCCGGCGCACTGCGGCACCGGCTGGCCGCGCTCTCGGGCGCCGAGCAGGAGGAGACCCTGCTGCGTCTGGTGCGCGGACACTTCGCGACGGCCCTGGGCCGGGGCGGCACCGCAGAGGTGCCCGCCGACCGGGAGATCCGTGACCTGGGCTTCGACTCGCTGACCGCGCTGACCGCGCGGAACGCGTTGGAGTCGGCGACCGGCCTGTCGCTGCCGGCGTCGATGGTCTTCGACTTCGCGACACCGGCGGGGCTGGCCCGTCATCTGCGCAAGGAGCTGCTCGCCGGCTGAGGCGGGCCGGTGAGCCGGGCGGCAGGGCACCGGACGGTGCCCTGCCGCCCGGTGCCGTCTTCGCCGTCTCCCCGCACACCGACCTAGGAGGAGGAACAGATGCGTGTCGAGAACGTCCACATCGAGTCGCTGGGCGTGGTGCTGCCCGAGTGGGCCAGTGCCGAACAGGCGGTGGCCGAAGGCCGGCTGGACGCGGAGATCCAGGCCGCGAACGGCCTGACCGGCGCCCATGTCGCGGGGGACGTACCGGCGATGGACCTGGCGGTGTCCGCGGCGCGGATCGCGCTGGACCGCTCGAAGACCGACCCCGAGGACCTGGGGGCGCACATCCACAGCGCCGTCCACTACCAGGCCCCCGAGGGCGCCTACCCGCCCGGCTACATCCTGCGGGAACTGGGACTGGGCCGGCTGCCCGCGCTCTTCCTCCAGCAGGGCTGCGACGGCATGCTCAGCGCGCTGGACGTGGCGATCGGCAAGCTCACCGGGGCCGCCGGGGCAGGGTCGGTGCTGCTGACGACGGGGGAGAACTTCTCCTCCCCCACGATGGACCGCTGGCGGGGCTTCGGCCAGGCGTACATCCTCGGTGACGGCGCGGCGGCCGCCCTGATCAGTGACGAGGGCGGGTTCGCCGAGGTGCGGTCGCTGAACTCCGGTGTCCTGCACGAGCTGGAGCGGTGGCACCGCGGGGACGGCCCGCTGGTGCTGCGCGAGGGCGCCGGGTCGATGTCCGACATGGCCGAGCGGGCGCAGCGGTTCACCGAACGGGAGATGCCGCTGTCGGAGACGATGGAGAAGCTGACCCTGTTCGACCTGGACATCATCCAGCGGTCCCTGGTGGACGCCGGGCTCAACGCCTCGGATCTGTCGATGGTCGTCCCGATCAACATGGACGGCCGGATGATCGAGTACTCGATCATGCTGCCGCTGGGTCTGACGATGGAACAGTGCAGCTGGGACTTCGGCCGTGCGGTGGGACACGTGGGCGGTGCGGACGTGTTCATCACCCTGGAGCACCTGGTACGCACCCGCGCGGTGTCCCCCGGCGAGCACGTGCTGCTGGTGTCGCAGGGTCCCGGCTGGCTGTGCAGCGCGGCGGTGGTCACGATCACGGAGGTGCCGCACTGGGCGGAATGAGAGCCCGGCGACCGGACGAAGGGCCCGTCCCCCTCGGTGCGAGGAGAACGGGCCCTTCCCGTGCCGGGTACCGTGTCAGGCGCCGAGGCCGGTCAGCCAGCCCTCGGTGGCGTCGGCGGTGGAGCGGGCGTGGGCCTCCATCATGGTGAAGTGGTTGCCGGGGACGTCGAGCACGGTGTGCGCCCGGTCCCAGGACGTCTGCCACTCCCCCGGCGCCGGCTTCTCCCCGTCGGCCGCGGGGACCGGCGGTTCGCTGGACCGCACCAGCAGGACCGGGCAGTCCAGCGGGCCCGGCTCCCATTCACCGATGAGCGCCACGTACCAGCTCATGGCGGTCAGCCGGTCGGTGTCCATGTGCGCGAACATGGACTCCCGTTCGAACATGCCGCTCAGCATCTGCTGGGAGAAGCGCAGGAACGGCGAGTCGGCGCGCGGCATGTAGGTGTCCAGCAGGACGACGGCGGCCGGCGGCGCGCCGCGCTCCGTCAGGCGCCGGGCCGCGGACAGGGCCAGGACGCCGCCGGAGGAGGAGCCGAGCAGGACCGCCGGGGTGTCGCCGACGGTGCGGTGCACGGCGTCGGCGTGCAGGTCGGCGACCGCGTCGAAGGTGGCCGGCAGTGCCTCCCCGGTCGCGAAGCCCTGGGTGGGCAGGGCCCATACGTCACGCCGGCCGCGGAAGCGGGAGGCGAATCGCGCGTACTGGTGGACGCCGGCGAGGGCGACGTAGGAGCTGAAGCACACCAGCGGTGCGGCGGTGTCACCGGCCGAGAGACGGATCGCCTCCGGGACGGAGGGCAGTTCGGCCGGGCTGGTGAAGGTGGGACGCAGCCCGGCCGCCGCCTGGAGCAGGGCGAAGCCGTCGTCGACGCGGCCGTCCAGGCAGGCCGCCTTGAACAGGCCGCCGATCGTGTCCTCGGCGCGGGCCGGCGGGCCGGCCGGAGCGGGAGCGCCGGTGGACCCGGCTGCCTGGAGCGGTTCCGTGTCCAGCCGGTGGTGCAGGTGGGCGGCGAGTGCCTCGGGGGTGGCGTGGTCGAACAGCAGGGTGGGGGCGAGCTGGAGACCGGTGGCCGAGGCGAGGTGGTTGCGGAGTTCGACCACCGTCAGGGAGTCGAAGCCCTGCTCGGTGAAGAGGCGGTCGGGTTCGATCGCGTCGGCCGAGGGGTGCCCCAGCACGGTGGCGGCCAGGTCGCGGACCATGCCGAGCAGGCGGGCGCGGCCCTCCTCGGGCGTGACGCCGGCGAGCAGGCGCGTGGTGACCGGGCCGCTGGAGCCGGCCTCGACGGCGCGGCGGGCGGGGGCGGCGGGCGCCGGGCGGAGCATCGCTCGGACTCCCGCGCGGCCCGAGCCGGTGCGTACGGCGATCACCGCGGGGTCCGCCGCGCTCAGCGCGTCGTCCAGCAGGGCGAGGGCGTCGTCGGTGCCGAGCGGGCGCAGTCCGCCCCGGGCCAGCCGGCCGCGGTCGGTGGCGGACAGCCGGGAGGTCATGCCGCTGTCGCTGTCCCACAGTCCCCAGGCGACGGAGACGGCGGGCAGTCCCCGGGTGTGCCGGTGGGCGGCGAGCCCGTCGAGGAAGGCGTTCGCGGCGGCGTAGTTGGCCTGGCCCGGTGCGCCGAAGGTGCCGGCCGCGGAGGAGAACAGCACGAACACCGCCGGGTCGAGGTGCGCGGTGGCTTCGTGCAGGTGCCAGGCGCCGTCGGCCTTGGGCCGCAGCACGGTGTCGAGACGACCGCCGTCGAGGGCGGTGAGCACGGCGTCGTCGGTGACGCCGGCCGCATGGACGACGCCGGTCAGCGGCGCGTCGTCGGGCACCCGGGTCAGCAGGCGGGCCACGTCGGCGCGGTCGGCGATGTCGCAGGCCTCCAGCCGGACCCGGGCACCCAGTGCGGTCAGTTCGTCGGCCAGGGTGTCCGCGCCGGGGGCGCCGGGGCCGCGGCGGCCGGCCAGCAGCAGGGACCGTACGCCGTGCCGGGTGACCAGGTGGCGGGCGACGGCCCGGCCGAGGGTGCCGGTGGCGCCGGTGACCAGGACGGTGCCGGCGGCCAGGTCGGGCGCGGGGGCGCCGGTGGCGGCGGGGGCGGCGTCGGGGTGCAGGACCCGGCCGCCCCGGACGGCTCCCTGCGGCTGTCCGGCGGCCACCGCGGCGAGCAGGGCGCGGTCGTCGCCGTCCGCGGGCTCGCCGGGCAGGTCCAGCAGCTGGAAGCGGCCGGGGTGTTCGGCCTGCGCGGAGCGCACCAGGCCCCACAGGGCGGCAGCGGGGATGTCCGGCGGGGTGCTGCCGGACACGGCGGTGGCCCGGTCGACGGTGACGGCGGCACGGGTGACGAAGACCAGCCGGGAGCCGGCGAACCGGTCGTCGGCGAGCCAGCCGCACATCAGCTCGTGCGCCCGGGTCAGCAGCCCCCGGACCGCGTCGGGTACGGCCGGGCCGTCGGGGCGGCGCGGTTCGGGTGCCACGACGACCCGCTCGGGCATGGTCATGCCGGTGTCGACCGCCTTGGCGAGGGCCTCCAGGTCGGCGTAGGTCTCCAGGTGCACACCCGACTCGTCGAGGGCTGCGGCGACCTGGTCGTCACCGGCGCCGAGGACGATCCAGCGCGTCGACTCCGGGCGCGGGGCCGCCGGGACCGGCGAGGTCTCGCGCCAGTCCAGGCGCAGCAGTTCGGGCCGGTCCGCGGCCGGGGCCGGGCTCACCGCGCGCAGG
This sequence comes from Streptomyces sp. ALI-76-A, assembly GCF_030287445.1. Taxonomy (GTDB): domain Bacteria; phylum Actinomycetota; class Actinomycetes; order Streptomycetales; family Streptomycetaceae; genus Streptomyces. The sequence continues at coordinate 613,867 of NZ_JASVWB010000004.1, read as the reverse complement.
GTGATCGCGTCGGCGGTGGCCACCGGCTGTCCGGTGGTGTCGGTGACGAGGACGGAGTAGCCGTGCTCGTGCCCGGCGGGGGCCAGCCGCACCCGCAGCGCGGTGGCGCCGGTGGCGTGCAGGGTCAGCCCTGTCCAGGAGAACGGCAGCATCGGCGCGACGGGTTCGTCCGCCGGGGCTCCCGGACGCCGGACCAGGAGGGCCTGGACGGCGGCGTCCAGGAGCGCGGGGTGCAGGCCGTGGCGGGCGGCGTCATCCCGGTACGGCTCGGGCAGTTCGACCTCGGCGAAGACCTCGTCGCCGCGCTGCCACACGGTGCGCAGTCCGCGGAAGCCCGGCCCGTAGACGAATCCGGCGGCGGCGAAGGCGGCGTAGGGGTCCTGGTCGCAGACGACGGCGGCGCCGGGCGGCGGCCAGGCGGCCAGGTCGTCCGCCGGCCGGGCGGGGGCCTGCCGGGCGAGGATTCCCTGGGCGTGCAGCTGCCAGTCGGCCCCGTCGCCGGTGGGCCGGGACCAGATGCCGAAGGAGCGGCGGCCCGTCTCGTCGGGTGCGTCGACGGTGACCTGGACGGGGACGCTGCCCCGCTGCGGCACGACGAGCGGGCTGAGCAGGGTGAGTTCGCTCAGGTGGCCGCAGCCGGCCCGGTCGCCGGCGTGGACGGCGAGGTCGAGGTGGCCGGTCGCCGGCAGGATGACCTGCCCCAGGACGGCGTGGTCGGCGAGCCAGGGCTGGGTACGGGTCGACAGCCGTCCGGCGAGGAGCAGTTCGTCCGAACCCGCCCGGGTGATCTCGGCGTCGAGGAGCGGGTGGCCGACGGGATCGGCTCCGCCGAGGGCGGGTTCGGTGCCGGCCGGCGCGGTGGGCAGCCAGTAGCGCCGGCGCTGGAAGGCGTAGGTGGGCAGGGGCACGGGCCGGGCACCGGGCAGCAGCGCGTGCCAGTCCGGCTCGCCGCCGTGGGCGAACAGGGTGGCGACGGCGGTGAGCAGCCGGCGCGGTTCGGGCTGGTCGCGCAGGACGGCAGCGGTGAACACCGCTTCCTGCCCGGTCTGCGGCTCCGTCTCGGCGAGGGCCGTCTCGGCGAGGGCGGTGAGCCGGCTGTCGGGGCCCACCTCCAGGAAGCGGCGCGCGCCCAGGTCGCGCAGACGCAGCAGCGCGTCGTGGAAGCGGACCGGCTGCCGCACGTGCCTGACCCAGTACTCGGGGTCGGTGAGCAGGCCGGGTCCGGCGGCCGAGCCGGTCAGCGCCGAGACGACGGGCAGGCGCGGTTCGGCGTAGGAGAGACCGGTGACGACGGCCCGGAAGTCGTCCAGGACGGGGTCCATGAGGGGCGAGTGGAAGGCGTGGCTGACACGGAGCGGGGTGGTGCGCCGGCCCAGGCCGGCGAAGTGGGCGCAGACCTCTCCGACGGCCTCGTCGGTGCCGGAGACGACGGTGGCGGCGGGCCCGTTGAGGGCGGCGACGCCGATCTCGTCCTCCCGTCCGGCCAGCAGTTCGGTCACCTCGGCCTCGGTGGCCCGCACCGCGGCCATCGCGCCACCGGCCGGGAGGGCCTGCATCAGGCGACCGCGGGCGGCCACCAGGGCGCAGGCGTCGTCGAGGGAGAACACTCCGGCGACGTGGGCGGCGGCGATCTCGCCGATGGAGTGACCGACGAGCACGTCGGGGCGCACGCCGAGCGTCTCCAGCAGCCGGAACAGCGCGACCTCGAAGGCGAAGAGGGCGGGCTGGGCGTACTCGGTGCGGTGCACGAGGTCGGCGTCGTCGCCGAACACCGCCTCGCGCAGCCCGGGGACGCGTGCGCACACGGCGTCGAAGGCGTCGGCGAACGCCGGGAAGACCGCGTGCAGTTCGCGTCCCATACCGGGCCGCTGGGCGCCCTGCCCGGTGAACAGGAAGGCGGTGCGTCCGCCGGTGCCGGCGGTGCCGGTGACGGTGGCCGGCAGCGGGGTGCCCTCGGCGAGGGCCCGGAGCTGGGCGGTGAGGTCGTCGTGACCGGAGCCGACGAGCACGGCCCGGTGGGGGAACGCGGTACGGGTGGTGGCCAGGGCGAGGGCGGTGTCGGCCGGGGCCACGCCGGGGTGGGCGTTCACGTGGTCGAGGAGGCGGCGGGCCTGGTCACGCAGGGCGTGCGGGTCCCGGCCGCTGACCACCCACGGAACCGCCCCGGCCACCCCGGACGGCCTCTCCCCCGCGTCGGCGGCGGGTTGTCCGGGGGCGGCTTCCAGGATGACATGAGCGTTGGTGCCGCTGATCCCGAACGACGACACCCCCGCCCGCCACGGACGCCCCTCGGCCACAGGCCACTCCCGCGCCTCGGTCAGCAGCTCCACCGCACCCTGCCCCCAGTCCACCTGCGAGGACGGCGCGTCCACATGCAACGTCGCCGGCAACACACCGTGCACCATCGCCAGCACCATCTTCATCACACCCGCCACACCCGCACCCGCCTGCGTGTGACCGACGTTCGACTTCACCGAACCCAGCCACAACGGCCGCTCACGGCCCTGCCCGTACGTGGCCAGCAACGCCTGCGCCTCGATCGGATCACCCAGCCGCGTACCGGTACCGTGCGCCTCCACCACATCCACCCCGGCCGCCGACACCCCGGCATCCGCCAGCGCCGCACGGATCACCCGCTGCTGAGACGGACCGTTCGGCGCACTCAACCCGTTGGACGCACCATCCTGATTCACCGCCGAACCCTTCACCACCGCCAGCACCGGATGCCCCAGCCGCCGCGCGTCCGACAACCGCTCCACCAGCAACAGACCGCCGCCCTCCGAGAACCCGGTGCCGTCCGCCGCGTCCGCGAACGCCTTGCACCGGCCGTCCGCCGCCAGCCCCCCCTGCCGGCTGAAGTCCACGAACAGACCCGGCGTCGACATCACCGTGACGCCGCCCGCGAGGGCCAGATCGCACTCCCCCGCCCGCAGCGACCGCACCGCCAGATGCAGGGCCACCAGGGAGGACGAGCAGGCCGTGTCGACCGTGACGGCGGGGCCTTCCAGCCCGAAGGTGTAGGAGAGCCGGCCCGACAGGACACTCGCGGAGTTGCCGGTGCCGAGGTGGGCGCCGACCTCGTCGCCCGGTGCGATCGGACGGGAGGTGTAGTCCTGGTAGTTGGTGCCGGCGAAGACGCCGGTACGGCTGCCCCGCAGGGCCCGCGGATCGATCCCCGCCCGCTCGAACGTCTCCCACGCCATCTCGAGGAGCAGCCGCTGTTGCGGGTCCATGGCGAGCGCCTCACGCGGCGAGATGTTGAACACGCCCGGGTCGAAGTCGGCGAAGCCGTCGAGGAAACCGCCGGTGAGTGTGCAGGTGCGGCCCGCCTTGCCGGGCTCGGGGTCGTACAGGGACTCCAGGTCCCAGTCCCGGTCCTGCGGAAAGGGCCCCATCGCGTCGGTGCCGTCGGCGAGGAGTTGCCAGAACCGCTCCGGAGTGTCGGCGTCGCGGGGGAAGCGGCAGGCCATGCCGACGATCACGACGGGGTCCTCGGCACCGTCGGCGCGTGAGGTCTGCACGGCCGTGCCGACGTCCGACTCGCGCTGCGGCGGGGCGAGTCGCTCGCCCAGATGCTCGGCGAGCGCGGCCGGGGTCGGGTAGTCGTAGACGAGGCTGGCGGGCAGCCGCATGCCGGTCGCCTCGCCGAGGGTGTTGCGCAGCTCGACGGCGGTGAGGGAGTCGAAGCCGAGTTCGCGGAAGGCTCGGGCGGGCTCGACGTCGTCGGGGCTCGGGTGGTTGAGGACGTACGCGATGTGGGCGCGGACGAGGTGCAGCAGGGCGTGCCTGCGGTCCGCGTCGGACAGGGCGGCGAGGTGGGCGAGGAACCCGTCGCCGGTGTCCGCCGGGTCGGGGTCGCCGGTGTGGGGTGCGGGGCGGTTCGCCCGCAGCCGCTGGAGGTCGGGCAGGGCGGCGTACAGGCGTCGGGGGCGGCCCTTGTCGAGTTCGGCGCCGAAGACCTGCCAGTCGATGTCGGTGACGACGAGCGCCGGGTCGTCGTGGTCGAGGGCGTCCTGGAGGGCGGTGACGGCGACGGCGGGATCCATCAGGCGTACGCCGTGCCGCTGGAGGCGTTCGCCGACGGTGCCGGAGGCCATGCCGCCGTCGGCCCAGCCGCTCCAGGCGACGGCGGTGGCGGGCAGGCCCCGGGCGCGGCGGTCCTCGGCGAGAGCGTCGAGGAAGGCGTTGCCGGGGGCGTAGTTGCCGTGTCCGGGGCTGCCGAAGACGCCCGAGGAGGAGGAGAACAGCACGAACGCGGACAGGTCGAGGCCCGCGGTGGCGGCGTCGAGGTTGAGGGCGCCGCCGACCTTGACGCGCAGGACCTCGGCGAGCCGGTCGGGGGTGAGGGAGCCGATGACGCCGTCGTCCAGGACGGCCGCGGTGTGGAAGACGGCGGTCAGGGGGCGGTCGGCGGGGATGCCGGCCAGGAGCGCGTCGAGGGCGTCCCGGTCCGCGATGTCGCAGGCCGCCAGTTCGGCGCGGGTGCCGTGGCGGGCGAGGTCCGCCAGCAGTTCGGCGGCGCCCTCCGCGTCGGGGCCGGAGCGGCTGACGAGCAGCAGGTGGTCGGCGCCGGAGCGGGCGAGCCAGCGGGCGACGTGCCGGCCGAGGGCGCCGGTGCCGCCGGTGACCAGGACGGTGCCGCCCGGCCGCCAGGGGCGGCGGCCGGGCAGTCCGCCGGTGGCGGCGCGTTCCAGGCGGCGGCCGAGGACGCCGGTGGGGCGGATGGCGACCTGATCCTCGTGGTCGGTGCCGGCGAGAACCGCGATCAGCCGGTCCGCGGCGCGGTCGTCGGGGCTGGCGGGCAGGTCGGCGAGGCCGCCCCAGCAGTCGGCCTGTTCCAGTGCGACGACCCGGCCGAAGCCCCACACGAGGGCCTGGGCGGGGTGGTCCGGGCCCGTTCCGGGCGCGGTGGCGACGGCGCCCCGGGTCAGGAACCACACCGGCAGGCGGGTGTTGAGGTCGTCCATGGCCTGGACGAGGGCGACGGTGGCGGCGAACCCGCCCGGCAGCAGCGGGTGTCGGGGGTGCGGGCTGTCGTCCAGGGCGAGCAGGGACAGCACGGCGCGTGCCCCGTCGGCCACGTCGGACAGGGCCGCGGCGAGGGCGGTCCGGTCGGCCGCGGGGCCGACGACGACCGGGACGCAGTCGGCTCCGGCCCGGGTGAGGGCGGCGCGCACGGCCGTCGCCTCGGGGCCGTCCTCGTGACCGCGGGGCACCAGCAGCGGCCAGCGTCCGCTCAGGGCGGGGGCGGGCCGGTCGGGCAGGGGGTGCCAGGCGATGCGGTAGCGCCAGCGGTCGGCGGTGGCCCGGTCGGCGCTGCGGCGACGGTAACCGTCCAGAGCGGGCGCGAGGCGGGAGACGGTGTCCTCGTCCAGGTCGAGGACGCCGGCCAGGGTGCGGAGGTCGCCGGACTCGACGGCCTGCCAGAACGGGGCGTCCGCCGTGTCGGCGGCGGATTCCTTCGCGGTCCGCTCTCCGCGGAACTCAGGCCAGTAGCGGCGGCGTTGGAAGGCGTAGACGGGCAGGTCGACACGGTGGGCGGGCTCGTCGTGGACGGCCGTCCAGTCGACGTGGCCGCCGCGTACCGCGAGGGCGGCGGCGGAGGCGAGGAAACGCTCGGGGCCACCCTCGGAGCGGCGCAGGGTGCCGAGGACGGCGCCGTCGGTGATGCCGAGGTCCTCCAGGACGTCCCCGACGGCGTTGGTGACCACGGGGTGCGGGCCGGCCTCGACGAAGACGCGGTGCCCGTCCTCGGCGAGGTGGCGCACGGTGGTCTCGAAGCGGACCGGGCGGCGGATGTTGTCGTACCAGTAGGCGGCGTCCAGGGTGGTGGTGTCCTCGACGCGGGCACCGGTGACGGTGGAGTGGAAGGGGATCTCGGCGGGGCGGGGGCGGACCGGCGCGAATCCGGTGAGCAGCGCGCCGCGGACCTCCTCCACCTGCGCGCAGTGGGAGGCGTAGTCCACGGGGACACGGCGGGCGCGGACCCCGGCGTCGGTGAGGGACTTCAGGAGGTCGGCGAGGGGTTCGGCGTCTCCGGAGACGGTGACCGAGCGGGGACCGGTGACCGAACCCACCGAGATCCGGCCCTCGTAGGGGACGAGGAGTTCCTCGACCTCGGCGAGCGGCAGGGGGACGGCCACCATGCCGCCGCGGCCGGTGATGGCGGTCAGTTCCCGGGAACGGGTGACGACGACACGGGCGGCGTCCTCCAGGGTGAGCACGCCCGCGATGTGGGCGGCGGCGATCTCGCCTTGGCTCTGCCCGGCCACCGCGGCGGGGCGGACCCCGCACGCCATCCACAGCCGGGCCAGCGCGACGCAGACCACGAACAGGGTGGGCTGGACCACGTCGAGGCGCTCCGGCGGCGGCGCTCCGGGCGCGCCGCGCAGCACGTCGAGGACCGCGTAGTCGGTGAACGCCTCGACCGCGGCGGCGGCCTCGTCGAAGAAGCGGCGGAACCGCTCGTCGGCCGCGTGGAGTTCGGTCGCCATGCCCTCCCACTGGGGGCCCTGGCCGGGGAAGAGGAAGACCGGGTCGCCGTCGGTGTCGGCGATCCCGCGCACCACGGCCGCGTCGGGCGTGCCCTCGGCGAGAGAGGTCAGACCGCGCAGGAGGGTGCCCTGGTCGCGGGCGACGACCACGGCCCGGTGCTCGAGGGCGGGCCGGGTGGCGGCCAGGGACCAGGCCAGGTCGGCGGGGCGGAGGGTGCCGTCCGGGGCGGCCCGCAGGTGGGCGGCGAGGCGGGCGGCCTGCGCGCGCAGGGCGGCGGCGGTACGTCCGGAGACGGGGAAGGCACGCGGGCGGGGCGTGTCGGCGGCGATCCCGGCGGAGGCGTCCGTGTCCGGCTCGGGGGCCTGTTCGAGGATGACGTGGGCGTTGGTGCCGCTGACGCCGAAGGAGGAGACCGCGGCCCGGCGGGGCCGGTCGTCGGTGCGGGGCCAGTCACGGGCCTCGGTGAGCAGGTCGACGTGGCCCGCACTCCAGTCGACGTGCCGGCTGGGCCGGTCCACGTGGAGGGTGGCGGGCAGGCGCCCGGCGCGCAGGGCGAGGACGGTCTTGATGACGCCGGCGACCCCGGCGGCGGCCTGGGTGTGGCCGATGTTGGACTTCACCGAGCCGAGCAGCAGCGGTCGGTCGGCGGGCCGGTCCTGGCCGTAGGTGGCGAGCAGGGCCTGCGCTTCGATCGGGTCGCCGAGGGTGGTGCCGGTGCCGTGCGCCTCGACGGCGTCGACGTCGGCGGGAGCGAGCCCGGCGGAGCGCAGGGCCTGCCAGATGACCCGTTCCTGGGAGGGGCCGTTGGGGGCGGTCAGCCCGTTGGAGGCGCCGTCCTGGTTGACGGCGGAGCCACGCAGCACGGCGAGGACGGGGTGGCCGTTGCGGCGGGCGTCCGACAGGCGCTCCACGACGAGGACGCCGGCGCCCTCGCCCCAGGCGGTGCCGTCGGCGGCGTCGGCGAAGGCCCGGCAGCGCCCGTCCGGGGACAGCCCGCGCTGGCGGCTGAACTCCAGGAAGATCGTGGGCGTCGACATGACGGTGACGCCGCCGGCCAGCGCCAGGTCGCACTCCCCCGCCCGCAGCGCCTGCGCGGCCAGGTGCAGGGTGACCAGGGAGGAGGAGCAGGCGGTGTCGACGGACACGGCCGGGCCCTCCAGGCCCAGGGTGTAGGAGACGCGGCCGGACAGCACGCTGGGCGAGTTGCCGACGCCGTCGTCGCCGGCGTTGTCGGAGCGGGCGAGCAGGGCCGGGTAGTCCTGGAGGTTGGTGCCGGAGAACACGCCGGTGCGGCTGCCGCGCAGGGCGAGCGGATCGATGCCGGCGCGTTCCAGGGCCTCCCAGCAGATCTCCAGCAGCAGCCGCTGCTGCGGATCGGTGCCGACGGCCTCGCGCGGGGAGATCCCGAAGAACGAGGCGTCGAAGTCGGCGACCCGGTCGACGAAGCCGCCGGTGCGGGTGTAGCTGCGGCCGGGCGTGCCCGGTTCCGGGTCGTAGAGCGCGTCGACGTCCCAGCCGCGGTCGCGCGGCCAGTCGGTCATCGTGTCGGTGCCGTCCTCCAGCAGTCGCCACAGGTCGTCGGGGCCGGACACGCCGCCGGGGAAGCGGCAGCCCATGCCGACGATCGCTATGGGTTCGCTCTCGCGGGCCTCGGCCGCCGCCAGCCGCTGTCGCGTCTGGTGGAGATCGGCCGTGACCTTCTTCAGGTAGCCGAGGAGCCGGTCCTCATCGCTCATGCGTGTCTCACCCGTTCCCAAGGTCCCGTGGCCGTCCCGTCAGGAGATGCCGAGGTCGTTCTCGATGAAGTCGAAGAGTTCGTCCGCCGCGGCGGACTTCAGGCGGTCGGCGATGTCGTCGCCGGCCGCTCCCGCCGGTGCGGCCGGCGCGCCCGCGGTCGTCCCGCCGCCGAGCCGTGCGGCCAGCGCCGTCAGGCGTGCGCCGATGCGGTCGAGCCGGGCGTCGTCGGCCGGCAGCCCCGACAGGGCTGCTTCCAGCCGGTCGAGGTCAGCGAGGACGGCGTTCGCGCCGTCGGTGTCCTCGGTGAGCCGGCCGTGCAGGTATCCGGCGAGCGCGGTGGCGTTGGGCTGGTCGAACAGGAGCGTGGCCGGCAGGGCGAGACCGGTGGCCGCGCCGATGCGGTTGCGCAGTTCGACCGCCGTCAGCGAGTCGAAGCCGAGCGCGTTGAACGCCTGCGCGGCGCCGACGCGGTCGGTGGAGGCGTGCCCGAGGACGGCGGCGGCCTCGGTGCGCACGAGGGTGACCAGGGTGCGTTCGCGCTCGGCGGGGCTCTGTCCGGCCAGCCGCGCGCGCAGGGCCTGGCCGGCGTCCGCGCCCCCGCTCTCCGGGCGCCGGGTGAGCAGTTCGCGCACTTCGGGCAGTTCGGTGAGGAGCGGGCTGGGCCGGGCGGTGGTGAAGCCGGGGGCGAAGCGTGCCCAGTCGATGTCGGCGACGGCGAGCACGGCGTCGGCGCGTGCCGCGGCCCGGTCGAGGGCCGCCACGGCCCGGTCCGGGTCGAGGGGGTTGATGCCGCCGCGGCGCATGCGGGCCTCGGTGTCGGCGTCCCGGGTCGCCATGCCACCGCCCGCCCACGGGCCCCAGGCCACGGAGGTGGCGGGCAGGCCGGCGGCGCGGCGCTGTTCGGCGAGGGCGTCGAGCGCGGCGTTGGCGGCGGCGTAGTTGGCCTGGCCGATGGTGCCGAGGGTGCCGGAGACCGACGAGAAGAGGACGAACGCGGTCAGGTCGCGGTCCCGGGTGAGGTCGCTGAGGGCGCGGGCGGCGGCGAGCTTGGGCCGCAGCACGGTCTCCAGGGCGTCGGTGTCCAGGCGGTCGAGCAGCCGGTCGTCGAGGACACCCGCGGTGTGCACGACCGCGTCGACGGGGTGCTCGGCCAGCAGCGCGGCGAGCGCGTCGCGGTCGGCGACGTCGCAGGCGGTCAGGACGAGGTCGGTGCCGGTGCCGGCCAGGGACTCCTTGAGACGGGCGGCACCGGGCGAGCCGGGTCCCGAGCGGCTGACGGCGACGATCCGGGCGGCGCCCCGGGCGGCGAGCCAGGCTGCGGTGCGCAGGCCGAGGGCACCGGTCGCGCCGGTGAGCAGGACGGTGCCGGTCCAGTCGGGCGCGGACCCGGCGGGTACGCCGGCGGGCACGCGTTCGAGGCGGCGCAGGAAGGTGCCCGCGGGACGGACGGCGGTCTGGTCCTCCCCGCTGTCACCGGCCAGCACCGCGCACAGCCGGCGAGCCACGTCGGGGGCCAGGGGCGCGGTGCCGGCGGGCAGGTCGACCAGGCCGCCCCACAGCTGCGGATGTTCCAGCGCGGCGGTGCGGCCCAGGCCCCACACCGCCGCCTGTTCCGGCTCGGCGGGTGCCTCGCCGCCGAGGACTGTGGCCGCGCCGGCGGTGACGGCCCACAGGCGTGGGCTGTCCGGGCCCGCCGCCCGGTCGGCGAGGGCCTGCACCAGGGCGGTGGTCGCGGCGAGGCCGGCCGGGACGGCCCGGTGGCCGGGCAGCGGCCGGGTGTCGGCGGCCAGCAGCGACAGCACACCGGCGGGCGCCGGACCGTCCTCACGGACGGCGTCGAGCGCGGCGCTCAGGCCGGTGCGGTCGGCGGCCGCGCAGTCCACGGGCAGGACGCGGACGCGGGCCCCGTGCGCGGTGAGCGCCTCGGCGACCGACGTCGCCCAGGGGCCGCCGGCCAGCGGGGCGGGAACGGCGAGCAGCCAGGTGCCGGTGAGGGTGGCGGTGGCGCCGTCGGCGGCGGGCCGCCACATGACGCGGTGCTCCCAGCGCTGTTCCTCGCGCTGTCTGCGGTCCGCGCCGCGCCAGGCGGCGAGAGCGGGCAGGACGGCCTTGAGCGGGGCGTCCGCGTCGACGTCGAGCCGCTCGGCCAGGGCATCCGGGTCGGCTGTCTCGACCAACTCCCAGAACGCGCTGTCCGCGGTGGGCGCGACGCTCCGCGCGGACGACTCCAGCCAGTACCGCTCGCGCTGGAAGGCGTACGTCGGCAGGGCTACGGGCCGGGCTCCGGCGTCCTCGGGGACGGCGGGCAGATCGCCCCGGCCGTGCGCGCGCAGGGTGGCGGCGGCCAGCAGCGCCGCGCGCGCCTCGGGCAGGTCGCGGTGCAGCAGGGACACGGCCGTGACGGCGGCCGGGTCCTGGACGCCGTCCCGCACGAGGGGGGTGAGGGTGGCGTCGGGCCCGAGTTCGAGGCAGACGGTGACGCCCTCCGCCTCCAGGGCGCGCACCGCGTCGCCGAAGCGCACGGTGTGCCGGACGTGCCGTACCCAGTAGTCGGGCGTGCGCAGGTCCTCTCCCGTGGCCAGGGTGCCGGTCAGGTCGGACACCACGGGGACGGCCGGCGGCGCGTAGCGGACACCCGCGGCCACCTGCCGGAAGTCCTCCAGCATGGCGTCCATCAGCGGGGAGTGGAAGGCGTGGCTGACCCGCAGGCGCCGGGTGCGGCGGCCGCGCGCGGCGAACTCGGCGGCGACCGCCTCCACGTCGTCCGCGACGCCGGAGACCACGACGGAGACGGGGCCGTTGACGGCGGCGACCGCGACCCGGCCGGTCCGGTCGGCCAGGCAGGGCAGCACCTCCTCCTCGGTGGCCTCGATCGCGGTCATCGCGCCGCCCACCGGCAGCGCCTGCATGAGCCGGCCGCGCGCGGCGACCAGGGCGCAGGCGTCGGCGAGGTCGAACACCCCGGCGGCGTGCGCGGCGGTCAGCCCGCCGACGGAGTGCCCGGCAAGCACGTCGGCCCGGACGCCCCAGGACGCCGTCAGGGCGTACGCGGCCGTGCCGAAGGCGAACAGGGCGGCCTGGGTCCAGGCGGTGCGGTCCAGCAGCGCCGCCTCGGCGCTGCCCTCGGCGGCGAGGACCACCTCGCGCAGCGGCGGCCCGTCGAGGTGCCGGTCGAGTTCGGCGCAGACGGTGTCGACGGTCTCGGCGAAGACCGGGTGGGCTGCGTACAGGTCGCGTCCCATGCCCGGACGTTGTGCGCCCTGGCCGCTGAACAGGACGGCGAGCCGGCCGCCGTCGGCACTGCCGGTGACGACGTGGCCGGCGCGGTCACCCGTGGCCACGGCGGCGAGCCCGGAAAGGAGTTCCTCGCGGTCCTCGGCGACGACGACGGCCCGGTGACCGAGCGCGTGACGGGCGGAGGCGAGGGTGTGCGCGAGGTCGCGCGGGTCGTGGTCGGAGGTGAGGAGGTGGGTGCGCAGCCGGGCGGCCTGCGCGCGCAGCGCCTCGGGGGTGTGCCCGGAGACGGGGTACGCGCGCGGCACGGCGTCCGCCGCCGGCCGTTCGGGAGCGGAAGCGGGCTCTGGGGCGGGCGGTTCCTCCAGGACGACGTGGGCGTTGCTGCCGCTGATGCCGAAGGAGGACACGCCGGCCCGGCGCGGGCGCCCTTCGCGGGCGGGCCACGGGCGGGGTTCGGTGAGCAGTTCGATGGTGCCGCTGGACCAGTCGATGTGCGGGGAGGGCTCGTCGACGTGCAGGGTGCGGGGCAGTTCGCCGTGGTGCATCGCCAGGACCATCTTGATGACGCCGGCGGCGCCCGCGGCGGCCTGGGTGTGGCCGAAGTTGGACTTGGCGGAGCCCAGCAGCAGGGGCTGTCCCTCGGGCCGTTCACGGCCGTAGGTGGCGAACAGGGCCTGGGCCTCGATGGGGTCGCCGAGGGCGGTGCCGGTGCCGTGCGCCTCCACCGCGTCCACGTCGGCGGCGGACAGCCCGGCGGAGGCGAGGGCCTGGCGGATGACGTGCTGCTGGGAGGGGCCGCTGGGGGCGGTCAGCCCGTTGGAGGCGCCGTCCTGGTTGGTGGCCGAGCCGCGCACGACGGCGAGCACCGGGTGTCCGTTGCGCCGGGCGTCCGACAGTCGTTCCAGCAGCAGCAGGCCGACGCCCTCGGAGAAGCTGGTGCCGTCGGCGGAGGCGGCGAACGCCTTGCAGCGGCCGTCGGCGGCCAGTCCGTTCTGCGCGGTGAACTCGGTGTAGGTGCCGGGCGTCGCCATCACGGTGACGCCGCCGGCCAGGGCCATCGAGCACTCGCCCTGCCGCAGCGCGTGGGCCGCGAGGTGCAGGGCGACGAGGGCGGAGGAGCAGGCGGTGTCGACCGTCATCGTCGGCCCCTCCAGGCCGAAGGTGTAGGCGACGCGGCCGGAGATGACGCTGCCGGACACGCCGAGGCCGATGTAGCCCTCCATGCCCTCGGGGATGTCGGCGAGGCCCGACGCGTAACCGGAGCCCATCGCGCCGACGTACACGCCGGTGCGGGTGCCGCGCTGGGCCAGCGGGTCCAGGCCGGCGCGCTCGAACACCTCCCAGGACGTCTCCAGGAGCAGGCGCTGCTGCGGGTCCATGGCGAGGGCCTCACGCGGCGAGATGCCGAACAGGGCGGCGTCGAAGTGGGTCGCTCCGTGCAGGAAGCCGGCCTCCAGACCGGGCAGCCGGTCGAGGTCCCAGCCCCGGTCGGTGGGGAAGGCGCCGATGGCGTCGCCGTCCTCGGACACGAACCGCCACAGCTCCTCGGGGGAGGTGACACCGCCGGGGTACTGGCAGGCCATGGAGACGATGACGACCGGGTCGTCGTCGCCCGCGACGCCGGCGGCGGTCTCGGCCGTCTCGGTGCCGCCGGCCAGTTCCCGCCGCAGGTGGCGGGCGAGTGCGCTGGGCCGGGGGTGGTCGAAGACGAGCGTGGCGGGCAGCCGCAGTCCGGTCTCGGCGTTCAGCCGGTTGCGCAGGTCGACCGAGGTGAGGGAGTCGAACCCGAGTTCCTTGAAGGACTGTTCGCCGTCGACGGCACCGGCCGAGCCGTGGCCGAGGGCGACGGCGGCATGGCGGCGCACCAGGTCCAGCAGCAGGCGTTCCTGCTGGGGCTCGCTGAGTCCGACCAGCCGCCGGCCCAGGCCGGAGTCGACGTTCGCGGTACGGGCGGTGCGGCGTGCCGGTGCCGGGACCAGGCCGTGCAGCAGCGCGGGCAGCCGGCCGGCGGAGGCGGCGGCCCGCAGCGCGGCCGAGTCGGTGCGCAGCGGGGCGAGCAGGGCCTCGTCCGCCGTGAGCGCCTCGTCCAGCAGCCGCAGGGCGTGCGCCGGGGCGAGCGCGGGCAGCCCGGAGGCGGTGATACGGCGTACGGCGTCGGCGTCGAGCCCGCCGGTCATGCCACTGTCGTGTTCCCACAGGGTCCAGGCGAGCGAGACGGCGGGCAGTCCGTGGGCGCGGCGGTGCTGGGCGAGGGCGTCCAGGACGGTGTTGGCGGCGGCGTAGTTGGCCTGTCCGGCGCCACCGAGGAGACCGGCCGCGGAGGAGAACAGCACGAACGCGGTCAGGCCGGCGTCGCGGGTGACCTCGTGCAGGGCGAGCGCGGAGTCGGCCTTGGCGCGCAGCACGGAGGTGAGGCGGTCGGGCGTGAGGGAGCCGAGGACGCCGTCGTCGAGGAGACCGGCGGTGTGCACGACGGCCCGCAGCGGGCGCTCGGCGGGAACCTCGGCCAGGGCGGCGGCGAGGGCCTCGGGATCGGCCACGTCGCACGCCTCGATCCGTACGGTGGCCCCGTGGGCGGTGAGTTCACCGGCGAGGTCGGCGGCACCGGGGGCCTCGTGGCCGCGCCGGGAGAGCAGCAGCAGGGAGCGCACGCCGTGCTCGGTGACCAGGTGGCGGGCGACGAGCGAGCCCAGGGCACCGGTTCCGCCGGTGATCAGGACGGTGCCGTCGGGGTCCCAGACGGCGGTGACATCCACACCCCCGGTGCCGGTCTCCACGGCGGCGGCGGCGTCGACCTCCCCGGCGCCGGGACGGTCGGCGCCCGTGCCGTCCAAGGCCCGGCTGGTGGATCGGACAGTGCCGGTGCGGGCGGAGGTGGCGGTGGCGTCCGGCGCGGTGACCGCGCTGTCCGAGTCCCCGGCGGCGTCCCGCCGGGAAGCGGAGCCGCCGAAGCCCCTCGCGGCGTTCCGGTCGGTGGTGGTGCCACCGGCGCTCCCCGCGCCGGACCGGGCGGCGGCGGTGCCGGCCGAGCCCCCCGCGGCAACCCGCCCGGCAATGGCCCGGGTCAGCGACGGTGTCATCAACCGGCCATCGCGCAGGGCGAGTTGCGGAGCGCCGGAGGCGACCGCGGCGGGCAGCGCGGCGCGGGAGGCGTCCGTGTCGTCGAGGTCGGCGAGGACGAGGCGGCCGGGGTTCTCGGTCTGGGCGGAGCGGACCAGGCCCCAGAGCGCGGCGGCGGACAGGTCGGGTACGTCCTCGTCGCCGACGGCGAGGGCACCCCGGGTGACGACGACCAGGGTGGCGTCCTGGGCGCGGGCGTCGGCGAGCAGTGTCCGGAGGGCGCCGAGAGCGCGGACGGCGATCCCGGCGGGGGTCTCGCCGGGTCCGCCGGCGAAGGGCAGGACGGCGACGGCGCAGCCGTCCGCTCCGAGCGCGGGCCAGTCGGGCACCAGGCCCGCCGGATCGTCGGCGGCCAGCCGCCAGCGCTGGCCGGCGGGTGGTTCCGGCAGGTCGGCGGCCGTCCAGCGGACCGCGTACAGGGCGCCGTCGGCCGGACGGGCGGTGGCCGGGGCGTCTGCGGACAGGGGGCGGCTGACGAGGGAGCCGACGGTGGCCACGGGCTGTCCGGTGCCGTCCGCGACCCGCAGGTTCACCGAACCGTCCGCGCGCTTCTCGAGCCGGACGCGGAGAGCGGTGGCGCCCACGGCGTGCAGGGTGACCCCGCTGAAGGCGAACGGCAGGCCGACTCCCCCGCCTTCGCCGTCCGCCTCGTCGGTGCCGGTGAGCTGGGCGTGCAGGGCGGCGTCCAGCAGGGCCGGGTGCAGCCCGTAGCGGGACGCGTCGCGGTGCTCGTCCTCGGGCAGGCGGATCTCGGCGTACCGGACGTCGCCGTCGCGCCAGGCGGCGTGCAGGCCCTGGAAGACGGGGCCGTACCGGTAACCGCGGGCGGCGAGGGCCGCGTAGAAGCCGTCCAGCGGGACGGGACGGGCGCCGGCGGGCGGCCATGCGGTCAGGCCGTCGCCGGCCGGGGTGGCCGTGGCCGGGGCGAGGACCGCCGTGGCGTGCCGGGTCCAGGGGGCGTCGTCGTCCGGGCGGGCGTGGACGGTGACCGGGCGGCGGCCCGCGTCGTCGGAGGCGCCGAGCACGATCTGGAGCTGCGTGCCGGTGCCGTCGGGAAGGGCCAGCGGCGCCTCCAGGGTGAGTTCCTCCAGCAGGCCGCAGCCGACCTCGTCGCCGGCCCGCAGGACGAGTTCGACGTAGGCGGTGCCGGGCAGCAGGACGGTCCCGGACACGGTGTGGTCGGCGAGCCAGGGCTGCGTCCGGGTGGACAGACGGCCGGTGAGCAGCACCCGGTCCTCGTCGGCGACGCGGACCACGGCACCGAGCAGCGGGTGTCCGGCGCCCGCGAGACCGGCGCCGGTGACATCGCCGGCCTGGGCGGCGGGCCGCAGCCAGTAGCGCTCGCGGGTGAAGGCGTAGGTGGGCAGCTCGATCCGGCGGGCGTCCGGACCCGGGTGGCCGAGGAGACGCTCGTGGTCGACGGGCACCCCGTGCGCGTGGGCGCCCGCGACACCGGCGAGCAGGGTGGCGGGCTCGGGGCGGTCCCTGCGCTGGAGGGGCAGGCAGACGCGCTCGGTGGTGTCGTCGGGCAGGCAGGCGCGGGCGAGCGCGGTGAGCGTGGCGTCGGGGCCGAGTTCGAGGAAGCGGGTGACACCGCGCTCGACGAGGTGGCCGACGCCGTCGGCGAAGCGGACGGTGTGCCGCAGGTGGCGTACCCAGTAGTCGGCCGAGGCCAGTTCGTCGGCGGTGGCGGGGCGGCCGGTGAGGTTGGAGACCACGGTGATCCGCGGCGGCCGGGCGGTGACGCGCTGGGCGACGCGGCGGAAGTCGTCGAGGGCGCCGTCCATGCGGGCGGAGTGGAAGGCGTGGGACACGCGCAGCCGCCGGGTGGTCCGGCCGCGGGCGCCGAGTTCGGCGGCGACCGCCTCCACGGCAGCCGCCGCCCCGGAGATCACCGTGGCGCGGGGCCCGTTGACGGCGGCGACGGACACGGCGTCGCCGTGCGCCGCGAGCAGCGGGGTCACCTCGTTCTCGGCCGCGTCCACGGAGATCATGGCGCCGCCCTCGGGCAGGGCCTGCATGAGCCGGCCACGGGCGGCGACCAGCCGGCAGGCGTCGGCGAGCGACCAGACGCCCGCGACGTGGGCGGCGGTCAGCTCCCCCAAGGAGTGGCCCAGGAGGTACTTGGGGGTGATGCCCCAGGACTCCAGCAGCCGGAACAGGGCGACCTCGAAGGCGAACAGGGCCGGCTGGGCGAGCCCGGTTCCGCGCAGGGCCTCCTCGTCGCCGGTGTGGAGGACGGCGTCCTTGAGGGACTGGCCGAGGGGCAGGCCGAGTTCGGGGTCGAGGTGGGCGCAGACCTCGTCGAAGGCGCGGGCGAACGCGGGGAAGGCGGCGTACAGGTCCCGGCCCATACCGGGGCGCTGGGCGCCCTGCCCGGAGAAGAGGAAGGCGGTGCCGCCGCGCAGGGTGCGGCCGGTGACGACGGCCGGGTGCTCCTCGCCGTCCGCCAGGGCGCGCAGCGCGTCGCGGGCCGCGACCGTGTCCGGGGTGAGGACGGCGGCCCGGTGCTCGAAGGCCTGCCGAGTGGCCGCGAGGGCGCGGGCGGTGTCGTGCGGGTCGTCGTCGGGGTGGTCGGCGACGTGCCGCAGGAGCCGTGCGGCCTGGCCGCGCAGGGCCTCGGCGCCGCGCGCGGACAGGAACCAGGGCGCCAGGGGCAGCGCGGGGGCCGGTGCGGCCGTCCCGTCGGCCACCGGTTCCGGTGCGGGCGCGGCCTCCAGGATCGCGTGGGCGTTGGTGCCGCTGATGCCGAAGGAGGAGACGGCGGCCCGGCGCGGGCGGTCGCCGGTGGCGGGCCAGTCGGCGGGCTCGGTGAGCAGGCGGACGTGTCCGGCGTCCCAGTCGACGTGCGTGGACGGCGTGTCGACGTGCAGGGTGCGCGGCAGCCGGCCGTGCCGCAGCGCCATGACGGTCTTGATGACGCCGGCCACCCCGGCGGCGGCCTGCGTGTGGCCGAGGTTGGACTTCAGGGAGCCGAGCAGCAGCGGCCGGTCGGCGGGGCGGCCCTGGCCGTAGGTGGCGAGCAGCGCCTGGGCTTCGATGGGGTCGCCGAGCGTGGTGCCGGTGCCGTGCGCCTCGACGGCGTCCACGTCGGCGGCGGTCAGTCCCGCGTCGGCCAGGGCCTGTTCGATGACCCGCTGCTGGGCGGGGCCGTTGGGGGCGGTCAGGCCGTTGGAGGCGCCGTCGGAGTTGACGGCGGAGCCGCGGACCACGGCGAGCACGGGGTGCCCGTTGCGGCGGGCGTCGGAGAGGCGCTCCACCAGGAGCAGGCCGACGCCCTCGGACCAGCCGGTGCCGTCGGCGGAGTCGGCGAACGCCTTGCAGCGGCCGTCGGGGGCCAGGCCGCGCTGCCGGCTGAACTCGAACAGCAGACCAGGGGTGGCCATGACGGCGGCCCCGCCGGCCAGCGCGAGGTCGCACTCGCCGTTGCGCAGGGCCCGCACCGCCCAGTGCAGGGCGACCAGGGAGGAGGAGCAGGCGGTGTCGACGGTGACGGTGGGCCCTTCGAGGCCGAGGACGTAGGAGATGCGGCCGGAGGCGACGGAGGTGGCGTTGCCGGCCAGCATCAGGCCGTGGACGTCCTCGGGCACCTCCACGGGACCCTGGCCGTAGCCGGAGCCGGCCGCGCCCACGAACACGCCGGTGGCGCTGCCCCGCAGGGTCTGCGGGCGGATCCCGGCCCGCTCCAGCAGTTCCCAGGAGGCTTCCAGCAGCAGCCGCTGCTGGGGGTCGGTGGCCAGTGCCTCGCGGGGGCTCATGCCGAAGAAGGCCGCGTCGAAGGCGGCGGCGTCACCGAGGAAGCCGCCCTCCCGGGCGGAGAAGGTGCCGGGACGGCCGGGGTCGGGGTCGTACCGGTCCTCGATGTCCCAGCCGCGGTCCGCGGGCAGCGCGCCGATGGCGTCGCCGCCCTCGTCGACGAGTCGCCACAGGTCCTCGGGGCTGTGGATGTCGCCGGGGAAGCGGCAGCTCATCGCGACGACGGCGACCGGCTCGCGGACCCGGTCCTCCGCCTCCCGCAGGCGGCGTCGGGTCTGCCGCAGTTCGCCCGTGACCCGCTTGAGGTATTCCACGTACTTGTCGTCGTCAGCCACGTGTGTCACTTCCTTGAACCCGGCGGGGCCGGGGCGTCGGGTGCGTGCGGGAGAGCGGCGGGGTCCTCATGCGTCGCCCAGCTCGCGGTCGATCAGGTCGAAGAGGTCGTCGGGCGTCTCGACGCCGGCGAGTTCCTGGTCCGCCTCCGCCGGGGCGGCGGCGGTGGCCGCGGGGACCGGTTCGCCCTGCCAGCGGGCGAGCAGTTCCCGCAGCCGGCCGGTGACCCGTTCGCGGTCCTCGCCGTCGACGGACGCGTCCCGCAGGGCGTTCTCCAACCGGTCCATCTCGCCGAGCAGGGCCTGTGCGGTACCGGGCGGCTCGGGCAGGTCGAGTGCGCCGATCAGGTGCCGGGCCTGGGCGAGCGGGGTCGGGTGGTCGAAGACCAGCGTGGCGGGCAACCGCAGGCCGGTGACCGCGCCGAGCCGGTTGCGCAGTTCGACCGCCGTCAGGGAGTCGAAGCCCAGCTCCTTGAAGGTCTGCTCGGGTTCCATCGCGTCGGCCGAGCCGTGTCCGAGGACGGCGGCGGCCTGCTCGGTCACCACCTCCAGCAGCAACTGCTCCCGGTCGGCGGCGGACAGCGGGGCGAGCCGTTCGGCCAAGGTCGGTTCGGCCGCCGTGGCCGCTCCCACCGCCGGGGCCGCTCCCACCGCCGGGGCCGCGTCGGCGCGACGGCGGGCGGGCGTGCGCACCAGGCCGCGCAGCAGGACCGGCAGGACGTCGTGGTGCTCGCGCAGGGCGGCGGGGTCGAGGTCCATCGGCAGCAGGGCGGCCCGGTCCGAGACAGACGCGGCGTCCAGCAGGCGCATGCCGCGTTCGGGGCTCAGCGGCACCATGCCGGTGCGGGCGTGCCGTTCCCGGTCGGCGGCGGACAGTTCGCCGGTCATGCCCGCGTCCGGGAGCCAGGTGCCCCAGGCGAGGGACACGGCGGGCAGGCCGAGGGCGCGCCGGTGGTGGGCGAAGGCGTCCAGGAAGGCGTTGGCGGCGGAGTAGTTGGCCTGCCCGGCGCCGCCGAACGTGCCGGCGACGGAGGAGAAGACCACGAACCGGGCCAGGTCGAGGTCGCGGGTCAGCTCGTGCAGGTTCACGACCGCGTCGGCCTTGGGCCGCAGTGCCTCGGCGAGCCGCGCGGGCGTCATCGAGGACAGCACCCCGTCGGCGAGCACCCCGGCGGTGTGCACGACCGCGGTCAGCGGCCGGTCGGCCGGGATGCCCGACAGCAGCGAGGCGAGCGCGGTGCGGTCGGCGGTGTCGCAGGCCGCGACGGTCACCTCGGCGCCCAGCGCGGCGAGTTCGGCACGCAGCTCCGCCGCGCCGGGGGTGTCGGGGCCCCGCCGGCCGGCGACCAGCAGGTGCCTCACACCGTGCTCGGCGACCAGGTGGCGGGCGGTGGCCCGGCCCAGCCCGCCGAGACCGCCGGTGAGCAGTACGGTTCCCTCGGGGTCGGGGGCGGCCGGCAGGGTCAGCACGACCTTGCCGACGTGCCTGGCCTGGCTGAGGTACCGGAACGCCTCGGGAGCACGGCGTACGTCCCACACCGTCATCGGCAGCGGCTTGAGCACCCCGCGGTCGAACAGTTCCACCAGGTCCCGCAGGATCTCCCCGATCCGGTCGGGTCCGGCCTCGACCAGGTCGAAGGCGCGGTAGGTGACGCCGGGGTGGTCGGCGGCGACCACGGCCGGGTCACGGACGTCGGTCTTGCCCATCTCCAGGAAGCGTCCGCCGCGCGGCAGCAGCCGCAGGGAGGCGTCCACGAACTCCCCTGCCAGCGAGTCGAGGACGACGTCGACGCCACGGCCCGCGGTGGCGGTGCGCAGCCGCTCCTCGAAGCCGAGGTCGCGGGAGGAGGCGAGCCGGCTGTCGTCGAGTCCGGCGGCGCGCAGCGCGTCCCACTTGGCCGGGGAGGCGGTGCCGTAGACCTCGGCCCCGACGTGGCGGGCGAGTTGGACCGCGGCGGAGCCGACCCCGCCGGCCGCGGCGTGCACGAGGAGGCTCTCCCCGGGCTTCAGCGCGGCAAGGTCGGCCAGGGCGTAGTAGGCGGTGAGGTAGACGATCGGGACGGTGGCGGCCTCCGCGAAGCTCCAGCCCTTCGGGACGGGCGCCACCATGCGCTCGTCGGCGACGGCGACCGGCCCGAAGGCACCGGAGAACATGCCCATCACACGGTCGCCGGGCGCCACGGAGGTGACGTCGGAGCCGGTCTCGACGACCACGCCCGCGCCTTCCAGGCCGATCGCGGTCGCGTCGCCCGGGTACATGCCGAGCACGGTGAGCACGTCACGGAAGTTGACGCCCGCGGCCCGCATCGAGATCCGCACCTCGCGCGGGGCGAGCGGCGCGGTGACCTCCGGGCAGGGGGTGAGCCGCAGCCCCTCCAGGGTGCCCTTGCGCTCGACACCGAGCCGCCACGCCTCGGCGCCCGGCGGCGGGACCAGTGCCCGGTCGGCGGCCAGCGGCACGACCCGCGGCGCGGTCACCGTGCCCTCGCGCAGGGCCAGTTCGAAGGCGGTGCCGCCGAGCGCGCCGGGCAGCGCGGCGGCGGAGGCGGCGGTGCCGTCGGTGTCGACGAGGACGAGCCGTCCCGGGTGCTCCGTACGGGCGGAGCGCACCAGGCCCCAGACGGCGGCCTGGGCCGGGTCGGCCGGCCGCGGCCCGGCGGGCACGGCGTCGCGGGTGACGACGGCGAGGCGGGCCCCGGCGAATGCCGGGTCGTCCAGCCACCGCTGGAGGAGCGCCAGCACCTCGGCGGTGATGTCCCGCGCCCGGGCGGCGAGTTCACCGTCCGGGTGTCCGGTGGTGGCCGGCACGGCGTACAGGACGGTGTCCGGCACCCGGGCCGGCGCGTCCGGGTCCGGGTCCGGGTCCGGGTCCGGTACGACGGTCGCGGTGTGCCCGGCCTCGCGCAGGGCGGCGGCCAGTTCCCGGGCCTCCGCGGCGCCGATCACGGTCCAGTCGGCCGCGGCCGCCGTACCGGAGGAGGGCACCGGCTGCCAGTCCACTTCGTACAGGCCCTGCCGGCCGAGGGTGCCGGGGCTGCCGACGGTGGCCCCGTCGAGGTCGCCGGCGAGTTCGCGCAGGGTCAGCGAACCGACGGTGGCGACCGGCCGGCCGGCCGGGTCGGCGAGTTCCAGGGCGACGGCCTCCGGACCCCGCTGGACCATGCGCACCCGCAGGGCGGAGGCGCCGACCGCGTGCAGGCGGACGTCGTTCCAGGAGAAGGGGAGCCGTCCGGCGTCCTCCATGGGCACGAACAGCACCGCGTGCAGGGCGGCGTCGAGCAGCGCCGGGTGCAGGTCGAAGGCGTCGGCGGCGGGGTCGGCAAAGGCGGGCAGGGACACCTCGGCGAAGACCTCCTCGCCGCGCGTCCACGCTCGGGTCAGGCCCTGGAAGAGCGGGCCGTACAGGTGGCCGCGGTCGGCGAACGCCTCGTAGAAGCCGTCCAGGGAGACTTCTTCGGCGTCCTGGGGCGGCCAGGCGGTGAAGTCGCAGGAGGGGGCGGCCGGTTCGGCCGCGGAGGTCAGGAGGCCGCTGGCGTGCAGCGTCCACGCGTCGTCGGGGCCGGCGTCGTCGGGGCGGCCGTGCACGGTCAGCGTGCGGGCACCGGTGGCGTCGGGTGCCTCGACACGGACCTGCACGTGGACTCCGCCGTGCGCGGGCAGGGTGAGCGGGGACAGGATGGTCAGCTCGGCGACCTGCTCGCAGCCGGTCTGCGCCCCGGCGTGCAG
This sequence comes from Streptomyces sp. ALI-76-A, assembly GCF_030287445.1. Lineage (GTDB taxonomy): Bacteria > Actinomycetota > Actinomycetes > Streptomycetales > Streptomycetaceae > Streptomyces. The sequence goes on along the minus strand of NZ_JASVWB010000004.1, from coordinate 591,464 downwards.
GGCGAGGTCGAGGAAGCCGGTGGCCGGGAACAGGGCGGTGCTGGTGAGGGCGTGGTCCTTCAGCCAGGGGCTGGAGTGGAGGGACAGACGCCCGGTGAGCAGGTGGGCGTCGCCGTCCGCGAGGGCCACGGCCGCGCCCAGCAGCGGATGGCTGCTGGCCCCCAGGCCGGCGGCGGTGACGTCGCCCAGCAGAGCCGGCGGCCTCGGCCAGAACCGGCGGCGTTGGAAGGGGTAGGTGGGCAGCTGGACGACGCGGGCGCCGGTGCCGTCGAAGAGGCGGGGCCAGTCCACGTCCACGCCCTTGACGAAGGCGCGGGCGAGGGCGTCGAGCAGGGCGCCGGGTTCGTCCTGGTCCTTGCGCAGCGACGGGACGAACAGGTGGTTCCCGGTGTCCTCGGCGAGGCAGTTCTGGGCGAGGGCGGTCAGGGTGCCGTCGGGGCCGATCTCGACGAACCGGTCGGTCCCGTGCTCGGCGAGCCAGGCGACACCGTCGGCGAAGCGGACCGCCTCACGGACGTGCCGGACCCAGTACTCCGGGTCCTCCAACTCACCCGGCTCGGCGGCCCGTCCGGTGACGTCGGAGACGACGGCCATCCGCGGCGGGGCGTAGGAGATGCCGGCGGCGACCTCGCGGAAGGCGTCCAGCATGGGGTCCATCAGCGGCGAGTGGAAGGCGTGGCTGACACGCAGCCGGGTGGTGCGGCGACCGGTGGCGGCGAGTTCGCCGGCCACCTCGGCGACCGCCGCCTCCGCGCCCGAGAGGACCACGGAGCGGGGGCCGTTGATCGCGGCGACGCCCACGCCGGCGCGGCCGGCGAGCAGCGGCAGCACTTCGTCCTCTGCGGCCTCGACGGCGAACATCGCGCCGCCTGCGGGGAGTTCCTGCATCAGGCGGCCGCGTGCGGCGACCAGGGCGCAGGCGTCCGGCAACGACATCACTCCCGCCACATGGGCGGCGGCGATCTCCCCGATGGAGTGCCCGGCGACGACGTCGGGCCGCACCCCCCACGACTCGAGGAGACGGTAGAGCGCGACTTCGACGGCGAACAGGGCGGGCTGCGTCCACCCGGTCCGGTTCAGACGGTCGGCGTCGTCGCCGAAGACGACCTCGCGCAGGTCGTCATCGAGGTGCGCGCACACGGCGTCGAAGGCGTCGGCGAACGCCGGGAAGGCGTCGTACAGTTCGCGTCCCATGCCCGGGCGCTGGGAGCCCTGTCCGGAGAAGAGGAAAGCGGTCTTCCCTTCGCCGCGGTGGGTGCCCGTGACGGTGTGCGGTCCCGTCTCCCCGTCGGCGAGCAGCCGCAGCCCGTCGGTGAGGGCGGCGCGGTCGGTGCCGAGCACGACGGCCCGGTGCTCGAAGACGGTACGGGTCGCGGTCAGGGACAGGCCGAGGTCGGCCGGGGGGAGATCGCCGTTCTGCCGGGCGTAGGCGAGGAGTTGGGCGGCCTGGGCGCGCAGGGCGTCGCGGCTGCGGGCGGTGAGGACCCAGGGCAGGGTGCCGTGGACGGCGGCCGGGCCCTCGGAGGTGTCGGCGGCGGGTTGTCCGGGGGCGGCTTCGAGGATGACATGGGCGTTGGTGCCGCTGATCCCGAACGACGACACCCCCGCCCGCCACGGACGCCCCTCGGCCACAGGCCACTCCCGCGCCTCGGTCAGCAGCTCCACCGCACCCTGCCCCCAGTCCACCTGCGAGGACGGCGCGTCCACATGCAACGTCGCCGGCAACACACCGTGCACCATCGCCAGCACCATCTTCATCACACCCGCCACACCCGCACCCGCCTGCGTGTGACCGACGTTCGACTTCACCGAACCCAGCCACAACGGCCGCTCACGGCCCTGCCCGTACGTGGCCAGCAACGCCTGCGCCTCGATCGGATCACCCAGCCGCGTACCCGTGCCGTGCGCCTCCACCACATCCACCCCGGCCGCCGACACCCCGGCATCCGCCAGCGCCGCACGGATCACCCGCTGCTGAGACGGACCGTTCGGCGCACTCAACCCGTTGGACGCACCATCCTGATTCACCGCCGAACCCTTCACCACCGCCAGCACCGGATGCCCCAGCCGCCGCGCGTCCGACAACCGCTCCACCAGCAACAGACCGCCGCCCTCCGAGAACCCGGTGCCGTCCGCCGCGTCCGCGAACGCCTTGCACCGGCCGTCCGCCGCCAGCCCCCCCTGCCGGCTGAAGTCCACGAACAGACCCGGTGAGGCCATGACGGTGATGCCGCCCGCGAGGGCGAGGTCGCACTCTCCCGCGCGCAGCGACCGCACGGCCAGGTGCAGGGCGACGAGCGACGCGGAGCAGGCCGTGTCGACCGTGACGGCGGGGCCTTCCAGCCCGAAGGTGTAGGAGAGCCGGCCGGAGACGACGCTGGCGGCGTTGCCGGTCAGCATGTAGCCCTCGAAGTCCTCGCCGGACGCGGCGAGCATGCCGGTGTAGTCCTGGCCGTTGGTGCCGGCGAAGACGCCGGTACGGCTGCCCCGCAGGGCCCGCGGATCGATCCCCGCCCGCTCGAACGTCTCCCACGCCATCTCGAGGAGCAGCCGCTGTTGCGGGTCCATGGCGAGCGCCTCACGCGGCGAGATGTTGAAGAAGGCAGGGTCGAACCCGCCTGCGTCGTCGAGGAAGCCGCCGGTGCGGGTGGCGACCGTCCCCGTCTTGCCGGGTTGGGAGTCGAAGAGGACGCCCAGGTCCCAGCCGCGGTCCTCGGGGAAGGGCACCAGGCCCTCCTCGCCGGCGAGCAGCATGCTCCACAGTTCCTCGGGGGTGCTCACCCCACCGGGGAAGCGGCAGCCCATGGCGACGATGGCGATGGGGTCGTCCGCCTCCGAGGCCCGCGGTGCCCCGGCCCCGGCCGCGGCCGGGGCGGCGTCAGCGGTCCCGGTTTCCGTCGCGGTCTCCGCGACCTCCGCGAGCAGGAAGTCGGCCAGGGCCCGGCAGGTGGGGTGGTCGAAGACGAGGGTGGTGGGCAGGCGCAGGCCGGTGACGCGGGTCATGCCGTTGCGCAGTTCGACCGCGCTGAGCGAGTCGATGCCCAGGTCGGTGAAGGGCCGCGCGGGGTCGACCGCGTCGGCGGAGGCGTGGCCGAGGACGCCGGCGACATGGCCGCGCACGATGTCCAGGACGGCGTCCGCGCGCTCGTACGCGGGCAGGGCGCCGAGGTGGGCCCGCAGCGAGGAGATCTCGGTGGTGTCGGGTTTGGAGTCGCGCTGGGCGGTGTCCAACGCCCGGCGGGCGGCGGGCAGTTCGTCCAGCAGGTGGCTCGGGCGGGGCGCGGTGAAGGCGGGCGCGTAGGTGTCCCAGCGCAGGTCGGTCACGACGACGTGGGTGTCGTCGAGGTCGAGGGCCCGGCCGAGGGCCTGGCAGGCGGTGTCGGTGTCCATGGGGTGGACGCCGTGGCGGCGCATGCGCTCGCCCGCCGCGTCGCCGACCATGCCACCGTCGGCCCACAGGCCCCAGGAGACGGCGGTGGCGGGCAGTCCCGCGGCACGGCGTTCGGCGGCGAGGGCGTCCAGGTAGGCGTTGCCCGGGGCGTAGTTGGCGAGGCCGGCGCCGCCGAGGACGCCCGCGGTGGAGGAGAACAGGACGAAGGCGGACAGGTCCAGGTCGCGGGTGAGGTCGTGCAGGACGCGGGCCGCGCCGGCCTTGCCGTGCAGGACCCCGGCCATGCGCTCGGGGGTGAGGGCGTCGATTACGCCGTCGTCCAGGACCCCCGCCGCGTGGAACACGGCGTCCAACGGCCGGTCGGCGGGCAGGCCCGCGAGCAGTCCGGTGAGGGCGGTGCGGTCGGCCGCGTCACAGGCGGCGAGGGTGACCTCGACGCCGCGGGCGGCGAGTTCGGCACGCAGTTCGGCGGCTCCGGGGGCGTCGGCTCCGCGGCGCCCGGCCAGCACCAGGTGGGTGGCGCCGCGGTCGGCGAGCCAGCGGGCGACGTGCCGTCCCAGGGCGCCGGTGCCGCCCGTGACCAGGACGGTGCCGCGCGGCCGCCAGGGCTCGGCCGGTTCGGCGGTGCCCGGGGCGTGCGTCAGGCGGCGGCCGAAGGCGCCGGAGGCGCGCAGCGCGATCTGGTCCTCCTGGCCGGGGTCGGCGAGGAGGGCGGCCAGGCGGGTCCCGGTGCGGGCGTCGAGGTCGGCGGGCAGGTCGATCAGGCCGCCCCACCGGTCGGTGTGCTCCAGCGCGGCGACCCGGCCGAAGCCCCAGACGAGGGCCTGGGCGGGGACGGGGGCGGGATCGGCGGTGCCGACCGTGACCGCGCCGCGGGTGGCGCACCACAGCGGTGCCTCTGTTCCGAGGTCGCCGAGGGCCTGGACGAGGGCGAGGGTGGTGGCGAGTCCGACGGTGACGCCCGGCAGTGCGGGGTGCTCGCGGGTGTCGAGGGCGAGCAGGGAGAACACCCCGGCGGGCCGGTCGCCGTCGTCCGCGTTCCGGGGCGCGAGCAGGGTGGCGAGCGCGGCGCGGTCGGGTGCGCCGTCGGGCAGGACGATCCGCCGCACGGTACGGGCGCCGCCCGCGGTGAGGGCGTCGGCGACGTGCTGGGCGGTGGCGGTCTGCCCGGCCTCGGCGGCGGGCACGAGGAGCAGCCAGGTGCCGGTGAGGGCGGCGGCGCCGACGGTCAGGGGCCTGAAAGAGACGGCGTAGCGCAGGGCGTCGGCGGTGGCGCGTTCGCGTCCGGCGCGCCGCCACTGGGACAGCGCGGGCAGGAGACTGCTCAGCGGGGCGTCCGCGGGCAGGTCGAGTTCCTTGGTGAGGCGGTGCAGGTCCTCCTGTTCCACGGTCTCCCAGAAGCGGGCCTCGACGGAGCCGGGCGCCAGGGGACCGTCGGTGTCGGCCCGGGCGGTCTCGCGGACCGTGGGCCAGTAGCGGCGGTGCTCGAAGGGGTAGGTGGGCAGGTCGGTGCGGACGGCCCCCGTACCGGCGAACACGGTCTCGACGTCGACGTCGACGCCGTGCAGACGGGCTTCGGTGAGGGCGGTGAGGAACTGCCTCAGGTCGCCCTGGTCCCGGCGGAGGGAGCCGAGGACGGCGCCGTCGACGCCGGCCGCGTCGAGGCTGTCGCGCAGTCCGACGGCGAGCACCGGGTGCGGGCCGACCTCGATGAACGTGCGGTGTCCCGCGGCGATCAGGCCGCGGACGGCCTCCTCGAAGCGGACGGTCTCCCGCAGGTTGGTGTACCAGTAGCCCGCGTCCAGGGCGGTGGTGTCCAGCCAGTCGCCGGTCAGGGAGGAGCGGAAGGGGATCTCGCTCTCGCGGGGCTCGATCCCGGCCAGGGCCTCGCGGACGGTGTCCTCGATCTCCTCGACCTGCGGGGAGTGCGAGCCGTAGTCGACGTTGACCTTGCGGGCGCGCACCCCGTCCGCGACGAGCGCCGTGTACATCTCGTCCAGTGCCCCGGCCTCGCCCGAGACGACCGCGGAGGACGGGCCGTTGACGGCGGCCAGCGCGAGCCGGCCCTCCCAGGGGGCCATGCGGGCACGGGTGTCGTCGGCGCTCAGCGGTACGGACATCATGCCGCCGGTGCCCGCGATGCTGGTGAGGGCGCGGCTGCGCAGGGCGACGACGCGGGCGCCGTCCTCCAGAGAGAGCGCGCCGGCCGCGCAGGCGGCGGCGATCTCGCCCTGGCTGTGGCCGACCACGGCGGCCGGCCGGACTCCGTGGGCCCGCCACAGGGCCGCGGTGGACACCATCACGGCCCACAGCGCGGGCTGGACGACATCGACACGGGCGAGGTCGGCGGCGCCCTCCGCGCCGCGCAGCACCGCGCTCAGCGACCAGTCCACATACGGGGCGAGGGCCCGCTCGCAGCGCTCGATCCACCCGGCGAACTCCGTCGATTCGGCGATGAGTCCGCGGGCCATGCCCGCCCACTGGGCGCCCTGTCCGGGGAAGACGAGGACAGGTTCGGCGCCTCCCGACACGGCCTCGGCGAGGAGCGCGGGGGCGGTGAGCGGTCCGTCGGCGGCCAGTGCGGCGAGCGCCTCGTCGAGGCCGGTGACGTCGTCGGCGAGGACGGCGGCCCGGTGGGGGAAAGCGGCGCGGCCCACGGCGAGGGTGTAGGCGACGTCCGTGAGGGGGATGCCGGGCCGGGCGCGCAGATGGGCGCGGAGCCGGGCGGCCTGGGCGCGCAGCGCGGCGGGGGTGCGGGCGGACAACAGGACGGGCACGGCGGGCAGTTCGGATGTGGCGGGCGGCCGTACGGTCGTGTCGTCGGGGGCCTGTTCGACGATGACGTGGGCGTTGGTGCCGCTCATGCCGAACGAGGACACGCCGGCGCGGCGGGGTCGCCCGGTGTCGGGCCAGGGCTGTTCCTCGGTGAGGAGTGCGACGCGGCCGGCGCTCCAGTCGACGTGCGGAGTCGGGTTCTCGGCATACAGGGTGCGGGGCAGGACACCCTCGCGCAGGGCCGCCACCATCTTGATGACGCCTCCGACGCCGGCGGCGGCCTGGCTGTGGCCGATGTTCGACTTCAGCGAGCCGAGCCACAGCGGCCGGTCCTCGGCGCGGTCCTGGCCGTAGGCGGCAATCAGTGCCTGGGCCTCGATGGGGTCGCCGAGGGTGGTGCCGGTGCCGTGCGCCTCGACGGCGTCGACCTCCTGCGGGGTCAGCCCGGCGGCGGCGAGGGCCTGGCGGATGACGCGCTGCTGCGAGGGTCCGTTGGGGGCGGTCAGCCCGTTGGAGGCGCCGTCCTGGTTCAGGGCGCTGCCGCGGATGACGGCCAGGACCCGGTGGCCGTTGCGGCGGGCGTCGGAGAGCCGTTCGAGGACGACCATGCCGGCACCTTCGGCCCAGCTGGCGCCGTCGGCGTCCGCGGAGAAGGGCTTGCAGCGGCCGTCCTCGGCGAGCGCGCGCTGCCTGCTGAACTCGATGAGCGAGCCCGGCGTCGACATGACGGTGACACCGCCGGCCAGGGCGAGCGAGCACTCCCCCTGCCGCAGGGACTGCGCGGCCAGGTGGAGGGCGACCAGGGACGAGGAGCAGGCGGTGTCGACGGACACGGCGGGGCCCTCCAGGCCGAGCGCGTAGGAGACGCGGCCGGACAGGACGCTGGGCGAGTTGCCGGTGCCGACGTAGCCCTCGAAGGTGTCGTCGGAGGCGGCGAGGATCGTCACGTAGTCCTGGTAGGTGACGCCGGCGAAGACGCCGGTGTCGGAGCCGCGGGCGCCGGCCGGGTCGACGCCGGCCCGCTCCAGCGCCTCCCAGGAGACTTCGAGCAGCAGGCGCTGCTGCGGGTCCATGGCGAGGGCCTCGCGCGGGGAGATGCTGAAGAACGCCGGGTCGAAGCGGCCGGCGTCGTGCAGGAAGCCGCCCTCGCGGGTGTAGACGGTGCCGGGGTGGTCGGGGTCGGGGTGGTAGAGCCGCTCGGGGTGCCAGTCGCGGTCGGTGGGCAGCGGCGAGATGCCGTCCGCTCCGGCGCGCACCAGGTTCCACAGGTCCTCGGGGCTGTTGACGCCGCCGGGGTAGCGGCAGGCCATGCCGACGACGGCGATCGGGTCGTCGTCGACGGGGCGCCGGACGGCGCTCGCGGGGGTGCCCTCGGTGGCGGTGCCGAACAGGTCGTCGGCGAGGTGCGCGGCGAGCGCGGCGGGGGTGGGGTGGTCGAAGACGAGGGTGGCGGGGAGGGTGACGCCGAGGGCGGCGCTGAGCCCGTTGCGCAGTTCGACGGCGGTGAGCGAGGTGAGGCCGAGGTCGGTGAAGGGCCGGGCGGGCTCGATGTCGTCGGCCGTGGCATGGCCCAGGACGGCGGCGGTGCGGTCGCGGACGGTGGCGAGCAGGGTGCGGGCGCGTTCGGCGGCGGGCCGGGCGGCCAGGCGTTCCAGCGGGCTGCCGACGGGCTGGGGGCGGGCGGCGGTGCGGCGGCGGACCGGGGCGGCGTGCGGTGCCGTGGGCTGTGTGCCCGCTTCGGTGACGGGCGTGATACCGGGCACTGGGCGCAGTCGCAGCGAGCCGACGTCGAGGACAAGGTCGCCGACCGCGTCGGCGGCGGTCAGGGCGAGGGTGTCGGGGCCGGTGCGCTCCAGCCGAACGCGCAGGGTGGTGGCGCCGGTGGCGTGGAGGCGGGCGGGTCCGGCGGAGAACAGCACGCGTCCGTCGCCGAGTCCGTCGAACACGCCGAGGCCCAGCGGGTGCAGGGCGGCGTCGAGGAGCGCCGGGTGCAGGTCGTGGCGGGCGGCCTCGTCGGCGGCCGAGGCGGGCAGGGCGACCTCGGCGTACACCGCCGTGTCGTCCCGCCAGGCGGCCAGCAGGCCCTGGAAGACGGGGCCGTGGTCGAGGCCGGCCTCGCGCAGCCGCGCGTACAGGCCGTCGGTGGGCAGTTCCTCCGTGCCGGGCGGCGGCCAGGCGGTGAGGTCGTGCGCGGGGAGCGGCTCGGTCCGGGCCGACAGGACGCCGCCCGCGTGCCGGGTCCAGTCGGCGGTGGTGTCGGCGGCGGGGCGGGCGTACACGCCGAAGGGGCGGTCACCGCGGGCGTCGGGGGCTTCGACGCGGATTTGCAGGGCGGCACCGACGTGCTCGGTCAGCGGCAACGGGCTTTCCAGGACCAGTTCGCGAAGGTGCGGGCGGCCCGCGACCGTACCGGCGTGCAGGGCGAGGTCGAGGAAGGCGGTGCTCGGCAGGACGGCGGTGCCGCCGATCCGGTGCGCGGCGAGCCAGCCGTCGGCGGTCAGGCGGCCGGTCAGCAGCAGGGTGTCGTCGACGGCGGACGGCACGACCGCGCCGAGCAGCGGGTGGCCGGCGGCGACGAGTCCGGCGGCGGCCGGGTCGCCGTTCGCCTTGGCGGACGTGATCCAGTAGGGGCGGTGCTGGAAGGCGTAGGTGGGCAGTTCCACCGGGCGGGAACCGGGAGCGGTGGCCGCGAGCAGGGCACGCCAGTCGACGGGGACACCCCTGGTGTGCAGGGCGCCGACCGCCGTCAGCAGGGTCTCGGTCTCGTCCCGGTCGTCGCGCAGCGCGGGCACGGCGAGCGGGGTGGTGCCCTGCCAGGCGTTCTGGGCGAGCGTGGTCAGGGTGGCGTCGGGGCCCAGCTCCAGGAGGTGGGCGGTGCCCAGCTCTTCGAGGGCGGCGACGCCGTCGGCGAAGCGCACGGTGTGCCGCACGTGCCGTACCCAGTACTCGGGGTCGGTCAGTTCACCGGGGGCAGCGGGCCGCCCGGTGAGGTCGGAGACGAGCGGAAGGCGCGGCTCGGCGTACTGGACGGTCGCGGCGACCGCGCGGAAGTCGTCGAGCATCGCCTCCATGCGCGGCGAGTGGAAGGCGTGGCTGACGCGGAGTCTGCTCGTCCGGCGGCCCAGCGCGGCGACGTGGGCGGCGACGGCGTCGGCCGCGTCCTCGTCGCCGGCGACGACGACCGAACGGGGGCCGTTGACGGCGGCGAGTGCCAGGGCGTCCTCGCGACCGGAGAGCAGCGGCAGCACCTCCTCCTCGGCGGCCTCCAGCGCGATCATGGCGCCGCCTTCCGGCAGGCCCTGCATCAGCCGGCCCCGCGCGGCGACCAGACGGCACGCGTCGGGCAGGGAGAACACCCCGGCCACGTGCGCGGCGGCCAGTTCGCCGACGGAGTGGCCGATGAGGTGGGCGGGGCGCACGCCGAAGGACTCCAGCAGCCGGTACAGGGCCACTTCGACGGCGAACAGCGCGGGCTGGGCGTACTCGGTGCGGTTCAGGACGTCGGCGTCGGCGCCCGCCACGATCTCGGCGAGCGGGCGCGGCAGCAGCCCGTCGAAGTGCGAGCACACGGTGTCGAAGGCGTCGGCGTAGGCCGGGAAGGTGTCGTACAGGGCGCGGCCCATGCCGGGGCGCTGGGTGCCCTGTCCGGCGAAGAGGAAGGCGGTGCCGCCCTGGGGGAGGGTGTCGCCGGTGAGGGTGCCGCCGGTGAGGGTGTCGCCGGTGAGGGTGTCGCCGGTGACGGCGCCGGGCGGGTTGCCGCCCTGGGCGAGCTCGGCGAGGACGGTCAGCAGGGCGTCTCGGCCGGTGCCGGTGACGACGGCGCGGTGCTCCAGGGGCGCGCGGGTGAACGCCAGGGCGTGGGCCACGTCCGCCGGGTGCAGGTGGGGGCGGGCTTCGAGGTGGGCGAGGAGCCGGGCGGCCTGGTCGCGCAGTGCGGCCGGGCTGCCCGCGGACAGCGGCCACGTGACGGCGCGTTCGGCGCGGTCGGCGGGGTGGGCCTGGACGGCGGACACCGTCGGCGGTTCGGCGACGATGACGTGGGCGTTGGTGCCGGAGACGCCGAAGGCGGAGACACCGGCGCGCCGCGTGCGGTCACCGGTGGGCCAGGCCACGGGCTCCGTCAGCAGCCGGACGTGCCCGGTGTCCCAGTCCACGCGGGAGGACGGCCGCTCGGCGTGCAGGGTGCGCGGGAGGGTGTGCTCGCGGAGGGCGAGGACCATCTTGATGAGGCCCACGGCGCCGGCGGCGGCCTGGGTGTGCCCGAGGTTGGACTTGGCCGAGCCCAGCCACAGCGGACGTCCCTCCGGCCGGTCCTGGCCGTAGGCGGCCAGCACCGCCTGCGCCTCGATGGGGTCGCCGAGGGTGGTGCCGGTGCCGTGCGCCTCCACCGCGTCCACGTCGGCCGGGGACAGCCCGGCCGAGGCCAGGGCCTGGCGGATGACACGCTGCTGGGACGGGCCGTTGGGAGCGGTCAGCCCGTTGGAGGCGCCGTCCTGGTTGACGGCGGTGCCCTCGACGACGGCGAGGACCGGGTGGCCGTTGCGGCGGGCGTCGGAGAGCCGTTCGACCACCAGGACCCCGACGCCCTCGGCCCAGCCGGTGCCGTCGGCGTCGTCGGAGAACGCCTTGCAGCGCCCGTCCGGGGCGAGGCCGCCCTGAAGGCTGAACTCGACGAACGCCCCCGGGTCGGCCATGACGGTGACGCCGCCGGCCAGGGCGAGGTCGCACTCCCCCGAGCGCAGCGACTGTACGGCCAGGTGCAGGGCGACCAGCGAGGAGGAGCAGGCCGTGTCGACGGTCACGGCCGGGCCCTCCAGCCCGAGGGTGTAGGCGACGCGGCCGGAGACCACGCTGCCGGCCTGCCCGGTGAGCAGGTGCCCGCCGAGGCCTTCGGGGACTTCGGTGAGGCCGGTGGCGTAACCGGAGCTGCCGGCTCCGACGAAGACGCCGGTGCGGGAGCCCTTCAGCGCGGTGGGGGCGACACCGGCGCGCTCCAGCGCCTCCCAGGAGGTCTCCAGGAAGAGCCGCTGCTGCGGGTCGAGTGCCTGTGCTTCGCGGGGGCTGACGCCGAAGAACGCGGCGTCGAACGCGGAGGCGTCGGCGAGGAAGCCGCCGGAACGGGTGTCGCTGGCCTCCAGCAGGGCCGTCAGGTCCCAGCCGCGGTCCTCGGGGAATCCGCCGACGGCGTCCCCGCCGGCCGCGAGCAGCTCCCACAGCCGGTCGGGGCCGTCGATGCCGCCGGGCAGCCGGCAGCCCATGCCGACGATGACGACCGGGTCGGTGTTGGTGCCGGTGCCCGCCACGGCCGTGTCCGAGGGCTGCTCCCCCCTCCCGTACAGCTGGTCGCGCAGGTGGGCGGCGACGGCGGCCGGGGTGGGGTGGTCGAAGACGAGGGTGGTGGGCAGGGCGACACCGGTCTCGGCGGTGAGGTCGTTGCGCAGTTCGACCGCGGTGAGGGAGTCGAAGCCCATGTCGCGGAAGGCGCGGCCCGCCGTGACGGACGCCGGGCCGGAGTGCCCGAGCGCGACGGCGGCGCGACGGCGCACGAGGTCCAGCAGGACGGCGTCGCGCTCCTCGGCGGAGAGCGGGTCGAGCCGGTCGCGCAGTGCGCCGCCGACGGTAGCGCCGGACGCGGTGGCTCCGGAGCCGGCCGCGGTGGCGGTCGCTTCGGCGGCCTCGGGCAGGTCGGCGAGCAGGGGGCTGGGGCGGCCGGTGGTGAACGCGGGGGCGAACCGGGCCCAGTCGACGTCGGCGACGACGACGGCGGTGTCCTGTGCCGCGAGCGCGCGGCCGAGCGCGGTCAGCGCCGTGTCCGGGGCGAGCGGGCGCAGTCCGCGCCGGCGGAGCGTCTCCCGCGTCCGCGGGTCGGCGGCCATGCCGGGACCGTCCCACGGGCCCCAGGCGACAGCCGTGCCGGACAGGCCGCGGGCGCGGCGGCGCTCCACCAGGGCGTCGAGGTGGGCGTTGGCGGCGGCGTAGGCGGCCTGTCCGCCGCTGCCCCACACACCGGCGATGGAGGAGAACACCACGAACGCCGACAGGCCGCTGTCACGGGTGAGTGCGTCCAGGTGGTCGGCCGCGTCGGCCTTGGCCCGCAGGACGGCGGCGAGCCGCTCGGGCGTGTACGCCTCGATCACGTCGTCGTCGAGTACTCCGGCGGCGTGCATCACGGCATCGACGGGGTGGGCGGCCAGGAGCCGGGCGACGGCGTCCCGGTCACCGGTGTCGCAGGCCACGACGGTGACCTTCGCGCCGAGCCGGGCGAGGTCGGCCCGCAGACTGTCGGCGCCGGGCGCGTCGGGGCCGCGGCGGCCGGCGAGGACCACCTCGCGGGCACCGCGCTCGACGGCCCAGCGGGCGACGCGGGAACCGAGGGCGCCGGTGCCGCCGGTGACGAGGACCCGGGACGGGGCCGTCCACTCCCCCGTGCCGGCGGGCGCCGGGGCGTGGGCGAGGCGACGCGCGTGGGCGGTGCCGCCCCGGACGGCGACCTGGTCCTCGGTGCCGCTGACGAGGACGGCGGCGGCGCGGGCGAGGGCACGGCGGTCCGGCCGGACGGGGAGGTCGAGCAGCCCGCCCCAGCGGTCGGGACGCTCCAGTGCGGCGACACGGCCCAGTCCCCACACGGCGGCCGCGGCCGGCTCGACGGCGTGCTCCGTACCCCCGCCGACGGTGACGGCACCGCTGGTCAGCAGCCACAGCGGCGCGGTGGTCCCGGCTTCGCCGTGGGCCTGGACAACGGCCAGAGCCGCACGGACGCCGGGCAGGCAGGAGAGCACACCGGCGACCGGGGCGCCCTGGGCGGCGTCGGCCAGCAGACCGGCCAGCACGCTCCGGTCGGTGTCCTCGGGGCAGGCCAGGCGCTCGACGCCGGGCAGGAACTCCTCGATGCCGCTGAGCACGGTGTCGGCCCCGGCCTGGAGCAGCAGCCACCGTCCGGTGTCCGGAAGCTGAGCGTCGGCGGAGTCGAGCCGCTGCCAACGGACGCGGTAGCGCCAGGAGTCGGCGGCGGACCGCTCGGCCTGAGCCTGCCGGTAGGAGGCCAGCGCGGGCAGCACGGTGCCGAGGGTGGTGTCGTCCAGGTGCAGCGCGTCGGCGAGTTCGCGGGTGTCTCCGCGTTCGACGGCCTGCCAGAAGGCCTCCTCGGCGGGCACGGCGGTCCGGGCCGCCCGGTCGTCGGCGCGGCGCGGCTCGGGCCAGTACCAGCGGCGCTGGAAGGCGTAGGTGGGCAGCGGAACGGTTCCGACCGTCCCGAACATCGCGGCCCACTCCACCCGCGCGCCCGTCGTGTGCAGGGCCGCCAGCGCGGCCACCAGGGCATCCGCCTCGGACCGGTCCTTGCGCTGTACGGCCACGCAGACCGGGGCGGCGGTGTCGGCGAGCGCGGTGCGGGTGAGGGCGGTGAGGGTGGCGTCGGGGCCGAGTTCGACGAAGCGGGTGACGCCTTCCGCCGCGAGGGTGGCGATCCCGTCGGCGAACCGGACGGCCTCACGGACGTGACGGACCCAGTACTCGGCGGTGCCCAACTCACCGTCCGCCGCGAGCTTTCCGGTGACGTTGGAGACGACCGGGACCGAGGGAGTGGCGTAGGTGACGCCTTCGGCGACCCGACGGAAGTCCGCCAGCATCGGCTCCATCAGCGGCGAGTGGAAAGCATGCGAGACCCGCAGACGAGACGTACGGCGGCCCCGCGCCTGGAGTGCCTCGGCGACATCGCATACGGACGCCTCCGCGCCCGCGATCACCACGGCCCGGGGACCGTTGACCGCCGCCACCGACACCCCACGACGGCCCTCCAGCAACGGAAGGACCTCGTCCTCGGCAGCCTCCACCGCCACCATCACCCCGCCCGACGGAAGTCGCTGCATCAGCCGCCCCCGCGCCACCACCAGCGTGCAGGCATCCTCCAACGACAACACACCCGCCACATGCGCGGCAGCGATCTCACCGACGGAATGCCCGGCTACGAAGTCCGCACGCACCCCAAACGATTCGAGCAGCCGAAACAGCGCCACCTCCACCGCGAACAACGCCGGCTGCGTCCACTCCGTACGCCCCAACCGCTCAGCCTCATCGCCGAAGACGACATCCCTCAGCTCCACACCGACATGGGCGCACACCGCATCGAACACCTCAGCGAACACCGGGAACGCCTCATACAACTCCCGCCCCATACCCGCACGCTGCGCACCCTGACCCGAGAACAGAAACGCCGTCCGGCCTTCGGTGACAGCACCGACCGTGACCTGGGCAGTGGGCTCGTCGGCGGCCAACGCCGCCAGTCCGGACAGCAGTTCCTCGCGCGAACGGCCTCGTATGACGGCACGGTTCTCGAAGGGGGTACGGGTGGTGATCAGCGATGAGGCGAGCTCCAGCGGGTCGGCGTCGGGGGACGACCGCACGGTGTCGAGCAGTCGGGCGGCCTGGGCGCGCAACGCGTCGGCGCCGCGTCCGGACACCACCCAGGGGATCACGGGCGGGGCTGCGGGGTCGGTCGGAGCGGCCGTCTCCCGCGGCGCCTGTTCGAGGATGACGTGGGCGTTGGTGCCGCTGAGCCCGAAGGAGGAGACACCCGCCCGACGGGGCCGGTCGACGGACGGCCACGACTGACGCTCCGTCAGAACCTGTACAGCGCCCGCCGTCCAGTCCACCCGGGAGGACGGCTGGTCCACGTGCAGCGTCGCCGGCAGCACACCACGCCGCAACGCCTCCACCATCTTGATCACACCGGCCACACCCGCCGCCGCCTGCGTATGACCCAGATTCGACTTCACCGACCCCACCCACAAAGGGTGTTCACGATCCTGCCCGTAGGTCGCCAGCAGCGCCTGCGCCTCGATCGGATCGCCCAGCCTGGTACCCGTACCATGCGCCTCCACGGCGTCGACATCAGCCGCCGATACGCCCGCGTCGGCAAGTGCGGCACGGATCACCCGCTGCTGCGACGGACCGTTCGGCGCCGTCAGCCCGTTCGACGCACCGTCCTGATTGACCGCCGACCCACGCACCACCGCCAGCACCCGATGACCCCTGGCCTGGGCGTCCGAGAGCCGCTCCACCAGCAGCACACCGACACCCTCACCCCACCCCGTACCGTCCGCACCCTCCGCGAACGCCTTGCACCGGCCATCCCCCGCCAGACCCCCCTGACGACCGAACTCCACAAAGGCGCCCGGCGTCGACATCACCGTCACACCCCCGGCCAGCGCGAGGTCACACTCCCCCGACCGCAGCGACCGCACCGCCATGTGCAACGCCACCAGCGAGGAGGAGCAGGCCGTGTCGACCGTCACCGCCGGGCCCTCCAGGCCCAGCACATAGGCCAGCCGGCCCGACATCACGCTCGCCGCGTTGCCTGTACCGACGTACCCGCCGAAGTCGCCCTCCGACACACCCAACAAGGCCGGATAGTCCTGGCCGTTGGTGCCGGTGAACACACCCACCCGGGTGCCTCGCAGCGACCGCGGGTCGATGCCCGCCCGCTCCACCGCCTCCCACGACGACTCCAGCAGCAACCGCTGCTGCGGATCCATGGCGAGGGCCTCACGGGGCGAGACGCCGAAGAACTCCGCGTCGAAGGCCCCGACTCCGTCGAGGAAGCCTCCGTTCGCGGTGTGGCCGGCGTAGGGGTTGTCCGGGTCGGCGGCGAACAGACGGTCGAGGTCCCAGCCGCGGTCCGCGGGGAAGTCGGTGATGCCGTCGCGCCCCTCCTCCAGCAGCGCCCACAGGCTTTCCGGGGAGTCGACGCCGCCGGGGAAACGGCAGGCCATCCCGACGATGGCCACCGGCTCGTCCACGGCGCCGGCCATCGGCGTGGCAGGGGTGACGACGGTGTCCGTGTCGCCGAAGAGCGCGCCGTACAGGTGGTCGACGAGGGCCTGCGGGGTCGGGTGGTCGAAGACCACCGTCGTCGGGAGGGCGACGCCGCACGCGGCGGTGAGAGCGTTGCGCAGTTCCACCGCGATCAGCGAGTCGACGCCGAGATCGCGGAACGCCCGCTCCGCGCCCACCTGTTCGATGCCGGTGTGGCCGAGGGCGGCGGCGGCGCGCGAGCGCACTTCGAGCAGCAGCTCCTGCCGGCGCCGCTCGGCGGGCAGGCCGGCGAGGCGGTCGCGCAGAGCGGTCACGGGCGCGGCGGTCCTCGCGTCGCGCTCGCCTCCGTGGACCTCGCGGAGCAGCGGGCTCGGACGGACGGCGGTGAAGGCCGCGCCGAAACGGGCCCAGTCGACGTCGGCGACCAGGCAGGTGGCGGAGTCCGCCGTGGCGTGAGCGGCCAGGGCGTCCAGGGCCCGGCCGGGGTCGAGCAGGCCGACCCCGCCGCGCACCTGGCGGCCTGTGGCGTCGGCGTCGGCCGCCATGCCGCCGCCGGCCCACGGGCCCCACGCGAGGGACGTCGCGGGCAGGCCCTCGGCCCGCCGCCGCTCGGCCAGCGCGTCCAACGCCGCGTTGGCGGCGGCGTAGTTGCCCTGCCCGGCGGAGCCGACCGTTCCCGCGAAGGAGGAGAACAGGACGAAGGCGGACAGGTCGCGGCCGCGTGTCAGCTCGTCGAGGTGCCGTGCTCCGGTGACCTTGGCCGCGAAGACGGAGCGGAAGGCCTGCGGGGAGAGGCCGTCGAGCACTCCGTCGTCGATGACACCGGCCGTGTGGACCACGGCGTCCACCGGGTGGGTGTCGAGCAGCTGCCGGACGGCCTCACGGTCCGTCAGGTCGATTGCGGCGAAGGTGACTTCGGCTCCGAGGCCGCGCAGGTCCTCGCGCAGGGTCTCCGCGCCCGGCGCCTGGGCACCGCGCCGGCTGACGAGGACGAGGTGAGCGGCGCCCCGCTGTGCGGCCCAGCGGGCCACGCGCGCACCCAGCGCTCCGGTGCCGCCGGTGACCAGGACGGTCCCGGCCGGCTGCCAGACCGTTTCCCCGGACGGTACCGCCGGGACCACCCGGCGGGCGAGGACGGCGTCGGCGCGGACGGCGACCTGGTCCTCGTGTGGATACGAGTCCGCCGTACGGTCGGCGAGCAGGGTGACGAGCCGCGCCGCGGTACGCCGGTCCAGGGTCGGCGGGAGGTCCGCCAGACCTCCCCAGCGGCCGGGGTGCTCCAGGGCGGCGACGCGTCCCAGGCCCCAGACGGCTGCCTGCGCGGGGTCGGGTGCCGGGTCGTGCTCGTCGGCGGTCACGGCGCCGCGGGTGAGCGCCCACAGCGGGGCTTCGACGCGGGCGTCGCCGAGGGCCTGGAGGAGAACCGCGGTGGCGGGCACACCGTCGGGCAGGTCGTCCCCCGCGCCACCGAGCGCCAGCACGGACAGGACTCCGCTGACCGGACCGGCCTCGACGGCGGTGGCGACACGGCGGGCGAACTCGCCCCGTGCGTCGTGCCGGTGGTGGTCCACGGTGACCACTTCGGCTCCCGCGTCGAGCAGCGCGGCCGTCAGCGCGCCGTCCCAGCCGTCGTCGCCGTCGAGGGACGTGGGGCGCACGAGCAGCCAACGGCCGGAGAGTCGCGCCGTTTCCGGCAGCCCCCGGGCCGGGATCCAGGCGATCCGGTGGTGAAGTGCGGCCGGGACGCGGGTGGCGCCGTCCTCGGTGTACGAGCGCTCCAGCCAGTAGCGGTCGCGGCGGAAGGCGTAGGCCGGCAGGCCGACGACCCGGGCGCCGGGGAGGAGCGCGGGCCACGACACCGCCGCCCCGTGCAGGTGCAGCCGGGCGAAGGCACCGATCAGGTGCCGGGTCTCGGCGCCCTGCCTGCGCTGGGCCGGCAGGAACAGCAGCCCGCGGTCGTCGGGTACGCAGCTCCGGGCGAGGGCGGTGAGCGTGCCGTCGGGGCCGAGTTCGACGAACCGGGTCACGCCCTCGCCGGCCAGGGCGGCGATGCCGTCGGCGAACCGGACGGCCTGGCGGACATGGCGTACCCAGTACTCGGCGGTGGTCAGTTCGCCCTCCGCCGCGAGCCGGCCGGTGACGTTGGAGACGACCGGGACCGACGGGGCGGTGTAGGTGAGGCGTTCGGCGACCTGGCGGAACTCCGCCAGCATCGGCTCCATCAGCGGCGAGTGGAAGGCGTGCGAGACGCGGAGGCGGGAGGTGCGGCAGCCCTGGGCGGCCAGTTCCCCGGCGACCTCGGTCACCTCCGGCTCCGCGCCCGCGATCACCACGGCGCGAGGGCCGTTGACCGCCGCGACCGACACCTCGCGGCCTTCCAGCAGGGGCAGCACCTCGTCCTCGGCCGCCTCCACCGCCACCATCGCCCCGCCCGCCGGAAGCCGCTGCATCAGCCGGCCCCGCGCCACCACCAGCGTGCAGGCGTCCTCCAGGGTCAGCACACCCGCCACATGCGCGGCGGTGATCTCGCCGATGGAGTGGCCCATGACGACGTCCGGGCGCACGCCCCATGACTCCAGCAGCCGGAACAGCGCCACCTCGATGGCGAAGAGCGCCGGTTGGGTCCACTCCGTACGGTCCAGTTCCTCGCCGCGCTCACCGAGGGCGACGTCCCGCAACTCCGCGCCCACCTGGGCGCACACCGCGTCGAACACCTCGGCGAACACCGGGAACGCCTCGTACAGCTCACGCCCCATGCCGGGACGCTGCGCGCCCTGGCCCGAGAACAGGAAGGCGACCTTGCCGGGCCCCTTCGCAGTGTCGGTGAGGATGTCCGCGGTGGCTTCGCCGCGCGCCAACGCCTCGACGGCTGCCTCGAGTTCGGTGCGGTCGGCGCCGAGGACGGCGGCGCGGTACGGGTGCGCGGTACGGGTGGTGGCGAGGGACGCGGCGAGGTCGTAGGGGTCGGTGTCCGGGTGGGTGGCGAGGTGGTCGGCCAGGCGGCGGGCCTGGGCGCGCAGGGTCTCCTGGTCGTGGGCCGACAGGATCCAGGGCAGGACCGGCAGGCTCGCGCGCGGGGTCCCCTCGGTTCCGTCGGCTTCCTCCGACGGCTGGGGGGCCTGTTCGACGATGACGTGGGCGTTGGTGCCGGAGACGCCGAAGGCGGAGACGCCGACCCGGCGCGGGTGGCCGGTCTCCGGCCAGGCGTGCGCTTCGGTGAGGAGCCGGACGTGGCCGGCACTCCAGTCGACGTGGGTGGAGGGGTGTTCGGCGTGCAGCGTCGGGGGCAGCACACCGTGGCGCAGGGCGAGGACGGACTTGATGACGCCGACGACACCGGCGGCGGCCTGGGTGTGGCCGAGGTTGGACTTGGCGGAGCCGAGCAGCAGCGGCCGGTCGGTGGGGCGGCCCTGGCCGTAGGTGGCCAGCAGGGCCTGTGCCTCGATGGGGTCGCCGAGCGCGGTGCCGGTGCCGTGTGCCTCGACGGCGTCGATCTCGGTGGCGGGCAGTTGGGCGTTGGCGAGCGCGGCGAGGATGACGCGCTGCTGGGACAGGCCGTTGGGGGCGGTCAGGCCGTTGGAGGCGCCGTCCTGGTTGACGGCGCTGCCGCGGACGACCGCGAGCACGGCATGGTTGTTGCGGCGGGCGTCGGACAGGCGCTCCACGACGAGGATGCCCGCGCCCTCGGCCCAGCCGGTGCCGTCGGCGTCGTCGGAGAACGCCTTGCAGCGGCCGTCGCCGGCGAGGCCGCCCTGCCGAGCGAACTCGGTGAACGCACCGGGACTGGACATGACGGTGACACCGCCGACGACCGCCAGGGAGCACTCACCGGACCGCAGCGACTGGGCCGCCAGGTGGAGGGCGACCAGGGAGGAGGAGCAGGCGGTGTCGACGGTGACGGCGGGTCCCTCCAGGCCGAGGGTGTAGGCGACGCGGCCGGAGAGGACGGACATGGAGTTGCCGGTGAGCAGGTGTCCGCGGACGTCCTCGGGGACCTCGGTCAGGCCGGTGGTGTAGCCCTGGTCGCTGCATCCGACGAAGACGCCGGAGCGGCTGCCGCGCAGGGTGGCCGGGTCGATGCCGGCGTGTTCGAGGGACTCCCAGACCACTTCGAGCAGCAGGCGCTGCTGCGGGTCCATGGCGAGGGCCTCGCGCGGGGAGATCCCGAAGAAGGCGGGGTCGAAGCGGTCGGCGTCGCGGACGAAGCCGCCCCGGCGGTGGCCGGTGCCGGTGTCGGAGGCGGTGGGCCAGCCGCGGTCGGTGGGCCATTCCGTCACCGCGTCGGTTCCGGAGACCAGCAGGTCCCAGAAGCCGTCCGGGGTGCGCACGTCGCCGGGCAGGCGGCAGCTCATGCCGACGATGGCGATGGGCTCCTGCTCGCGGGCCTCCAGCTGCCGCAGCTTGCGGCGGGTGGTGTGGAGATCGACGGTGACCCGCTTGAGGTAGTCCCGAAGCTGCGCTTCCTTCGTCATGGACTGCCCCCATGCTGTTCGGTTCGGTGGCGGAACGGGAGGTGCCGCGCGATGGCCGGGACACCGGACCGGGGCACCCGATGGGGCCCGGCCGGTGGTGATCTCCTCGTGCGGTGGGGACAGCATGACCCGCGCGGTCACCCGATTTCGGCCCTCGGCGGCGTTGTTTGGGGAAACCCTTGGAAATCGTCCGCGGTTCGGTTTCCGCGCAGGCCGGAGCGGCGGCCGTGTGGCGGCCCGTCGCTGTACGGCCTTGCCTGCGGGCGGAGTCGGGAGCGGCTGTGCCTGTGGCCGGCCCGTGTGCCCTTCGGGGCGCGCGAGGTCCGGCGGGGCCACCCGCCAGGGGAAAGTGGCGGGCGGCCCCGCCGGACGCTCGGCCAGCGCCGGCCCGCCTCCTGCGGTGGTGTTCCTGGGCTGCTCGCCGCCGGTGTGCAGCAGCAGCCCCAGGTTCGAGGCCCGCTCCAGCGGGGAGAGCGGACTCGTCCCGCGGATCTCGCCGATCGCCGCGTCCGGCCCCGCCGGTCAGCCGTAGGGCGGCGGGGTACCTCGCGTGAGCACGGTGTGCAGGACCGCGAAGGCGTCGTGCAGGGCGGCCAGCGCCTCGGGGACGCGCCAGGCGGAGCGGTCGCGGGGGCCGACCGCGTTGGAGACGGTACGGATCTCCAGGAAGGGCGCGCCGTGGGCGGTGGCGGCCTCGGCGGCCCCGAAACCCTCCATCGCCTCGGCGGCGGCCTTGTGGCGTTCCCGCAGCGCGATGGCGCGTTCGGCGGTGCCGGTGACGGTGGAGACGGTCAGGACGGGTGCGTGGACGGCACCGAGACCGCGGGCGACGGCGGCGGCGAGGCGGGGTGCGCAGACGTGCTCGGCGGTGCCCAGGCCGAGGGAGTCGACGGGCACGAACCCGTCCGGTGTGTCGGCGCCCAGGTCGGCGGCGACGACCCGGTCGGCGACGACGACGGAGCCCAGCGCGGCGACCGGGGCGAACCCGCCCGCGATGCCGGTGGAGACGACGAGGTCGTAGGGCTCGCCGCGGGCGGTCGCCGCGGTGAGCGCGGCCGCGGTGGTGGCCGCGGAGGCGGCCGGCCCGACACCCCCGACGACGAGGTCGGCGCGGATCGGGGGGTGGCCGAGACCGTCGCCGCCCGTGGTGACGCGGACGGCGTCCCGTCCCGGTGGCGCGGGCGGCGGGACCGGGTCGGCGGGCCCGAGCCCGCGGGCGGCGGCGTCGCGTTCGGCGGCGACCGCGGTGACGACGAGGAGGCGGACCGCGCTCATGAGGAGATCTGGACCTGTCCGTGGTCGCCGATCACGAGGCGGTGGGTGGCGGGCAGCCGGGGCGCGAGGGTGACCTTGACGTTGCGCCCGACGAGGGACGCCTCCACGCGGCGGATACGGTCGAAGGAGGACTCGCGCAGGACGATGGAGTACTCGATCTCGCTGTGGCTGATCCGGCAGTCCTCGGCCACCGACGTGGACGGTCCGACGTAGGAGTCGGTGACGACGCTGCCCGCGCCGATGATGGCGGGGCCCACGATGCGCGAGCGCCGGACCTGGGCCCCGGCCTCGATCCGGACCCGCCCGATGATCTCGCTCTCCTCGTCCACGAACCCGTCGACACGGCGCTCGATGCGTTCCAGGACGGTCCGGTTGACCTCCAGCATGTCGGTGACGTTGCCGGTGTCCTTCCAGTAGCCGGTGATGACCGTGGAGCGCACGGCCATCCGCTGGTCGATCATCCACTGGAGGGCGTCGGTGATCTCCAGTTCGCCGCGGGCGGAGGGCCGGATGGCGCGCACGGCGTCGTGGACGGCGGGGTCGAACAGGTAGACACCGGCCACGGCGAGGTCGCTGCGCGGTGTCCGCGGCTTCTCCTCCAGGCCGAGGACGTTGCCCAGGTCGTCGGTCACGGCCACGCCGAAGGCGGTGGGGTCGCTGACACGGGTGAGCAGGATCTGCGCGTCGCAGGGGTTCTTGCGGAACTCCTCGACGACGTCGCCGATGCCGTCGAGGACGAAGTTGTCGCCGAGGTACATCACGAAGTCGTCGTCGCCGAGGAAGGGCCGGGCGATGAGGACGGCGTGGGCGAGCCCTAGGGGTTCGCTCTGCGGGATGTACGTGACGTCGAGCCCGAAGGCGGAACCGTCACCGACCGCCGCCTCGATCTCGTGGGCGGCGCCGCCGACGATGACGCCGGCCTCGGTGATGCCGGCGGCGGCGATGGATTCCAGGGCGTAGAAGAGGACCGGCTTGTTGGCGACCGGGACCAGCTGCTTGCTGGACGTGTGGGTGATCGGTCGCAGACGCGTACCGGATCCCCCCGCGAGCACGAGAGCCTTCACTGTTCCATCCAGGTGACAGAGGTGGACGGCCGCCGGCGCCGGGGCGGTGCGGCCGTGTGGAGCGGATCGGCGGGCGTGGCGCGCGCGGCCGGGCCGACGAGCGCCGGGTGCTTGGTCGTCGTGCGGTTCGGATGAGGTGTACGGATCGGGCGGCTGACGGCCGCAGACGGATGAGTACGGCCCGGAGCCGCAGACGGGTGAATACGGTCCGGAGCCGCCGCGACCGGATCGTGTCCGGGCGCGGCGGCCGGCCGGGTCAGGCGTCGTCGAGGTCGCCCTCCAGGAAGGCGCGGAGTTCGTCGTCGGACACCTCATCCACCGCGCTGTCCAGGTCGGGGACCCCGCCCAGTGCGGCGTCCGGTACCGGTGCCGGGCCGGCGTCGAGCCGGTCCAGGAGGGTGCGCAGCCGCAGCCGCAGCCCGTCGCGCAGTGCCGGGTCCGCGCAGGCGTCCGTGAACTGGGCCTCCAGCTCGTCCAGTCGGTCGAGGACCGGGGATACGGCGGGCGGCTCGGCGGGCGCGGTGCGCTCCAGCAGGTGCGCGGCGAGCCGTTCGGGGGTGGGGTGGTCGAACATGAGCGTCGCGGGCAGCCGGACCCCCGCCAGCGTGCTGAGCCGGTTGCGCAGTTCGACGGCGGTCAGGGAGTCGAAGCCGATGTCCAGGAAGCCCCGTTCGGGGTCGATGGAGTCCGGGGTGTCGTGGCCGATGACGAGGGCGGCCTGGGCGAGCACCGCCTCCAGTACGGCTCGGTGGCGGGCGCTCGCGTCGAGCCCGGCGAGCCGCTCGGCCAGGCCGCCCCCGGTGGGGTCGGCGGCGGGTGCCACGGGGGCCGTGCGGGCCGTGAGCCGGCCGCGGGCGGACACGAGGTCACCGAGCAGGTCGGGCACGGGGACGTCGAGGTGACGCAGCGCGCCGGTGTCCAGGTCGGCGGGGGCGAACCAGGCCCGCGTGCAGTGCAGCGCCGTGTCCAGCAGGGCGAGCGCGTCGGCGGTGGCCATGGGGCGCAGGCCGCCGCGGGTGATGCGGCGCCGGTCGGCCTCGGCCAGGGTGCCGGTCATGCCGCTGCGCTCCGCCCACAGCCCCCAGGCCAGGGACTGCACGCGGCGTCCTTCGGCGGCGGCGCGGGCGGCGAACGCGTCCAGGAAGGCGTTGGCGGCCGAGTAGTTGGCCTGTCCGGCCCCGCCGAGGGTGCCGGCGAGGGAGGAGAACAGGACGAGCGCGGCGCCGGTGTCGCGGGTGAGGTCCGCCAGGAGCACGGCGGCGTCGGCCTTGGCGCGCAGGACCGTGTCGAGGCGCTCGGGGGTGAGCGACTGCACGATGCCGTCGTCGAGGACCCCGGCGGTGTGCACAACCGCGGTCAGCGGCAGGTCCCCGGGCACCTGGGCGAGCAGGGCGGTCAGGGCGTCCCGGTCGGCCACGTCGCAGGCGGCGACGGTGACGTGGGCGCCGTGGCCGCGCAGTTCCTCGCACAGCTCGCTCATGCCCTCGGCGGCGGGCCCGCGCCGTCCGGCCAGCAGCAGCGAGCGGGTGCCGTGGGCGGTGACCAGGTGGCGGGCGACCTGACGGGCCAGGACGCCGCCCGCGCCGGTGACGAGCACCGTGCCGTCGCCGATCGCGTCGGGCGCGTCGGTGCCGGGCGTTGCCCGGGTCAGCCGGGGCACGAGGGCGGCGCCGTCCCGCAGTGCGGTCTCGCTGTCCTCGCCGGCCAGGACGGCGGGCAGCAGGGTCAGGGAGGCGGCGGTTCCGTCGTGGTCGACGAGCGCGAACCGGCCGGGGTTCTCGGCTCGCGCCGCGCGGACCAGACCCCATACGGCGGCCTGCGCGGGGTCCGTGCGGGCGGCGTCCCCCAGACCGGTGGTGACGGCGTGCCGGGTCAGCAGCACCAGCCGGGAGGCGGCGAGGGCGTCCTGCGCGAGCCACTCGGTCACCAGCCGCAGCGCGTGGCCGGTGGTGTGGCGGGCGGCCTCGGCCGGGTCGGTGTCCTGGTCCGACGCCGGCACGACGGCCAGGACGGTGCTCGGTACGGCACTCCCGGCGGTCGCCGTCACCAGCGCGGCCGGATCGGCGTGCCGCACGGCCCCCGCCAGGACCGGGTGGCCGGTGAGTTCCGCGGCCGGTCCCACGAGGTGCGGTGTGGTGAGATCCGCGGGAGGCCCGGCAGGTGCCGCCGGGACCCAGCGGAGGGTGTGCAGCGCGCCGGCGCCCGCGGCGGCCGGCAGGGCCGTGGTGTCCACGGCCCGCAGGGCGAGCGCGCCGATCTCCGCGACCGGCGCCCCGCCGCCGTCGAGGAGCGTCACCCGATGGGTGTCTTCCGCGGTGGGGGTGAGCCTGACGCGCAGGGCGGCGGGTCCGGCGCTGTGCGCGGTGACGTCCCGGAAGGTGAACGGCACCACGGTGTCCGTGCCTTCGGCGACGGTGAGGGCAACGGTGTGCAGGGCCGCGTCGAGGAGGGCGGGGTGGATGCGGAACCGGTCGGTGCCCTGGACGTGTTCGCCGTCCTCGGGGGCGATCTCCGCGTACACCGAGTCGCCGTCGCGCCAGGCGGCGCGCAGCCCGCGGAAGGCGGGCCCGTAGGCGAAGCCCCGGGCGGCGATCCGCTCGTACAGGCCGGACACGTCCACCGGAGTGGCGCCGGGCGGCGGCCAGGCGGCCGGGACGGGCTCCCCCGTGATCGCCGGACTGTCACCGAGGACGCCTTCGGCGTGCCGGGTCCAGGGCCCGTCCGCCGTGTCGCCGGTGGCGGGGCGGGAGTGCACGGTCAGGGTGCGGTCTCCCTTCTCGTCGGGTGCGGAGACACCGACCTGGATCCGCACGCCGCCGTTCTCGGGCAGCACGAGCGGGGTGTTCAGCGTGAGGTCGGTGACGCGGGCGGCTCCCACGTGGGCGCAGGCCTCCAGTGCGAGGTCCAGGAACGCGGTGCCGGGGAACAGGACCCGGCCGTCGAGGGCGTGGTCGGCCAGCCAGGGCCTGCCGTCCACGGAGACGGTCCCGGTCAGTACCAGGCCGTCCCCGTCGGCCAGCGGCACGGCCGCGGTGAGCAGCGGGTGCCGTACGGCGTCCGGGCCGGGAGTGTCGGGCCCGGACGCCTCCAGCCAGTAGCGGCGCCGCTGGAACGGGTAGGTCGGCAGGTCGGTGCGCCGGGCACCGGTGGGGGCGAACCAGGTGTCCCAGCCGACACGGTGGCCGTGGGTGTGCAGCCGGGCCAGGGCGGAGGCCAGCGACCTGCCCTCCTCGGTGTCCCGGGCCAGCGTGGGCACCAGCAGGGCGTCACTGTCGACGCACTCCCCGGCGAGCGCGGTGAGCGTGCCGCCCGGCCCGATCTCCACGTAGGTGGTGACGCCCTGCTCCTGGAGGGCGCGGATGCCGTCCCGGAAGCGGACGCTGTCGCGGACCTGGCGCACCCAGTAGGCGCCGTCGAAGGGTTCGCCGGCGGTGACGGGGCGTCCGGTGACGGTGGACACCACGGGGACGGCGGGGACCTGGTGCCGCAGGTGTGCGGTGTGCTCGGCGAAGGTGTCGAGCATGCCGTCCACGCGGTGCGAGTGGAAGGCGTGGCTGACGTTGAGCCTGCGGGTCTTGCGGCCCCGCCCGGCGAGTTCGGCGGCGAGCGCGGTGACGTCGTCCTCGTCGCCGGACAGGACGGTGCCCAGGGGGCTGTTGTCGGCGGCGACGGCCACCCGGCCCCCGTAGGAGGCGAGCAACGGTGTCACCTCCGTCACGCCGGCCTGGACGGAGATCATGGCGCCGCCCTCCGGCAGGCCGGCCATGAGCCGGCCGCGCACGGCGACCAGCCGACAGGCGTCCTCCAGGGTGAGCGCCCCGGCGACGTGCGCGGCGGCGATCTCACCGACCGAGTGGCCCAGCAGTACGTCGGGCCGTACGTCCAGGCTCTCCAGCAGCCGGAACAGGGCGACCTGTACGGCGAACAGCGCGGCCTGGGTGTAGTCGGTGCGGTCCAGCAGGGCCGCTCGCGGGCTGCCGGGCTCGGCGAACAGGACGTCCCGCAGCGGGGTGCCGAGATGTCCGTCGAGGTGGGCGCAGACCGCGTCGAGGGCGTCGGCGAACACCTCGTGGGTCTCGTACAGGGCGCGTCCGGTCTCCGGGCGCTGGGCGCCCTGGCCGGAGAAGAGGAACGCCGTCCGGCCGCCCCGGGCCCGTCCGGTGATCAGCCGCGGGTGCTCGCGGCCTTCGGCGAGGGCGGTGAGCGCCTCGGTGAGGGCGTCGCTGTCGTCGGCCACGACGGCCGCCCGGTCCTCCAGTCGGGCGCGCGTGGTGGCCAGGGACAGCGCGAGGTCGGCCGGCGAGGTCCCGGGGCGGGCCGCCATGTGGTCCAGGAGGCGGCGGGCCTGCTCGCGCAGCGCGGCAACGCCTCGGGCGGACAGCAGCCACGGCAGCGTCCGGACCGGCCTGTCACCGGACTGGGGCGAGGGCTGAGCGGGTACCTCCTCCGGCTCCTGGAGGATGACGTGGGCGTTGGTGCCGCTGACGCCGAAGGAGGACACACCGGCGCGCCGTGGACCGTCGCCCGCCTCCCACACCCGCTCCTCGGCGAGCAGGCGCACGGCGCCGCCGGACCAGTCGATGTGCGGGGAGGGGCGGTCGGCGTGCAGGGTGCGCGGCAGGACGCCGTGCCGCATCGCCATCACCATCTTGATCACACCGGCGACACCGGAGGCGGCCTGCGTGTGCCCGATGTTGGACTTCACCGCCCCGAGCCACAGCGGGCGGTCGGCGGGCCGGTCCTGGCCGTAGGTGGCCAGCAGGGCCTGCGCCTCGATCGGGTCGCCGAGCCTGGTGCCGGTGCCGTGCGCCTCGACGGCGTCGACGTCGGCCGGGGAGAGCCCGGCGGAGGCGAGGGCCTGCCGGATGACGCGCTGCTGGGCGGGGCCGCTGGGGGCGGTCAGCCCGTTGGAGGCACCGTCCTGGTTCACGGCACTGCCGGCCACGACGGCGAGCACCGGGTGCCCCTTGCGGCGGGCGTCGGACAGCCGCTCCAGCAGAAGCAGGCCGACGCCCTCGGCCCAGCCCGCCCCGTCGGCCTCGGCGGCGAACGGCTTGCAGCGTCCGTCGGGCGAGAGCGCGCGCTGCCGGCTGAACTCGACGAAGGTGTCCGGCGTGGAGATCACGGTGACGCCGCCGGCCAGGGCCAGTTCGCACTCCCCCGCCCGCAGTGCCTGCGCGGCCAGGTGCAGGGCGACCAGCGAGGAGGAGCAGGCGGTGTCGACGGTGACGGCGGGCCCTTCGAGACCGAAGGTGTAGGCGACGCGGCCGGAGGCGACACTGCTCGCGCTGCCGGTGGCCAGGTATCCCTCCAGTTCCTCGGGGGCCTGCCGGACCCTGCGGGCGTAGTCGTTGTAGTTGGAGCCCACGAACACGCCGGCCCGTGCGCCGCGCATCCCCTCCGGGTCGATCCCGGCGCGTTCGAACGTCTCCCAGGACGTCTCCAGCAGCAGCCGGTGCTGCGGGTCGATGGCGACCGCCTCGCGGGGTGAGATACCGAAGAACGCCGGGTCGAACCGGTCGGCGTCGTGCAGGAAGCCGCCGTGCCGGGCGTAGGAGTGGCCGGTCCGGTCGGGGTCGGGGTCGTACAGGGTCTCGATGTCCCAGCCGCGGTCGCCGGGGAACGGGGTGATGGCGTCCGTGCCCTCGGCGACGATCCGCCACAGATCCTCGGGTGAGGTGACCCCGCCGGGGAAGCGGCAGCCCATGCCGACGATGACCACCGGGTCGTCGTCCACCGAGGCGGTGGGCAGGGTCGAGAGGGCGGCGTCGGCGGTCTGCCCGCCGAACAGTTCGGCGTCCAGGTGGGCGGCGAGGGCGGACGCGGAGGGGTGGTCGAAGGCGAGGGTGACCGGCAGCCGGAGCCCGGTGGCCTCGGCGAAGCGGTTCCGCAGCTCCACCGCGGTCAGCGAGTCGAAGCCGAGGTCGCGGAAGGCGCGGCCCTCCGGGACGGCGTCGGCGTCCGTGTGGCCGAGGACGGCGGCGGCCTGCGTGCGGATCTCCATGACCAGGGCGGCACGGCGTTCGGCGGGGGCCAGGGCGGCGAGCCGCTTCACGAGCGGCGGCCCGTCCACGGGGTCGCTCTCCTTCTCCGTCGTCCGCTCGACGGCGCCGGCCCGGCTCTCGGGCAGTTCGCGCAGCGCGGCGAAGGCGCGGGCCGTGATGAGCTTCCAGTCGACGTCCGCCACGATGAGGAATTCCTCGTCCTGGTCCAGGGCCTTCTGCAGGGAGGCGATGGCCAGTTCGGGGTCCATCGGGGGCACACCGTCATGGCGGAGCCGCTCGGCGACCTCCTCGCCCACCATCCCGCCCCCGGCCCAGGTGCCCCAGCCGATCGACGTGGCGGGCAGACCCTCGGCCCGTCGCCGGGCGGCGAGCGCGTCGAGGTGGGCGTTGGCGGCGGCATAGCTGCCCTGCCCGGGGCCGCCCAGGGTGCCCGCCATGGAGGAGAACAGGACGAACGCGTCGAGGTCCAGATGACGGGTGGCCGCGTCGAGCGCGAGCGCCGCGTCGGCCTTGGGCCGCAGCACGTCGTGCGCCCGCTGCGGGGTGAGCGCGTCGATGAGGCCGTCGTCGATGATGCCCGCGGTGTGGAAGACGGCGGTCAGGGTGCCGCCTCCGGGCAGGTCGTCGACGAGGCGCCGCACGGCCTCCGCGTCGGACACGTCGCAGGCGACGACGCTGGCGGGGGTGCCGAGTTCCGCGAGTTCGGCCACGAGGCCGTCGGCGCCGGGGGCGTCGGGGCCGCGCCGGGAGACGAGCACCAGGTGCTCGGCGCCGCCGCGGGCGAGCCAGCGGGCGACGTGCCGGCCGAGTCCGCCGGTGCCACCGGTGACGAGCACGGTGCCGGACGGCCTCCAGGTGCCCTCGGGCCGCGGTCCGTCGCCCGCGCGCACCAGTCGGCGGGCGAAGAGCCCGGACGGCCGTAGGGCGACGTGGTCCTCCTCCAGTGCCCCGGACAGGACTGCGGCCAGCCGTCGCGCGGCCCGGGTGTCGAGCGTCTCGGGCAGGTCGACGAGTCCGCCCCAGCGCTGCGGGTACTCCAGGGCGGCGATGCGGCCGAGGCCCCAGTTCGTCGCCTGGAGGGGGCTGACGAGCGGGTCGCCGCGGTGCACGGTGACAGCGCCCCGCGTGGCGCACCACACGGGCGCGTCGATCCGCGCGTCGCCGAGGGCCTGGAGCAGGGTGGTCGTGAGCACCAGACCGGTGGGCAGTACGCCCTCACGCGACCACGGCGACTCGTCCAGCCCGAGCAGCGACAGCACGCCACCGACGGTGACACCCGCGGTCCGCTGCCGTATCAGGTCCACCATGCGCTCACGTTCGGCCTCGGCCGCCCCGACGACCAGGACGTGCGCACCGGCCGCGTACGTCTCGACGGCCTCGGTCACGTCCCGTACGAGGGGATCGGCCTCGTGTCCGGCGGGGACGACGAGCAGCCAGGTACCCGGGAGCGTGTCGACGCGGGCGGGCTGGTCGGCCCGGGGGCGCCAGATGACCCGGTAGCGCCAGCCGTCGAGGGTCGAGCGGGTGATCCGGTCCCGCCGCCAGGACGACAGGGCGGGCACGATCTCCGCCAGCGAGCGGACGTCGGCGACACCGAGATCCTCGGCCAGGGCATCGAGGTCCTGGTTCTCCACGCTGCTCCAGAAGCCGTCGTCGACGAGGTCCACAGCACCGCGCCCCGCCACGGCACCTGCCGGACGGACGACCGGTTCGAGCCAGTAGTGCCGCCGCTGGAAGGGGTAGGTGGGAAGCTCTACGCGGCGCGGAGCCAGCCCGTCGAAGGCGGCCGTCCAGTCGACATCAACGCCCCGCGCCCACGCCTCACCCATCGACACGTACAGACGCTCCAGGCCACCCTCACCCCGACGCAGAGAGCCCACCACCACCGCATCGACGCCCGCCGCCTCCACCGTCTCCGCCACCGGCACCGTCAGCACCGGATGCGGGCTCATCTCCAAGAACGCGCCATGACCATCCGCGACCAACGCGGCGATCACGGGCTCAAGCAACACCGGCTGACGCAGGTTGCGATACCAATAACCCGCATCAGTCTCACCCCCCCTGACCCACTCACCCGTCACCGTCGACAAGAACGGCACCACCGGCTCACCCGCCACGACCGGCGACAGAACCTCCCCCAACTCACCTTCAACACACTCCACATGAGCCGAGTGCGAGGCATAGTCCACCTCAATACGACGCACCCGCGTGCCCACCCTCCCCGCATGGACAACCAGTTCGTCGAGCGCGTCCGCATCCCCCGACACCACCGTCGACGAAGGCCCATTCACCGCGGCAACCGAAACACGACCCTCCCACCCGGCAATCAACCGCTCGGTGTCCCGGCGGGACAGAGCGACAGACACCATGCCACCACGCCCCGCCAACGCCACGATCGCCCTCGACCGCAACGCCACCACCCGCGCCCCGTCCTCGACACTCAACGCACCCGACACCACCGCCGCAGCGATCTCACCCTGCGAATGACCCACCACAGCAGCCGGCCGCACCCCGAACGACTCCCACACCGCCGCCAGCGACACCATCACCGCCCACAACACCGGCTGCACCACATCCACCCGATCCAGACCCGGCGCACCCACCTCCCCCCGCACCACATCCGTCAACGACCACTCCACAAACCGCGACAACGCCCCACCACACTCCGCGAACCGAGCCGCGAACACCGGCGACGACTCCAACAACTCCACCGCCATCCCCACCCACTGCGCCCCCTGCCCCGGAAACACGAACACCGGGTCGACGCTCTCGCCGATGCGTTGGGTGGTGCCCCGGGCGAGGCCGGGTGCGGTGGTGCCGGTGGCGAGGGACCGGAGTCCGGCGAGGAGGGTGTCGCGGCGGGCGCCGACGACGACCGCCCGTTCCTCCAGGGCGGCGCGGCCCGTGAGCAGAGAGTGCGCCACGTCCCCGTGGTCGGGTGCGCTGTCCGCCAGATGGGACAGCAGTCGCTCGGCCTGGGCACGCAGCGCGTCCGCGGAGCGGGCGGAGACCAGCCACGGCACGACGGTGCCGGCGGTGTCCGGGGTCGGCACGGTGGACTCCGTGTCCGGGGCGGGCTGTTCGAGGATGACGTGGGCGTTGGTGCCGCTGACCCCGAAGGAGGAGACTGCGGCACGACGGGGACGGTCGTCCGTGTGCCAGGGGCGGGAGTCGGTGAGGACCTCGACGTGTCCGGTCGACCAGTCGACGAACGGGGAGATCGCGTCGGCGTGCAGGGTCCTCGGCAGGGTGCCGTGGCGCATGGCCTGCACCATCTTGATGACGCCGGCGACACCCGAAGCGGCCTGTGTGTGGCCGATGTTGGACTTCACCGAGCCCAGCCACAGCGGACGGTCGGCGTCGTGCTCCTGGCCGTAGGTCGCGAGCAGGGCCTGCGCCTCGATCGGGTCGCCCAGCCTGGTGCCGGTGCCGTGCGCCTCCACCACGTCGATGTCCGCGGCGGACAGGCCGGCGTCCGCGAGCGCGGACCGGATGACGCGCTGCTGGGACAGGCCGTTGGGCGCGGTGAGGCCGTTGGAGGCGCCGTCCTGGTTGATGGCCGATCCCCGGACGAGGGCCAGGACCTGGTGCCCGTTGGCCCGGGCGTCCGACAGACGTTCCAGGAGCAGCACGCCCACGCCCTCGGCCATGCCCATGCCGTCGGCCTCGGCGCCGAACGCCTTGCAGCGGCCGTCCGTCGCCAGACCGCGCTGGCGGCTGAAGCCCACCAGGCCGATCGGTTCGCCCATCACGGCGGCGCCGCCGGTCAGGGCGAGGGAGCACTCGCCGGAGCGCAGCGAGCGGATGGCCAGGTGCATGGCGACGAGTGCGGAGGAGCAGCCGGTGTCCAGCGTCACGGCCGGCCCCTCCAGGCCCAGGGTGTAGGAGACGCGGCCGGAGGCGATGCTGGTGACGGTGCCGGTGATCAGGTGCCCTTCCAGCCCTTCGGGCGCCTCGCCGCTCGCACCGTAGCCCTGGTGGGACACGCCGACGAAGACGCCGGTGTCGCTGCCCCGCAGACTGTCGGGGGCGATGCCGCCGCGCTCCAGGGTCTCCCAGCTGGTCTCGAGCAGCAGCCGCTGCTGCGGGTCCATCGCCGTCGCCTCACGAGGTGAGACACCGAAGAAGCCGGCGTCGAACTCGGCGGCGTCGTGGAGGAATCCGCCTTCCCGGGCGTATGTGGTGCCGGGCCGGTCCGGGTCGGGGTCGTACAGGTTCACCACGTCCCAGCCGCGGTCGACGGGCAGGTGGGAGATGGCGTCGGTCTCGTCCAGGACGAGCCGCCAGAAGTCGTCGGGCGTCTGCGCTCCGCCGGGGAAGCGGCAGCCCATCGAGACGATCGCGATGGGTTCGTTCTCGTGCGCCGGGCGGTTCACCGGCGTGGCGGGCAGGGCGGCGGCCCGGTCCTCAGACGCGTCGGCGGCGAGGTGTCCGAGCAGGTGCTGGACGAGGTCGTGCACATTGGGGTGGTCGAAGACGATCGTCGCGGGGAGGGTCAGTCCGGTCGCCGAGTTGAGGCGGTTGCGCAGTTCGACGGCGGTGAGGGAGTCGAACCCCAGCTCGCGAAACGCCCGTTGGGGTGCGATGTCGGTGCCGTCGGCGTGGCCGAGGACGGATGCGACCTGGGCGCGCACGAGGTCGGTGAGGGTCCGGACGCGCTCGGCGCCCGACAGGGCCGCGAGTTCCGCGCGCAGTCCGCCGAGCCGTTCTGCGACCTCGGTCCCCTCGGGTTCGCCGGCCTTCGTGGCTTCGGCGACCTCGGGGATCTCGTGCAGCAGCGGCCGGGGGTGCGCGGCGGTGAAGACGGGAACGAAGCGTTCCCAGTCGATGTCGGCGACGGCGAGGAAGGTCTCGTCGTGGTCGAGAGCCTGCTGGAGTCCGTTGACGGCCAGTTCGGCGTCCATGAAGGGGATGCCGCGCCACCGCAGCTGCTCACGCACGACGTTGACGGCCATCCCGCCGCCCTCGGGGCTCCAGATGCCCCATGCGATGGACGTCCCGGTCAGGCCGCGCGCCCTGCGGTGCTCGGCGAGCGCGTCGACGTAGGCGTTGGAGGCCGAGTAGGCGCCGTGGTCGCCGCTGCCCCAGGTGCCGGCGACGGACGAGTAGAGGACGAAGGCGTCCAGCCGGTCGTGGTCGAAGACGGCGTCGAGGTTCGCCGCGCCGAGCAGCTTGGCGCGGGCGCCCTCGGCGAAGAAGTCGAGCTCGGTCTCCGCGAGGGGGGCGAGCATGCCGACGCCGGCGGTGTGCACGACGGTCCGGACGGCGGGCCCGTCCGACTCGATCTCCTCCACCAGGCGTTCCAGGGCCTCACGGTCGGCCACGTCGCAGGCCGCGATGGTGACCCGGCAGCCCAGCGCGGTCAGTTCCTCCCGCAGCTCGGCCGCTCCGGGCGCGTCCGGCCCACGGCGGCTGGTCAGCACCAGGTGCTCGGCGCCCCTGCGGGCGAGCAGCCGGGCCGTGTGGGCGCCGAGGCCA
The DNA here is from genome assembly GCF_030287445.1 of Streptomyces sp. ALI-76-A. Taxonomy (GTDB): domain Bacteria; phylum Actinomycetota; class Actinomycetes; order Streptomycetales; family Streptomycetaceae; genus Streptomyces. The sequence goes on along the minus strand of NZ_JASVWB010000004.1, from coordinate 557,191 downwards.
CCGGTTCCGCCGGTGACGAGCGCGGCGCCGCTGGTGCGCCACGCGCGCGGCGCGGTCCGGCCGGCGAGCGGCGCCCGGACCAGGCGGCGGATGTGCGCGGCCCGGCCGCGCAGCGCCGTCTGGTCCTCGTCGGCGTGGGCGGCGAGCACCGCGACGAGTCCACGCGCGGTGTCCTCGTCCAGCTCGGCGGGCAGGTCGACGAGTCCGCCCCACCGCCGGGGCTGCTCCAGCGCGACGACCCGGCCGAATCCCCACAGGGCGCCCTGGAGCGGGTTGCGGACGGCGTCACCGGTGCCGGTGGCGACGGCTTCGCTGGTCAGAATCCACAGTCTGGCGTCCATCTCGGTGTCCAGCAGTGCCTGGAGCAGGACGAGGGAGGAGGTCATGCCGGCGGTGGCACCCGGGTGACCGGGGGCGGCCCGCTCGTCGAGCGCGAGCAGGGAGACCACGCCCTGCACGGGTGCGGGCGCCGTGACGGACACGGCGTCCGTGAGGCGTGCGGCGGCTCGTCCCCGGTCCAGGTCACCGGCGTCCATGACGAGGGTGACCGTGGACGCGCCCGCCCGGCCGAGGGCCCGGCTGACGTCCGCGACCAGAGAGGAGCCCAGGTGCGTTTCGGGGACGGCGAGGAGCCAGGTGCCGTTCAGGGTGCCGGCGGCGGGCAGGTCGTAGGGCCGCCAGACCACCCGGTAGCGCCAACTGTCGACCGTGGCCCGGTCCTTGCCCGCCCGTCGCCACGCGGACAGCGCCGGGACGATCTCACCGAGTCCCTCGGCCGTCTCCGGTCCCAGTCCCAGCGTCCGGGCGATTTCCTGTGGGTCTCCTTCCTCCACGGTCCGCCAGAACTGCTCCTCCACCGGATCGGCGGCGGCGTGCTGCCCGGACTTCGACGGCGCGTCCAGCCAGTAACGCCGCCGCTGGAAGGGGTAGGTGGGAAGCTCGACGCGGCGCGGAGTCAGCCCGTCGAAGGCGGCCGTCCAGTCGACATCAACGCCCCGCGCCCACGCCTCACCCATCGACACGTACAGACGCTCCAGGCCACCCTCACCCCGACGCAGGGAACCCACCACCACCGCATCGACGCCCGCCGCCTCCACCGTCTCCGCCACCGGCACCGTCAGCACCGGATGCGGGCTCATCTCCAAGAACGCGCCATGACCATCCGCGACCAACGCGGCGATCACGGGCTCAAGCAACACCGGCTGACGCAGGTTGCGATACCAGTAACCCGCATCAGTCTCACCCCCCCTGACCCACTCACCCGTCACCGTCGACAAGAACGGCACCACCGGCTCACCCGCCACGACCGGCGACAGAACCTCCCCCAACTCACCTTCAACACACTCCACATGAGCCGAGTGCGAGGCATAGTCCACCTCAATACGACGCACCCGCGTGCCCACCCTCTCCGCGTGGACAACCAGTTCGTCGAGCGCGTCCGCGTCCCCCGACACCACCGTCGACGAAGGCCCATTCACCGCGGCAACCGAAACACGACCCTCCCACCCGGCAATCAACCGCTCGGTGTCCCGACGGGACAGAGCGACAGACACCATGCCACCACGCCCCGCCAACGCCACGATCGCCCTCGACCGCAACGCCACCACCCGCGCCCCGTCCTCGACACTCAACGCACCCGACACCACCGCCGCAGCGATCTCACCCTGCGAATGACCCACCACAGCAGCCGGCCGCACCCCGAACGACTCCCACACCGCCGCCAGCGACACCATCACCGCCCACAACACCGGCTGCACCACATCCACCCGATCCAGACCCGGCGCACCCACCTCCCCCCGCACCACATCCGTCAACGACCACTCCACAAACCGCGACAACGCCCCACCACACTCCGCGAACCGAGCCGCGAACACCGGCGACGACTCCAACAACTCCACCGCCATCCCCACCCACTGCGCCCCCTGCCCCGGAAACACGAACACCGGGTCGACGCTCTCGCCGGGACTCGTGGTGAGACCGCGTGCGGTATGGGCGGGCTGTTCGCCGCGGGCCAGGGCGCGCAGGGCGTTGAGCAGGGTGTCGCGGTCGGCGCCGACGACGACCGCCCGTTCCTCCAGGGCGGCGCGGCCCGTGGCGAGGGTGTGGGCGACGTCCGCGATGCCGAGGTCCGCGGACGGCACGCGCTCGGCGAGCCGCTGCGCCTGTTCCCTCAGCGCGGTCTCCGAGCGTGCGGACAGCAGCCACGGGACGACGGCGCCGGGCCGTACGGCAACGGGGGCCTGCGGCTGCTCGATGGCGGGTGCCTGTTCGATGACGACGTGGGCGTTGGTGCCGCTGCCGCCGAAGGAGGAGACGCCGACGCGGCGCGGCCGGTCGTGCTGGGGCCACTCGACGGCCTCGGTGAGCAGGCGCAGGGTTCCGGCGGACCAGTCGACGTGCGGGGTGAGCTCGTCGGCGTGCAGGGATCTGGGGAGGATGCCGTGCCGCAGGGCCTCGACCATCTTGATGACGCCGGCGACACCCGAAGCGGCCTGCGTGTGGCCGATGTTGGACTTCAGGGAGCCGATCCACAGCGGACGGTCGGCGTCGCGTTCCTTGCCGTACGTGGCGAGCAGGGCCTGCGCCTCGATCGGGTCACCCAGCCTGGTCCCGGTGCCGTGCGCCTCCACCACGTCCACGTCCGCCCCCGACAACCCGGCGTCCGCCAGCGCCGCGCGGATGACCCGCTGCTGCGAGGGACCGTTGGGCGCGGTCAGCCCGTTGGAGGCGCCGTCCTGGTTGATGGCCGAGCCCCGTATCACCGCGAGGACCTGGTGGCCCTGCGCCCGCGCGTCCGACAACCGCTCCAGCAGCAGCACGCCCACGCCCTCGCCCCAGCCGGTGCCGTCGGCTCCGGCGGCGAAGGGCTTGCAGCGGCCGTCGGGCGCGAGACCGCGCTGGCGGCTGAACTCGATGAAGTTGCGCATGGTGGCCATGACGGTGGCGCCGCCGGCGACCGCCATCGAGCACTCACCCGAGCGCAGGGCGCGGACCGCGAGATGCAGGGCGACCAGCGAGGACGAGCACATGGTGTCGAGGCTGACGGCGGGACCTTCGAAGCCGAGGCTGTAGGCGATACGGCCGGACAGGACCGCGGCGGAACCGCCGGTGAGGAGGTGGCCCTCGACGCCCTCGGGGGCGCCGGTGCCGTCGACGGCGTACGCCTGGTTGCTGGCGCCGATGAAGACGCCGGTGGAGCTGCCGCGCAGGGTGGTGGGGTCGATGCCGGCCCGTTCGAAGGCTTCCCAGGTGGTCTCCAGCAGCAGCCGCTGCTGGGGGTCCATCGCCGTCGCCTCACGCGGTGAGATCTCGAAGAAACCGGCGTCGAACTCGGCGGCGTCGTGCAGGAAGGCGCCCTGGCGGACGTAGCTCGTACCGAGCCGCTCGGGGTCCGGGTCGTACAGGGCGTCGATGTCCCAGCCCCGGTCGGTCGGCAGGTCCGAGACGGTGTCGACGCCGTCGGCCACGACCTGCCACAGGTCCTCGGGGGTGCGCACGCCGCCGGGCATTCGGCAGGCGGTCGCCACGACGGCGATGGGTTCGTGCGCCCGCGTCTCCAGGTCGGTGAGCCGGCGCCGGGTCTGACGCAGGTCGGTGGTGACGCGCTTGAGGTACTCGCGGAGCTTGTCCTCGGTGTTGTCCGTGTTGCCCATGGCAGTCAGCCCTTCGAGAATCGGGAGATCGTGTCGGGGGACCGCTCAGGAGATCCCGAGTTCCCTGTCGATCAGGTCGAACATGTCCTGGTCCGAGGCGCCGACGAGTTCCTCGTCGACGGCCGGGTGCTCCGGCTCACCGGTGGGTGCCGGCTCACCGGTGGGTGCCGTCCAGCTGTCCAGCAGGTCGCGCACGGCGTCCGCGAGGTGTTGCCTGCCGTCAGCGTCGGTCAGGGCGCGGTAGGCCGCTTCGAGTTCCCGCAGCCGAGGGTCGACGTCGGAACCGGATGCCTCAGCCGGGAAGAGTTCGGTGTCGAGGTGGTCGGCCAGCGCGTTCGGTGTGGGGTGGTCGAACACGATGGTCGCGGGCAGCCGGCTGCCGAGCGCGGCGACGAGCCGGTTGCGCAGTTCGACCGCGGTCAGTGAGTCGAAGCCCATGTCCCGGAACGCCTTGCCCGCCCTGATCGCGTCGCCGGAGCCCAGGACCGCGCCGACGTGGGTGCGGACCAGGTCGACCAGTCGTCGGCGCCGCTTGGCGGGCGGCAGAGCGGCGAGTTGGCCCCGCAGTCCGTCGGCGGCCGTGGTGTCGTCCTGCTCCGCGGCTTCCTCCCGGCGTCGCTCCGCCAGCAGCTCCCGTACTTCGGGGATGTCCTCGATCAGCGGCCGGTGCCCGTGCGCGCAGTACGCCGGTACGAACCGGTCCCAGCGGATGTCGGCGACGATCAGGTTCGTCTCGTCGCCCGCGACCGCCTCGCGCAGCGCCCGCACGGCGAGGCACGGTTCCATCGCGGGCACGCCACGGCGCAGCAGCTGCTCCGCGACCTCCGCGTCGACCATGCCGCCGCCCGCCCAGGCGCCCCACGCGATCGACGTGGCGGGCAGACCGGCGGCCCGTCGCCACTCGGCGAGCGCGTCGAGGTGGGCGTTGGCGGCGGCGTAGGGCGCCTGTCCGCCGTTGCCCCAGACGCCGGCACCGGAGGAGAACAGGACGAAGGCGTCCAGCGGACGGTCGCCCAGCAGGTCGTGCAGGTGCTGGGCACCGGCGACCTTCGCACGCATGAGGTCCACCGCCTCGTCCGCGTCGACCTCGGTGAGGGGCCTGGCCACGTCGACGGCTCCTGCGGTGTGGACGACCGCGGTGAGCGGCAGTTCGTCCGGTACACCGTCCAGGAGGGCGGCGAGCGCGGCACGGTCGGCGACGTCACAGGCGGCGATGGTGACCCGGCAGCCGAGGCCGGTCAGCTCCCGCTCCAGTTCGGCCGCACCGGGGGCGTCGGGCCCCCGCCTGCTGGTGAGGAGCAGATGTCCGGCGCCGTCCCGGGCGAGGTCCCGGGCCACGTGGGCGCCGAGCGCACCGGTGCCTCCGGTGATCAGGACGGTTCCGCGCGGCTTCCAGACGGAGCCGGCGGTCACCGGCTCCGGTCCTCGGGGCGAGCGGACCATACGCCGGGCGTGCACACCACCGGCGCGCACGGCGAACTCCGTCTCGCGGCCCCGTGTTTCACCGTCTCCCGTGTCCGCCTCGGCCAGCAGAGCGGGCAGACGGGACAGCAGCTCGTGCGCGCCGTCCCCGGCCGGCAGGTCGACGAGGCCGCCGGACCGCTCGGGGTCGTCCAGCGCGGCCACCCGCAACAACCCCCGGACGGCGGCCTGTCCGGCGTCCGGTGCCTCCGAGGCCGGGCCGACGGCGACCGCTCCCCGTGTCATGGCCCACAGCGGCACGGCCGGCCCGGTGTCGTGGAGTGCCTGGCTCAGCGCCATGGAGGCCAGCAGCCCCCGCGAGACACCGTTGCTCCGCTTGTCGGGTGTGTCGTCCAACGCGAGGAGCGACAGCACGCCCGCAGGCGGCTCGTCGGCGGACGCGACATCCGCCAGCCGTTCGGCCAGCACCACCCGGTCCGCGTATTCCGGCACTGCGAGGCATACGACGTCGGCGCCCGCCTCTTCCAGTACGTCCCGGGTCCGCAGCGTCAGCTCGTCGTCGGTCCACGTCTCCGGGACGGCGAGGAGCCAGGTGCCGTTCAGGGTGCCGGCGGCGGGCAGGTCGTAGGGCCGCCAGACCACCCGGTAGCGCCAACTGTCCACCGTGGCCCGGTCCTTGCCCGCCTTCCGCCAGGCCGCCAGTGCCGGGACGACGGCATGCAGCCCGTCACGCTCGGACACCCCGAGCGTGGCGGCCAGCTCCGCCAGGTCTCCTTCCTCCACGGTCCGCCAGAACTGCTCCTCCACCGGATCGGCGGCGGCGTGCTGCCCGGACTTCGACGGCGCGTCCAGCCAGTAACGCCGCCGCTGAAAGGCGTACGTCGGCAGCTCCACGCGGCGCGGAGCCAGCCCGTCGAAGGCGGCCGTCCAGTCGACATCAACGCCCCGCGCCCACGCCTCACCCATCGACACGTACAGACGCTCCAGGCCACCCTCACCCCGACGCAGGGAACCCACCACCACCGCATCGACGCCCGCCGCCTCCACCGTCTCCGCCACCGGCACCGTCAGCACCGGATGCGGGCTCATCTCCAAGAACGCGCCATGACCATCCGCGACCAACGCGGCGATCACGGGCTCAAGCAACACCGGCTGACGCAGGTTGCGATACCAGTAACCCGCATCAGTCTCACCCCCCCTGACCCACTCACCCGTGACCGTCGACAAGAACGGCACCACCGGCTCACCCGCCACGACCGGCGACAGAACCTCCCCCAACTCACCTTCAACACACTCCACATGAGCCGAGTGCGAGGCATAGTCCACCTCAATACGACGCACCCGCGTGCCCACCCTCCCCGCATGGACAACCAGTTCGTCGAGCGCGTCCGCATCCCCCGACACCACCGTCGACGAAGGCCCATTCACCGCAGCAACCGAAACACGACCCTCCCACCCGGCAATCAACCGCTCGGTGTCCCGACGGGACAGAGCGACAGACACCATGCCACCACGCCCCGCCAACGCCACGATCGCCCTCGACCGCAACGCCACCACCCGCGCCCCGTCCTCGACACTCAACGCACCCGACACCACCGCCGCAGCGATCTCACCCTGCGAATGACCCACCACAGCAGCCGGCCGCACCCCGAACGACTCCCACACCGCCGCCAGCGACACCATCACCGCCCACAACACCGGCTGCACCACATCCACCCGATCCAGACCCGGCGCACCCACCTCCCCCCGCACCACATCCGTCAACGACCACTCCACAAACCGCGACAACGCCCCACCACACTCCGCGAACCGAGCCGCGAACACCGGCGACGACTCCAACAACTCCACCGCCATCCCCACCCACTGCGCCCCCTGCCCCGGAAACACGAACACCGGCGAACCAGCCGACGACGACACCACACCCGACACCACCGGCTCACCCCCCACCAGCACCGCCCGATGCTCGAACACCGACCGCGACACCAGCAACGACCACGCCACATCCACCGACCGCACCGAACCCGAACCCAGACGCGCCCTCAACCGCTCGATCTGACCGGCCAACGCCCCCTCCGAACGAGCCGAGACCAGCAGAGGAACCGCCACGCCTTCCGATGTCTCGGACCCCTGCGGCTGAATGACCTCCGGCTCCGCCTCCTCCAGGATCACGTGCGCGTTCGTCCCGCTGATCCCGAACGACGACACCCCGGCCCGACGCGGACGCCCCTCCCGCGCCTCCCACTCCCGAGCCCGCCCCAACAACTCCACCGACCCCGACGACCAGTCCACGATCGTGCTGGGCCGTTCGGCCCTGAGTGACTTGGGCAGTGCTCCCGCTCGCATCGCCTCGACCATCTTGATGACGCCGGCGACACCCGAAGCGGCCTGCGTATGACCGATGTTGGACTTCACCGAGCCCAGCCACAGCGGACGGTCGGCGTCATGCTCCTGGCCGTAGGTGGCGAGCAGGGCCTGCGCCTCGATCGGGTCGCCCAGCCTGGTCCCGGTGCCGTGCGCCTCCACCACGTCCACGTCCGCCGCCGACACCCCGGCATCCGCCAAGGCCGCCCGGATCACCCGCTCCTGCGAAGGACCGTTCGGTGCCGTCAGCCCGTTGGACGCGCCGTCCTGGTTGACGGCCGACCCGCGCACCACCGCCAGCACCTGATGCCCGTGCTCGCGCGCGTCCGACAGCCGCTCCAGGAGCAGCACGCCCACCCCCTCGGAGAGGGCGAACCCGTCCGCGTCGGCGGCGAAGGGCTTGCAGCGGCCGTCGGGCGCGAGTGCCCGCTGGCGGCTGAAGGCGACGAACGCGCCCGGGCCCGACATCACCGTCGCCGCCCCGGCGAGGGCGAGGGAGCACTCGCCGTCGCGCAGGGCGCGCACGGCCAGGTGCAGCGCGACCAGCGAGGACGAGCAGGCGGTGTCGACGGTCACCGCCGGGCCCTCCAGCCCCAGCGCGTAAGCGACACGCCCCGAAGCCACACTGGCCGCGGCCCCGGTGGCGAGGTAGCCCTCGTTGTCCCCGGAGGCGGCGCGCAGCCGGGTGGCGTACTCCTGGTCCGTGAGGCCGATGTAGACACCCGTTGAGCTGCCGCGCAGCCCCTTCGGGTCGATACCGGCGCGTTCGATGGTCTCCCAGGCGGTCTCCAGGAGCAGCCGCTGCTGCGGGTCCATCGCCAGCGCCTCACGCGGCGAGATACCGAAGAACCCGGCGTCGAACTCGGCCACGCCGTCCAGGAATCCGCTCTCCCGGACGTAGCTGGTGCCCAGGTGGCCGGGGTCGGCGTCGTACAGGGCGTTCAGGTCCCAGCCCCGGTCGGCCGGCAGCGGCGTGATGGCGTCCACCTCGTCGCTGACCAGTCGCCACAGGTCTTCGGGGCTGCGTACGCCACCGGGGAAGCGGCACCCCATGGACACGATCGCGATGGAGTCGTCCGCGCGAGCGCCGTCCGGGCCTGCGGCATCGGCGGTCGTCGGCTGTTGCTCCCGCTCCGGTCGACCGAACGCGCGTTCACCGACGTAGGCGGCCAGGGCCGTGATGGAGGGGTGATCGAAGACGACCGTGGTGGGCAGCGTGAGGCCGGTGGCGCGGTTGAGCCGGTCGCGCAGGGACACAGCGGTGAGGGAGTCGAACCCCATGTCCTTGAAGGCGGTCTCGGCGCCCAGTGCGTCGGAGTCCGTCGAGGTGTGTCCGAGCACGGCGGCCACGTTGGCGCTGACCAGCGCGCGCAGCGCGGCGGTCCGGCGGGCGGGCTCCAGCGCCGCGATCCCCCGCAGCGCACCCGCGGTACCGTCGGCGTGGGTGCCGTCGCGGTCGCCGTCCTCGGACGCCGTGGCGTCGGGCAGTTCCCGCAGGAGCGCGCTGCCGCGGACGGAGGTGAAGACCTCGGCGAAGCGCTTCCAGTCGACGTCCGCGACGGCGACGCACGTGTCGTCATGGTCCAGGGCCTGCTGGAGTCCGGCGATCGCGCGGGCGGGCTCGATCACGGGAACGCCCCGCCGTCGGAGGTCGTCCCGCACCGACTCGGCGATCATGCCGCCGCCCGCCCAGGGGCCCCAGGCGACGGACAGGACGGGTGCCCCGTCGGCCCGGCCCCGCTCGGCACGGGCGTCGAGGATGGCGTTGGCGGCACCGTACGCGGCGTGGTCGGCGACGCCCCAGGTGCCGGAGATGGAGGAGAAGTAGACGACGGCATCCAGCTGTCCGGGGTCGAGGACGGCGTCCAGGTGTTCCGCGCCCAGCACCTTTCCGGAGAGGGTGGCCGCCAGGTCCTCCGCCCCGGTCTCCGCCATCGGCCCGAGTACGCTCACGCCCGCCGCGTGCACGACGGACCGCACCGGGGCGCCGTCCTCGGCGAGCCGGGCGACCAGGCCGGCCACCGCCGCACGGTCGGCCATGTCACAGGCGACGACGGTGAGCCGGGTCCCGCACCGCTGGAGCTCGGCGCGCAGTTCTTCGACGTGAGGCCCCTCGCCCGTCCGTCCCGTGAGAACGACGTGGTCGGCTCCGTTGTCCGCAAGCCACCGTGTGACGTGGGCACCCAACGCGCCGGTGCCTCCGGTGACGAGGACGGTGCCGCGCGGTCTCCAGACGCGCGGGGCCGGCTTGCCGTCGGTGGGCGCGTGGACGAGCCGACGGCCGTACGCCTTGCCCTCCCGCAGGGCGACCTGGTCCTCCTCCGAGCCCGCGGTGATGACGTGGGGCAGAAGGGCCACCGTGCCGGATGCGGGAGTCGCGGGGAGGTCGACGAGCCCGCCCCATCGCCGGGGATGCTCCAACGCCGCGGCCCGGCCCAGGCCCCAGACGCCGGCCTGGACGGGAGACGTCGGCGCGTCGTGCGGGCCGGTGCCCACTGCTCCCTGGGTCACGCACCAAAGGGGCGCCTCGATCCCCGCGTCACCGAGCGCCTGGACGAGCGCGAGACTTCCGGCCAGCCCCAGCGGAACGGGCGGGTGCTCCGGGTGTGGCCGGGCGTCGAGGGCCAGCAGGGAGAGGACACCGGTGACGGCTTCGGCATCGACGGTCCGGCCGAGCAGTGCCTTCAGGTCCGCCCGGTTCATGCCCTCGGGGACGGCGGTGACGGTCAGGGTGCGGATGCCACGGGCTTCGAGCGCACCCCGTACGGCGGAGGTCGCTTCCGCGTCCTCGGCGGTCGACGGGACGACGAGCAGCCAGGTGCCCTCGCTGTCGCCCCTGGCCGCAACCACCGAAGCCGGAAGGGCCCGCCACTCGACCCGATGACGCCAGCCGTCCACCAGGTCATGCTCACGACGTGACCGCCGCCAGGCCGCCAGTGCCGGGACGACGGCATGCAGCCCGTCACGCTCGGACACCCCGAGCGTGGCGGCCAGCTCCGCCAGGTCTCCTTCCTCCACGGTCCGCCAGAACTGCTCCTCCACCGGATCGGCGGCGGCGTGCTGCCCGGACTTCGACGGCGCGTCCAGCCAGTAACGCCGCCGCTGGAAGGGGTAGGTGGGAAGCTCGACGCGGCGCGGAGCCAGCCCGTCGAAGGCGGCCGTCCAGTCGACATCAACGCCCCGCGCCCACGCCTCACCCATCGACACGTACAGACGCTCCAGGCCACCCTCACCCCGACGCAGGGAACCCACCACCACCGCATCGACGCCCGCCGCCTCCACCGTCTCCGCCACCGGCACCGTCAGCACCGGATGCGGGCTCATCTCCAAGAACGCGCCATGACCATCCGCGACCAACGCGGCGATCACGGGCTCAAGCAACACCGGCTGACGCAGGTTGCGATACCAGTAACCCGCATCAGTCTCACCCCCCCTGACCCACTCACCCGTCACCGTCGACAAGAACGGCACCACCGGCTCACCCGCCACGACCGGCGACAGAACCTCCCCCAACTCACCTTCAACACACTCCACATGAGCCGAGTGCGAGGCATAGTCCACCTCAATACGACGCACCCGCGTGCCCACCCTCCCCGCATGAGCAACCAGTTCGTCGAGCGCGTCCGCATCCCCCGACACCACCGTCGACGAAGGCCCATTCACCGCAGCAACCGAAACACGACCCTCCCACCCGGCAATCAACCGCTCGGTGTCCCGACGGGACAGAGCGACAGACACCATGCCACCACGCCCCGCCAACGCCACGATCGCCCTCGACCGCAACGCCACCACCCGCGCCCCGTCCTCGACACTCAACGCACCCGACACCACCGCCGCAGCGATCTCACCCTGCGAATGACCCACCACAGCAGCCGGCCGCACCCCGAACGACTCCCACACCGCCGCCAGCGACACCATCACCGCCCACAACACCGGCTGCACCACATCCACCCGATCCAGACCCGGCGCACCCACCTCCCCCCGCACCACATCCGTCAACGACCACTCCACAAACCGCGACAACGCCCCACCACACTCCGCGAACCGAGCCGCGAACACCGGCGACGACTCCAACAACTCCACCGCCATCCCCACCCACTGCGCCCCCTGCCCCGGAAACACGAACACCGGCGAACCAGCCGACGACGACACCACACCCGACACCACCGGCTCACCCCCCACCAGCACCGCCCGATGCTCGAACACCGACCGCGACACCAGCAACGACCACGCCACATCCACCGACCGCACCGAACCCGAACCCAGACGCGCCCTCAACCGCTCGATCTGACCGGCCAACGCCCCCTCCGAACGAGCCGACACAAGGCACGGAATCCCGGCCCCGTCCCCGACCGACGGCGGCTCCGCGACCCCCGGGGCCTCCGTTTCAGCCTCTTCCAGGATCACGTGCGCGTTCGTCCCGCTGATCCCGAACGACGACACCCCGGCCCGACGCGGACGCCCCTCCCGCGCCTCCCACTCCCGAGCCCGCCCCAGCAACTCCACCGACCCCGACGACCAGTCCACATACGGAGTGGCTTCCTCTGCGTGCAGGGATCTGGGGGCGACGCGTGCCCGCATCGCCTCGACCATCTTGATGACACCGGCGATCCCGGCGGCAGCCTGCGCGTGGCCGATGTTGGACTTCAGCGAACCCAGCCACAGCGGACGGTCGGCGTCGTGCTCCTGGCCGTAGGTGGCGAGCAGCGCCCGCGCCTCGATCGGGTCGCCCAGCCTGGTCCCGGTGCCGTGCGCCTCCACCACGTCCACGTCCGCCGCCGACACCCCGGCATCCGCCAAGGCCGCCCGGATCACCCGCTCCTGCGAAGGACCGTTCGGTGCCGTCAGCCCGTTGGACGCACCGTCCTGGTTGACGGCCGACCCGCGGACGAGGGCCAGGACCCGGTGCCCGTTGGCCCGGGCGTCGGACAGCCGCTCCAACAGCAACACGCCCACACCTTCGGCCCAGTTGGTGCCGTCGGCGTCGGCGGAGAACGGCTTGCACCGGCCGTCCCCCGCCAGACCCCGCTGTCGGCTGAACTCGACGAACATGCCGGGGCTGGACATCACGGTCGCACCGGCGGCGAGGGCGAGGGAGCACTCGCCGTCGCGCAGGGCGCGCACGGCCAGGTGCAGCGCGACCAGCGAGGACGAGCAGGCGGTGTCGACGGTCACCGCCGGGCCCTCCAGCCCCAGCGCGTAAGCGACACGCCCCGAAGCCACACTGGCGGTGGTGCCGGTGAGGACATGGCCTTCGACGTCTTCGGTGGCTTCGTGGAGGCGGGGGCCGTACTCGGGGGCGGTGGCTCCGAGGAAGACACCCGTTGAGCTGCCGCGCAGCCCCTTCGGGTCGATACCGGCGCGTTCGATGGTCTCCCAGGCGGTCTCCAGCAGCAGCCGCTGCTGCGGGTCCATCGCCAGCGCCTCACGCGGCGAGATACCGAAGAACCCGGCGTCGAACTCGGCCACGCCGTCCAGGAATCCTCCTTCGCTGACGTAGGTCGTGCCGGGGCGGTCCGGATCGGTGTCGAAGAGGTGGGTGAGGTCCCAGCCGCGGTCGGTCGGGAAGGCGGACAGCGCGTCCACTTCCCCGGTCACGAGCTGCCACAGGTCCTCGGGGCTGCGCACGCCGCCGGGGAGGCGGCAGCCCATGGAGACGATGGCGATGGGATCGTCCGCGTCGGTGGGACCGGGGGTGGAGGTGGCGGTAACGAGGGGTGTGGTCCCCGGGTCGTCGGACGTGGTGCGCAGACGGTCGGCGAGGCGGGCCGGGGTCGGGTAGTCGTAGACCGCGGTAGCGGGCAGATCGCGTCCGGTGAGGGAGGTGAGCCGGTCGCGCAGTTCCACGGCGGTGACGGAGTCGATGCCGAGGTCCTTGAAGGAGCGTCGCGGATCGACGGCCGTCGGGTCGGGGTGGCCCAGCACGACGGCGGTGCTCTCCTGGACGAGGCGCAGGGCATCGGTGTCGGAGCGACCGGCGGGAACCTGACGGGCTGCGTCCGGGGTGGTCGTGCGCCGGTCCGGAGCGGTCGCGGACACGGCCTGCTCCTCGGCGGCCACGGCCGGGGTGCCGGCGCCGCCGATCCAGTGGCGGCGGCGCTGGAAGGCGTACGTGGGCAGTTCCGTCCGCCGCGGTGCGAGGCCGGCGAAGACCGGGGTCCAGTCGATGTCGGCGCCCCGCGCCCACAGGGCGCCGAGGGAGGTCTGGAAGCGGGCGGGGCCGCCGTCGTCACGGCGCAGGGTGCCGGTGACGACGGCCTGACAGGTGCCCGCGGTGGACTCGATCGTCTGCTGGACGGGGCCGGTGAGGACGGGGTGCGGGCTGACCTCCACGAAGGCGCCGTGTCCGGCGGCGGCCAGTGCGCGCAGGGCGGGTTCGAGGAGGACCGGCCGGCGCAGGTTGTCGTACCAGTAGGCGGCGTCGGTGGCGGGGCCGTCCAGCCAGTCGCCGGTGACGGTGGACAGGAAGGGTACCTCGGGGGTGCGCGGGGTGATGGGGGCGAGGAGCCGCAGCATGTCCTCACGGACGGGTTCGACGTGCGCCGAGTGCGAGGCGTAGTCGATCCCGACGCGACGGGCCCGTACGTTCTCCCGGTCGGCGGTGGCGAGGATGTCGGTGATCGTGTCGGCGTCGGCGGAGACGACGGTGGACGAGGGTCCGTTGAGGGCGGCGACGGTGACGCGGTCGCCCCAGCGGGCGGTGAAGTGCCGGGCGGTGTCCGGGGGCAGGGCGAGCGACACCATGCCGCTGCGGCCCTCCAGGGGGACCAGGATCCTGCTGCGGAGGGCGACGACCCGTGCCGCGTCCTCGATGCTCAGGGCACCGGCGACGCACGCGGCGGCGATCTCGCCCTGGGAGTGTCCGACGACGGCGGCGGGCCGGACTCCGTGGGCCTGCCACAGGGCGGCCAGGGACACCATCACGGCCCACAGGACGGGCTGGACGACGTCGGAGCGCTCCAGGGGCGGTGCTTCGGGGTCGGCGCGCAGTACGGCTTCGAGGTCCCAGTCGACGTGTGGGGCGAGCGCGCGTCCGCAGTCGGCCAGGCGGTCGGCGAACACCGGGGAGCCGGTGCGGAGTTCGGCCGCCATGCCGTGCCACTGGCTGCCCTGGCCGGGGAAGACGAACACCGGCCGGTCGATGTCTCCGTCGACCGGGCCCGCGGGCACGGCGGTGGCCAGTGCGTGCAGGAGGTCAGGGGTGTCGGTGCCGACGGCGACGGCACGGTGTTCCAGGTGGGTGCGGGTGGTGAGCAGGGACCAGGCGGTGTCGACCGGGTCTGGCCGGCCGGCGCGGACGTGCTGGTCCAGGCGTTCGGCCTGGGCGCGCAGGGCATGCGGGGTGCGGGCGGAGAGCAGCCAGGGGACGGTGGCGGGGGCGGTGCGCGGGGTGCGCGGGTTGTCGGCCGCGGGGGCGGGGGCGGCTTCGAGGACCAGGTGGGCGTTGGTGCCGCCCATGCCGAAGGAGGAGACGCCCGCCCGGAGGGGGGCGCCGGGGGTGTCGGGTGTCCATGGGGTGAGGTCACGCTGGACGCGCAGGCCGAGCCGGTCGAGGTCGATGGCCGGGTTCGGCCGTTCGTGGTTGAGGGTGGGCACGAGGTGGCCGTGGGAGAGGCACAGCACGGTCTTCAGGAGCCCGGCGATGCCGGCCGCGCCCTCCAGGTGACCGATGTTGGTCTTCACCGATCCGACGGCGAGCGGGGTCCGGCGGCCGGCGGCGGCGCCGAGGACCTGTCCGAGGGCGGTGGCCTCCACGGGGTCGCCGACCCGCGTGCCGGTGCCGTGGAGTTCCACGTAGCCGACGTCGGCGGGGTCGACTCCGGCGCGTTCGTAGGCCGTGCGCAGGACTGCCTGCTGAGCGGTGACGTCGGGGGTGGTGACGTTGGTGCCGGTGCCGTCGTTGTTGAGGGCCCCGCCGCGGATGACGGCGTGCACGTGGTCGCCGTCGGCGAGGGCCCGGTCGAGGAGCTTGAGGACGACGATGCCGCCGCCCTCGCCGCGTACGTAGCCGTTGGCGCGGGCGTCGAACGTGTGGCAGGCGCCGTCCGGGCTGAGCGCTCCGAACTGGGCTGCGGCCAGGGAGCTTTCGGGGCTGAGGTTGAGGTGCACGCCGCCGGCCAGGGCGAGTTCGCAGTCGCCCCGTCGGAGGCTGTCGCAGGCCATCTGGACGGCGACCAGGGAGGAGGACTGAGCGCTGTCCACGGTCATGCTGGGGCCGCTGACGCCGAGTGCGTACGACAGCCGGTTGGCGATGAGGGCGCGGTTGAGCCCGGTGAGGGTGTGGTGTCCGGGCGCGTGGCCGGAGCGTCGTACGACGTCGGCGTAGTCGCAGACGTCCGCCCCGAGGTGGACGGCGGTGGCGCGGGGGGCGGAGCGGGCGGGGACACCGGCGTGCTCCAGTGCCTCCCAGCCCAGTTCGAGGGCGAGGCGGGCCTGCGGGTCCATGGCGTCGGCCTCGCGGGGCGAGATGCCGAAGAACGCGGCGTCGAAGTCGGCGGGCGCGGTGATGTAGCCGCCGCGCAACGGGGCGGTGCCACCGTCCGGGGTGGGCCAGCCGTCGGCCGGCGCGCCCTCGCGGCGGTCGTCCGGGGTGTCGGCGACGGCGCTGCGGCCCGCGGTGAGGAGGTCCCAGAAGGCGGCCGGGCCGTCGGCTCCGGGCAGCCGGCACGCGAGACCGACGACGGCCACGGGTTCGCGGCCCGGCAGGACGTTCCGGAGGTCGGTGGGCACCGGCTCGTTCATCGATGGCACTCCAGATACCGAGAGCGGAGGGACGGGAGCAGCCCTCACATTCGCATGTGCTCCGGGGGTGATCGGCAGCCGCGCAAAGCGCTCTAGGGGAATTCCTAGGCGTGCGCGGGGCATTCCCGCCCGGGCCCCCGGTCCGAGCGCCCGTCCGTCGCGGGAACGGCGTGTACAAGCGCGGGGTGTCACGGGCCCATAGCCAGCACGGGAGCGGGCCGCAAGAAGGAATCACTAGGCGAATGCTCGAATCGGAGCGGGCACGCTGAGAGTCGCGGCATTCGGCTGCCGCCCCATTCGGAGCGGATGCCGTCCTTTCGGCGCGGAGGTGCGACCAACGGCGCTCCGGCCGGTGAACCGTACGTATGGCCGAACGCCTTGATCGAGAGAAGGTCGTACTCATGACACCGACGACCACGCTGGTGCCGTCGCATTCCGCGGAGACACCCACCGCGGCGGGCCTGGCCGCGTCCGCGGCGGCCGTCGACGGCGGCGTCCTGAGCGGCGCCGACCTGGCGGCCTGGCTCGCGGACCGGCGCCGGGCGCAGGCGCAGCGGGTGGAGCGGATCCCGTTCGCGGAACTGGACGGGTGGACTTTCGACGAACTCACCGGTGACCTGCGGCACCGCAGCGGGCGCTTCTTCTCGGTGCACGGGCTGCGAGTCGCCTCGGATTTCGGCCCGGTGCCGGTCTGGGAGCAGCCGATCATCAACCAGCCGGAGATCGGCATTCTCGGCATCGCGCTGCGTGACTTCGACGGCATACCGCATCTGCTGATGCAGGCCAAGTCGGAACCCGGAAACGTCAACGGGGTGCAGCTGTCGCCGACCGTCCAGGCGACGAAGAGCAACTACATGCGCGTCCACGGGGGTTCGGGGATTCCGTATCTCGAGCGCTTCCGCACTCCCGAGCCGGGTTCCGTGGTGGCCGACGTGCTGCAGTCGGAGCAGGGTTCCTGGTTCCTGCGCAAGCGCAACCGCAACATGATCATCACGGTGGGCCCGGACGTCGAGGCCGGCGAGGACTTCGCCTGGCTGACGCTGGGGCAGGTGAACGCGCTCCTGCGCGAGGAGAACCTCGTGAACATGGACGCGCGCACCGTGCTGTCCTGTCTGCCGGACTGGCAGGCGCAAGCGGTGGAGGCGGTGCACCCGGACGCCGACATCCGCAGCTGGATCACCCGCCGACGGGCCGAGCACGAGGTACGGGTCACCGCGATCGGGCTGGCGAAGACCGGTGGCTGGAGCATGGGCGACACCGAGGTGTCCCATGAGCGCGGCCAGCACTTCAGCATCGTGGCGGTGGACGTCTCCTCGGCCCGACGAGAGGTACGGGCCTGGGCCCAGCCCCTGCTGAAGCCGCACGGCACGGGCCTGGCGGCCCTGTTCGTACGGCGGCTGCGGGGCGTGCCGCACGCGCTGCTGCGAGCTCGCGCCGAACCCGGGTTCGTGTCGGTGGTGGAGCTCGGCCCCACTCTGCAGTGCGCGCCGGAGAACTACGCGCACCTGCCGTCCGACCTCCAGCCGGCCTATCTGGACGAGGTGCTGGCCCGCCGCGCCGACGCCGTCTACGACGTGAGACTGTCGGAGGAGGGCGGACGCTTCCTGCACGGCGAGAACCACTACATCATCGTCGAGACCGACGACGAACTGCCGGTGGTGTCCGACGAGTTCCGCTGGGTCTCCCTGCGGCAGGTGGACGAGCTGCTGCGCTACGGCCACCACCTCAACGTCCAGGCCCGCACGCTGATCGCCGCGTGGAGGTCGCTGTGACGGGGGCCGAGGAGCGCCCGGTCCGCCTGGGTGCGCTGGGGACGTCGTCGATCGCCTGGCGCCGGGTACTGCCCACGGTGGTCCGTACGCCGGAGCTGCGGCTGACGGCCGTCGCCGGCCGCTCGGAGGCCAGATCCCGACGCTTCGCGGAGCGTTTCGGGTGCGCCGCCGAAACGGACGCCGCCGCGTTGCTGGACCGGCCCGACATCGACGCGGTGTACATCTCGACGCCGACCGGCCTGCACCGCCGCTTCGCCGAGCAGGCGCTGAGGGCGGGCAAGCACGTGCTGGTGGAGAAGCCGGTCGGCGTGGACGCGGCGGAGGCGCGGGCACTGTGCGCGCTGGCCGCGGAGCGGGGTCTGGTGCTGCGGGAGAACTTCATGTTCCCGCACCATCCGCAGCACGCCCACGTCCGGGACCTGATGGACACGGGCCGCCTCGGCCGACCGGCCTCCTTCCGGGCGGCGTTCTGCGTTCCCCCGCTGTCCAAGGACGACATCCGCTACGACGCCCGGCTGGGCGGCGGCGCGCTGCTGGACGTCGGCGTGTACCCCCTCCGGGCCGCCTCGCTGCTGCTGGGACCGGGCCTGGAGGTGGCGGGGGCGACCCTACGGGTCCGCGCCGAGGACGGGCTCGACCTGTCCGGACAGGTGCTGCTGGTGTCACCGTCCGGTGTGCTGGCCGAACTGTCCTTCGGGTTCGAGCACGCCTACGCGTCGAGCTACACGGTGTGGGGGGACCGGGCCCGGGTCACCGTGACACGGGCCTTCACCCCGCCGCCGGCTCACCAGCCTCTGGTGGTCCTGGAGGAACAGGATCGTGAGGAGCGCCTCCTGCTGCCCGCCGCCGACCAACTACAGCTGTTGCTGGAGGCGTTCGCGCGGCAGGTGCGGGCGGGTGGGGCCGGGGCGGCGGAGAGCGGTGTCCGTGCGGAGGCGGTCGCGGCGATGGAACTGGTGGATGCCGTGCGTGCCACGGCGCGCTGTGTCGCGGTCGAGTGAACAAAGGGCCAAGAAAGCTGGAAAGTCAGGGGAATTACTCGAATCCGATCATGTTAATTTGAGATCATGATGGCCAACGTAGCTAAGGCGAAGACTCGCACATTCACACAGAAAGCACGGCGAGCGCAGATAGTCCAGGCGGCTATCGAGACTCTCGCCGAAAGCGGCTACGCGAAGGCGTCGTTCAGCAGGATCTCGCGGCAGGCGAAACTCAGCAGTACGGGGATGATCTCCTACCACTTCTCCGGAAAGCCGGAACTGTTCGCGGAGGTGGCCGGCACCGTCGTCGGCCGGGCGGGGGAATTCACGGCCGCCCGCATCGCCGACGAGTCGACCCACCGCGGCAGACTGAGCGCGTACATCAGGGCCTGTTCCGACTTCATCGCCCGTCACCCTCTGGAGGCGCGAGCGCTCATGGAGATCGCCCGTCTGGTCCGGGACGGGCAGATCGCCGGGCTGGACGATGTCCGGGACAGCGTCACGTCGGTGGACAGGCTCGTCGAGCTGCTGGAACAGGGGCGTACCGCGGGCGAGTTCGGCTCCTTCGACTGCCCGACCATGGCCCTGGCCGTGCGCGGTGCCCTGGACAACGTGCTGCGCCATCACATGTGCAGTTCGCCTGATCAACTCCACTACGTCACACAGGAGTTGGTCGCGATGTTCGACCGCTGCACCAGGCCCGCGTAACCCTCCACGCCGACCCGCCCGACCGCGGCCGATCCGCAGGAGCACGTTCATGACTCCCCCCGCACCCCGCTCCGGCCCCCGTACCTCCCCCGCCGACTCTCCGTCCGGGCCGTCCGGGCCGTCCGGTCCGCCCGTGGCGCCGGCAGCCGAGGGGCGCCCCTCCTCCCGCTGGGGCTTCGTCATCACCGTGCTGTGCGACATCGTGCTGCCGGTCGGGCTCTACTACGTGCTGCGCGCCGCCGGAGCGGGTGAGATCACCGCTCTGCTGTTGAGCGGCTCCGCGCCCGCGCTGCACACCCTGCACTCCGCGGTCCGCCACCGGAGGCTGGACACCATCGGGGTCTTCACCCTGGCCCTGCTCCTGGTGAGTGCCGTGGGGTCACTGATGACATCAGACCCGCGCATCGCGCTGGCGCGCAACGGTCTGTTCACGGCACTCGCCGGCGTGTGGCTGCTGGTGACGCTGTACACCGGACGGCCGTTCACATATCAGGCTCTGCGCACGCTGCTGCCCGGGCGGACGACGGCACTGGAGAAGCTGTGGGAGACGGACCCGGCCTTCCGGCGAGTCTGGCGCGGGCTGACGGTCCTGTGGGGCGTGGGTCTGCTGGTCGACGCACTGCTGCGCGTGATTCTCGCGTACACCCTGCCCGTCGACACCGTGCCCGCCGTGGACGGCGCCCTGTACGCCGTGTCCTGGATCGCGCTGCAGATCATCACCCAGGTGGTGCTGTACCGGACGCGCACCCTGGCCAAGATCTTCGGCGACCGCATGCCGGGCCGCCGCGTCTCCTCCCCGGCCGGGACGGACGAGGGCCGAGCCCGCTGACGGCGGCCAGGGCGGAGCGGAGAGCGGATGAGCACGCTGGTGAAGCCGCCACCGGGCGCCGGCACACCGGCATCGCCCTCGGCATCCGGGCGAGCCTGGGCACCGGCCAGGACGATCCCGGCCGGTGTCGCCCCAGGCGTCGGGGCCGGAGCCCGGGGAGGCGGCTTACCCGGCGAGCGCACGGCGGCGGTGAGGCAAGCCCGCCCGCTCCGCCCACACCACGGCGTGGCGGTTTTCCGCGGGCGGGATCTCCGTCCGCGTCAGGGATGCGATGCCTGCGAGACACGCGATCCCAGACAGGCGAGGGGAACAGGGCTCCCCCGCGGTGCCTCTCGGCGGGGTCCGCTCACACGGGGGTCGGCGCGGTCGGGAGGCCCGAGCCGCACGGTGCCGGTGGTGGGGCCGAGGAACGCGGGTGGGTCTGTGCGGCTCCCGGGCCGGGGAGCGCGGCTTCCCGGCCGCCTGGGGTGCCGCGGGTCAGGCGCTCGCGTGGCGGCGGACGGCCGTCCTGCGCGGAGCCGCGTGGTGAGCGACCTGGCCGGCACCGTCCGACCGGTGACGGCGCAGCCACAGGGATGTCGCGGACAGCAGGGCGGTGAAGACGACCAGCAGGAGCACGGACACCCACACCTGCCGGCTCCCGGGATCCCGCCAGCCTCCCCAGGCGGCTGTCGCCCCCCAGAGCAGGACACCCAGCGCGTAGAAGGTTCGGATCCGGCGCATCTGCCGCACGGCCCGCAGGAGCTTGGGGTGATCGTTCTTCGGTGCCATGCGGGCCCGTGTACCCCCGATCCCTCCTTCCGATCAGTCGGACCGGGACTTTCGCTCGGAGTCGGGACGGTGCCGTGGCGGAGCGGGCCGTGGCCGAGCCGCGCCCCGCCCGGTCGTCGAGCCGACGGGGCTCAGACCCGCGCGTCCTTGAGTCCGCGGAAGGACACGCGGCTGACGCACGATACGCCGCCTGCGAGCATCCCGTTCCTGACAATTTTGCAGGTGAGCGGTGTACGCGTCCCGCCGCACACAGCGCGTCATGCCCGCGGGCACGGCCCGCGGCCTGACACCGGGCGGCCGGTCCTGCCCGTCCGCGCGGTGACCGGGCCGCCCGCCGTGCCCTGCGGCGCGGTGGCGGCCGGCGCGGTGGCGGCCGGAGTCCTCAGGTGACCGGCCCTGCGGCCGGCGGCGTCGGGTCGTAGGCGTCCTCGTGTGCGATGTCCCGCAGCCGCAGCGCGGCCGTGAACACGTCCTGATGGCTGGTGCAGAGGGCGTTGACGCCGAACCGCAGCAGGTCGGGCGCGCGCATGTCGGCGATCACCCCGCGCTGGGCGAGGGCGACGGTCAGTCCCTGCGCGTGGGGGTGGCGCAGGGTGACCTGGCTGCCGCGGCGGCCGGGGTCGGCCGGTGTGACGGGGGTGAAGCCCTCAGGCGTCAGGAGTTCCTCCGCGCAGCGCAGGAAGAAGCCCGTCAACGACAGGCTCTTGTCGCGGACCTGGGTCATGTCGACGCCGTCGAAGGCGGTGAGGGCCGCTTCGAGGGCGAGCAGGGACAGGATCGGCGGGGTGCCGATGCGGGCGCGGGCGATGCCCGGGGCGGGCGTGTAGTCCCGGCCCAGGCCGAACGGATCGGCGTGGCCGGTCCAGCCGGGCAGCGGCGTCTCCAGCGACGCGTGGTGACGGCGTGCCACGTACAGGAAGGCGGGGGCGCCGGGGCCGCCGGAGAGGAACTTGTAGCCGCAGCCCACGGCCAGGTCCACACCGAGGACGTCGACGTCGAGGGGCAGCGCTCCGGCCGCGTGGCACAGGTCCCACAGCGCGAGAGCACCCGCCTCGTGCGCGGCCCGGGTCAGCGCCCGCATGTCGTACAGCTCGCCGGTGCGGAAGTCGACGGGCGAGTAGCTGACGACCGCGACCCGGGCGCCCTCGGTGTCGAGGAACTCCGGCAGCCCGGCCGGGGAGACCCGGCGTACTTCGAGACCCCGGCGGCGGGCGACCGCGTCCGCCAGGTAGCGGTCGGTCGGGAAGTGACCGGGGTCGGTGACCAGCAGGGTCCGGTCCGGGCGGAGCGTGGCGGCGGCCTCCAGCGCCGTGAACAGCTGCACGCTGGTGGAGTCGCCCGCGACCGTCTGCCCCGGCGCGGCCCCGATGAGCGCGCCGACGGCGTCACCCACCCGCAGGGGCGCCTCCCACCAGCCGTTGGCGTTCCAGGAGCCGATCAGGTCGCTCCCCCACTGGCGCGTCACCACGTCGGACAGGACCGGCGGCACGGCGGCGGGCAGCGGGCCGAGGGAGTTGCCGTCGAGGTAGACGACGTCCGGCGGGAGCAGGAACCGCTCACGGAGCGGGGCCAGGGGGTCGTCGGCGTCGAGCTGTGCGGCCCGCTCACGCAGGGCGGTCGGTGCCGGGAGTGCGGTGGTCATCGGTGAGTGGCCTCCTCGGCCGTCCGGCCGGATCGCCGCGGGCCGAAGTCGGCCGCCATCTCCCGCAGGGTCTCGGCGACCGTGCGGGCGCCGGATGCTCCGGGCTCGATGAGGGTGTAGTGGCCGGTGCCGGGCAGGACGACGGTCCGCAGGTCGTGGTGGACGGCCGCGTAGTCGCTGAACTGCGTGAGCGGGACCTCCTCGTCGACGGCCCCGTGCAGCAGCACGGTGGGCACCCCGGTCGTGCCGGCCTCGCGCAGCAGGGTCAGCGGGTCGACCTCGGGCAGTCGCCGGTCGAACGCGTCCTTCCCGCCCAGGAGTTGCAAGGCCGCGCCGTCGCTGAGGTCGTCGCGCCGGGTGGCGGTGAGGTCGGTGATCGGTGCGAGGGCGAGCACGCTCGTGGGCAGCGTGCGGGTGTGCCAGCGCGAGCCGGGGGGCAGCAGCCCGCGGGCGGCGCACCACAGTGCCAGGTGGCCGCCGGAGCAGTGGCCCGCCAGGACGTAGGGCCGTCCCTGCGGCAGGGTGTCCACGATCCGGGCGACGTCGTCGAAGGTCTCGGGGTAGCCGCCCGCGCCGCCGGAGCGGCGGAAGCCGGGAAGCAGGACGTCGAAGCCCCGCTGCGAGAGGTAGGCCGCGAAGGGGGTCAGATGCATCCGGTCGTAGCGCCAGTAACCGCCGTGCAGCAGGATCACCAGCGGCGCGTCGGGGTCGTCGGACGGCCAGGCGTCGTAGGACTGGTGCGGGTGGTCCCCGTAGCGGCCGTGCGCCGGCGCCAGCACCGGCTTCAGGCTCAGCACCCGCCTCTCCTCCTCGGCCGCGAAGGCGGAGATGGCCCTAGACCTCACCGCGCACCTCCCAGAGTTCGGGGAAGACCGGGCGGGCCGCGCGCTTCTCCAGCCACGCCAGGCCGGCGGAGCCCGCGCTGCCCGGCTTGGAGCCCATGGCACGGCGCACCACCAGGACGTGTTCGAACCGCCAGCGGGTGACCAGCTCGGCGATGTCCGTGAGCAGTTCACCCAGCGCGAGGTGGGGGTGGTGCCGCGGGCCGGCGTAGATGTGCCGCCACACCTCCACCACTCCGGGGTCGGAGGTGTACGGGCTGGTGACATCGCGTTCGCGGACGCCGCACGGCACGGGCAGGCCCTGCCGGTACAGGAACGCCAGCACCTCGTCGTACAGGGACGGCTCCCGGTAGGTCTCCGCGAGCGCCTCGTGGACGGCCGGATCGCCCCGGTGGGCGCGCAGCATCCCGGCCGACTTGTCGCCGAGGAGGAACTCCATGTGCCGGTACATCGCCGACTGGAAGCCCGACGCCTGGCCGAACGCGGCCCGGAAACCGTTGAACTGGGCGGGGGTGAGCGCGGCGATGGGCGCCCAGGCGCCGTTGAGCGCGGTCAGCGCGCGGCGGCTGCGCACCAGCGCGTCCATGGCCGCGCCCAGCTCGTCCTTGGCGAAGGCCACGTGTGCCGTGCGCCACTCGTGCACGATCAGCGTGAACCACAGCTCCATCACCTGGGTGGTGACGAGGAAGCCCATCTCGTCCGGGGCTTCCGTGAGCGGGTGCTGCAACGAGTTGAGGACGGACGCGTGGACGTACGCGTCGTAGGGGCTCGCGCCCGTGAAGGGCCGGGTCAGGGAGTCGTCCGTCGTCGGTTCGGCGAGCGCGGACGTGCTGTTGTTCATCGCAACTCCTAGGGGGCGGCCGACGGAGGGCCAGGAAGACGGACGGCCGGCGAGCCGGACGCCCGCGTGGGGGCAGGACGCCGGCCCGTGGTGTCACACGCCGAGGTGAAACCGGCCCGTGGTGTCACACGCCGAGGTGAACGCCGCCGGAGGCGTCGAGCCACTGACCGGTCACCCAGCGGGCGTCCTCGCTCGCGACGAAGGAGACGACGTCGGCGATGTCCACCGGGTCGCCGAGCCGGCTGAACACGGAGGCCTCGGAGTACCTGCGGCGGACCTCCGGGATGCTGAGGGTGGGGTTGATCTCCGTCTCGGTGTAGCCGGGCGCCACGGTGTTCACCGTGATGCCCCGGGGGCCCAGTTCCTGGGCCAGGGAGAGGGTGAGGTAGTCGAGGGCGGCCTTGGTCATGGTGTACGAGACGATCGCCGGGAAGGCGACGCGGGTCGCCACGGAGGAGATGTTCACGATCCTGCCGCCGTCGCGCAGCCGCTCCAGGCCGCGCTGGATGATGAAGAACGGCGCTTTGGCGTTGATCGCGAAGACCCGGTCGAAGTCGGCCTCCGTCACCTGGGCGATGGGGCGCGGGACGGTGATGCCGGCGTTGTTGACGAGGATGTCCAGTCCGGCCGGCGCGTCCTGCCCGGCCAGGGCCTGGTCGAAGGCCGACCACAGGGTGTCGGCGTCGCCGGGCACTCCGAGTTCGGCGTGGACGGGGAAGGCGCGGCC
The DNA here is from genome assembly GCF_030287445.1 of Streptomyces sp. ALI-76-A. GTDB lineage: Bacteria > Actinomycetota > Actinomycetes > Streptomycetales > Streptomycetaceae > Streptomyces. The sequence continues at coordinate 531,901 of NZ_JASVWB010000004.1, read as the reverse complement.
GCCGTCGGCCTCGATCTCCTTGACCGTCCGTTCGGCGGCGGCCAGGTCGTGGCCGTAGTGGACCGCGACCAGCGCGCCCTCACGGGCGAGCCGGTGGCTGATGGCCCTGCCGATGCCCCGGCTGCCTCCGGTGACCAGGGCGGTCTTCCCCTCGTGGCGGGCGGTGGTGGTCAACGCGGTACTCCTTCGTTCGGTGGTGGTACGGCGGGGTGCTCGCCGGTGCGGTCATGCGTCGAAGTCGAGGGCGACCTCGGGGGTGCTCGGTCGTGCCCGGCACACGAGCGTGTAGCCGGCGGCACGGTCGTCCTCGTCCAGGGCGTACTGCCCCTCCGCCGCCACCCGGCCGGACAGGACCTTCGCGCGGCAGCTGCCGCACACCCCCTCGCGGCAGGCGTAGGGCACGTCGGGGTGCGCCCGCAGCAGCGCGTCGAGGATCGCCGTGTCCCTCGGCAGGAACGTGGCGGCGCGGTGGCGGCCGTCGAGGCGGGCGGTGACACGGGTCTGCCCGGCCGGGGCCGGTTCGGCCGTCTCCGGTACCCCTTCCGCCGGTCCCGCCACCGTGAACAGCTCCGAGCGGACCAGCGCCGGATCGGTGCCCCGGTCCCTCAGGGCCTGCCGCGCGGTGTCGGCCAGGCCGGGCGGACCGCACAGGGCGAACGCGGTGTCCGGGCCGGGGCGGGCGTCCACCGCGGCAAGCAGACGGGGCAGGCTTCCGGCGTCGAGCCGCCCGCTGAGCGGGCCCTCCCCGTGGCCGCGGTCCTCGCGGGTCAGGACGTACAGGACGGTGAACCGGTCGAGGAACGCGTCCTTGAGTTCCGCGAGTTCGTCGGCCAGCAGGGCGTCCGCGGCGGTGGGGACCGAGTGGACGAGGGAGACGCGGCAGGCCGGGTCCCGGCGCAGCGCGTGGGCGGCCATGGCGGCCAGCGGGGTGATGCCGGAGCCGCCCGCGAGCAGGACGTGGTGGGCGCCCGGCAGGTCCGGCAGGGCGAAGGCGCCCGTGGGCGGGGAGAGTTCGAGACGGTCACCGGGCGCGAGGCGGCTGGTGGCGTGGGCACCGAAGCCGTCGGGTCCGCCCCGTTTGATCACCAGGCGGAGCGCCTGGGGGTCGTGCGGCGGCGGGCAGACCGAATAGCTGCGACGCAGTTCGCCGTCGGCACGGTGATGCCGGACGACGACGTGCTGGCCGGGCCGGTGCGCGAAGACCTCGCGCAGGGCGTCGGGCACCTCCAGGCCGACGGCCACGGCGTCGTCGGTCAGCCGCCGCACCTCGGTGACCTCCAGGCGATGCCAGCCGGTGCGCGGGCGCGTGCCGAGGTCCCGGTCGACGAGCACCTCACGGAGGACGGTGGACGGGGTGGCGGTGTTCACGGTCTGCCTCACAGCGCGGTCAGGTGGGGGAAGGGCTCACGGCACGCCGTGCACCACAGCACCGACTGGCAACGGGACGGCCCGAAGTCACTGTGCGGTCGGGTGGCCCGCGAACCGCAGTGCGGGCAGGGCACCCCGCCCAGCTCGACCGGGACCGGTCCTCCGGGGGCCGGGGACACGGGCGGGGCGATGCCGTTGGCGGCGAGCTTTCGGCGTCCCTCGGGGGTGATGCGGTCCGTCGTCCAGGGCGGGGACAGGACCTGCCGTACGCGGCCGTCGGGGTGACCGCAGGCGGTCAGGACGTCCCGTACCGCGGCGGTGATCGCGGGCAGTGCGGGGCAGCCCAGATACGTGGGGGTGATCTCCACCTCCAGGACCCCGTCGGCGTCCGGGGCGACCGCGCCCACCACACCGAGGTCGCCCAGGCCGATCACCGGCAGCTCCGGGTCCGGGATCGCCTCCACCCGCTCCCGCACCTCGTGGACGGGGCAGGGGGCCATGGCCGGTGCCGGGCCGTTCACCAGGTGCCTCCGGGGAACTGGCGGCGCACCGACTGGAGTTCGGCGATCAGCGGGCCGAACCGCTCGGTGTGCAGGCCGCGGCGGCCACCCCTGGCCGACCAGGAGACCGTGGGCACGGTGAGCCCCGCTTCGGTGACGACGCCGGTGACGCGCCGTTCCCACTCCGCGCGCAGGGGCGCCGGTGAGGGAACCGTGCCGCAGGCGGCCAGCCGCCGCACCACGTCGTCCTCGTCGAACAGTTCGTCGGTGTAGGGCCATACGCGCTCCAGGCCACGCCGCATGCGGCGGGCGCTCTCCTCGGTGCCGCGTCCCAGCTGGCGGGTCCAGCGGTCCGCGTGCAGCCGGTGGAAGGCGACCTCCTTGGCGGCGCGGGCCCCGAAGGCGGCCAGTTCGGCGTCGGCACAGCCCGCCAGTGCCTCATAGTGGAGGACCGCGTAGTGCGTGTAGGCCAGTTGCCGGGCCACGGTCACCGCGAAGTCCTCGTTGGGCAGCTCCGTGAGCAGGGCGTTGGTGAACTGGCGGTCCGAGCGGGTGAACGCGAGGTCGTCCTCGGTCCGGCCGGTCCCGTCGAGCTGTCCGCTGCGGGTGAGCAGGGTGCGGGCGTGACCGATCAGGTCCAGGGCGATGTTGGACAGCGCCAGGTCCTCCTCGATGGTCGGCGCGCGTGTGATCCACTGACACAGGCGCTGCCCGAGGACGAGGGCGTCGTCGCCGAGGCGCAGCAGATGTACGGCGAGATCGGCATCGGCCGGGCGGGCGGGTCCGGTGTCGGCAAGGACACCGGGGGCGGGGGACGTGTCGTCGGCCGCGGTCGCCGACGGAACCGCACCGGCCGCGGTGGCGTCCGTCCGGGTGTCACTCGGCGTGGTCACCGTCAGGCCCTTTCTCGGTCAGCGGCGCGAAGTGCTCGGGGTAGCGGTAGGGCTTGTGGCGGGCACCGGCGAAGTACGGGTCGCGTTCGTCCGGGGAGGCCGTGTGCACGGCGTCCGAGCGGACGACCCACAGCGACAGCGGATCACCGCGGCGTGCGTACAGGTCGCGGGCCAGCGCCAGTGCCGTGTCCGGGTCGACCGCGCGCACCGACCCCGCGTGCTGATGGGCCAGACCTCGACGGGCCCGCAGGAAGACCTCCCAGGACGCCGGTGCGCCCTCCCGGTCGCGGCTCATGCGTGCTCCTCCGTCCACTGCGGGGTGGTCACGCCGGACCGCGCCCCGTCCGTGCCGCCGCTCTCCGTCCGTTCCCCGGCGGCCGCTCCGGCCGGCGGGGCGCCCGCGGCCGCACGGGCGGCGTACGCGGCGGCCGCCTCCCGCACCCACGCTCCGTCGTCGTGCGCGGCCCTGCGGTGCGCGATCCGCTGCCGCGCCCAGTGGGTGTCGTCGCCCAGTGCCTCGCGGTAGGTGTCCCAGTCGATGGGGGTGAAGTCGTAGTGGCCACGCTCCTCGTTCCAGCGGATCGCCGGGTCGGGCAGGGTCAGGCCGAGGCGTTCGGCCTGCGGGACGCACTGGTCGACGAAGCGCTGGCGCAGCTCGTCGTTGGTGTGGCGCTTGATGCCCCAGGCCATCGCGCGGCGGGAGACCGCGGCGCCCAGTGCGGCCGTCCGCGCGTCGGCACCGCCCGCCTCGGTGTCGGGCGGCCCGAACATGAGCGCCACGGCCGGCAGCCACCAGCGGTCCACCGCGTCCTGCGCCATCTCCTTCTGCTCCGGCGTCCCTTCGCACAGGGCGCGCATCAGGTCGTAGCCCTGCCGTACGTGGAAGGCCTCCTCCTGGCAGACGCGGCGCATCGCCCTGGCGTACGGCCCGTACGAGGTGCGGCACAGGGGTGCCTGGTTGATGACGGCGGCGCCGTCCGTCAGCCACGCGATGGCCCCGGTGTCGGCCCAGGTGAGCGCGGGGTGGTTGAACGTGGCCGAGGCGCGCTGCTGTCCCCGGTGCAGGGCGTCCAGCAGGTCGGCGCGGTCCACGCCCAGCGTCTCGGCCGCCGAGTACAGGTACAGGCCGTGGCCCGCCTCGTCCTGGACCTTGGCGATGAGGACCGACTTGCGGTGCAGGGAGGGGGCACGGGTGAGCCAGGCGCCCTCCGGCTGCATGCCGATGATCTCGGAGTGGGCGTGCTGGGCGATCTGACGGATCAGCATGCGGCGGTATCCGTCGGGCATCCAGTCGCGCGGTTCGATCGTCTCGCCCTGGGCGATCAGCGCGTCGAAGTGCGCGAGGAACTCGTCCTGGCCGGCGGGCGAGGCAGTGTGGTCGGTAGGGGCGGCAGTCCGGTCCGCGGGCACGGCAGCCGTGGCCTGTGCGCTCACGCGGCACCGCCCGCACGAGCGGCGTGCGCCACGGCGACGCGGCGCACCGGGCGCCTTCCCGCGGCCCGGGCCGGTACCGGCTGCCTGGGCACTCGCATCACTCCTTCTCCCTCGTGCCGGAACACGTCTCCTCCGTGCCGGAACACGTCTCTTCGTTGCGGTAAGAGGCCGGACACGGGCCCCCGCTATCCCTGCCGTTCGCCGTTCGGGCACGTGACAAAGCTCACCAGCCGGTCCGGGGAGTGCGACCGGCCGATTCCGCCTCCTGAGGAGGTGACAGTCGAGATCCGCACGGCGGCCGGCACGCCGGAGCGAAAGGGGAAGCCATGAGCACCATCAGGGAGTTGCTGGTCGAACTCACCGGCACGACCGAGTACGCGGACACGATGGGCGACGACGTCGACCTCGCCGCCAGCGGCATCGATTCCGGAGACCTGGTGCGTCTCGTCCTGCTCGTCGAGCAGCGGCTCGGCGTGGAGATCACCGCGGAGGACATGGAGAAGCTGCGCACGATCGCCGACTACGAGCGCTTCGTCGCCGAGCACTCCGTCGCCGGTGCCACCGGCGGTGCGTGATGTGGCTGACACAGCTGCTGGAGCGCAACCGCCAGTGCTTCCCCGGCCGGACGGCGCTGGTGGACGAGCGACGCAGCGTCACCTGGGCCGAGTTCCACGCCCGTACGGCCGAACTGGCACGCGGGCTGGCCGACCTGGGCATCGCACGCGGTGACCGGGTCGCCGTGCTCTCCAAGGACCGGGTCGAGGTCCTGGAGAGCTACTTCGCGCTCGCCCGGCTCGGCGCGCTGTTCGTGCCGCTGAACCACAGCCTGGCCGTGCCCGAGGTCACCGGCATCGTCGAACGCGTCGGGGCGGTGGCCCTCCTCGGCGAGTCGGAACTGCTGGACCGGCACACCGAGCTGCCGAATTCCGTGCGGATCCGGATGGCCTTCGACAAGCCCGCCTTCGAGGCGCTGGGCACCCTGTCCGGCGAGCGGGACCTGCCCGTCGTGGCCGACACCGACCCGATCGCCGTGCTGCACACCTCGGCGACCACCGGGCAGGCCAAGGGTGTCACCGTCGACAGCGGATCGTTCCGGGCCATCGCCCTGGGCTGGCTGGCCGTGGCGCGGCCCACCGACGACATCGTCATGGTCAACTGCTGCCCGCTCTACCACGGCAGCATGGTCGTGTCCCTGACCTACATGGCGGCCGGCGCCACGGTGGTGCTGATGCCCGGCTTCACCCCGCAGCGGGCGCTCGCCGCGGTGGAACGGCACCGTGCCACGCACATGTGGATGGTGCCGCAGATGCTGCGCTTCATGTTGCAGGCCAAGGCGTTCCGCGGCACCGAGCTGTCCTCCCTGCGGGAGATCCTGTACGGCGCCGCTCCGATGCCGCCCGACGTGTACGCCGACGCCGTCCAGCGGCTCGGCTGCGGCTTCCGGCAGGTGTACGGCATGACCGAGGTCGGCGGCCCGTTCGTCACCCTCGGCCCGGACGAGCACCCCGCCCCCGGCGACGTCACCGCTCGCATCCCGTGCGGGAGGGTCGTCCCGGGCATGTCCGCCCGCGCGGTGGACGAGGGCGGCCGGGAGCTGCCGCGCGGCGCCATCGGCGAGATCATCGTGCGCGGGCCGGGGATCATGCGGGGCTACTGGAACGACCCGGAGGCCACCCGCGACATCACCCTCGACGGCTGGATCAGGACGGGCGACCTGGGCTTCGTGGACGAGGAGGGCCGCATCAGCCTCGTGGACCGCACGAAGGACGTCATCATCCGCGCGGGCCAGAACGTGTACCCGTCGGAGATCGAGCGCGCCCTGATGACACACCCGGCGGTGCGCGACACCGCGGTCGTCGGCATGCCCGACGAGGACTACGGCGAGGTTCCTCTGGCGTACGTCGTCGTGGAGCCGGACACGGACACGGGCCCGGCGGAACTGCTGGCGCATGTCGCGGGACTGCTCGCGCCCTACAAGCGCCCGCGACGCGTGGAGTTCATCGAGCAGGTGCCGCGCAACCCCGCGGGAAAGATCATCAAGAAGCTGCTGCGGGTGTGACGGCGTGCGGCGGTGCCCGGGGGCGGGACGCGACGCACCGGCGCCCCGCTACGACCGGTCCGGCCGGGGTCGGCGGCGCTCCCGCCGCCCCCGGCCGGCCGGGTTTCCGGACCGGCCCCGGCCGGTGCCCTCCCGGCGCCGGCCACGCCCGCTTCCCGTCGAGCGGCACCTGACGACGAAGCCCCGCACTGCCCCACCACCCGCGGCCCCACACGCACAGCGACCTCCCGGCACCGGCCACGTCCGCTTCCCGCCGGTCGGCACCCGGCGACCGAATCCCCCACCGCCAGCACCCGCCGCATCCGCCTCCCGCCCGGCACCACCCGGCGACCAAGCCCTCCCCTTCACCGCCGCCATCCGATGCCCCCACGCACAGCGCCCCCCAGCACCCAGCACCCGGCGCCCAAGCCCCCCACCGCCACACGACCCGAAGCAGGCACACGTATGCACGGTGACCTTCCGTCGACCGGCCACGCCCGGTCCTGCGACCGCCCCGCGTCCGCCGCCGGACATCCGCTCGCCACGACCGCGACCGTCCACGAGCCGGACGTCGGAGTGGACATCCGCGTGCTCGGCCCGCTGCGTCCGCTCCTGGCCGCCGCCGGACTCGGCCTGGGAGTGGCCACCGTCTCGGAGTCGCGCCTGGTCCCTGCGGGTCCGTCCGAGGCGGCCGCGGCCGCCTCCATGCCGCCTCGGCGCCGCCGGGAGTTCCTGGCCGGCCGGCAGGCCGCCCGCCGGGCCCTGCGCGCGGTGGGACCGGAGTGCGGCGAGATCCCCCGCTCGGGACGGCTGCCGGTGTTTCCGCCCGGACGGGCCGCATCGATCTCGCACAGCGCCGGAGTCGCCGTCGCCGTGGCCCGTCCACCGGGCCGGGACACACCGCTCGGCTGCGATCTGGAGTTGCGGCCCCTCCCTCCCCGTGCCGCACGTCTGGTGCTGCGCGAGGACGAGGAGGACCTGCTGATCACCGGCTCCCGGCCGGCGGACGCGGCATGGTCGGTGACGGAGCTGTTCTCGGCCAAGGAGGCCGCGTGGAAGGCCCTGCACCGGCCCGGAACAGGCGGCCGGGCGGCCGGCTCCTCGGGGACCCTGCGGGACCTGCGCGTGTGCCCGTCCGGGGGCGACCTGCGGGTCGGCCTTCGCGCCAGACCGGGCCACGCGGTACGGGTCCGGGTCGTGCCCCTTGGGACGGGAGTGCTCAGTTACGTCCTCGGCCGGGCCGACGCCGAGAGCTGACCACACCGCGCGGCCCCCGGCGCCGCTGTGCGCCGGGGGCCGCGTGCGGGACGCGGGAATCAGCGCTCCGTCGTACCGCTGTCCCGGTAGGAACGACGTGCCGCGTCGGCGGCCTTGTCGGTCTGGGTGTCGTACTTGTCACCCGTCCGTTCGTCGACCACTCGCTCGGCGCTGGTCACACCCTTGTCCGCCTGGTCCGGGTGGCCCTTGGCCGCTTCCTTGGCCTTGTTCGCCAGGTCGCCCAGCTTGCCCATGGGGATACCTCCTGCGGTAGCGCGTACGTCGTACCCGGCCGCGGGTACCCAGCGGGTCCGGGTCGACTCCCCCGGGCCCACGACGCGGTCCGCCCGCACGGCGAGGTCCGCCCCACGGACGGCCGCGGGCGCCGGACCCGTCACATCCGGGCGTTCACCAGCACCGCCATGTTCCCCGCCGGGTGGCGGTTGTCGTGGATGAGCTGGTGGGCCAGGCCGATCTCGTCGAAGTCGAAGGTCCGTGACAGGCAGGGGTCGACGACGCCCTGGTCGATCAGCCGGGTGATCTCCCGTGCCTCGCGGGCGTCGGCCACGTGCGATCCCTGGAGCCGCTTCTGCCGCATCCACAGGAAGCGCAGGTCCACGTCGCCGTTGTAGCCGGTGGTGCCGCCGCAGATGACGACCATGCCGCCGTTGTCGCACAGGTACATGGACGTGGGAATGGTGTCGGCGCCCGAGTGCTCCAGCACGATGCGCGGGCTGCGGCGCTCGCCGAGCACCTCCCAGAAGCGCCGCCCGAACGCCCGGGCGCCGGACAGCCAGCGGGCCATCGCCACCTCGTCGGAGGTGTCCGGCAGCCGGCCCCAGTGGTCGAACTCCCGCCGGTCGATCCACCCCTTGGCGCCCAGCTTGAGACAGAACTCGCCGCGTTCCTCGTTGGAGACGACCGCGACCGGGATGCCGCCGACGTGCCGGACCAACTGGATGGCGATACAGCCCAGTCCGCCGGCGCCGCCCCAGATCAGCACCGGGTCGCCCGGGCGGACCGTGTGCGGCTCCCAGCCGAAGAGCTGGCGGTAGGCGGTGGCGGCGGTCGCCATGTAGCAGGACGCCTCCGCCCAGGACAGCCGGGCCGGCTTGGGGTGGCACATGTAGTCGTCGACGACCGCGAACTGTGCGAAGGAGCCGTAGTTCTCCTCGTAGCCCCACACCCGCTGGCTGGCGGAGAAGGCCGGGTCGGCGCCCAGGCGGATGTCCTCGGCCGACTCGTCCCACCGGTTGGCGAGCACGACCACCTCGTCGCCCAGCCGCACCCCGCGCACGTCCTCGCCGACCGCCCACACGATCCCGGACAGGTCGGAGCCGCCGATGTGGAAGTCCTCGGTGGCGCCGGCCTTCTGCCGTGCGGCGATCACGTCGAGCGGTTCGCCCAGCGCGGCCCACACGTTGTTGTAGTTGATGCCGGCCGCCATCACCTTCACCAGCACCTGGCCGCGGCCGACGGGCGGGACGTCGACCACTTCGGTGCGGAAGGCGTCGACGGGTCGGCCGTAGCGCTCGCGGCGGATGAGCGAGGCGTACATCCTCTTGGGGACGGTGCCGATCTCGGGCGCGTCGCCGAGCTCGTAGAGGTCCTGGGTCGCGGTCACGCAAGGTCTCCTGAACGGTCGGGGCGTACGGGGTGGGTCGGGAACCGGGGCGGACGCCGCCCGGTGGCTCGGTCGTGGAGGCCGCGCAAGGCCTTGGCGACCACCTCGCCGATGCGGGTGATCGGTTCGGGTTCGGTCATCTCGTAGTGGCCGCACGGCACTTGGTGGTCGTGGAGGGTGCCGTCGACGTGGGGCCGCCAGCTGTCGGCCTTTCCGGGCAGCACCGCCAGGTCCGCCGGGAAACCGGTCGGCTCCTCCTGGGCGGCGCTGAAGAACAGCACGTCTCCGCGGTACACGCCGGGGGCGAACTGCGGTGCGATGCGCAGGTTGTTGCGCATGACGGCGGCGATCGCCGCCGCCTCGGCGCGGGTCACGGGCGAACTGGACGGGTCGGCCGCGAGGCCGGCCTCGATACGGTCCAGGACGGTGTCGACGTCCGGCGGCGCGGCCCCCGGTGCGACGGGCAGACCGGTCACCCGCGACAGCAGCGCCGCCACCTGCCGTTCCGCCGCCTCGGGGTCGTACGTCGTGCCGTGCGGCTGCGGCGCGTCGAGCATGGCGAGCAGTTCCACCCGCTCGCCGCTCGCCTGGAACGCGCAGGCCATGGCGTGCGCGACGAAACCGCCGTAGGACCAGCCCAGCAGTCGGTACGGGCCGTGCGGCTGAACCTTTCGCACCAGGTCCAGATAGGCGTCGACCATGGCGGCGGCGTCCGGCGCGGGCGGCCGGGTCCCGTCGAGGCCGACCGCCTGGATGCCGTACACGGGCTGGTCACCGCCGAGGTGGGGCAGCAGGCCCGTGTAGCGCCAGGACACGCCCGCGCCCGGGTGGAGACAGAACAGGGGCGTGGCGGTGCCCTCCGCGCGCAGCGGCAGCAGCGGGCCGAGGGCCGTGGAGGCGGTCGCCCGCGTCTCCTGGTCCTGCTCCTCGGACGCGGCGAGGATCCCGGCCACCGTGGGCGCGGCCAGCAGTCTCGCCGCCGGTACGTCGAGGACACCGGCCTGGCGCAGCCGGCCCGCCAGCAGCACGGCACGCATCGAGTCGCCGCCGAGGTCGAAGAAGTTGTCGTGGACGCCGATGCCGCCGATGCCGAGGGTCTCCTCCCACAGCCGGGTGACCGCCCGTTCGCGGTCGGAGCGCGGCGGCACGTGCTCGGTGGTCAGCCGGGGCCGTGGGGCGAGGCCGGGGCCCTCCTCCGTCTCGGCGGGGGTGTCGGGCGTGGCGGGGTCCGTACGGGCGCCGGGGGCGTCGATCCAGTGACGGCGGCGTTCGAAGGCGTACGGCGGCAGCGGGACGCGTCGGGCGGTGTCCGGCACGGGCGGGAGGGCGGTGTCCACGCCCGCGCTCCACAGCCGGCCCAGGGCCTCCGCGAGCACGAACCCGTCGGATGCCTCGGCCTTGGCGTGCCGCATGGTGGTCACCGTCACGGGTGCCTCGTCGGCGAGCCGGCCGATGGCCAGCTTGGTCAGGGTGTCCCCCGGCCCGATCTCCACCAGTACGGGGCGCAGGCGGTCCCACAGGGCGGTGATGCCGTCGGCGAACCGTACGGTGTTCCTGGTGTGGCCGAGCCAGTGCCGGACGGAGGTGGCCTGGGCGTCGGTGACCCACGTTCCGGTGACGTTGGTGACGTACGGGATGCGGGGCGGGCGCAGCGTGACCTGACGCAGGTGGGTCTCGAACGCCGCCAGGACCGGGTCCAGGACGTGGGAGTGGGCCGCGACGGGGATGCGCAGGCGGCGGAACGGCACGCCCCGGCGGGTGAGTTCGGCCTCGAAGCGGGTGACGGCGTCGAGGTGTCCGGCGACGGTGCAGGCGCTGGGACCGTTCGCCGCGGCCAGGGACAGCTCGTCGTCGAGCAGCGGCTGGACGTCCTCGGCCGGGGCGGCCACGCCGACGGTGGCACCGCCCGCGGAGCTGATGAGCCGGATGCGTTCGGTGACCAGGGGCAGCATGTCCTCCAGGTCGATGCTCCCGGCCAGGCAGGCTGCCGTGTACTCGCCGAGCGAGTGGCCGATCAGCGCGTCCGGGCGTACGCCCTGTTCCATCAGGGTGCGGGCCAGGGCGTACTCGGTCACCACCAGGCCGAGGAACGCGGCGGTGTCGTCGGAGGGCTGTTCCCCGAACAGGGCGGCGCGCAGGTCGGCGCCGAGTGCGGGGCGCAGGACGCGGGCGCACTCGTCGACGATGTCGCGGTAGACGCCGTGGTCGCGGTAGAGCTCCGCTCCCATGCCGGCGTACTGGGTGCCGCCGCCCGGCAGCAGGAACGCCACGCGGGTGGGCTCGTCGGACAGCGGAGGGGTGCCGGGTGTGGCGGCGCGCAGTGCGCCGAGGGCCTCCTCGCGGGTGGCCGCCGTGACGGTGAGCCGGTGGCGCAGGGCGGGCCGGTCGGCGCGCAGGGAGTGGGCGACATCCTCCAGGCGCAGTTCGGGCAGCCGCTCCAGGTGCCGGGCGAGGGCGTCGGCCTGGCCGCGCAGGGCGCCGGCGGTCCGCGCGGACAGCGGCAGCACCAGGCGGCGTCCGTCCTCGGGCGGGCGGGGTGCGGCCGGGGCGGCGGGCGGTGCCTCCTCCAGGATGACGTGGGCGTTGGTGCCGCCGATCCCGAAGGCGCTGACGGCGGCCCGGCGGGGGTGGTCGTCGCGCGCGGCCCAGTCCTCCAGGGCGGTGGGCACCCGGAAGGGGCCGGAGGCGAAGTCGATGAGCGGGTTGGGCTGGTCGAAGTGCAGGCTGGGCGGGATCTGCCGGTGCTCCAGGGCGAGGACGGCTTTGATGAGCCCGGCGATGCCGGCGGCGGCGCCCAGGTGGCCGATGTTGGTCTTCACCGAGCCCAGGGCGCAGAACCCGGTCCGTTCCGTGCTCTGCCGGAACGCCTCGGTGAGCGCCGACACTTCGATCGGGTCGCCGAGCTTGGTTGCGGTGCCGTGCGCCTCGATCAGCCCGATGGTGCCCGCGTCGACCTCCGCCTGGGCCTGGGCCGCGAGGATGACCTCGGTCTGCCCGGCGGCACTGGGCGCGCTGAAGCCGACCTTGCGGCGGCCGTCATTGTTGACGGCGCTGCCGCGGATGACGGCTCGGACGCGGTCGCCGTCGGCCAGGGCGTCCTCCAGGCGCTTGAGCACGACGGCTCCCACGCCGTCGCCGGAGGAGGTGCCGGCGGCGTCCGCGGCGAAGGCGCGGCAGTGGCCGTCGGGCGAGAAGGGGCCGTCGGGCACGTGCCGGTATCCCAGCGCGGCCGAGGGGTTGAGCGAGACGGCGGCGGCGAGCGCGGTGTCGCAGCGGTGGTCGAGCAGGTCCTGGCAGGCGGTGTGCACGGCGACCAGCGCGGTGGAGCAGGCCGTCTGCAGTGACACGCTCGGGCCGGTCAGGCCCAGCTCGTAGGAGACGCGGGTGGCGAGGGTGCCGAGGGAGTTGGCGGTGGCCGCGTGCACGAGCGCGACCGAGCCGGGCTGCCCGGCGTGGCGCGGGTACACGTGGGCGGGGTAGTAGCGGCTGTCGCCGCTGCCCGCGTACACGCCGAACGCCTCGTTCGGACGCTCGCCGCCGAGGCAGCCGGCGTCCTCCAGGGCGTGGTAGGCCGTCTCCAGCAGCAGCCGCTGCTGCGGGTCCACCACGGCGGCCTCGGCGGGGCTGTAGCCGAAGAAGCCGGAGTCGAAGCGGTCCATGCCCTCGACGACGGAGGCCATGCGCACGTGTGCGGGGTCGTCGAGGTCGCGCGGGTCGCCGCCCGCGGCGAGGAACTCCTCGTCGGTGACGGGCCGTACGGACTCCCGGCCCGCCGCGAGGTTGTCCCAGAAGGTGTCGAGGTCGTCGGCGCCGGGGAAACGGCCCGCCATGCCGATCACGGCGACGGCGGGGACCTGCGTCTCGTGCGGTTCGGTGGTGTCAGGCATGGCCTCGGTCCTTCCCGTGCCGTGCGATACGGCGCGCGCGGGCCGCACGCTGCCGCGGTGCTTGTTCCTTGGTGCGGTCCTGGCCGCTGGTGGCGGCTTCGGCGGACCGTTGTACTGCCGGGCCGACGGCGCCCTGTCCCGCGCACTCGCCCGGCGGTGTCGGCCGGGCGGCCGACGTGGTGCCGGCGCCGGCAGGCGTCGACAGGTGACGGCGGGGGCGCGCGGTGGGGTGCGTGAACAGGTCGACGACCGGGGGGCCGGTGCCGAAGGCGCTGGTGACGGCGGGCTGGGCGGTGACGAGGGGCGGGGTGTCGCCGCCCAGGTCGGAGAAGTCGTCGTCCCTGCGCACCCGGTCCCGGCCCAGGACGCCGCACCACGTCTCCAGCCGCCGCGGGCTGTCCCCCGGGGCCGACTGGTCCTGGTGCGCCGTGCTGCCCGCGGAGCGCGGCGTCCACGCGTCGCTCACGCCGGTCACGGCGGCGTGGGCGGCGTTCACGGCACCGCCGAAGCAGCCGTTCACAGCGGAGAAGGTGACGAAGGAACCGGCCGGGTGGTCCCCGGTGAGCCGGTGGAGACCCACCTGGGCCCCGGACAGCGGTCGACGTCCGTCCTCGTGGAGCGACATAGCAGAACCCTCACGTGACAAGCCGTAATGTCCCGGACGAACGAAGGATCGGCCGGACCGGACGGGGTGCGGCCATCGCTCCGTGCCGCCCTCACGTGTGTGCACGCGCCGGGCCGGCCCACGGAACGGATCAGGGAGGTCGCACGCCGAGGGCACGGGCGTCCGTATCGCCCAGCCCCGGTTTCACCGCACCTCACGGTGAGGCGCGAGCCGATATCAGGTCAAGCGCGGACCGGACCCGTGGGCGTCAATCCAGGTGTTTCCCTATTGAGTCCGGGACTTCGGGACTTCGGGACTTCGGCGACGAGGACGTCCGCGGCCCTGTCACCTCTAGGGAAATCACGCGACTTCGCTCAGCGGCGGGCTTTGCGCTGGATCCGGCCGCGTTTCGCGCTGCACTCTCGGAACGAGCCCGGATCCCGAGGACAGCCGACGCGACAAGCCGCTCCCGGGGCGTGGACCCATGGAAATGGACGACTGAAAGAAGGCTGACGGCATGCACCGTGCGCTGTGTCCGGTCGAGACTCTCTACGTGGGCCAGAGAAGCAGGGCCTTCCTGACCTGCTCCCTGCGCGGACGCGTCGACGTCCAGGCGCTGTCGGCCGCGTTCGACGCCATGACGGAGGCCAATCCGACACTGCGGTCACGCATCGTCCAGGAGAGCGCGGGTCACTCGCTGCGCCTGCTCGACGAGGACGAGCGGCCCCGGCTGGTCACCCGCACCGGCGATGAGGACGAGGCCCACGCGGCGGAGCTGAACAGCCCCCTGCCCATCGGCGGTCCGCTGAGCCGTGCCGTCCTGGTCAGCTCGCCGGACGGCGAGCGTCACCTGTTCATCCTGGTGGTGGACCACGTCGTCACGGACGGCCACAGCAGCATCGCGCTGCACAACGCGCTGTGGGACCACTACCGGGCGCTGGTCGACGGGGAACGCACCAGCGGGTCCTCCGGGTCCGAGGTGCCGCGGTGGCCGCGGCCGGTCAGCGAGTTGCTGCCTCCGGCCGACGAGGCCGACACTGCCAAGCACCTCGATGTCCGCGTCGAGGAAACGAAACGGAACCCGGTCGAGCTGGTGCGGTACGACGTACGTCGTCCGTCCGCCGACGGCCGGGCGGTTGCCGAAGACCCCGCCGACGCCGCCGACGGCGCCGGGGAAGGACACATAGAGCTCTGCCGGCTGACCCTGGACACCGGCCTCACCGCACGTCTGCGCCGGACGGCACGCGCCCGCGGCGTGTCCGTGCACGCGCTGATCGCCGGGACACTGCTGACCGTCGCCAGGCGACGCCTGGACGGCGACGGCCCCCGCACGCTCGGCTGTCTCTCCCCCGTCGACCTGCGCTCCCGGCTTTCCCCGCCGCTGCCCGCGTCCGCCATGGTGCCCGCGGTCACCACCCACCTGCAGACCCTCGACGTGTCCGAGACCTCGCACCCCCTGGACCTGGCGCGCACCGTCCACGCCCGGCTGAACGACTTCATCTCGCGCGGTGACCACTTCCACGAGATGCGCATCACGCCGGAGATTCCCGGCAACCCCGCGCTGCAACTGGCCACGGTGATCGTCACCAACATGGGCGTCGTCCCCGGGCCGCGGCTGCCGAACGGACTGGAGGCGGTCGACGTCCGCCTGGCGCCTGCCCGGGAGAACTACTTCCCGCAGGCAGGCCGCAGCCCCGTCATGGCGTGCGTGGTCTCCTTCGAGGGCCGGCTCGCCATCGAGTTCCCGCACTGCACGGCCTGCTTCAGCCGGTCCTTCATGCGAGCGTTCCGCGACGACGTACGGGCCGGGCTTCTCGACCTGGCGCGCGCGGCGGAGAGCGAACACGCGCACGCGCACGCGGGCTGAGCCCGGCCGCCCCTCCCCGCTCACGCACCCGCCGGCCCGGCGCCGTAAGGAGCCCTCCACCGACATGACCACCGTCAGCGAACTGCCCTCTCCCCTGACGCTGCTCCCCCGCGCCCAGTCGGGCGACGAGCACGCGATGAACCACCTGCTGACCGGCATCACGCCGTACGTCGCGCGCATCTGCCGGTCCATCACCCATGACGACGGCGCCGACGCCACGCAGGAGGCGCTGCTCGCCATCTACCGCGGCCTGGGCTCCCTGCGTGAACCGGCGGCGTTCTACGGCTGGGTGCGCTCGGTCACGGTCCGCGAGGCCGTTCGCACCGCCAGGCGCAACGGTGAGGAACGGACCTGCTCCGACGTGGAGTCGAGGCAGGAGACGAACCCCTTGGACGCGGTGCACATCACCGATGTACTGGAGCGCCTGTCCCGGGCGCACCGGCAGGTCCTCACCCTGCGGGCCTACGGACTGAACGAGGAGGAGATGGCCGAGGTCCTCTCCCTGCCCGTCGGCACCGTCCGCTCCCGCCTCTTCCGCGCCCGTCGGCGGTTCCAGGAGGCGTGGCAGCCCTCGGCTGCGTGAACGAGCACCCTCTACCGTCAAGGGGCCCGGCTCCCGGCTCCCGGCTCGTCCTGCTCACCTCCGCGGAAGGTATCGGCGGGTGCGGTCACCGCCCATGACTTTCCGTGCATCGTCGCCACCCACCCGAGGAGGGCATGACGTACCGGAATACCCCCGGGGGGTATATCGTTGCGTGTGAGACACGGCACCGGCCACACTGGACGGGAGAGGGATGACGGTCATGGACCACACCGCGCACCACACCGGCACCACACACGAGCACGCCGCACGGCAGGCGAACGGCGGCCACGGCGGGCATGGCGGCGCGTCCTGGGGAACGGCGGCGAAGGCGACGCTGCACTGCCTGACCGGATGCGCGATCGGCGAGATCCTCGGCATGGTCGTCGGCACCGCCCTGCGCTGGGGCAACGTGCCCACCATGGTCCTGGCGATCGCCCTGGCGTTCGTCTTCGGTTACTCCTTCACCTTGTTCGCCCTCCGTCGGGCGGGCCTGGACTTCAAGAGCGCCGTCAAGGTGGCGCTGGCCGCGGACACCGTCTCCATCGCGATCATGGAACTCGTCGACAACGGCGTCATCGCCCTCAGCGGCGCCATGGACGCCCACCTCTCCGACGCCCTGTTCTGGACCGCGCTGCTCGGCGGCTTCGCCGTCGCATTCGTGATCACGACCCCGGTCAACAAGTGGATGATCGGCCGCGGCAAGGGCCACGCCGTCGTCCACGCCTACCACTGACCCCTCACACAGCAGGTCTACGCCCGGGCGGCACCCTCTGCGGTTACGCCCCCGGGCACGTCCGCTGTGCGAACCGTCGTCCGGCGACACCCGGCGACCGCCCGGCTCCGGGCGCACGTTCGCACAGGACGTGTGACGGGGGCGGCACACCACATCGACGCGTCGCCACGGCAACATCCACCTGGCCGTCGACGCTCCACCACAGCTCGATCACCGCACATGAACTAATTCTCCGCAAATAGGTGTGAAGCCTCATAAATCAGTCACCCGGTCACTGGGCGGGCGAACGGACGAATGTCCCGTGTGCTGACGAACGGCCCGTGCGCGAGGAGGAGTAGCCGATGAGTGAGGCAGAGTCAGGCCAGGGCAACACGACGAGGTTGCGGCAGACCGGTGAGACGGCCAGAGCGGAGGCGTCGGCCACCGCCGACCAGGCCAAGCAGGCCGCCGGCCAGGTGGCGAGCAGCGCCGCGGATCAGGCGAAGGCCGTGGCCGGGGAGGCGCGGCAGCAGGCCGGGGCGGTCGCCCACGATCTGCGGACCCGCGCGAAGGACGAGGTCGAGGAGCAGACCAGGCGGGCGGCCGGAGCGCTGCGCCACTGGGCGGACGATCTGGCCGGACTGGCTGAGAACGGTCAGGGCGAGTCCCCTGTCCGCAGCCTCGCGGCCCAGGCGGCCGACGGGGGGCACCGGGCGGCCGACTACCTGGAGAAGCAGGGAGCCGGGGGTGTGGTCCTCGACGTCCAGACCTTCGCCCGTCGTCGCCCCGGAACGTTCCTGGGCGGCGCACTGCTGGCAGGGCTGGCCGTCGGGCGCATCGCGAAGGTGGCGGCCAAGGCGAACCAGTCCTCCGCGGGGACCCAGTCACCCGGAGACCAGTCGTCCAGGACGGCAGAGCAGGGGCTGCCCGGGAATTCCGAGCAGGCGGCACTGGGCGAACAGGAATCCGCAGCGCTCCCGCCCGGCCCTCCGCCGGGCACCGCGCAGGCACCACCGCCGGTTCCGCCGGTACCGCCCACGTCACCACCGGTCCCCCCACGCGCCGGTACGCCCGCGGGCGGTGCGCCGACTCGTGCGTATCCGGAGGTGTGAGAGATGTCCTCGATCTCGTCCAGGGCGGCGCGGCCGCACAGTGAGGACAGTTCGGTGGGCGAGCTGCTGTCCGTGGTGACCTCGGACGTCCAGACGCTGTTCCGCCAGGAGGTCGAGCTGGCCAAGGTGGAGGTGAAGCAGGAGGCGACCAAGGCCGGCAAGGCCGCGGGCATGTACGGCGGCGCCGGGTTCGCCGGCTACATGGTGCTCCTGTTCCTGTCGCTGGCCGCCGTACTGGGCCTGGCCAACGTGATGGACGGGGGCTGGGCCGCCCTGATCGTCACCGCCGTGTGGGCCGTGATCGCAGGCGTGCTCTACCAGCGGGGCCGTACCCAGATGCGCACGGTGGCACCGAAACCCGACCGGACCGTCGAAACGATGAAGGAGAATGCACAATGGGCACGTCACCCGACCAGATGAGGGCCGAGATCGACGTCACACGGAACCGGCTCTCCGCGGACGTGAGCCGGCTCGCGGACCGGGCCAGCCCTCGACGGGTGGTCCGCCGTCGCACCCGGAAGATGCGCGGCGCCGTCTCAGGCGTGCGGGAGCGGGTCATGGGGTCCGCCTCGGACACCGCCCAGGGCGTGCGAAGCGGAGCACAGTCGGCGGCGGGGTCACTCCAGCAGGGCGCCGAGCAGGCCGTCGGCACGGCACGCGACGTCGCCGGCCAGGCCGGAGAAGCGGTACGGCAGGCCCCGGACCAGGCGATGCGCCAGACCGAGGGCAATCCGCTGGCCGCGGGTCTGATCGCCTTCGGCGTCGGCATGCTGGCCTCCTCGATGCTGCCCGCGTCGGAAATGGAACAGCAGAAGGCCACCGACCTCATGCAACGTGGTGGCGAGGCTCTGGAGCCGGTCAAGCAGGCCGCCCTCGACTCCGCGCAGAACCTGAAGGAAGGCGCCAGGGAGGCCACGCAGAGCGCGGCGCAGGAGGTGAAGGACACCGCGGTGGAAGCTGCCCGCACCACCCAGGACGAGGCGCGCGACCAGGCCACCCGGGTGACCGACCAGGCACGCGACGCGGGCAGCCACGTCACCGAAGAGGCCCGGCAACAGCCTGGATCCGCCTGAGCTCCGTCCACCCGGCAGGTGGCCGCGCCACGATCTCCGCGCCCCGGTCACACAGGTGCCGCAACGCAATCCGCTGGCTGGGTACTGGTCACCGACGTAGGACCGACGCGCTACTGACAGCCGCCGGGCCGGCCGCACCTCCCGGGGCGCGGCCGGTCCGGAACTCCTGCCCGGTCCCGGACAGGACGGCGCCCGTGGGTCCCGGGTCTGCCGGGACGGACCAGGTGGAGCGGCTCGGCGGCTCCGCCGTCAGCGGGAGCTCGTCGTGGTGATGTCGGAGATGTGGTTGTACCGCTCCACCACCACGAAAAGCCTGGTCTTCTGTGTCGTCTCCCCGCTGCCGAAGGTCAGGGTGACGACGACTTCATGGCTGTGGCCCATGGAGCCGTTGTCGGTCACCGTCCACCGCGCCGGGACGTTCTGAGCGCGCAGGACGCCGTCCACCCCGTTCTCCTTCTCCCAGGTCGCCAGCCGCTTGGCGAAGTCGGACGTCAGGTAGTGCTCCCGGAGCGCCGTGGCGAGCGTGACGTCCGGGTCCGTGTAGTCGCTCTTCGCGTCGACGTACGCGCCGTAGAAGTCGGCGACCCGGGTCACCACGTGGCCGGTCGTGCCGCTGACCGACTGCGGTGCGGCGACGGCCGCCTTCGCGGGAGCGTGGACGGACGCCTGCGCCGACACCTGTGCCGACATACCGAGTCCGACAGCCAGGAGGAGGCCGGCGGCGACAGCCGCGCGGCGGCCCGGACGACGGCGTGCGGGGGAGTTGCTGTTCATGTGGGTCTTCCTTTTCTGATCCGTATGTGGATTCGTTTGTGGATCCGTGTGGATCCGTATCCGGCCTGGTGGGCTCGCCCGGGGCCGTCATGTGACGGCGGAAGCCGTGGGGTGCCGGACGCCGTGCTCAGGTACTGGGCGCCGGCTGCTCGAGCGGATTCAGCGAATTCAGCAGGTGGGACTGCTGGAGATCCTTATTCCGGTGACGCTGTACGCGTTCGTGAACATGGTCTCGGTGTTCACCGACAGGCAGATCGACTTCCCGTCCTGGAGTCGCAGATACGCCACGTCGTCGTTCCGGGTGTTCACGACGCGGTAGTGCGGGCGGGGCCTGACGGTCTGGTAAGAACTGGTGACATCGCGGTACTTCGCTATCGGCGTGCCCGCTCTCCATGCCTGATCGTCCACGTAGAAGCAGACGTACGGGTACGGACAGCCGTAGAGAGGCGGCTCCGCCTGGGCCGTCGAGGCGCCGGTCACGGACATGGCTGCGACGGCCACGCTCACGCCCCCGAGACCTGCCGCCTTCCGGATGACGGACTTCATCGAACCTCCAAGAATTCAAGTTGATCGTCTGACACGGCAGCCGCGGATGGTGTTCCGTTGCGGATGGCGCTCGCCGGCAGGGCGAGGCCGCTGCTGCGACGAGTACGGAAGCCGGCATCGTGAGCGTGTGTGACGACGTATCAAGCGCGGTTGCCATGGGGGCAACCGTGGATGGATGCGTGTCGGACGTCGCCCGGCCCCGGTCGGTCCCTGGAGCCATCCCTGGTCGGTGCGACACCAAGAGCATCGGCGGTCACGGGAGTCCAGCACAACGACTACCGCCCCTTTGCCGACGTGGAACCGTTCCACCCCGTCTGACGTGCAGGAACATGAGTGCCTGGAATACGGGATCACAGGCGGACGACGGAGGAACGGTGCGATGCGGGACGATGTAGCGGAGTTCGCGGCGCTGCTGCGCCAGTTGAAGGACCGCACGGACCGGAGCTACGGCTCCCTGGCCCGCCGCCTCACCATGAACACCTCCACGCTGTACCGGTACTGCGCGGGCGAGGCGGTGCCGCAGGACTTCGCGCCCGTGGAGCGGCTCGCGGCCTTCTGCCAGGCGACACCGGAGGAACGGCTCGAGCTGCACCGGCTGTGGTTGTCGGCGGTGGCGGCTCGGCAGCGGATGCGTACGGCCGGTTCGCCGGAGGCGGCGGTTCCGACGCGCGACGCTGACACCGACGGGAACACCGACGGGGACGTGGACCGGGACCGGGACCGGGCCGGAGACGCGGACCGAGACGAGAACGCCGGCCGAGACGGGAACGCGGGCCAAGTCGCTGACGCGGACGGGGCACCCACCGAGGAGAGCCGCTCCGCGGGGCAGCAGGGGGCCGAACCCGACCCGGACGAGCCCGCTCCCTCCCCCGGTCGCACCTGGTACCGCCGTCGCCGGCTCCTGGTGTCCAGCGCCGTCGGCTGCGCGCTGCTCACCATCGTGGGCAGCACGGCCGCTCTCTCGGGCGACCGCGCCTCCGGGGCGAACGCCTCGCGCTCCCCGGGCCCGCGGACGACCGCCCCCGGTGTGCCCCGTGGTTCCGCGACAACGTCGGCCACCGCCTCCCCCTCCCCCTCTCCTTCCCGCGGCTCCGCGTCGCCCGGCCCCCGGCAGGAGACCCCCGCCCCGTCCGCCACCCGCAGCGGTCCCGCCCCGGCTGAGGAACCGGCCACCGGCCTGCCCCTCACCTGGAGCACCGACTCCCTGGTCTGGGACAAGGGCTGCGACCACGACTACGTCATCGACAAGCCGCCCGCCCAGGTGCCGTCGCCGCCGGTGGAGCAGGACGCCGGGGCGTGGGCGGCTGCGCAGGGCGCGTCGCACGGGCGGCAGACGAGGGTGCAGATCTCGGTACAGGGGCGGTCGTCCACAGCCGTGGTCCTGAAGGCGCTCCGCGTCCGCGTCGTCAGCCGGGGCGAACCGGCCGCCGGGAGCGCGTACGCCATGGGCCAGGGCTGCGGCAGCGACCTCACGCCCCGCCGCTTCACCGTGAACCTCGACGCCGACCGGCCGGTCGCCCACCCGAAGGACGGCGCCGACGTCGAACGCACCATCCCGGCCGTGCACTTCCCGTACCGCGTCTCCGCCGAGGACCCCGAGGTGCTGCTGGTCGCCGCGACCACACAGGCCCATGACGCCCGCTGGTACCTCGAACTCGACTGGTCCTCCCAAGGCCGCACCGGCACGATCCGCATCGACGACCACGGCCGCCCGTTCCGCACCACCAGCATCAAAGGAATGCCGCACTACTGGTACGGCACGAACGACGCGGGCGCGCGTGCTTGGGTCCCGTACGACGGCTGACACTCCAGCAGCCGCTCCGACGCTTTCGCTTCCAACGGGTCGAGCCTCGTCGGCGGATGCGGGACGACGTCCGCGGTCGCCCGGCCTTCTCCGCCCGGTCGGCCCGGTCGAGGAGGCCCTCGACTTCCTGACCTTCTTCACCGACGGCAACCTCATCAAGAACGCGTGGATGACTCCGAACACCATGTACGTGGAGGGCGGGAACCTGGCGATCGAGAGCCGGCTGACGGCGGCCCAGTCGGTCCTCGACATGGCCGTGCAGAGTCACGGCGGCGTCGTACGGGTCTTCCCGTCCGTATCGCGGCGCTGGCCCGACTCTCGTTCCGAGGTCTGCGTACGCAGGGCGCGTTCCGCATCGACACGGACCGGTCAGGTGGCCGGACCCGATGGGTGCGCGTACACAGCCAGGCCGGCGCCCCGCTCGTGCTGCAACACGGCATCGACGTACGGGACGAGCGCGGGCGGCGGCCGCGCTACCGGGAAACCGGACCCGGACGTGTCCAGATCCCGCTCGGCCGCGAGGAAACAGCCGTCGTCTCCCCGCGCGGCAGCCACCCGGACCTGAGTCCACGCGACGTGCCGGCCGTCGGCGACACGAAGCCGTGGGGGCTCCCGGACTGAGCCGATGGACCCCGCTGGAGCAGACCACGACCACGCGGAGGACGTTCCGGGCGCCTGAGCCACTTTCCCGACGGCTTGTCCCGTCGGGCCGGGTGCTCGGCGACACCGCCGAAAGGGGCGGAGGTCGCCGGGCAACTCCGTACGCCGAGCGCGCGTCACCAAGCGCCCAGTCGTCCGCTCGTCGGGCTGCGCTAGCCTGACGGGATGGTGCGCGAGGAAAATGCTCCGTTGGTCGTGGTGATGGGTGTGTCCGGCTCCGGAAAGACCACCGTGGGACAGTCCCTGGCACAGCTGTTGCACGTGCCGTTCGCGGAAGCCGACGATCTCCACTCCCCTGAGAACGTGGCCAAGATGCGTGCGGGGAAGGCTCTGGACGACGAGGACCGGCGGCCCTGGCTCGATGCCATCGCCGCGTGGCTGCTCAAGCATGACTCCGGAGGCGGAGTCATCACCTGCTCAGCCTTGAGACGGAGTTATCGCGAGCGCCTGGCGTCGGCATCCTCACGCGTGTTCTTCGTCCATCTGCACGGTCCGGCGGAGCTCATCGCGGAACGCATGGCCGCGCGGCGAGGGCATTTCATGCCGGTCGAGCTCCTTCAGTCCCAGCTGGATGCGCTGGAGCCCCTCACCGCGGAAGAACGCGGAGCTGTTGTTCCCATCACCGGTACCGCGGAAGAGATAACCCACCTCGCCCTGACCGCTGTGCGCGACCACTGACGCAGTGGGCAGGACCGGGCGAGCCTGCGCGTCCCTCACGTCGCAGGGGCGGTCTCACCGTCATAGACGAGCAGACCGTCGGCCCGGAGCCGCACTCCCGCGGTCGGCGCGTGCGCTGTCAGGCGACCGTCGTGCATGAGGTGATCGACGGGCACACCACGGGCGAGCACGGCGAAGTCGGCGATGAGGCGTCGGTGACATCGCCACCACACCGCTTCGCTGCACATCACCGCCGTACGTTCCGCTGCCGCCCGCTGCACCAGATCGTCCATCGCGGCGACGAACTCCGGGGTGCGGGTGTGTGCGGCATAGCCGCGGAAGGAGGCATTGCGCCAGACCGTGTCCGGTGAGCCCGGCTCAGGCTTACGGAATCCGCCCAGACGCGGCTCCCACCGGTAGGCGATTCCCTCCTCGGGCAGCCACTGGGCAAGTCGCTGCCGCGACAGGTCCGGGTCGCGGCGGCTGCCGGGAGCGGTCCTGACGTCCACCACGGCGGCCATGCCTGCCCCGCGCAGCAGTTCCCCCAGCGCTGCCCGGCCGACGGTGCTGTGACCGACGGTGACCAACGAGGAGCCGGGCATCAGGACCTCCCCACTCACTGTGCGTACCTGTCCCCAGCACACACTGCGGCTGAAGCTGTTCGATCAGGTCGGTGTCCATCTCGCCGGTACCCGTCCCACCGCTGTCGCCTCCGCCGACGGACCGTCGGCCGCGCTGAGGCCCGCACGCCTCCACGTCCTGGCGGGGCCGCAACAAGGATCAGCCCGTACGGGTACGGGCCGCGCGGGTACGGGAGCGGTTGGCCTTGCGGATCGCGTCGAGCAGCTCGGACTTCGACATCCCTGACCGCCCGTCGATGCCCAGGCGCCGCGCGAGATCGTAGAGATGCTGCTTGGAGGCGTGCTCGTCGACGCCCTCCCCGCTGCGTCCGCCCTGCCCGGGAGGCCGGGCCGACCGCGGATCGGAGGGACCCTTGCGGCCGCCCTCCTTCCGCTCCCAGTGGTCGCCGACCTTCTCGTGCGTGTGCTTGAGCGCGCCGTAGGCGACCCGGTGTGCCCGCTCGCCCTCCCCGTACTGCTCGACGGCGGAGTCGTGCGCCTCGATCCAGGTGCGCTGGGCCCGCTTCGATGAGCGCTGGAGGGTCGACGGCAGCTCTTGTCGTCCGGGCATGTGACTCACCTCCTGGGTCAGGTCCGCGTGGACCGGGTTCCCGTCGCAGGACAGTGGTAACGGCGGCACCTGCCACCTCACCTGCGGCGGGCCCGGCTCGCGACCGGCGTGGCACCGGGTGCACGGGGTTCCGTACGGCGTGGCACCGGCCACCGTCTCCAGTCGAGGGGCCGGGCGACTCGGCGGGGCCGGAATGAGCACTCCGATCCGGACCGGCCACCGTACGGACCGGCCACCGTACGGACCGGCCGCCGTGCGCGGCGGTCGCAGCCCCAGCCCCCAGCCCCCAGCCCCCAGCCCCCAGCCCCCAGCCGAGCATGCCGGGGCACCGCCCATATGCGCGGTGCCCCGTCAGCATCCGCCGACTGAGCCTACGCGGGGTCCGTGGATGCCATCTGGCGCTTGGTGAACCGGTGCCACCAGTGGCGGCGGCGGGGGTGAACCGCGCGGCCGAGCCGGAGGCCGATCAACAGATAGCCGATGAGGGCACCCGTGGTGTTGAGCAGGACATCGTCGATGTCGAAGGCGCGCCCGGTGATGAGAGCACCCTGGACGAGTTCCACGAGCAGCATCACGAGAGCCGTGGCCACCGCTACGCGGACCAGCCCTCGCGTTCGGGGCACCAGGACCGGCAGCAGCACACCGAACGGGATCCCCATCACGATGTTTCCACCGAGCTGCTTGACCGTGTCACCGGACGCCGGCTGCTCGAGATAGGCACGGATGGAATCACCAGGACGCAGATTGCTGTGCGTCAACGACACGGATGCCGCCGACGGTTCAAGAGTCAGCCGGGCCAGCACCACGGCAAAGGCCACCGCCCCCGCGAAGGCCAGCATCATGGCCAGCACCCGGCCGAACGGAGACAGGGGAGGCTCGTAGCCCCGCTCCTCGGGATTCTTCGTGGTGGTCTTGTCACGCAGGACTATCCGCGCCATTGAAAAGCTCCCAGCCAACATTGCTTCTGCTTTGACATTCCGAGTACCTCGTCGTGAAGCGGCGCGCTGCGTGGCGGTTCACCCGAACCTGTTCGCGTTCCGAATCGGCGCCACGCTCGCAGAGTCCTCCTGGCTGCGGCTGAAGACCCGGCCGGACACCGGGCCACGCCGTGCCACAGTCTCACAGCCGGCGACACCGCGTTGACGTTGACCGGCAACCTTCGCCTCACCGTCACCAGCCCGCACGACGGAACACTCGTCGCGTTCGTGCAGCGGCCCTCACCAGGGCAACGCTCACGGGGCACGGCATCGCGCGGCGTGCGGACGCGGCCGACCGGGAGAGCCGACTGCGTCCGCCCACCACCACCTCGCTGGGAGAACACCACGCTTCGACACGATGTCCGGCTTCCCCGCCGAGCAACCCGCACACTGCACCACTCGCGTGGGCGTCGGCCCGCAGCTCGCCGGCCCGCTCGCCCACTGGTCGGACCAGACGATGAGCCGCCGATGACGCCGACCGCGTGACATTCCGCCATCGCCGCAACCCACACACACCGCACCCCAGTCCTCCCCCACAGAACCACAACCCGCCGACGAGGAGACCCCCATGACCAGTACCGCCTTCGAACACGGCACCCCGCAGACCTTCGTCGACCCCTACGCCGCCGACACCAGCCAGTTCCCCTGGCCGCATCCCGCCGACCGACACCCCGACACCGACTACCTGCTTCCGCCCCCCAACCCCACCCAGCGTCTCACCCCCGCCATCGACCCTCGAGACCGGCGGCGCCTGGACCTGCACGCAGCCCTGACCGCGGCCGGCGTCCCCCCACACCCCGAAGACCGCCACGCCATCGACCAAATCAGCGCCCTGCCCGCCGACATCAACGACACCCTCCAGCGCTGGCTGCACCACACCACGTAGTTCACGCCAAGCAGTCACGGTGGTCGGCGGGGTGCGTGCGAAGCCGGACGTGGCGTAGTACTCCTGGGAGTCCCAGGCACACTCTTCTCTCTTGGAGCCCTCGATGGCCGTTCGCCGTGTCATGCCAATCCTCCGGACGGACGCGGCGGAGGAGAACCTGGAGTTCTACGGCCTGCTGGGTTTCGAGGAGGTCATGAATCTCGGCTGGATCGTGACGCTCGCCTCGCCGTCCACTCCGGCGGCACAGCTCAGCTTCATGGCCGACGACAAGACCGCGCCCGTCACGCCGGACGTGAGCGTGGAGGTGGATGACGTGGACGCGGTCCATGCGGCCATGCGGGACAGCGGCGCGGAGATCGTGCACCCCTTGCGGGACGAGGAGTGGGGTGTGCGGCGGTTCTTCGTCCGCGACCCTGACGGCCGGGTGATCAATGTGCTGAGCCATCGCTGACTCCGGCCTCGCGCCGACCGGCCTGAACCACCTCCTGCCGGACCTGCCGTGGCCCGCGTCCTCCAGGTCGACGTCGCACGACGGCTCGGCCGGCTCATCTCCTACGGCGCCCGCCCGGCGGCGATGGCGTCGGGCCGGACAGGCCCGACGCCATCGTTCGCAGTCGCCTGCACTCAGTGGTGGTCCGCAGTCCCGCCGGAGAAGGCGGCAGCCATACGCAGCCAGGATCCGGCCTCCTCGTGCCGCCCCTGTCGTTCCAGGGTGCGGCCCAGCATCAGATGGGCGTAGTGCTCCACCGGGTCACGGTCGATGATCAGGCGCAACTGCTCCTCCGCGCGCCGCAGTTGAGCGGAGTGGTAGTAGGCCCGGGCCAGCAGCAGCCGGGGGCCGGTCTGCTCCGGGACCTCCTCGACGACGACGCCGAGCAGCCGGGCGGCGCCGATGTAGTCCTTGGCCTCGAAGAGCAGCCGCGCCCGCTCCCAGCGTTCGGCGACGGTCTCCTCGTCCGGGACCCCGGCACCGTTCTCGAACAGGTGCAGGGCGCTCGCCCAACGGTCGGGCGCTACTCCGCCGTTGGCCCGGTAGTCGCTGAAGTCGTTGTTCATCGGTACTCCTTTCCATGCTGCCGGGCGCCCGGCACGGGCCGCGACTGCGGGCGTCCACGTCTCGTCGGGCGTCCGCCGCACCGCGGCGGTTGGGGCCCCGGCCCAGGGATCCGTCGTCGGATCCTTCCGCAGCCGTCCTTCCGTACCGCCTCAGGCCACCGGATCCGGGGACGGCGCACCCTCGGCGTCGCGGCCGGCGAGCAGCGACGCGTGGGTGGGGGCATCGGGCACGTCGGCCGGCCGGTCCTTGGCGAACTCCTCGCGCAGGACGGGCACGACCTCCTCCCCCAGCATGTCGATCTGCTCAAGCACGGCCTTCAACGGGACTCCGCCACCGTCCACGACGAACAGCTGACGCTGGTAGTCGCCGAAGTACTCGCGGAAGGTGAGCGTCTTCTCGATGACCTGCTCGGGGGTACCGACGGTCAGGGGGGTCTGATCCATGTACTCCTCCATGGGGATACCGCCGCCCATCACCGGCGAGTGGTCGAAGAACGGGCGGAACTCACGGATGGCGTCCTGGGACCTGCGGCGCATGTACACATGTCCGCCCAGCCCCACGATCGCCTGTTCGGGCGTCCCGTGGCCGTAGTGCGCGTACCGCTCCCGATAGAGGCTGATCAG
Source organism: Streptomyces sp. ALI-76-A (assembly GCF_030287445.1). Classification (GTDB taxonomy): domain Bacteria; phylum Actinomycetota; class Actinomycetes; order Streptomycetales; family Streptomycetaceae; genus Streptomyces. The sequence goes on along the minus strand of NZ_JASVWB010000004.1, from coordinate 503,774 downwards.
CCGCTGGAAGTGCTCCTTGGGCCAGAAGATGTTGTTGGCGAAGAAGCCGTCACCGTAGTACGCGGCCTGCTCGGCGATCTCCGGCGAGCGGATCGAGCCGTGCCAGACGAAGGGCGGTACCCCGTCCAGGGGTCGGGGCGTGGAGGTGAAGCCCTGCAACGGCGTACGGAACCGACCCTGCCAGTCGACCAGGTCCTGGCGCCACAGTTTGTGCAGCAGGGCGTAGTGCTCGATGGCGAGATCGATGCCGTCGCGGATGTCCTTGCCGAACCACGGATAGACCGGCCCGGTATTGCCACGGCCCATCACCAGGTCCACGCGACCGTCGGCCAGGTGCTGGAGCATCGCGTAGTCCTCGGCGATCTTCACCGGGTCGTTCGTCGTGATCAAGGTGGTCGCGGTGGAGAGCACCAGCTTCTCGGTGCGCGCCGCTACGTAGCCGAGCATGGTGGTCGGTGAGGACGGCACGAAGGGCGGGTTGTGGTGCTCGCCGGTCGCGAAGACGTCGAGCCCGACCTCCTCGGCCTTCTGCGCGATGGCGACCATCGCCTTGATCCGCTCGTGTTCGGTGGGGGTGTGCCCGGTGGTCGGATCGGTGGTCACGTCACCGACAGTGAAGATGCCGAACTGCATCGTCCTCAGCCTTCCAAGTAAGTTGATGCGTCAACTACACCTGGGGAACACGGTGCGGATCGCCTCTATTCCGCCACCGAAGCCTGCCGTCCCGGTCCCGCTCGCCGCCCCGCACTCCCCCGAGCCACGCACGGCCGAGCCATGGCGCGGCCCACCCCTGGAGCGGGCCGCGCCATGGCCATCGCCCCGCCGGAGCACACCGCTCCGCCGGAGCACACAAGGCGAGGCGGTGGAGGCCGAAGCGGTGGACGACCCGGCCCAGGGTGGACGACCCGGCCCAGGAGGCACGACCGGACCAAGAGGGCACGATCGGCCCAGGAGAGCACACAGGAGGGCACGACCGGCCTACGAGGTGCCCTCCGGAAGACGGTCAGCCACGGGCGGGGGGATTGCGGCGCGGCAGGATCACGGCGTTCGGCAGGGCCGGGGCGGGAAGGCGGCCTCCCGGGTACCCCGCCACATCGCCGAAGCGGTCGGAGGCGGCCTCCCAGTCCTCTCGGGCCCGGACGATGTCCTCATGGCTGCGCCCGATGAAGTTCCACCACATGACGATCTCCTCCTCGAACGGAGTTCCGCCCAGCAGAACGGCCCGGGCCGGACCGTTCGACTCGTTCGCCAGCGTCAGGGTGCCGACACCCGGGGGCAGGTAACCCAGTTCGGCCGGGCGCAGCACCGTGCCCGACAGGCGGACGTCACCGTGGTCGACGAGGAGACCGTGCTCGAAGCCGGCGTCCACAGCGAGACTGATCGCCGCGCCCGGCTCCAGGGTGATCTCGGCGCCGAGGAGAGGCGTGAAGCTCCGCACCGGTGAGGAGACCCCGGCGAGCGAGCCCAGGAACACCCTGATCTCGGCCCCGTCGACCCGCACGGGTGCGGGGACATGGTGCTGGAAGTCGCGCTCGGCGCCCCGGTGTTCCCCGGGCAGCGCCACCCACAGCTGGACGCCGTGGAGGACGGTGGTGCTCGGGGTGGAGACCTCCGAGTGGCTGATGCCGTACCCGCCGGTCATGAGGTTCATCTCGCCGGGCCGGATGAGGGCATGGGTGCCGAGGCTGTCGCGGTGCTCGACCTCCCCGCTGAAGAGCCAGCTCACGGTCTGCAGGCCGGTGTGCGGGTGGGGAGCGACGTCCATGCCGCGTGTCGCGGTGACATCGACAGGGCCGTAGTGATCGGCGAAGCACCAGGCTCCGATCAGGGTCCGAGCGCGTTGCGGCAGGGTGCGCCGCACCAGCATCGCCCGGGGTCCACCGAGTGGCACGTCCCGGGCGGCCAGCACCTCGACCGCGGGCGCCTCGGCCTCAGGCACCTCGTCGGGCCGCCTGCTGTCGACCGGTGCCCCACACCTCAGTTCCGCCGGTTCGGTTTCCACGTTGCTCACCGGGACCACCTCTCACGCTTCCCGCATCATCGCAATCTAGTTGTTGCATCAACTATGATGTCACGCGGGCCGGGCGACAGCCACAGCGTCCGGGTACCGGTGGGAGGCCTCCCCGGGCCCGTGCCGTCAGGACGGGTCCTCGTCCAGCTTGCTCACCACTCGTTCGGAGATCTGGGCCAGCGTCCGCAGTTCCGCCGGCGTGACGTGGTCGAGGAACAGGGTGCGCACCGCCCGCACATGCAGCGGAGCAGCGGCCTCGATCGCCGTACGTCCCGCTTCGGTGATCACGACGAACGCCCCGCGCCCGTCCTCGGCGCACTCGTCCCGTTCTACCAGCCCGCGCTTCACCATGCGGGCGATGTGATGGGACATCCGGCTCTTCTCCCACTCCAACGCCCGGGCGAGGTCCAGGAAGCGCTGCCGCCCTTCCGGTACGTCCGTCAGATTGACCAGGACCGCGAAGTCGGCGACCGACAGATGGGACTCGGCTTGCAGCAGGCGGGCCAGTCGGCCCCCCAGCCTCTCCTGCAACCTCACGAAGCTCCGCCACGCGCGCTGCTCTTCCGGCGTCAACCACCGCACGGTCTGTTCCATAGGCGCAGTCTAAACCTAGTTGACACTTCACCCAATGAGGCCCATATGGTGCCCTCGCTTTGGATCGTCCGGGCCTTCCCTCGACCCGGGCCATCCGTGCCGCGGCCTCAGCTGCGGCGGATTCCAGTTCTGCCCGGCGCAGCCGCAGCATGCCGCGGAGTTCCTCGGTGCTGACGTCCTCGTCGAGGATCGCCCGGACCTGGTCCAGTGTGAACCCCAGGTGCTTGAGGGCGATAACGCGGTCGAGCCGGGCGAACTGGGTGGCTGCGTGATAGCGGTAACCGCTGGACGGGTCGACGTGGGCCGGGCGCAGCAGCCCGACGGCGTCGTAATGACGCAGCATGCGGACCGACACGCGGCCATGCCTGGCGAAGTCTCCGATGGTGCGCGATCCCGGTTCGCCGCGGCGGGCGGCAGGCGGGACCGACCGATGCTGCTCAGCGGGTCCGGTAGCGGGCGTAGATCAGTCCGCTGTCGAAGGCACGCTCCTCGACCAGCTCGAGATCGAGGCGCACACCGTCGGGGAAGAACCGCTTGCCGCCGCCGACCACGCTCGTGGTGATGAACAGGTGGTACTCGTCCACCAGGCCGGCCGCGATGGCCTGGGCCGCGAGGTTCGGGCCGTCGACGGTGAGGTCGTGCTCAGCCTCGGCCTTGAGCCCGCGCACGGCGTCCGGGTCGAAGGTCCGCTCGATCCTGGTCCTCGCGCTGGACACCGACTCGAGGGTCGTGGAGTACACGATCTTCTCCGCGGCCTGCCAGTCGCGGGCGTACTCCAGGATGTGCGGCGGCTGGTCCGGCTGGGTGTGCGCGGTCTCCCAGTAGACCATCGTCTCGTACATCCGTCGGCCGTAGAGGTACGTGCCGACGGGGCGGAAGAGGTCGCCGACGAAGGTATGCACCTCCTGGTCGTCGGCCCCGGTGCCGAGGCCGCCCTCCGCCGCCTCGGCGTAGCCGTCGAGCGAGGTGATCATCGAGTAGATGAGCTGTGCCATGCGTCTCCTCCGAGTACGAGCGCGTCAGTCGCCGGTGGTCCTGCGGGCTGTGACCTCCGCACGACCCGGAACTCATCGATCGGCTGCCCGGCCGGTTCCGCCGACCGGCATGTCCCGGACAAGCGCACCCCGTCGGCGGGTTGCCCGCGCAGTCCCGCGCCCTGACCACCCACCGCACCAAGCGGGTGGCCCACGGCCGGGCGGACATCATGGTCGACGCCGTCGAGTTGTGGCCGCGCACCGACTCACAGGATTGCGCCCTGAGTGAGGACACCGCGCGCTGCGTCTACACCGTCAGCGTCACCCGCGCCGAAGCCGACGCGTCCCCGCGCGGTCTGTGGCACGTCGCCGTCCTGGCCACCGCCGGGGACGGCGACACCACGCTGGACACCAAGGCGGCCGACTTCACCGTCAGGTGATCCACAGGCGCGTCGATCGTGCCATACGTGCGGTCCGGGACCGCGCGCCCGCGTATCTCCGGGGCCAGGAGAGCAGGTCGTCGTGTCGGCGGTCGAGCAAGCGGATGAGTGCCTTCGGCCGGAGCCGCTCGGCGATGTGGACGCGCTCGCGTTTTCGGCAGGCAGCGCGGCCGTACTGCGGCGGGCACGGGCGCGGGCACCCGCTCACGAGGAACGGATGCCCGCTCGGGTCGAGGGCCGGGCGCTGGTTCAGCCGCCGAGAACGCCCGACGGGAGCAGCGACCGGAGCGACGTGGCCGGGTGCCCCACCTCCAGGGACCCGAGAAGGCCGCCGAGGAAGGGAGCGCCGGGCGCTCCGGCGGAGGGGCCAGGAGCCGGCGCGGCCTGAGCGGCAGGAGCGGACAGGAGAGCGACGGCCAGGACGGAGACACAGGCGAGTTTCTTGATCATGTCCGGCCCGACGACCGGCACCCCGCGGGCAACGCTCAGGTCACCTGCTTGACGCAGCGGCAGGCGCCTTCCTCGGTGGCCCAGTGCTTCCTGCTTCCGCCTGGTGAGGCAGGACGATGCCTGCGGCTCGGTGACCAGTCTCCGGAGCCTGCGCGGCGTGGGGTCAGGCCGCGCCGCGCAGGCGGTCAGGAGGTCAGTTCGGCGGTGCGCGGCCGGTCCGGATCCGGCGAGGGGCGCAGGATTCCGGCCGCGGCCGCGGCGGTCGCGCAGAACAGGGTGAGCAGCAGGAAGGTGTGGTTGAGGGCCATGAGATGGGTCATCCAGCCGATGACGGCGGGACCCGCGAGCATGCCGATGTAGCCGAGTCCGGCGACCCGGGAGACATTGGTGCCCGCGGCCGCGGGGTCGGCGTGTCCGGCGGCACTGAACAGTTGCGGAACGCAGCCGGACAGGCCCAGGCCGAACAGCGCCCAGCCGGTCAGCGCCGCCCAGATCCAGGGAGAGAGGGCCACGACCGTGATGCCGACGCCGGCCAGGGCCGCGCCGTACCGCAGCACGGCGACCGGCCCGAACCGCGCGGACATCCGGTCCGCCAAGAGTCTGCCGACGGTCATGGTGGCCGCGTAGGTCCCGTAGGCGAAAGCGGCGGTGCTCTCCGGCGCGTCCAGGACGGCTTCGAGGTGCAGGACACTCCAGTCGTTGGCGGCTCCCTCGCACAGCATGACCAGCAGGGCCAGGACGGCCAGGAGCCAGATCCGGGCGGGCACGGCGCGCTTCTTCCCCTCGGGCTCACCCTCCGCGTCGGCCACGGGGGCGGTCGGTACGGCGGGCAGGAGGCCGCGGGCCGACACCAGAGCGACGATGACGCCGACGCCCGCGGCGGTGCCCAGTGTCGTGGCCGGGTCCCAGCCGAGGTCGATGGCCGCGGCACCGGCGAGCGCGGCCAGGACACCGCCGATGGAGAACGTGGCGTGGAAGGCCGACATGACCGGCCGTTCGTACGCCTTCTCCACCTGTACGGCATGCGCGTTCATGCTGACGTCGAGGGTGCCGTTGCCGCATCCGAAGAGCAGGAGGGCTGCCGCGAGGGTCCACGGTTCCCGGGCGAGACCGGGCAGTACCAGGGTCACGCTGCACAGCACTGCGGCCAGGGGAACGACGGCGCGTGCGCCGAGCCGGTCGGACAGACGCCCGCCGACCTGCATGCCGACGAAGGCCCCGGCCCCCAACAGCACGAGAAACCCGCCCAGGGCCGCGTGGCTGATGCCGACACGGTCCTCGATGGCCGGGATCTGCACCACCCACATGCCCAGCAACGTGCCATTGAGTACGAAATAGATGAAGGTCACAACGCGAGATGCGCGGAGCGCTCGTTCCATACGGACACCATAACGAACACGATGACCGTTTGAAACCCGGCTCTTCGATCGCATGCCATGTTCGATCAGAGTGGTGTTGAATCACGGTATGAGCACCTCGGAACGTCACCGACTGATCGCCCAGGCCGTCCAGGAGGCGGGGACGGCCACGGTCACCGAACTCGCCGACCTGACGGGTGCCTCGGAGATGACCATCCGTCGCGATCTGGACCACTTGGCCTCGCAAGGCGTCCTCGAGCGGTTCCGTGGCGGCGCGCGCAGCCTCCTCCTGCGAGGAGAGGAACCTCCCTTCGCGCTGCGTGCCCACGAGGCCGTCGATGCCAAGCGCCGGATCGCGGCGGAGGTGGCCTCGCTCATCTCCGACGGCGAGACCGTCCTGCTCGACAGCGGCACGACCTGCCTGGAGGTCGCACGCCTGCTGCACGGCCGGCAGGTCACCGTGATGCCCCTGTCGTTGCAGGCGATCGACATCCTCGGTGACGCCCCCGAACCGACCTCGCTCCTGGTCCCCGGGGGCCGGCCGCGTGCCGGCGAGGGAGCCCTCACCGGGCCCCTCACCCTCGCCTCGCTGGCGGCGCTGCGCTTCGACACCGCCGTCCTGGGCTGCTGCGGCTTGACCGCCGGCGACGGCATGACCGCCTACGATCTCGACGAAGCGGCGGTGAAGAAGGCGGTCATCTCCTCGGCGCGCCGCATCATCGCCGCCGCGGACGGCAGCAAACTCGGCCGCACCACCCACGCCTACGTCGGGCCCTCCACTCTGGTGCACACCCTTGTCACCGACGCCACCGCGTCCGCCGACGAGACCACCGCACTCGAAAGCAGGGGCGTCACTCTCAGGATCGTCTGAACCGGGCTGCCGACCCCACCCGCACGGCAGGTGTCCGTTCCGTGCGGGAGCGGCCCACCAGACGGGTCACGAGGGCACGTTCGCTCGGACCGCCTCTTCGATGGGTGTCGGCCCTGTGTCGAGTTCGAGGATCTGCCGGCCGATCCGGGGCTCATGGAGCAGTTCGGCGAGGGTGGCGGCGACGTCGTCGCGAGCGATCTCACCGTGGAGTTCTGCCGGCCCGAGGGAGACGGTGCCGGTTCCCGGACCGTCGAGGAGGAGTGAGGGACGCAGGATCAGCCAGTTCAGACCGCTACGGCTGAGCGCGACGTCTGCCTGCTTCTTCACGGCGAAGTAGTACTCGACCTCCTCGCCGAGGTCGCGTTCCCGCCATGATTCCAGGTCACCGACGTCGACGTACGTCGGCGGCAACCTCGTCAGATCGTCGGCCCGCGCCGGCGCCGCGTAGGGCGACACCCGGTCGGTCCCGAACTCCTCCCCCAGATACGCCTCCCACGCCTGGAGGTTCGCCTCGCGACTCCACGCTCCGGATCCGGTGTTGGCGAACTGGAGGGCGTCGATGAACGGTCGTCCAGCATGGGAGAGACCAGCGTCAGGCGATCCGGGGTCCGCCACGGTCGCGCGCGAGCAGCGCGGTGGCCGTTGCCAGGCAGCCGGGAGCGAGAACTCCCGTGGCCCCCGCCCTCAGACAGACGTCGGCCTCTTGTGCGCCGAGGACACCGAAGACGAGGGTGGGGGCCACCGCGGAAGCGGCGGAGACGAGTTCCGAGAACGCGGAGACGCCCTGAGGCCGGATGGCGCGGTCGAGGAGAATGACATCCGGTCCCGCGGCAGCCGTGAGCACTGCGCACTGCTCGCCGTCACGGACAGCGATCCGGGCAGCCCGGTCCGTCCCGCCGACATGCCCTCGCATTCGGTCAGTCCCTCCACGTCCCAGGCCCCGGCTTCCCCCGCCGCGACCCCATGATCCGACAGCACCGCACCCGACGACTTCCGCCGCGACCGGGACCGTGTCGTCGACCGCTCCTCCGGCACCCCGGACCTTCCTCCGGGATCCCGGTATCCGCCGCGCCGACGACCCGGCCCGGGCGGCGGCTCAGCCGAGTGCGGCCCGTCCTTCGGCGATGAGCGCCGCGAGTTCCTCCACCTCCGGCCCGGTGAGGGGCGTCAGCGGCGGGCGCACCGGTCCGGCCTTGATGCCGGACAGGGTCACCCCCGCCTTCACCAGCGACACCGCGTATCCCGGCACCCGCCGGCGCAGCCGGACCAGGGGATGGAAGAAGGCCCGTTGCAGCGCGTCGATCCGTTCCTGGTCGCCCTCCTCGATCGCCCGGTGGAAGGCGAGGGAGATGTCCGGCGCGAAGGCGAAGGCGGCCGAGGAGTACAGCTCCACGCCCAGTGCCCGGTAGGCCGGTTGGCTCGCCTCGGCCGTGGGCATGCCGTTGAAGAACTGGAAGTCCTTGCCGGACGCGCTCAGCGCGTCACGCACGGCCGGGACGATGCGCGCGACGAGGTCGAGGTCGCCGGTGCCGTCCTTCAGGCCCGTCACGGTCGGCAGTTGGGCCACCTCCACCGCCGAAGCCTCGTCGAAGCGGGCGTTCGCCCGGCTGTAGACGATCATCGGCAGGTCCGTCTCCTGGCCGACCGCACGGGCGTAGGCGACGAGTCCCGCGGCGGGTGACTCGACCAGGTAGGGCGGCATGAGCAGGAGGCCGTCCGCGCCGGCCTCGGCCGCGGCACAGGCGAACTGCCGGGCCAGGCCCAGCGCGCCCCCGGCTCCGGCGTACACCGGGACGCGTCCCGCCGCCGCGTCGACGGCGGTACGCACCACCGTGGCGTACTCCTCGCGGTCCAGGGCGTGGAACTCGCCGGTGCCGCAGGCGATGAACACGCCGCCCGGTCCGGCGTCGACCCCTGCGGTGACGTGCTGGTGCAGGGCGTCGAGATCGACGTCACCGGTGGTGGTGAAGGGGGTGACGGGGAAGAAGAGAAGGCCTTCGAGCACGGGTGATTCCTCACGGGTCGGAGAGGTGGCGGGGGTGGCTGTCGAGCGCCCGTCGTCCAGGGCTCGGCGATCATCGGCGCGCACGACGTTGACGAGCGGGTCGCCGCGTCGCAGGCGCCCGATGTTGTCGGCGATCTCCGCGGCACGGGCGGCGAAGGTGTCGGTGGTGTGGCCGGAGTGGTGCGGGGTCATGAGCACGTTGGGCAGTTGGTGGAAGGGCAGTCGGCTCGGTGCCTGGGGCGGGGCGCGCCACCAGGTGTCCAGCGCGGCGCCGCCGATGACGCCGGAGCGCAGTGCCTCGTAGAGCGCCTCCTCCTGGACCACCGGCCCTCGCGCCACGTTGACCAGGAGTGAGCCGGGCCCCATGGCCGCCAGTTCGGCCGGACCGATCAGTCCGCGGGTGCCGGGGCCCAGCGGGACCGTGACCACCACGACGTCGGACTCGGCGAGGAGTTCGGGCAGCCGGTCGCTCCCGCCGACCCAGTCGGGCCGCAGGTCGGCGGGGAACGGGGCGGAGGGGTCACGCCGCACGGCGCGCACCCGCAGGCCGGCCGCCTGACACAGCCGGGCGACCTCGGTGCCGGTCTCGCCGAACCCGATGACCCCCACACGGCGTTCCCCCAGCGTCGTCCCGAAGGGGAGCCCGGGGTCCACGGCGACGTTGCGCCACCGTCCCTCGCGCAGGGCCCGGTCGGCGCCCAGCACGTCGCGGGAGAGCATCAGGATCGACATGAGCACGTACTCGGCGATGGAGCGGCCGTGGTGGTGGGTGGTGGCCACCGTGACTCCGGGGCCGAGCGCGGCCAGCGGGATGCCGTCGTAGCCGGCGCCCACGACGTGGACCAGCCGTAGCCGCGCGGCCCGCCGGGCGTCCTCGGCCCGCAGTGTCGAGCCGACGTAGACCTCGACGTCCGGGACGGCCCCGGAGACGTGCGCGGGGTCCCAGTCCCAGGCGTCCAGCCAGTCGTGGCTGCCCTCCGTACGCGCCTTGAGCGGCTCGTGGAAACGGCTCAGGATGCGGTGATTGAGCATGATGCGCATGAGGCGGTCACCACCGGGGGCTTGGGCGAGAAGGACGGGTGGGCGCGGCGCGTGGGTCCTGTGTCGTCGCGGTCGCGCGGTCCGCGGTCGGGGTACGCCGGTGGAGGTGGGCGCGCGCGACCCGGTCCGGTTCCACACCTTTCGCCCCGAACACCTTCCCGTCATCCATACCGCCGTCCTCATACATAGCCAGCGTTCTCATATGTGGACACCAGTTGTACGCACGGGTACCGGTCGTGTCAATGGGCGGGTCCACTCGACGACGAGGGGGCGTCCACGCCGACCGGGTGGCTGCCGGCGCACCGGCAACCGGTCGGCCCCGGTCGCACCGGAGGGGCGACGTCCGAATGTCCGATCCTCCGTATGTCTTGACGCTGCCACGGCACCGGTTTAGCTTCGGCGTTCACAGATGCGGACCGAGTACGCAAGTGTAGACAGCTGGTGGTGCCCGGTCCCAGGCCCCCGAGTTCGGAACGACACATCAGCACTTCCCCGGAGACACGCGACGATGAAGTCCTCCGTTTCATCCACCCAGCGCGCCGCACCGCCGCGGCCCCGCACGACGAGCGCGATGCTGCTGGCGGGCGTCCTGCTCACGTCCAGCGGGTGCGCCGTGGCCAACAGCGCGGGTGGCGACACCGGCCGCGCCGACGGCCGCACCCTGCGGGTGGTGCTCACCCAGGAACCGCCGACCCTGGAGCCCTGCGAGGCGTCACTGACCGGCACGGGCGTCGTCGTCCGGTCCAACATCACCGAACCCCTGGTCGAACGAGATCCCACGTCCGGTGAACTGAACCCCCTGCTGGCGACCGGCTGGAAGCGGACCGCGCCCCGCACCTGGACCTTCGACATCCGCTCCGGGGTGACCTTCCAGAACGGCGCCCCCTTCACCGCCGAGGACGCCGCCTTCTCCATCGACCGGGCCGTCAACTCCGACCTCGCCTGCAACGTGGAGGGTTACGTGTTCGGCGACGAGGACCTCGAGGTGAAGGCGGTGAACGACGACCGCCTCACCGTGACCACCAAGGAACCGGACCCCATCCTGCCGCTGCGCCTGAGCTTCGTGGAGGTCGTGCCCCGCACGACCGACGCCGGGGCCAAGGTCCGTGTCCCGATCGGCACCGGGCCCTTCGCCGTCCGCTCCTGGCAGCCCGGAGCGGCGATCTCCCTCGACCGCTTCGACGACTACTGGGGCAGCGCCCCCGACTTCGCACGGGCCCGCTACGTGTGGCGCGGCGACGCCAGTGTCCGCGCCGCCATGATCGACAAGGGGGAGGCTGAGATCGCCGTCTCGCTGGACCCGATGGAGGCGGAGAAGGACACGACGGCCGCCTACCCCAACAACGAGACGACCGCCCTGCGGCTGGACGGCCGCGAGGCCCCGCTCGACGACATCCGGGTGCGCCGGGCCATCGACCTGGCCGTGGACCGCGACGGCATCATCGACGCCCTCCTCGGCGGTCTCGCCGAACCGGCCGGGCAGTTGGTGCCGCCCGGCGTGGTCGGGCACAGCGACGCGATCGAACCGCCCCGGCAGAACGTCGCCGAGGCCCGCGCCCTGGTGCGAGAGGCGGCCGCGGACGGAGTGCCGACGGACCGGCAGATCACCCTGGTGGCCCGCAACGGCATGTTCTCCGGGGTGTCGGAGACGGCGGAGGCCCTCCAGTACCAGATGCAGCAGATCGGACTGAACGTACGGGTCCGGATGGCCGACACCGCCACCCAGCTCCAGTACCAGCTCCGCCCGCTGCCCGAGAACGTCGGCCCCATCGCCCTGCTGATCATGCACGGCAACCAGGCCGGTGACGCGGCCTTCACCACCAGCCAGTACCTGCTGAGCGACGGCCCTCAGTCCACGTTCGGCACCGAGGCTCTCGACCGGCGCGTCGCCGCGGCGGGAGCGTTGTCCGGCGACAGACGTCAGGAAGCCTTCGCCGGCCTGCTCGCCGAGCAGAACGAGTCCGTCGTCCAGTATGCCCATATCGCCCACATGAACGGACTGCTCGGCCTGTCACGGTCGATCCGGTACGAACCGGACTCCGCCACCGGAGACGAACTGCGGCTGGCCGAGGTCCGCTCGGCCGAGGGGGCGAAGCACTGACATGATCCCTTTCCTGCGCAAGCGCGTACTCTCCAGTGCCGTCCCCCTGGTCTGCGTCGTCCTGGGCGTGTTCTTCCTGGCCCGGATGACCGGCGACCCCGTCGACCTCTATCTCCCCCTGAGCGCCACCGCCGAGCAGCGGGCGGAGTTCTCCGCCGCGCAGGGCTTCGACCTGTCGATCCCGGCGCAGTTGTGGAACTACCTCGTCGACGCCGCACAGTTGGACTTCGGCACCTCGCTGCGCACCGGGCAGTCGGCGGGCTCGATGGTGATCGACGCGTTCCCCGTCACCCTGCAACTCGCCGGCGTGACCATGCTGCTGGCCATCACCGGAGCCGTGCTGGTCGGCAGCCTCGCCGCCTACCGCCCCAACTCCCTGATCGACAGGATCGCCAGCCTGCTGTCGATGACGGCCGCCAGCATCCCCGACTTCTGGTTCGCCATCATGGGTGTCCTGGTCTTCGGCGTGAGCCTCGGGTGGCTGCCGACCTCCGGCACCCTCGGCGGCCCCGAGATATGGGTCCTGCCCATCGCGACCCTGCTGATCCGCCCCTTCGGCGTACTGGTCCAGGTGGTGCGCGGCAGCATGGTCAGCGCGCTGTCCGCACCCTACGTCAAGATCGCCCGGGGCAAGGGCGCCACGCCCCGGCGCGTGGTCTTCGGGCACGCCCTGCGCAACGCCGCCACACCGGTCCTGACCGTCGCGGGCGACCTGACGGTGGGTCTGGTCAACGGAGCGGTGATCGTCGAGACGATCTTCGGCTGGCCCGGCATCGGCAAACTCATGATCGACTCCATCCTCCAGCGCGACTTCGCGGTCCTCCAGGCAGCCGTGCTCCTGACCGCCGTGACGATCTTCGCGCTGAACATCCTCGTCGACGTCTGCCACGCGCTGACCGACCCCCGAGTGCGACAGGCGGTGCCGGCGTGAGCGAAACGACCAGCGTGATCCGAGAAGAGACCGACGTCCCGGAGGAAGCCTCCCCCGCCCACCACCGGCGGCCGAGCCTGTGGAGGATGCTGGGCCGGGACCGGGCCGCGGCCGTCGGGGCCGTCATCCTCACCGTGGTCGCCCTCGTGGCCCTCTTCGGCCGGCTGTTCATCGGCGACCGCGCCCAACGCCAGGACCTGGACGCCTCCCTGCGACCGCCGTCCCTGAGCGACGGCGTCTACGGGCTGCTCGGCACCGACGTCCTGGGACGCAGCATGGTGGCCCGGCTGATCGAGGCGGCGGCGACGACGCTGTCCGTGGCCGTCCCGGCGGTGCTGTGCTCGCTGGCCATCGGCTCGGCCCTCGGACTGTGGGCCGGCTACCACGGCGGGCGCCGCGAGAGCGTGGCGATGCGGCTCGCCGACGTGATCCTCAGCTTCCCCTCGCTGCTGATCGCGGTGGTCGTGCTGTACGTCTTCTCGCCCAGCGCGCTGAACCTCGTACTGATCCTGGCGGTGACCCGTGTCCCGGTGTACCTGCGCACCGCGCGGGCCGAGGCGGCGGAACTGCGCAGCCGGCTGTTCGTCGACGCGGCCCGGACCTTCGGCACTCCCAGCGCGGTGATCATCTACCGGCACCTCCTGCCGATCGCCCTGCCGACCCTGCTCACCGTCGCCACCCTCGACTTCTGCTTCGTGATGCTCACCGAGTCGTCGCTGAGCTTCCTGGGCATCGGGATCCAGCCTCCGGACGTCAGTTGGGGCCTCATGGTCGCGCAGGGACGGCAGTACCTCCAGACCGCGTGGTGGATCACCGTGCTGCCGGGACTCGCCATCGTGCTCACCACCGTGTCCGCGACGGTGCTCGCCGCCTGGGCGCGCATCGCCACCGACCCCGCCCAGCGCTGGCGCCTGAGGCTGCCCAAGAAGCGCCGGGCCGTCTCGGCCGCCGTTCCTCCGGAGATGATCCCGTGACGAGCAACACCGCTTCCGCCCCGACCACCACGGACACCCCGGCCCTGGAGGTCGAGGGGCTGTGCGTGGACCTGAGCACGCCCTCCGGGACGGTACGCGCCGTCGACGGCGTCAGCTTCAGCGTCCGCCGCGGCCGCACCCTGGCCCTGCTGGGCGAGTCCGGCTGCGGCAAGTCGATGACCGCGCTGTCCGTGGTCGGTCTGCTGGACCCCGCGGCGGCGGTCACCGGCGGTGCCGTCCGGGTCCGGGGCGACGACACCCTCCGCATGAGCCCCGCGGAACGCCGCAAGCTGGCCGGCCCGGTCCTGTCCATCGTCTTCCAGGACGCCCTGACCGCCCTCAACCCGGTGCAGCCGGTGGGCAGGCAGATCGGCGAACCCTTCCGCATCCACCACGGACTCTCCCGGCGCCAGGCCCAGGAGAAGGCGATCGAGCTGATGACGCGGGTGGGCATCCCCGAGCCGAGGCAACGGGCCCGGTCCTATCCCCACCAGTTCTCCGGCGGCATGCGGCAGCGGCTGCTCATCGCGATGGCCGTCGCCCTCGCCCCCGACGTGCTCATCGCCGACGAACCCACCACCGCCCTCGACGTGACCGTGCAGGCGCAGATCATGCGGCTGCTGCGGGACCTCCAGGACGAGCGGGACATGGCCGTCGTCCTGATCACCCACGATCTGGCCGTGGTTGCACAGCGCGCCGACGACGTGGTCGTGATGTACGCCGGCACGGTCGTGGAGAACGGACCGGTGCACGACGTCTTCTCCGCACCCCGCCACCCCTACACCCGGGGACTGCTCGACTCGGTGCCCGAGGGCAGCGTGCGCGGACGCCCGTTGCCCGCCGTGCCCGGCAGCCCGCCCGAGCTGAGCGCGGTGCCGTCCGGCTGCGTCTTCCAGGCCCGTTGCCCGCTGGTGCGCGAGCGCTGTGTCCAGGAGCGGCCGTCCCTGCGTCCGTCGGGCGACGGTCGCTTCGCCGCCTGTCACTTCTCCGAGGAGCTCGACCGTGTCTGACTCCCGCGCCACCACCGCCGCCCCCGGGCCCCGCGCGGACGGTACCCAGGAGAGCCCGCCGCTGCTGGAGGTACGGGGGGTCACCAAGACCTTCGGCAGCGGCCGGCGCCGGATGACCGCCCTGGACGGGGTGGACCTGCGGATCGGCAAGGGCCAGACCCTCGGGCTCGTCGGGGAATCGGGCTGCGGCAAGTCCACCCTGGCCCGGGTGCTGCTCGGGCTGGAGCGTCCGGACTCCGGCACCGTGCGGTTCGACGGGACCGACCCCTTCGCCCTGCGCGGCAAGGAGTCGCTGGCCTGGCGCCGGCGGGTGCAGATGGTCTTCCAGGACCCCTTCGCCTCGCTCAACGCGCGCATGTCCGCCGCCGACCTGATCGGCGAACCCTGGCGCACCCACAAAGACGTCGTACCGGGCGCGAAGGCCCGCGAGAAGCGGATCCGCGAACTGCTCGACCTGGTCGGACTGCGGGAGAGCGACGCCCACCGCTACCCCAACGAGTTCTCCGGCGGACAGCGCCAGCGCATCGGCATCGCCCGCGCGCTCGCCCTGGACCCCGAACTCGTCGTCTGCGACGAACCCGTCTCCGCCCTCGACCTGTCGGTCCAGGCGCAGGTCCTGAACGTACTCTCCGACCTGCGCACGCGCCTCGGTGTCACCTATCTGTTCATCTCCCACGACCTGTCCGTGGTGCGCTACATCTCCGACCGGGTCACCGTGATGTACCTGGGCAAGGTCGTCGAACACGGGGACACGGAGGACGTCTTCGACCAGCCCCGACACCCCTACACGGCCGCACTGATGTCGGCCGCCCCCGTCCTCGGCACCGGCCGCGACACCCACCGTCAGGAGATCCAGCTCCACGGGGAGATCCCCTCACCCTTCGACATCCCCTCCGGGTGCCGCTTCCGCACCCGGTGCTGGCGTGCCGAGGACCGGTGCGCGACCCAGGCACCGCCGGTCGTCGCGCGGGAGAGCGCGGACGGGGCCGAACCCCACACGGCCCTGTGCCACTTCCCGCTGGAGGAGGTGTCCGCGGGCGCCTGACCGGACGGGGAGCGAGCCGCGGAGCTGGAAGCCGCGGCATCCCCAGGGTCGCGCTCGGACGGACGTCGCCCCGCTCACGCCGGTGAGCGGGGCGACGTCATGCGGGAGACCGCGATCTCAACTGGGGTTTGCAGCGCTTCGGTTGGTCAGGGCAGGGTCCATTTCTGGTTGGCGTTGGCGTGACAGGTCCACAGGTGGACCGGGGTTCCGTCGTTCCAGGTGCCGCCGGACGCGTCCAGGCACTTGCCGGACTGCGGGTTGCGGACCGTGCCGTCGGACTGGGCCGCCCACCTCTGCGCACCCGAGCCGTTGCACGTCCACAACTGGATCCTCGTACCGTCCGCACCGCCCCCGCCGGACACGTCCAGGCACTTGCCCAGCGCCCGCAGCGTGCCGTCAGCCGGGACCGTCCACCTCTGCGCAGCGGAGCCGTTGCACGTCCAGATCTGCACCTTCGTGCCGTCGGCGGTCTGCGCGTTGTCGACGTCCAGGCACTTGCCGTTCACGCCCTTCACCTCACCCGAACGGGGGCCGGGCTGCTGTCCTCCGCCGTGCCTGACGCGGATGTCACGGAAGGACACCTCGTCGCCGTCACCGTGGTTCTGGAGGCCGATGTGCCCCTGCCGCAGGCTGCGCGCGGGGTCGGTGTTGGTGAAGTCGTTGATCTTGCGGCCGTTGAGGTAGATCTCCAGTCGTTCGCCGGTGACCTTCAGTTCGTAGGTGTTCCACTCTCCCGGCGGGTTCAGTGCCGCGTCCCGTGCGGCCAGATCCGCGGACTTGAAGCCGTACACGGCGCCCGTGGTGCGGTCGGCGGCGTCGGTGGCGTCGATCTGGATCTCGTAGCCGTTGTTCACCGCCGTCCACGGGTCGTCGGAGGGCGGGAAGCCGATGAAGACACCGGAGTTGTCGTCCCCGGTCATCCTCCAGTCCAGCTTGAGGGAGTAGTCACCGGTGAACTCCCGGCCGGAGTACCAGAACAGGCCCATGCCGCCCTCGGAGGTGAGGGTGCCGTCCTCGAGAGCGAACCGGCCGGGGCCCGCCTGCTGCCAGCCGCTGGTGGACGAGCCGTCGAACAGGGGCGTGTAGCCGGTCTCCGGGCGGCAGTCGGCGTCGGTCATCCCGGCGGCCCAGCGGATGCCGCCGAGCAGGTGCCGTCGGAAGGCGGGCTCGGTGTACGACGCGTCGGTGTGCCCTCCGCCGGTGTAGAAGGCCCGGCCGCCCTGGTAGTCCTTGCACCAGGCGATCGGGTGGTCGCCGGACATGTTCCCGCCGGAGTAGCTGGACTCGTCGAGCGAGGCCAGGACGCGGGCGGTGGTGCGTGGGTTGGTGCGGTAGTTGTACCACTCGTCGGTGCGCTGCCAGGTGCCGCCCAGGTGGGCGGTGGCGTCGTGGGCCCGGTCCTCCACGTCGACGGTGGCGGACTGGATGGCCGGGTGGGAGTGGAAGAGCGCGCCGGCCAGTCCCTCGTAGAACGGCCAGTCGTACTCGGTGTCGGCGGCGGCGTGGATGCCGACGTAACCGCCGCCGCCCTGGATGTACTGCTCGAAGGCCGTCTGCTGGGCGGAGTTCAGCACGTCACCCGTCGTCGACAGGAACACGACGGTCCTGTATTGGGCGAGATTGCCCGTGGTGAAGGCCTGCGCGTCCTCGGTCGCGTCCACGGTGAAGTTGTTCGCGCTGCCGAGGCCGCGCAGGGCGGCGATGCCGTCGTCGATCGAGTCGTGGCGGAAGCCCGCCGTCTTGGAGAAGACGAGGATCTTGTACGCCGGGTCCGCCGCCGCGCGTGTCGCCGCGCTGACGGACGCGGTGACGGAGTCACTGACGGACTGGTTCACCCCTCCTGGTAGTGCCGCTGCCTGGGGACCCAGGCAGAGCGCGGCTCCGGCGAACAGGCCGAGGGCTGCTTTCAGGTAGGTACGCATGGTCGGTCTCCTCCCTCCTACGGCAGGGTCCATTTCTGGTTGGTGTTGGCGTGGCAGGTCCACAGGTGGACCGGGGTTCCGTCGTTCCAGGTGCCGCCGGACGCGTCCAGGCACTTGCCGGACTGCGGGTTGCGGACCGTGCCGTCGGACTGGGCCGCCCACCCCTGCGCACCCGAGCCGTTGCACGTCCACAACTGGATCCTCGTACCGTCCGCACCGCCCCCGCCGGACACGTCCAGGCACTTGCCCAGCGCCCGCAGCGTGCCGTCAGCCGGGACCGTCCACCTCTGCGCAGCGGAGCCGTTGCACGTCCAGATCTGCGCCTTCGTGCCGTCGGCGGTCTGCGCGTTGTCGATGTCCAGGCACTTGCCGTTCACGCCCTTCACCTCACCCGCGCGGCTGGTGCCACCGGTGGTGAAGGAGAACTCGTCCACGTCGAAGAGCGGGCCGCTGCCGCCCTTGAAGACCAGGTGGAGGGAGGTGGAGCCGCCGGGCTGGTTGCTCAGGTCGGCCGTCACGTCCTGGAAGGTCTCCCAGCCGCCGGTCACCGGTACGGTCGCCGTGCCCAGCAGGGTGCCGGTCGTCGATCCGGCGCGGACCTCGATGGTGCCGCCCGCGCCCGCGGAGGAGACCCGGGCGGTGAACCGGGTCGCGTTGCCGAGGGCGTACGGCGTGAAGGAGATCCAGTCGCCGTTCTCGATGTTGCCGACGGTCTTGCCGCCGTGGGCGGGAGCGTGGCTGATGACGTCGACACCCGCGGAGGCGCCGTAGTGCTCGCCCTGCCGGTGGCTGGGCTGGACGACGTGCTGGTCGTGCGTGGTCAGCGCGGGCTGTCCGGCGGCGCCCTTGTCGGTGTACTCGGCGTCGAGCACGCCGAAGATGTTGGCGTTGGGGTCGTGTTCGCCGTCCGCGAGGGTCTGGAGCGTGCCCTGGCATCCGGTGGTCGAGGTCTGCGGGTGGCCGTGGCTGTCGTGCCCGACGATGAAGGTGACCTTGACCTTGGTGCAGTCGATGGTGCCGTCCTCGGGGTCGGTCACCGTCGTCTTGAACGGGATGGCGTCGCCGAAGTCGTGGATGCTGCCGTCCACGGGCAGGTCCAGTCGCACCGTGGGTGCGGTGTTCCCCACGGTGATCCGCACGGACGCCGTGGCGGACTTGCCGGTGGTGTCCGTGACCTTCAGCGTGGCCGTGAACTGGCCGTCGGCCGCATAGGTGTGCGTGGGGTTGGCGGCGGTGGAGGAGGCTCCGTCGCCGAAGGTCCAGGCGTAGGTGAGGGCGTCGCCGTCCGGGTCTGTGCTGCCGGCCGAGGAGAAGGAGACGGCCAGGGGTGCCCTGCCCGAGGTGACGTTCGCCTTCGCCTGGGCGGTCGGGGCGAGTCCGTCGGTGACGTGCTCGATGCGGTACAGGGCGGAGTTCGCGTCGCCGCTGAAGTATCCGGTGCCGTAGTCGAGGACGTACAGGGCTCCGTCGGGGCCGAAGGCCATGTCCATCACCTGGGTGCCGCTCCAGGGGAAGGAGTTGATGGACTGCACGGCGCCGTCGGTGCCGGTCTCGATGCGCTTGATCCAGCGGCGGCCGAACTCGCCGGCGAAGTAGTCGCCGTCGAACTCCTGCGGGAACTTCACCGCGGAGGTCGAGGCGGCGTCGTAGCGGTAGACCGGGCCGCCCATCGGGGACTCCGAGCCGTTGCCGAACTCCGGGACGGATCCGCCGTCGTAGGGGATCCAGGCGGGCTGGGCGGGAGGCAGGGTGGTGAGTCCGGTGTTGTTCGGTGAGTTGTTGGTGGGCGCCGCGCAGTTGAACGCGGACCCGGAGGCCTTGGTGGCGAAGTCGTAGTCGATGTAGGCGACGTTGTCGCCGGTGCAGTACGGCCAGCCGAAGTTGCCGGGCTTGGTGATCCGGTTGAACTCCACCTGCCCGCCCGGTCCGCGCGTGGGGCTGGCGGTGCCGGCGTCGGGGCCGTAGTCGCCGAGGTGGACGATGCCCGTGGGTTTGTCGACGCTCATGCGGAAGGGGTTGCGGAAGCCCATCGCGTAGATCTCGGGACGGGTCTTCGCGGTGCCGGCCGGGAAGAGGTTGCCGCTCGGGATCGTGTACGACCCGTCGGCGTTGACCTTGATCCGCAGGACCTTGCCGCGCAGGTCGTTGGTGTTCGCCGAGGAACGCTGGGCGTCGAAGGCGGGGTTACGGGTGGAGCGCTCGTCGATCGGGGTGTAGCTGTCCGAGGCGAACGGGTTGGTGTCGTCGCCGGTGGACAGGTACAGGTTGCCGACCGCGTCGAAGTCGATGTCGCCGCCCACGTGGCAGCAGATGCCGCGAGATGCCGGCACGTCCAGGATCTTCTTCTCGCCGGCGAGGTCCAGGGTGCCGTCGGTCCTCAGGACGAACCGGGAGAGCCGGTTGACCCCGTCGAACGGGGCGAAGTCGGAGGCCGCGCCGTCGGACGGGGCGTCACCGCCCGGCGTGCTGAGCTTGGGTGCGTAGTAGAGGAAGACGTGCCGGTTGGACGCGAAGCCGGGGTCCACGGCGACGCCTTGGAGGCCTTCCTCGTCGTGGCCGTACACGTCGAGCTTGCCCGCGACGGTGGTGGTCCCCGCGGCGTTGGTCAGCCGGACCGTGCCGTCCCGGGCGGTGTGCAGGACGGAACGGTCCGGCAGCACCGCCAAGGTCATGGGCTCGCCCATCTCGGCCACGCCCTTGGCGAGCGTGACCTGCTGATACTCGACGGCGGCCGGCGTGGGCACGCCGACGGCGTCCGCGGGGCGGGCGGCGGCCGGGTCCGCAGGGCGGGCGGCGGCCGGGGACACGGGCAGCAGGCAGCCGAAGGCGCAGGCCACGGCGGTCAGCAGATGACGGACACGTCTGTGTCTGAGCGGTTTCGTGCGCACAGAGGTCTCCCAGTGTGGGGTGGGATGACAGCAGCCCTCGCCGGACTGCCAAGCGGTGCACAGGCGCGCGCCGTCGCGCCGTCATGACCGGTCACAGCTGTATGACCGGTTCATTTCAAGGAAGTTAGCGAGCTTCGTCGGGTTCCGTAACCCCTTTCACGCGAGCCTTCGACGCTTTTTCCTGGCTCGGGACAAAGTGGAGGACCCGACCAGGCCGGGGGCCCGATCGAGGGCGTCCGGGTTCCCTCACCCGCGCCCCGCCGCCCCGGGCCGCCGACCCTGGCCGCCGACCCTGGCCGCCGAGGCGGGACACCGAGGCGGGACACCGGGGCTCCCCGCCTCGGACACCGTCGAGCCGTCGCCCGGCCGCGCCTGCCCCGAGTGCGCGTACACGACAAGATTTCGCTACCGACTCAGCGAGTTCTCCAATGCGGAATTGAGAACTCCGAATTCCGTATTCCGGTGACGCCGTGAGGGCCTTCCATTGCCGGAAGGGGCGAACTTCTTCCCCCGATCACAAGGTCCATTCGCACTGCGCGGCCTGTTGTCTCAGAGAGCCCTCCCCAACCTGGCCGTACCCATGCTTTCGCGCCAAGACACGTACGGGACAGGCGTGTTCACCTGCGTCTCGGGAATTCGGGACGGCAGAAAGTCGGTCTTCAGAAGTCGGCCGACGGTCGATAGGGAGATGGGTATTCACATGCGCAACAGGAGGATGAAAGCCGCGGCGATCGGGACGGCCGCGGTGATGGGCAGCATCGTTCTGACGGGCTGTGGAAATGACAGTGAGCCGGCGTCGGACAAGGCCGGTCCCTCGTCCAGCGCGAGCACTGGCGCGGGCGCCCAGGAGGACGGCACCACCGCGGTACGGGCCGCCTACGACAAGACGGCCGAGGCCGAGACGGCCAAAATGACGATCGACATGAAGGTGTCCGCGAAGGGCCAGTCGATCACCACGGACGGCCAGGGCGCGCTCGACTTCCAAGAGGGCGAAAGCGTCATGACCGTCACCGCCGAGGGCAAGAGCATCGAGCAGCGCGTCGTCGACCAGGTGCTGTATCAGAAGGTGCCCGGTCAGCAGGCCCAGGGCAAGCCCTGGATGAAGATCGACCTGAGGAAGGCCGCGCAGGGGCAGGGCGTGAGCGGCCAGCAGATCGGCGACCCGGCCCAGTCCGCCGCGTACGCCAAGGCGATCACCGACAAGGACGTCACCGAGGTCGGTACCGAGAAGGTGGACGGTGTCGACACCACCCACTACCGGGTCTCGGTGGACGTCGCCGAACTGCCGGGCGGCGCTCAGCTGCGCGAGCAGGTCGGCCCGACGCTGCCGATGCATGTCTGGCTCGACGACGACGGCCGGCTGCGCCGCCAGCAGATCGACATGACGGTCAAGGCTCCGGCCGCCGCGAGCGCGAAGCCGGACACCAGCGGTGCCGCGTCCGAGCAGGTCAAGATGACCATGGTGATGAACTACTCCGACTTCGGCACCGAGGTCGACGCCACACCGCCGCCGGCAGGTCAGGTGGCCGACGTGACGGACGAGGCCGTGCGGCAGGGCCAGCGGCAGAGTTGATCCGCACGCAGGACCGACGGCGGGCGGCCCCGACCATGGTCGGGGCCGCCCCTGTGTGCCGTCCGAACGCCCACCCGGCCCTGGGCACGAACCGCGGACACGGGCTCGGGCACGGGGCGCGTTCGCGGTCGGGGCAAGGCGCCCGGTGTCCGCCGGGTCAGCTGTCGAGCGAGCCCTTCAGCTCCGGACCGGGCTGCCGAGGTCGGCTCGACGAGCACCTGGACCCGACCGCCTCGAAGAAGGGCTGGCGCCGGTGCTCGCGGCGCGTGCGCGGTGCTGGTCGACGGGCGCGCCGCGTCGGCTCCCGCTTCCAGGAATCGCTCCCTCGCCCGGACACCTCGCGACTCCTACGCCGGCGAGGCCACGGGTATGGCGGTGCCCCCGTTCCGCCTGTCGGGGCCGCCTCACCGTTCGGCGCCGCATACTGCATCACGAGACGGCATCTCGCCCGTTGGCTGTCCAGAACGCCCACACGGCTGCCTTCACCTTGGTCGGGAGCCGATCTCGGCGCCGATGGCCCGTACTTCGTCGACGATCGCCACGCTCTTGGCGAGGGCGGGCACCGCCGTCGTACGCATGACGTCGCGTCTACGGCCCCTTCCACAGCGAGAACCTCGTCGGCCCGGCCCTCAGGGGCCGGCGCGACGAGGTCAGTGCTCCTGGGCCGCCGGCTCCAGCACGAGGACGGGGATCTCACGGGCCGTGTTCCTCTGGTACTCGGCGTATTGAGGGAACGCCTCGACGGCTCGGGCCCACCACACGGCCTTCTCGTCCCCGGTCACCGCGCGGGCCAGCATGTCCTGGCGGGCCGTCCTAGTGCTGCCTCGCAGTTCGTTGAGGGTGTCGATCACGCTGTCTTGAGCGGGGTGCCGCCGTAGGTCCAGCGATAGGGCTTCGCGGTCTTGTTGTGCTGGATGACGTAGGTGTCCATCTTGTCGATGAGGTCGTCTCGACTGTGGAAGTCGCCGTTCCGCAGGACGCGACGGCGCGTGCGATCGGGGCGTTGGCCAGCCCGTCAGCCGCAGCCAGAGCGATCTTCGCCCGTAGGACCTGCCGGACCTGTGCGGTCATAGACGCTGTGAGCCGCAGCAGGCGCCCACGCACCGGCTCGGCAAGGTCCACCACAACCGCCGTCAGAACCCTCTTGGTCGCGCGGGGCATGGCACTGTCCTGGCGGCGCGGAATGGTTGCTGTGTGGGCTATGCGAGGGCTGCTGTGAGCGCGCAGTGGGGTGCGCGGCCCAGCAGTTGACGCAGATCACCGCCGGTGCGGGACATGAATCCGGTCGCGATGGCGGAGTAGGTGCCCACCAGCATCGGCACCTGGAACGGCTCGGCGCCGGAAGCGGCGATGCGCGTGCGGGCCTGCGCGAGGGTCTCCGGCTCGTAGGTGACGTGTGGGCCGTGAGCGCGGGCCAGGTCGGCTCCGCCGATGGCCTGCTCGCCGACGAGTTCATAGATGCGCCCCGCATGAGCGGGTGCCTCCACCGTCACGTGTGCCGCGGCATCGGCCAGATCCGCCCGTGCAACGGCGGCCAGTCGGCCCTCGCCGAGCGGGGCGGTAATCCGCTCGTCGGCCGACGGCGCCGCTATGCCACCCAGCAACTCCGCGTACAGGCCATTGCGCAGGATCGTCCAGTCCATGGTGCTCGCCTGGAGCCGACGCTCGGTCCAACGGTGCGGCAGCGCGTAGGGAAGGTGATCGCCGTCGGTGGTCAGGCTCGTATAGACGACATGCCCCACACCGGCCTTCTCCGCGGCGTCGATGGCGGCACCGTGCCGGGCTATAACGGTGTCGTCCTCGCCGTAGCCTGCGGAGATCAGCAGCAGTACATCCACAGCCTCGAAGCCCCCGGCGAGGGTGCCGGGCTCGTCGAAGTCGATGTGGCGGACCGGCAGCGGGGCCTTGAGCCGCTGAGGTTCGCGCGTTCCAAGGACGGTGTCGTCGCGGTCGGCCAGCCGCTCGGCGATCAGCGTGCCCAGGGCGCCGGCGGCGCCCGTAACCAGGATCATCAGGGTCTTCCCGTTCCGGTAGGTTCTCTTCGGTAACCGGGATCATCCTGCGGGTTTGCGGCAGGGAGCGTAAGGAGGCACTTCCATGTCAGTGGGGCACACCGGGGTAACCACCGAACCCGTCGTCAGCTGCGGCGACGAGCACGAGGACTGCGGGATCCGCGATGTACTCGACCGGATCGGCGACAAATGGTCGGTCCTGGTCGTCGTCGAACTGGCGCAGGGTGTCCGCCGTTTCCGACAGCTACAGCGCGCCATACCCGGTATCTCACAGCGGATGCTGACGCTCACCGTGCGCCGGTTGGAACGCGACGGCCTGGTCACCCGGACCGTGCACCCCATAGTGCCCCCGCAGGTCGAGTACGAGCTCACCGCGATGGGCCACAGCCTCACCTATCTGGTCAAGGCCCTCACGGACTGGTCGGCGGAACACCGCGACGCCATCGCGCAAGCACGCCAAGAATGGGATGCCGAATATCCCGACTCCGGAATCCGGTGAACAAGCGGGCTCCAGCACCTTGCCGACTATGAGGGGGACAGCTTGATCAACCCCCTCAACGAACTTCCGCGGGGCAGCACTGGAGCTCGACTCGGGGGCCGGCCACCGCGTTGTGGTACCAGACCGGGTGCTTGGGGGCTCCTCCCGCGGAGGCGAATACGGCGTAGGAGCCGTCGTGCTCCACCCGGATGACCGGGGACTTGCGGATCTTGCCGCTCCTCACGCCCAGGGTGGTCAGGATGACGACGAGCACGGTGCCCAGCCGCTCGTCTTCCCGATGGCGTCCGCGCCGGCGACGAAGCGCAGCAGGGGCCTGTCCTGGCCGGCGATGGTGAGCAGGGCGCGGGCGAGCTTGGCGGGGTCGCCGGGCTGCTTGCCGTTCATGCCCTTCATGCCCTCGGTCCTCGGGGCGGTGCGCGGGGCGTAGTCGTCGATGGACAGCTCGGGCCAGACGGTGGAGCCGTCCACCAGCAACTCGGTGCGGAAGTACCCGGGCGCCACGACTTACAGTGACCCGGCGCGCCCGCCCAACAACGCCCGCTTCATCTTCCTCGGCCCCCACGCCACCACGTTCTTCCGCGACTGGGACCAGGTCGCCGGCGACGCCGTCGCCATGCTGCGCGCCGAGGCCGGCCGCGACCTCTACGACCGGCGGCTGACCGACCTGATCGGCGAACTGTCCACCCGCAGCGAGGAGTTCCGCCACCGCTGGGCCGCCGCCCACAACGTCCGGATGCACACCACCGGCGTGAAGCTCCTCCACCACCCCGTCGTCGGCGACCTCGACCTGCCCTTCGAGACCTTCCCCCTGGGCGCCGACCCCCGTCAGGTCCTCCTCACCTACACCGCCGAACCCGCCTCACCCACCCACGACGCTCTCATCCTCCTCGCCGGCTGGGCCGCCACCGGCAACACCACCGAACAGTCCACACCGGCCGACGACAACGAGCCCGGCCGAGTCGCACGAGACACGCGACTGACCGACGAGCCACGCGCTTCGGTCCGCGGCACCTCGACGTCACCGCCGCGCCCCGGCCCGGGCGCGGCACCTCGACGTCACCGCCGCGCCCCGGCCCGGGGGCCCGGACCGGCTACCGCCTCGGTCCCGCGAAGGCGTAGGCCGCCGTGCCGGCGACCGCGAGCACCAGGGCCGTCCAGGTGCCCGCCGCCGTACCGGGCGGCACCACCATCCAGGTCGCCACCTGCATCGGCACGCTCGTGGCGGGCGGAGCGAAGAACGAGAACGCGAGCCAGGCGAACGGCAGTGTCCACCCGAACTGCCCGCCCGCGAGCGCCGCGCCCAGGGCGACCAGCCCCATCAGCCCCGTGCTGTCCCGGACGACGAACGCGGTCGTGGCCAGGTCCTCGCCCATCACCTGCACGGTCAGCAGCACCGTACCGACGGCCACACCGCCGAGCAGCACGTGCGCCGCCCTGCGGGGCACCCAGCGGATCGCGGCCGTCCGGTCCAGCGCGAGGTCCTGCCCGCTGAGCCCGATCGACACCGCCATGGCAGCCGCCGCGAGGACGAGCACGGCCGGCCGCGGATCCCCCGGTTCCCCGCCGCCGTCCCGGGCGAGCGCCCACACCGTCACCGCGCTGATCACCACCGCGGCCAGTGATGCGGGCACCTGCCGCGAGCGCGCGTACAGCGTCAGCCATCTCACCGCGACGCACCGCCCTTCAGCGCGTCGAACGCGTCGCCCTCGCAGGAGAACGCGGCGGCGCGCATCGCCTTGATCCGCGAGAGCTGCTCAGCCCGCGAAAGCGCCTTGAACTCCTTCCACACCGGGCGGGTCGCGGCGTCGACCTCACGGCGCAGACCCGCTGCCTCCATGCCGGGCAGCGGCCTGAGGTCCCCGAGGACCCAGCCCGCCGCGACGGTCTGCGCGTACTCGTCGCTCCCGAAACCGCTCCAGCCGACGGCAGTGCACCCGGGCACCATGCCCTTGGCGACCAGGGCCCGGGTCAGCTCCTCCCCCTTCGCGGCGGCGATGATCTCGTCGTCGAAGTCGAAGAGCACGGTCTCGCGGGACCACTGCGGCGTGGAGCCCTCCGGCAGTACGGCGGTGTTCTCCCGGACCGAGACGGGCGCCTGGCCGCCCAGGGCGCCGCGCAGCAGGCGCAGTGCCTCCTTGCCGGGACCCGCCAGGCCGGCGAGTCGTGCCTGGTGTGTCTTCGTCACACACACCGGACCATCGCACACCAGTTCGGCGGCGGCCTCGTCGACGACGTACATCCGGCGCGGGTCGGAGGGCAGGACGAGCAGGGCGATCACCGCGCCCGCCAGGACGGGCGTCAGCGCGAGCAGCCGGGCGCGCGGGGTCGCGGCGACGAGCAGCGCGAAGCCGGTCGCGGCCATGCCGAGCAGCCAGACCGTCTGCCCGACGTGCACGGAGGCGGACAGCGTGAGGAGCACATCGCGCACCTCCTGCACCGCCGGTGACAACAGGGAGATCCGGTTCGGCTCCGTGATCGGGATACCCGTCGCCGTGGTCGTCTCCGTCCGGCCCAACGACATGTGCATGAGAGCCGTGAACACGAAGGCGCCCATGGCCAGCGCGGGCGGGGTGAGCGCGGACGGCAGGGCCCGCCCGGCGCCCATGCCCAGTACGGCTCCCGCGACGAGGAAGAGTGCCCCCACCAGCGAGATCGGCAGCCACCCGAGGTGCGTGTACGCGGTGTGGGCGAACACCTGGACCCCGCCCGCGAGGACGAGGAGCGCGAAGGCCGAGGCCAGCGTGACCGCCGTCGGCCCCGCCACCGTGGCCGCCCGGTGCCAGGGCGGCCGCGGCGTGCTCGTCAGCAGCTCGGACATCTTCGAGCGGTGGTCACGCAGCCCCTGCAACGCCCCGAGCCCCACGGCGAGCGGCCACAGGTAGAACAGCAGGGACCGGGTCCACATCGCCAGGGGTGTCCACTGCGCCGTCCACGCCGTGGTGCCCTGCCACCACGAGGAGCCCAGCAGGTACAGGAACGCCAGCGCGCCGGCCAGGACCACGGCGCCGGCCCACGGGGCGACGGAGCGCCTCAACTCTGTGCGCAGAACACGGATGTTCACCACGTGCCCCTCTCCTGCTCGGGGTTGAGCAGCAGCGCCGAGTAGCCGCGCTCCAGCGGACTGTCGCCCACGTGCTCGGGGCCGCCCGCCGCGGCCAGTTGGTCCGGGGTGCCCTGGAAGACCAGCCGGCCCTCGGCGAAGAGCACCACGTCGGTGCAGGCGGCGGCGACGTCCTCGACCAGATGGGTCGAGACGAGGACGCAGGTGTCCGTACCCAACTCCTGGAGCAACTCGCGAAATCGCAGCCGCTGTGCCGGGTCCAGGCCGACTGTCGGCTCGTCCAGCAGCAGGACCGACGGGTCGTTGACGATGGCCTGGGCGATGCCGACCCGCCGCACCATGCCGCCCGACAGGGCCTTCATCCGCTCGTCGGCGCGGTCCGCCAGGCCGACCCGCTCCACGGCGCGCTGCACGGCCCCGGGGATGTCCGCCTTCGGCACCTCCTTCAGCCACGCCATGTACTCGACGAACTCGCGCACCGTGAAGCGCTTGTAGTAGCCGAACTCCTGCGGCAGGTAGCCGATCCGGCGGCGCAGCGCACGGTGCTCGCCCATCCCGCCCACCGACTCCCCGAGCAGTTCCAGGGTGCCCTCAGCAGGGCGCAGCACAGTGGCGAGGGCCCGGATGAGAGTGGTCTTGCCGGCCCCGTTGGGGCCCAGCAGACCGTGTACACCGGTGCCCAGCGACAGGTCTAGCCCGTCGACGGCCATCCGGTTCCTGCCGACCCTGACCTTCAGCCCGGTTGCCTGGATCTGCCAGGCGTAGGCCGTCGGCGCGATGTCGGCCGCGCTCACCGCGGGCATCATGTGATGTCCTTTCCGATTGTCTCTCTGCATGGTCAACGGTGGGCTCCCAGCACGGAGTACGCGCCCCTGCGGGCGATCAGCACGCCGATGCCGAGCGCGAGGACCAGCCCCCACACAGGCAGGCCGTCCGGCTGCAGGGCGAAGGTCGTTCGCCGGGCGGCCACGGTCGGCGCCACCACGACGGCCGCCCAGACGGCCACCAGGGCGACGGCGGCACGGGTCACGCCGATGACACCGCCGAGTGCCAGGGCCGTCGAGGTGAAGGCCAGACAGGGCAGCAGCCACTGCACGGCCGTCACCCCCGTCGTCCCCGTCACGTATCCGCCCACCAGCAGCGCGGGGACGACCACCGCGAGCACGGACGCGGTGCGCCGCAGCACCAGGTACAGCCCCGCCCTCGGCGCGGAGGCCGTCAGCTCGTACGCCGGGTCCAGGCCGCGTGACCAGGACGCCGCGACCCCGAGCACGGGCAGGACCGGGGCGAGCAGCAGCACCAGCGACACCTCGCCGGAACCGGACCCGGAACCCGTGTCGGCCAGGTCGAGCAGCAGCGCGAGCAGTGTCACGCTCACAACCATGGCCAGCCACGGCATCATCGTGGGCGTCAGCCACCTCGCCGACGGCGCCGACCAGCGCCGTCGGCGCGGCATCGTGGCGGCGGCGGCCAGGTGGGGGCCGAGGCCGGACCACACGGTGTCGACCAGCGCCGCCGCGGCGGGCGCCCGTGCCGCGACCGCGGCCGACAGCCGGTCACGGCACACCGGGCACGTCTCCAAGTGGGCCTCCAGGGCCCACACCTCGTCGGCGGCGATGTCCGTGTCGCCGCGCGCATAACCGTCGATGATCCGCATCGACGCGTGTGCCACGCTCATGCCAGCGCCTCCCGCATCGCGATCCGGGCCCGGCGGGCACGGGTCTTGACCGTGCCCTCGGGCAGTCCGAGCAGGACGGCGGTCTCCCGGACGGACAGCCCGTCGAGCACCATGGCCTGCAGTACCTGTCTGAGCTCCGGCGCGAGGCGTCGCAGCGCGTCCCCGACGTCGCCGTCGACGGTCGCCGCGAGCGCCTCCTCCTCGGCGGCGGGCATCACGGGCCGCGCGGCGGCCGCGGGTGGCGGCTCCGCGTGGTGGGCCCTGCGCCGGAACGCGTCGACCAGGCGGCGCGCCGCGATCGTCCACAGCCAGCCGACGGCCGTCCCCCCGGCCGCCGTCCCGGCGAACGCGCCCGCCGCACGCCACACCGCCAGGTACGTCTCCTGCATGACCTCGGCGACGATCTGCTCGTCCGCGCAGCGGCGGCGCAGCCGTACCGCCATCCACGGCGCGGTGCGCCGGTACAGCTCCTCGAACGCGGCACGGTCGCCCCTGGCGACCAGCCGGACGAGGCCCTCCTCGTCCAGCTCACCCGGTGCCTTCCTCACTGATCTCACACCCGCAAGACGCCGGGCACGGACGGCAGGTTTTCCCCTGGGCGTGATCCCCGTCACATGCAGGTCTCCCAGTGGCCCGGGCTCGACGGCGGGGGCGCGCGATTCATCGCGGTCGGTGCGAGTCCACTGGTTCCGGCGTGATTCCCGGGCGTCGTACGCAACCGGTCCGGGGGTGATGAGTGCGTCGTCATCGCTCACGGGCCGGGGGGCCGGGACGTGGCGGCCCGCCACGTCCCCTTGCCTCTTCGGGCCCTGCGGAGCACCAGGCAGCAGACCGATGACGCCAGGTGCAGGCAAGCCGGAAGCCGGCTGACGAGGAGCGACATAGGTTACGTGGGCAGGGAGTACGTGGGCACGGAGTACGCCCCGTGCCCACGAGGCCCGCTACAGCACGCGACTACAGCGCGCGTTCCAGCCGGTCCGCCACCAGCTTCACGAACGCGCCGGGGTCCTTGGGGCGGCCGCCCTCGGCCAGCACCGCCAGGCCGTGGAGCAGCTCGGCGGTCCCCACCAGGCCGGTGCGGTCCTCACTCTGCTTGTACGCCTGGTTGAGGCCCTTCACCAGCTGGTGGTCCGGGTTGAGTTCGAGGATGCGCTTGCTCCGCGGCACCTCCTGCCCCATCGCCCGGTACATGTTCTCCAGCGCCGGCGTGAGGTCGTGGTCGTCGGAGACGACGCAGGCCGGGGAGACCGTGAGCCGGGACGACAGCCGCACGTCCTTGACGTCCTCCTCCAGCTGTTCCTTCATCCAGCCGAGCAGCCCGGCGTACTCCTCGTTCCGCTGCTCCCGTTCGCCCTCGGCGCTGTCGCCGTCCTCGGCCCCGAGACCGGCCTCGCCCTTGGCGACCGACCGCAGCCGCTTGCCCTGGAACTCGCCCACGGCATCGGCCCACACCTCGTCGACGGGGTCGCTCAGCAGCAGAACCTCGATGCCCCGGGCCCGGAACGCCTCCAGGTGCGGGGAGCTCTCGACGGCCTGGCGGGACTCGCCCGTCATGAAGTAGATGTCGTCCTGGCCGTCCTTCATACGCTCCACGTACTGCTGGAGCGTCGTCGGCTCCTCGTCGTGGGTGCTCGCGAAGGACGCGACGTCGAGGATGGCCTCCCGGTTGTCGGCGTCGGTGACCAGGCCCTCCTTGAGGACCGCTCCGAACTCCCGCCAGAAACCCGCGTACCGCTGTGCGTCGGCCGCCCTCATGCTCTTGAGGGAGGACAGGACCTTCTTCGTCAGCCGCCGCTGGATCATCCGGATGTGGCGGTCCTGCTGGAGGATCTCGCGGGAGACGTTGAGCGAGAGGTCCTGGGCGTCGACGACGCCCTTGACGAACCGCAGGTACGGCGGCAGCAGCGCCTCGCAGTCGTCCATGATCAGAACGCGCTTGACGTAGAGCTGGAGGCCGCGCCGGTGGCCCTCGGTGAACAGGTCGTGCGGGGCGTGCTCCGGAAGGAACAGCAGGGCCTGGTACTCGAACGTGCCCTCCGCCTGGAACCGGACGGTCTCCAGCGGGGCGCGCCAGTCGTGGCTGATGTGCTTGTACAGCTCGTGGTACTCCTCGTCGGAGACCTCCTCGCGCGAGCGCGCCCACAGCGCCTTCATCGAGTTCAGCGTCTCGGGCTCGGGCTCGGAGTCGCCCTCGCCCTTGTCCGGGACCATCCGGATCGGCCAGGTGATGAAGTCGGAGTACCGCTTGACGATCTCCCTGATCTTCCAGGGAGAGACGTAGTCGTGGAGCTGGTTCTCGGGGTCGGCCGGCTTGAGGTGGAGCGTGACGGCGGTGCCCTGCGGGGCGTCCTCCACCGTGTCCAGGGTGTACGTGCCCTCGCCGCGCGAACTCCAGCGCGTGCCCTGGGTCTCGCCGGCCCGGCGGGTCACCAGCGTCATCTCGTCGGCCACCATGAAGCCGGAGTAGAAACCGACACCGAACTGGCCGATGAGCCCCTCGGCTCCGGCCGCGTCCTTCGCCTCCCGCAGCTCCCGAAGGAACTCGGCCGTGCCCGAGTTGGCGATGGTGCCGATCAGCCGCCCGACCTCCTCGTACGACATCCCGATGCCGTTGTCCCGCACGGTGAGCGTACGGGCGTCCTTGTCCACCTCGATCGCGATGTGCAGGTCGGAGGTGTCGGAGTCGAGCGTGTCGTCGCGCAAGGCCTCGAGGCGCAGCTTGTCCAGCGCGTCGGAGGCGTTGGAGACGAGCTCGCGCAGGAAGACGTCCTTGTTCGAGTAGACGGAGTGGATCATCAACTGAAGCAGCTGACGGGCCTGCACCTGGAACTCAAACGTTTCGGCCGGCATGGTCGGCGTTCACCTCACAATTCCCATGGTCGCGGATCTGGCGACAGTCACTGTAAAACACCAAGTCAGCACCCGTGGTCACTTCTCCGCCGCTCACCGGGCCGGACCCGGCGGAGGCCCGTCACCAGCGCGTCAGGTCATGTCCAGTTCGGCGATCACCAGATCGTGGTCCGAGTACGGGGTGTGCTCCACGCGGTGCGTGAGCGGGCCGATGCCGCGCAGGAAGACATAGTCGAACTTGCTGTGCCAGTCGGTGGTCGTCTCACACGCGCCGGTGGACGAGGGATGACACCCGGGGTCCGTGTCCGTGGCCAGCGCCCACATCGGAGTGAGTTCGGGAGCGGCCGGAACGGCGTTGAAGTCGCCGATGACGATCGCGCGTTCATGCCGGGCGACCTCTGCGGCGAGCACCCTGGCCTGGCCGGCTCGGACTGCTTCCTGACGTCGTTCGGCAAGGTGCGTGTTGAAAAGGCGGACGGGCTGGCCACCCACCCTGGTGGTGACCGCCATGTACCCACGGTCCTCGGATCCGCCGTCGGGGTACTCCACGGTGACGCGGTCTGTCATCGGTGCCGCCGAGAGGATCGCCTGGCCGTAGCCTCCCGGCTTCCACGGTGCCCCGCCGCAGCGGCTCCAGTTCCGGAGAACCGGTCCGTACTCGACGTGGTACACCAGTCCGTAGAGGCTCCTCAGGTAACCCCGGATCCTCTCGACGTCCCGCACACACGCTTCCTGTACGCCGATGACCTGGGGCGCGTATCTGGCGATCTCCGCCGCCCGGTCCACGTGGCTCTGCTCGCAGGGGTTGCAGAGGTTCCAGGTCATGACCCGGTTCGGTACGACGTCCCTGACGGATTCGGTGTGCAGCGACCTGACGAAGAGGGCACCGCTCGACGCGCTCGGGCCGATGAACAGGAGGCAGACCACGGCCATGGCACCGCCGAGCAACCGCGTGCCCCTTCTGAGCACCATCGCCTCCTTGATGTAGACACACGTGGCGTGTGAGGTCTCTCCGCACGAGGTTATGGGACGTACCTGTCAGCGACGCCAGTCTTTGATCTCCCACCGGACACCTCGCCCCGCCCTCGCCCCGTCGCCGCTCCGGGGCCACGACGGGGCGAGGACGACCCCGGCATCCTCACAAGGCGGCTGCCGCAACCGCGTTGAGGTGCGTCGCCGCACCTCGGATCGCACGACGGCAGGGTCGGGCCGTCGGGGATCGAGCACCTCGTACGGCTCGGCACCGGGACGGCTGCGCTACCGGTGCGACGTGATCGACGTCATAGAGCCGCCGGGTGCCGGGCCGACCGGGGAGAGCACACTCCGGACCGAGCCCACCGCGAACTCCTGGCGCGACCGCGCCCGGTTCACTCCGCGGGCCTCCTGCGAAAGGCGGGGCCGGGAACGCTCTCGATGTCCTCCGCCCGCACCGCGTGGCCCCGTTCGCAGCGGATCTGGGTGTCGACGTGCGCGCCGCATCCGCGGTGCCGCGCCAGTACGGCCGGGCCCTCCGGGTCGGCGCGGTAGCGGTCACCCCACTGCAGGAGCCCCATCACGGCCGGGACCAGATCCATGCCCTTGGGCGTGATCACGTACTTCGGCCGGCTCCGCGAGCCCGGCTCCTTGTAGGTCTCCGTGGCGAGTATCCCCTCCTCCACCAGCATCCGCAGCCGCGCCGCGAGAAGATTGCGAGGACAACCGAGAACGCGTTCGAAGTCGCTGAAGCGGGACGAGCCGTACCAGACCTCGCGCAGGATCAGGATCGTCCACTTCTCCCCCACGACCTCAAGGGTCCGGGCGATCGAACAGTTCGACATGTCCCGGTCGAGTCGGGGGTCCTTGCCGACGTCCTGAAGAGCTTCGGTCCTCGCATCCATGGGGCGATTCTAACCTCACCTGAGTTTACTTTCCTATACTCAGCAAGTAGCGTCGCGACCAGCACATCGACCATCGACCATCGAGAAGATCACGCGGAAAGGACGGCCGACATGAAGGCGTTCGTCGTGGACACGTACGGCAAAGACGGCGCGCGCGCCGCAGAGGTATCCGAGCCCACCGTCGGAGACCGTGACGTCCTGGTCAGAGTGAGCGCCGCCAGTGTCAATCCGCTGGACAAGATGGTCCGCAACGGGGAGTTCAAGCAGCTCCTGAAGTACCGGCGCCCGTTCGTGCTCGGCCACGACCTGGCCGGCGTGGTGACCCGGGTCGGTTCCGCCGTACACGGCTTCGACGTCGGCGACGAGGTCTACGCCCGTCCGCGCGACCTGCGGATCGGAGGCTTCGCGGAGTTCATCGCGATCGACATGGACGACGTCGCGCCCAAGCCCGCCTCGCTCACCCTCGGGGAAGCAGCCGCGGTGCCACTGGTGGCTCTGGCCGCCTGGCAGATCCTCGTCGACCGCGCCCACGTGAGGCCGGGTCAGAAGGTCCTCGTCCACGCCGGCGCCGGCGGCCTCGGTTCGACGGTCATCCAGCTCGCCAAGCACCTCGGCGCCACCGTGGCGACGACCACGAGCACCGACACCGAGAAGTTGGTCAGGAGCCTCGGCGCCGACGTCGTCGTGGACTACACCAAGGAAGACTTCTCGAACGTGCTGTCCGGCTACGACCTGGTGCTGGACTCCCTGGGCGGGGCGAACCTCGAGAAGTCGCTGACCGTGCTGAAGCCCGGCGGCCTGGCCATCAGCGTCGTCGGCCCGCCGGACGCCGGGTTCGCCAAGCAGCTCGGCGCCCCCTCGTTCATGGGTGTGGTCATGAACGCGCTCAGCCGCAAGGTCCGCAAGCGGGCCAAGGCCCTGGGCGTGCGCTACCAGTTCTTCTTCATGCAGGCCGACGGATCCCAGCTACGCGAGCTGGGCTCCCTCTACGACAGCGGGCAGCTCCACCCGGTCCTCGACAGGACGTTCCCCTTCGACCAGACCCTCGATGCGATGGCGTACGTCGAGCAGGGCCGCACCAGGGCCGGCAAGGTCGTGGTCTCGATGGCGCCCGAGAACGACTGAGTCCGCGGGGCTCACGAGACAGCGCGCCACGACACCGCGCGCCACGCACGGCTCCACCCGGCCCGAGCCGTGGCCAGGTCCCGCACCGGCTCACGGCGGACATGTTCAGGTCGGCAGCGCCTGTCCGCCGGACGACGCCTGCTGCCAGGTCGGAGTGCGGTCCTTGTCGACCAGGGCCGCGCGGACGCCCTCCAGGAAGTCCGGCGTGCGGATGGTCGTACGCGTGAGGGCGAGTTCGGCGCCCAGGCACTCGCGCAACGTGCGCTGCCTGCCTCGGGCCAGCAGGGCGTGCGTGATCTCCAGGCTCTGCGGCGAGGCGGACTCCAGGGCGGCCAGCGCGGTTGCCGCCCAGGGGGTTTCGAGGTGGCGCAGGCGCTTCTCGATCTCGCCGAGGGTCGGCGCGCCGAACGCCCGGTCCACGTCCCCGCGCACCTCCGCCAACCTGCTGTCCGCCACCGGGGAACGGCCCGCGAGCCCGTTCAGGACCACGTCCACCGGGTCACCGGGGTTGGCGGCCAGGGCCTCCCCGACCGCGTCGATCCCGTCCGCCGGGACGAAGTGCGTGGCCAGTCCCGTGTACAGGGCGTCGGCCGCGTCGAGCCGGTGCCCGGTCAGCCCGAGGTACATGCCGATCGCGCCGGGCAGCCGCGGCAGGAAGTAGCTGGCTCCGACGTCCGGGAAGAACCCGATCCCGGTCTCGGGCATGGCCAGCACCGCGCGCTCGGTGACGACGCGGAAGCTGCCGTGGACGGACAGGCCGAGACCGCCGCCCATGCACAGGCCGTCGATGAGCGACACGACCGGGACGGGGTACTCGGCGATCCGGGCGTTCAGCCGGTACTCGGTGGCGAAGAACCGCTCACTGGCCTCGGTGTCCCCGGCGAGGCTGTGCTCGCGGATCGCGCGGATGTCTCCGCCGGCGCAGAACGCCTTCGTGGTGGAGCCGGCGAGCACCACGGCGGACAGCGGTGCGTGCTCCCACTCGGCGAGCGTACGGTCGACGGCGGCGACCATGTCCGTCGTCAGGGCGTTGAGCGCCCTGGGCCGGTTCAGCGTGATCCGGCCGACGCCCCGGTGGACGTCGGCGAGAACCTCGGCCGCGGCGGTGTCAGTCATGGGTCAGCACCTCGCACTCCGCGCGGATCCGGCTGTCGTGGCCATCACGTTCCTCACTCGCCCGGGTGTCAGGCGTATATCTGCGCGTAGAGATCCTGGATCTCGTCCGCGGTGGGTACGACGGGGTTGGCGGCGGGGGACCCGGACGCGAGCGCCTGCTCGGCCATGAGGGGCAGCAGGCGGAACCACTCGTCCTTGTCGATGCCGTGGGCTCGCGGGGTGGGCACCGCAAGATCCTGGCACATGGCGCGGAGTGCCTCCCCGAACGCAGCGGCGGCCCCGGCGTCGCCGTCGGTGGCGACTCCGAGGGCACGGGCGCAGTCGGCGTGCGCGCCGTGTGGACCGCCCTACGGCATGAGGTCGCCGAACGGACCGACGAACCGCTTCCGGCCTGACCGCCGGGGACCTTCCGGTGCGGTGAACGCCCGCCGACCCCACTCTCCTGTCCCGGTCACACCCGGTGAACGGCCGGCAGCGCCCTGGCCGACGGTGGGCGGCGTGTCCACGCGACTCCACGCGGCACGGCCCGTCGGCCGGGGCGGGGGCCGCCGGCGCAGTGCGTCACGCCTGCGGGGGAGGCACCGGGAAGAGCAGGCAGCTACTGGTGGCGTGGGCGAGCAGACGGTCTTTCGCGTCGATCAACTGCGCTTGCGCCAGCGCGGTTCGGCGGCCCTTGTTGACGATCGTGCCGATGGCGCGCACCGTGCCCGTCTCCACGGTGATCCGGCGCAGGAACTTCACCGTCAGGTCGAGTGACGTGTACGCCATGCCTCGCGGAAGGGTGGACTGGACGGCGCAGCCCGCCGCCGAGTCGAGCAGGGTGGCGAAGATGCCGCCGTGCACGCTGCCGATCGGGTTGTAGTGCTCCTCCCCCGGCGTCAGGGAGAAGACCGCCCTGCCGGGCTCCACCTCGTCCAGGGCGAAGTCGATGGAGTGGTTGATGGGCGGTCCCGGCAGCCGCCCCGCCTGCAACTCGCGCAGGAAGTCGATGCCGGCCATGCGTCCGGCGGCCTCCGCCAGGATCGCGGGATCTTCCCATTGATACGTACGTGTTCGTCCCACGACCCGACGCCTTCCCTCTGACTTTTACAAGTGAAGCTAGCTGCGGGCTCACCTGACTGTCAATGACGAAGCCAGGCGCCTACGATGGCGGGATGGAGTGGCTTGAGGCGAGCACGGAGAACTGCCCGGTCCAGCGCACGCTCGACGTGATCGGGGAGAAATGGACGCTGCTGATCCTGCGTGACGCCGTCAACGGCGTCCGCCGCTTCGACGATTTCCACCGCCACATCGGCCTGTCGGAGGCCGTCCTCAGCGACCGCCTCCGCAAGCTGACCGCGGCGGGCGTCCTGAAGACCGTCCCCTACCAGGAACCCGGCAGCCGCCCCCGCAACGAGTACCGCCTGACGCGCAAGGGCTGGGACCTGTGGCCCGTCCTGATGGCCCTCAGCCAGTGGGGCGAGGCGTACGCCCTCGGCCCGGAGGGCCCGGTGCTGGACGTTCGCCACACCGAGTGCGGCGCTCCGCTCCGTGTCGTCGTCGAGTGCTCAGCGGAGCACGCCGCACTCACCCCCAGAGACGTCACCGCCCGGCCGGGACCCGGCGCCCGCCTCCGGACGTGAACCATCGGCCTCGGCCCCGCAGCAGCGGGCCGCACGGTCATGGGCCGACCGCCACCCCGTACGGGACCTTCCGCCCCGACATGGACAAGCGCCCCGCCGCAGGCCGTCCGCCGACGCCCCCTCATCCGCCACGATCACGCGGACGCTGAGCGGACGTTCGCCCGACGCCGGCCACGGCGGCGACTTCGGTACGAGCGAGGTGCGGCTCGGTCTGCACGATCACCTGGGCGATCACGCCGCCCAGCGAGAACCCGTGGCCCCACGATGACCTGTTCGGCTGTCAGAACTTCTTCGGCTGTCATGGGAGCGGGTTCTCACCACGGGTGGGAATGACCACCATCCGAGTCACCGAACCGTCCTCGCCGACCACGTCGCGCACATGGCGGAAGCCCAGCCGGCGGCACAGGGCGAGGCTCGCCGTGTTCTCGGCGCCCACCATGCCGTAGGCCTCCTTCAGTCCGAGGTTGTCGGCCGCGTGACGCAGCAGGCCGTGCACGATCTCGGTTCCCATGCCCTGACCCCAGTAGTCAGGGGCCAGGGCGGCGATGAGTTCGTGTCCGTCGACGTTCCCCGTCTTCTTCACCTCCGCGTGGCCGATGTACGTGCCCTGCCACCACACGCCCCACACGTCGAAGCGGTGCGTGGGGTAGACGTCGGTGAGGATGGCGCGGAACACCGCCCGCAGGTCGTCCTCCGGCGCCTGGTCCTGACCCATCCAGCGGCACACCTCCTCGTTGCGCAGCAGGGCGACGAAGTGGTCCTCGTCCTCGGGGCGGTAGGGCGTGAACTCGAGTCGTTCGGTTTTCAGCGCAGGTGTCGTCTGGGTCATCGCGGACTCCTGGATGAGGCGGGACGTAGGTGCCGCGGACGGTGATGCGTGACTGTCCATGGAGGCGGTCCCCAGGGGACGAAGTCCGGGGCACGGGGCGGTGGTGCGCGCCGCCGCCCCGTGCCCGCGGTTCAGGCCGGCGGGAGGGTCATGCCTGCGCGTTGTCCATCCGCTCGCGCAGGCTGCGCGGGCGCATGTCGGTCCAGACCTCGTCGACGTAGGCGGAGCACTCCTCCTCGGTGCCCTCCTTGCCGACGGGCTGCCAGCCCGCGGGCACCGCGACGTCGACCGGCCAGAGCGAGTACTGGTCCTCGTCGTTGCGCAGCACGTGGTAGCGGGTGTCCTCGTTCATGTCGTGTTCTCCGGTCCTGGGTGGAAGTGGAATGCGTCCGGTCGGTCGGGGCTCGGCGGGGCACGGTCCCCTCGGGCGGCCGTGGGTTCGCGGTGCCGGGGCACCGGGGCGGGCTGTGTCACACGCTCCCCCTCGCCTGCCGGGCGATGTGGCGCAGTGCTTCGGCGAAGTCCTCGGCGACGCGCCGCACGGTCGCGGTGTCGTATGTCCCGGGGCGGTGGTGCCAGGTGAAGGCGAGGCGCCCGTCCCGGACCGCGCCGACCACCTCCAGCGGGTGCGATCCGCTGTCCCGGGGATCGTGGTCCTGACCGAAGGAGCCGTGTTCGGCGCGCACCAGGCCGCCGCCGGAGGCCGCTGGGCGGGCGTCCCACTGGCCGAGGTAGTTGAAGACCACCTGACCGTGGGCCGCGGAGCCGAGGCGCTCGCGGACCTCGGGCGGCCCGAAGGTGCGCAGGGCACCGAAGCCCAGCCCGTTGCCGGGCACGGAGCGCAGCTGGCGGCGCACCGACTTCACCAGGGCACGCCAGTTCCGGTCGGGTCCCAGGTGGTCGGGTTCGGGTATCCGGAGGGCGACCGGGTGGATGGTGGTGAACCAGCCGACCGTGCGGGAGAGGTCCACGTCGTCGAGCAGGTCCTCGCGGCCGTGCCCTTCGAGGTCCAGGCGGACACGTTCGCTTCCGGTCCAGCGGGCCAGCGCCAGGGCCAGCGCTGCCAGGAGGACGTCGTTGACCCGGGTGCGGTAGGCGGCCGGCGCGGCCCGCAGCAGTGCCGCCGTGTCCTCCTCCCCCAGTTCGACGGTGAGCGTGCCCGCCTCCCGCGTGCCCGTCTCCTGTGCGGCCGTGCCGGGCTCGGCGGCGACCGGGAGCTGTTCCGCGGTCACGGCCTCCTCCCAGTACGGCAGTTCGTGGTCCAGGCCGCCCTCGGCGACGTGTGCGGCGAGGGCGCGGGCCCAGTCGCGGAAGGAGGTGGTGCGCTCCCCCAGGCTGACGGGCTCGCCGCGCACGGCCTGCCCGTAGGCGACCTCCAGGTCGTCGGCGAGGATCCGCCAGGACACGGCGTCCACCACCAGGTGATGGGCGACCAGGAGGACGAAGGCCGAGCCGTCGCCGGCCTCGTCGCCCGTGCCGGGTGAGTCCCCTCCGGCCGCGCCGGTGAACAGGGCCGCCCTCAGCAGCGGGCCCCGGCCCAGGTCGAAGCCGGTGTGCAGGTCGTCGGCGGCCCTCTGCATGGCCGCGTCGGCCGCGTCCGCCGGCAGGCCCGTCAGGTCGTGGCGGACGAGGAGCCCTGGGGTCTCTCCCGGCGGCGGGTTGAACTGGTGCCAGCCGTCGGCGTCCCTGGTGAAGCGCATGCGCAGCGCGTCATGGTGCTCCAGCAGGGCGTGCAAGGCCCTTTCCAGGGCGGCGGTGTCGGGCGGGCCGTCGAGTTCCAGCAGCGCCGACTGGTTGAAGTGGGTGTGGTCGGCGCGCGGTGTGGTCAGGAACCACTCCTGGATCGGGGTGAGGGGGACCGGGCCGGTCGCCGGACCGTCGCCGGTGTGCTGGGGTGCGGTGCCGACCACGGTGGCCAGTTCGGCGACGGTCTGGTGGGTGAACAGGTCCCGGGTGGCCAGGTGCAGGCCCTCGCGCCGCAGCCGGGACACCACCTGCATGCTCAGGATCGAGTCGCCGCCGAGGTGGAAGAAGTTGTCGTCCGCCCCGATGTCCTCCACGCCGAGGACGTCGCTCCACACGCGGGCGATACGGCGTTCGGTGTCCGTACGGGGTGCGGTGCGCGGGCCGGTGGCGGCGGTGTGCGCGGGGCCGGGTGCGGGCAGGGCACGCCGGTCCGTCTTGCCGTTGGGGGTCAGCGGCAGCCGCTGGAGCGGCACGAACACCGCCGGGACCATGTGCAGAGGCAGCAGTCCGGCCAGGTGCTCGCGCAGCGCGGCGACGGGCAGCCCGTCGGCGCTCTCCTCGCCGCTCTCGCCGGTGCTCCCGTCGGCGCTCTCCTCGTTCGTGGCGCCGCTCTCGCTGGTGCCCTTCTCGGCGGGGACCACGTACGCCACCAGCCGCCCGGGGCCGTCGGACGGCTGTCCGTCGGGGCCGTCGGTGCGGACGACGACGACCGCGTCACGCACGAGCGGGCTGCGGCGCAGGGCACTCTCCGTCTCTCCCGGCTCGATCCGGAAGCCGCGCAGCTTGATCTGGTCGTCCGTGCGCCCGACGAAGCGCAGTTCGCCCCCGGCAGTCCAGCGCACCAGGTCGCCGGTGCGGTACATGCGTTCTCCCGCCGCGCCGAACGGGTCCGGGACGAAGCTCCGGGCGGTCAGGCCCGGCCGGCCGAGGTAGCCGCGGGCCAGGCCCGGACCCGCCACGTACAGCTCCCCCGTCACACCGGGCGGGACGGGCCGCAGGGCCGCGTCGAGGACGTACACGCGGGCGGCGCCGGCCGGGCGGCCGATCGGTGGGGCGTCGCCCCCGGGGCTCAGCGGGCCGGTCCAGGTGGCGACCACGGTGGCCTCGGTGGGCCCGTACGAGTTGATCATCCGGCGGCCGGGCGCCCACCGTTCCACGAGGTCGGACGGGCATGCCTCGGCGCCGACGATCAGGGTCCGCAGGTGGGGCAGGGCGCCGGCGGTCTCCGGCGCCACGGTGGCCAGCGCGGCCGGCGGGATGAGGGTGTGGCTGATGCGGCGCCCGGCGAGCACCTCGGCCAGCCGCTCGCCGACCAGCGGCCCCTCCTCCCCCGTCACCAGGGCGGCGCCGCTGAGCAGGGAGACGCACAGTTCGAGGACGGAGGCGTCGAAGCTGGGCGAGGCGAACTGGAGCACCCGGTCGCCGGGGCCCACCGCGTACCGCTCGGCGGCGGCCGTGGCGAAGCCCGCCAGGCCCCGGTGCGTCACCACCACGCCCTTGGGGGTGCCGGTGGAGCCGGAGGTGTAGATGACGTACGCCGGATGGTCGACGGTGAGGGCGGTGGTGCGGTCGGTGTCGGTGGGCGCGGTGTCCGGTCCGGCCGCCGCCCAGATGTCCGCCGGATCGGTGAGAACCACCCGGGCACCCGCGTCGCGCACCATGAACTCCCGGCGCTGCTCGGGGTAGTTCGGGTCGACGGGCAGGAAGGCGCCGCCCGCCTTGGCGACGGCGAGCTGTGCCACCACCGTGTCCGCGGCGCGGGGCAGGGCGAGGGCGACGATCTCCTCGGGTCCGACGCCGCGGGCGATCAGCCGGTGGGCGAGCCGGTTGGCGGCGCGGTCCAGGTCCGCGTACGACCACCGCCGTTCCCCGTCCAGCAGGGCGACGGCGTCGGGGGTGCCGGCCGCCTGCCGTTCGAACAGCTCGGGCAGCGTCGCCACCGGTACCGGCCGGGAGGTGCCCTGTCCCTGGTCCAGCAGCGCCTTGAGTTCCTCGTCGGAGGTGAGCGGCAGGGCGCCGAGGGGGCGGTGCGGGTCATCGGCCACGGCGGTCAGCAGGGTGGTGAGCTGGTCGGCCATGTGCCCGGCCGTGGCCGCGTCGAACAGGTCGGTGTTGTAGGTGAGCAGGCCGTGCAGGGCGCCGGAGTCCGTCTCGGCGAACTCCAGGGTGAGGTCGAACGCGGCGTGCTGGAGTTCCGTCTCGACGGCGGACACCTCCAGGCCCGGCAGATCGAGGTCGGCGGCCGGGGTGTTCTGCAGGACGACCATCACCTGGAAGAGCGGGGTGCGGCTGGTGTCGCGGACCGGTCGCACCTCGTCCACCACCTGCTCGAACGGCACCTCCTGGTGGGCGAAGGCGTCCAGCACGGTCCGCCGGACGTCGTCGAGGAACTCGGGGAAGGGACGGTCGGCGTCGACCTGCGAGCGCAGCACCAGGGTGTTGACGAAGAACCCGATCAGCTGCTGGACCTCGGCCTGCTCGCGGCCCGAGGTGACGGTGCCGACGGCGATGTCCCGGCCGCCGCTCAGCCGGGCGAGGAAGGCCTGCGCGGCGGCGACCAGGGTGGTGAAGAGGGTGGCTCCCCGGTCCCGGCCGACCTGCGCGAGACGGCGGGCGGTGCGGGGCGGCAGGGCCAGCCGGGCGGTCGCGCCGGACCGGGTCCGGATCGGCGGGCGGGACCGGTCGGTGGGCAGGTCCAGCGGCTCGATGCCGGCCAACTGCTGTTTCCAGTACGTCAGTTGCTGTTCCCTGCCACTGGTGGTGCGCTGCCACTGGGCGTAGTCGGCGTACTGGACCGGAAGCGCCGGCAGGGGCGC
The DNA here is from genome assembly GCF_030287445.1 of Streptomyces sp. ALI-76-A. Lineage (GTDB taxonomy): Bacteria > Actinomycetota > Actinomycetes > Streptomycetales > Streptomycetaceae > Streptomyces. The sequence continues at coordinate 460,355 of NZ_JASVWB010000004.1, read as the reverse complement.
GGTGGCCGGGTCCAGCTCGGCCCGGTACAGGTGGGCCAGGTCGCCGGTGAGGACGGCGGTGGACCAGCCGTCGGTGACGATGTGGTGCAGGGTGAGGGTCAGGACGTGCTCGTCGTCGGCGAGCCGGATCAGACCGGCGCGCAGCAGAGGCCCTTCGCGCAGGTCGAACGGGCGGGCGCGGTCGGCCGCGAGCAGTTCCTCCAGACGGGCCGCGCGGTCGTCCTCGGGCCGTCGTGACAGGTCGTCGAGCGGCAGCGGCACCTCGCGCGGCGGGTGGACGATCTGTACGCCCCGGCCGTCCACCGTGTCGAAGGTGGTACGCAGCGACTCGTGCCGGGCCACCAGCCTGCCCAGGGCCGCCGCGAGGGCCCGGCGGTCGAGCCGGCCGCGCAGGCGCAGCGCCAGGGCGGTGACGTACTCGGAGCCGCCGGGCGCGAACTCCTCCAGGAACCAGAGGCGTTGCTGTGCGTACGACATCGGTGCCGTCGTGTCGCGGTCCACCGGCACGATGCCGGGACCGGTCTCCTCGGCGGTCCGGTCCCCGGTGAGCAGCGCGGCGAGCCCGGCGGGCGTGGGGTGGTCGAACACGGCGCGTGGGGAGAGGGTGGTGCCGAACTCCTCGGCCAGGCGGGAGGCGAGGCGGATGCTGAGGATGGAGTCGCCGCCCAGCGCGAAGAAGTCGTCCCGCACACCCGGGGGCCGTCCGCCCAGGACGTCCGCGAAGACGGCGACGGTACGGCGTTCGGCCTCGGTGCGCGGGGCGGTCGGCGTGTCCAGTCGCGCGCCGGCGTCCGGCTCCGGCGCCGGGAGGGCCGCCTGGTCCACCTTGCCGTTGCCGCTCAGCGGGAGGGCCGCCAGCGCGACGAACGCGGAGGGCACCAGGTAGTCGGGCAGCGTGCGGCGGGCGTACGCGTGCAGCTCCGCCGGGTCGTCCGCGGCCGGGCCGACGACGTAGGCGACCAGGCGACGGGCGCCGGGCCGGTCCTCGCGGGCCACCACCGCCACGTCCGCGACACCGGCGTGGGACGCCAGCGCGGCCGCCACCTCGCCGGGCTCCACCCGGAAGCCGCGGATCTTCACCTGGTCGTCGGCGCGGCCCAGGAACTCGACGGTGCCGTCCGGGCGGCGCCGGGCCAGGTCGCCCGTGCGGTACATCCGGGATCCCGGCGGCCCGGACGGGTCCGCGAGGAAGCGGCGGGCGGTCTCGCCGGGGCGGCCCAGGTAGCCGCGTGCCACGCCCTCGCCGGCCACGTACAGCTCGCCCGCGCAGCCCGGCGGAACGGGACGCATCCGGGCGTCGAGGACGTGGACCCGTCTGCCGTCCAGCGGCCGGCCGACGGGCACGGTCTCGGGTACCGCCGTCGCGTCGTCGAGCGCGTGGGACGTGGCGAAGGTCGTGGTCTCGGTCGGCCCGTAGCCGTCCACCACGGTCAGGCCGGGGCAGGCGGCCAGCACCCGGCGCACGGCCGCCGCGGGGACCACGTCACCGCCCGTCCACACCTGGCGCAGGCCCGCGAAACAGTCCGGCGCGTCCTGGGCCAGGAGACGGAACAGACCGGCCGTCAGCCACAGGGCGGTCAGTCCGCTGTCCCCGCTCTGCGCCGTGCCGCCGGTCAGCCGGCGCAGCAGGCCGGCGTCCACCGTCTCCCCGGGGGCCACGACCACGCAGCCGCCGGTCAGCAGGGGCGCCCACACCTCGAAGGTGGCGGCGTCGAACGCGACCGGCGAGTGCAGCGGCACGCGGGCGCACACCCCGCCGGCGAAGCGGCTGTCGGTGGCCAGGGACGCCACGTCGCGGTGGCGTACCGCCACGGCCTTGGGCACGCCGGTGGATCCGGAGGTGAACATGACGTAGGCCAGCCGGTCGGGATCCGCCGGTACGGCGGCCGCTGTCGCCGCCGCGAGGGCGCGGCGAGCCGCGCCGACGTCCTCGGCGGTGAGCCGGGCCCTGACGCCCGCCTGCGCGAGCATCACCCGGCGCCGCTCCTCGGGGGCGCGGACGTCGATCGGCACGTAGGCGCCGCCCGCCTTGAGGACCGCGAGCTGGGCGACGACGAGTTCGGCGCCGCGGTCCATGAGCAGGGCCACTCCGTCCTCGGCGGTCAGGCCGTCCGCGAGCAGCCGGGACGCCAGGCGGTCGGACCAGTCGGCGAGTTCGCGGTAGGTCACCCGCCGGTCGCCGCCGTCCACCGCGAGGGCGTGGGGGGTGCGGCGGGCCTGCTCGGCGAAGAGGTCCACGGGGCTGCGCGGCTCCGGCCGGCGGGCGGTGGTGTTCCACTCCGCCAGCAACCGCCGGTCCTCGGCGGTGAGCGCTTCGAGGTCGCCGACGTCACCGGCGAGGCCGTCGGAGAACCGCGTGAGCACGGCGGCCAGCCGAGCCGTCATCTGTTCCACCGTGGCACGGTCGAAGAAGGCGGCGTCGTAGGCCAGGTCGAAGCCGAGCCGGCCGGTCAGGTGGGCGCGCAGGCACAGCGGGAAGGTGGTGGCGTCGTCGGCCCGCACCTCCGCCACGCCGACGCCCGTGCGGGCGGCGGCCGACTCGTCGACCGGGTAGTTCTCGAACACCACCATGCTGTCGAACAGGGCTTCTCCGGGCGGCACTTCGGTCAGTGCCTGGATACGAGCCAGGGACAGGAAGTCGAAGCGCCGGTCCTCGCTCTGCTGCTCCTGGAGGCCGCGCAGCCAGGGCAGGACGCCGTCGCCCCGGACCCGCACCCGGGTGGGCACGGTGTTGATGAACATGCCGATCATGGTGTCGACGCCGGGCAGTTCGGCGGGGCGGCCGGAGACGGTCGTGCCGAACACGACGTCGTCGCGTCCGCTGTGCCGGGCCAGCAGCAGGGCCCAGGCGGCCTGCACCACGGTGTTGACGGTGAGTCCGCTCCTGGCCGCCGTCTCCCGCAGCCGCCGTGACACGTCCGTGTCCAGCTCGTGGTGGACGGACTCGGCGGAGCGGGCCCGGTGGGCCTCGGCGGGGGTGCGGTCGTAGGGCAGCGGGGTGCGCTGGGTGAAGCCGGCGAGGGCGTCGGCCCAGTGACGTTCGGCCGTCGCTCCGTCGGCGTCCTGCTCGCGCAGCCAGCGCAGGAAGTCCGCGAACGGCCGCCGCACGGGCGGCGCGGTGTCCTGGCCACCGGTGAGCGCCGCGTACCGCTCGCACACCTCGGTGAGCAGCTGCCCGGAACTCCAGCCGTCCAGGATCAGGTGGTGGGACGACCACACCAGCAGGACCTCGTCACCCGGCAGGGCCGCCAGCGTGATCCGGGTGAGCGGCGCGGCGGTCAGTTCCATGCCCGCCGCGCGGTCCTCGGCGAGCAGCCGCTCGGTCGCCTCCTCCCGCTGCCCGGCCGTCAGTCGACGCCAGTCCAGGTGGGTGACGGGCAGGTGCACGCGGTGGTGGACGACCTGGACGGGATGCGGCAGGCCCTGCCAGTGGACGCTGGTGCGCAGGGCGGGGGTGCGGTCGGCGACCTGCTGCCAGGCCGCCGCGAACGCCTTGGGGTCGGCCACTCCGGTCAGCCGGACCGCCGTACGGTCGGAGTAGGCGCCGGCCGTGTCGACGAGACCGTGGAAGAGCATGCCGGACTGCAGGGGCGTCAGCGGCAGGACGTCCGCCACGTGCCGTCCGTCGCCCACCAGCCGGTCGAGCTGGTCCTGGGTGAGGTCGGCGAGGGGGAAGTCGGAGGGGGTGCGGCCGCCCGCGTCCGGGTCGGCGCAGTGCGCCACGATGTCGCGGAGCGCCGCGCACATCTCCTCGGCCAGGTGCCGCACGGTGGACTCGTCGTAGACGGCGCTCGGGTAGGTCCAGCCGAGTTCCAGCCGGCCGTCCTGGACCACGCCCGTGATGTCCAGCAGGTAGGGGCGCGTCTCGTCCGGGTCGGTGTCGCGGCCGGCCGGCGGCAGCGCGGCCCGGAACAGGCCCTCCTCGGTGCCGCTTCCCGCGTCCCAACGGCCGTGGTAGTTGAAGCCGACCTGCGGCGTCGGGGCGTCGGCGAGCGGGCTGTCCGGCAGGAGGTGGCGCAGGGCACCGTGGCTCAGGCCGTGCAGCGGCACCGCGCGCAACCGCTCCTTGACCGAGCGCAGGGTGGCGCGCCAGTCGGCGTCGGGCGCCGCGGTCAGGGCGAGGGGGAACTCCGCGGTGAACCAGCCGACGGTCCGCGACAGGTCCAGGTCGTCGAAGAGGTCCTCCCGGCCGTGCCCCTCCACCCCGACGAGGACCGTGTCGCGCTCGCACCAGCGGGCCAGGGTGCGGCCCAGAGCGCTGAGCAGCACGTCGTTGACCTGGGTGCGGTACACGTCCGGGACCTGGCGCAGCAGCGCCTCCGTCTCCCCCGGTGCCAGCGACACGGTGACGGTGGCGGCGGTGCCGTGGGTGTTGGCGCCGGGCCGTCCGGCGGGCAGGGCGGCCGGGGCGACGGCGGTGCGGGTCCAGTGGTCCAGGTCGGCGTCCAGGGCGCCGGACCGCGTGTGCTGGTCCAGCCGCGCCGCCCAGTGGCCGAACGTGGTGCCCACCGGCGGGAGTTCGACGGGCCGCCCGGCAGCGGTGGCGCGGTGGGCGGTCTCCAGGTCGCCGAGCAGGACCCGCCAGGACACGCCGTCGACGACCAGGTGGTGCACGGTGATCAGCAGGTGGGCGGGGTGCTCCGGACCCCGGTCGAAGAGCAGGACGCGGACGACCCGGCCCGCGGCGGGGTCGAGTGAGGCCTGCGCCGCGTCCGCGGCCCGCTGCACCTCGGCCTCCAGTGCCGCGCCGTCGAGGTGGGCCGTGGTGTGGCGGGTGAACACGCCGTCCGGCACCTGCGGCAGCACCTCCTGGCGCCAGCCGTCGTCGGTGTGCCGGAACCGGGTGCGCAGGGCCGGGTGGTGGCGTACGAGGGCGTCGACGGCCGGCTCCAGCGCCGACAGGTCGGTGGCGGCGGTCAGTTCGAGGCGCTGGGTCATGGTGAAGCGCAGGGCGTCGCCGGGGCGGCGGCCGTCGAGGTACCAGCGCTGGATGGGCGTCAGCGGCGCCTCGGCGGGCGGGGCGTCATCCGTGCCGGCCGCCGTCCTGGGCGCCGACTCGCTGACGCACAGGGCGAGTTCGGCGATCGTCTGGTGGCGGAAGACGTCCTTCGTGGTCAGCGCGAGACCCGTCCGGCGGGCCCGGGAGACGATCTGGATGCTGAGGATCGAGTCGCCGCCCAGCGCGAAGAAGTTGTCCCGGGCGCCGACCCGCTCCACGCCCAGCACCTCGGCCCAGATGGCGGCCAGCTGCTCCTCGGTACCCGGGCGTGGCGCCACGTACGGTGTGCCGCTGTCGGGCTGGACGGGCGGGGCGGGCAGCGCGCGGCGGTCGGTCTTGCCACTGCTGGTGCGCGGTATCCGCGTCAGGGGCACGAACGCGGCGGGCACCATGTGGTCCGGCAGGGTCCGCCGCAGCCGCACCCGCAGTTCGTCGGCGGAGGGGGCCTGCTCCGCGGCGGGCACCACGTACGCCACGAGCAGGGTGCGCCCGGCGTGTTGGCGGGCGGCCACGGCGGCGTCGGTGACGTCCGGCAGGGCGAGCAGCGCGGCCTCCACCTCGCCGGGCTCGATGCGGAACCCGCGGATCTTGACCTGCTCGTCGGCCCGGCCCAGGAACTCCAGCAGCCCGGACGTGTCCCAGCGGGCGCGGTCGCCGGTGCGGTACATCCGCTCGCCCGGCGTCCCGAACGGGTCGGCGAGGAAGCGGGCGGCGGTCAGGCCGGGCCGGTTCAGGTAGCCGCGGGCGACCTGTGCCCCGGCCAGGTACAGCTCGCCCGGCACGCCGGGCGGGACCGGGCGCAGCGTGCCGTCGAGGACGTAGGCGCGCAGGTTGCGGCCGGGGCGGCCGATGACGGGGCGTCCGGGACGGTCGGCGCAGCGTCCGTAGACCGCGTCGACGGTGGTCTCGGTGGGGCCGTACATGTTGTACGCGGTGACGCCGAAGTCGGCCCGGGCGGCGCACAGTTCGGCCCAGGTGTCGGGGCCGACCGCCTCGCCGCCGACCAGCAGCAGGCGCGGGTGGTGGCGGCCGGGGGCGAGGAGCCCGGCCGCGGTGAGTTCGCGCAGGAAGGACGGGGTGACGTTCACCAGGTCCAGTTCCCGCCGGTCGATCTGGACGCAGAACGCCTCCGGGTCCCGGCGTACGTCCTCGTCGACGAGGTGGACCTCCTGGCCGAGGGCGAGCAGCAGCGGCCCCTCCCAGGAGGTGTCGAAGGAGAACGAGGCGCTGAGCGCGGCCTTGAGCCGGCGTCCGTCGGCGGTGTGCGGGGCGACGAGTCCTTCCCGGTGGTCGTGGCAGAGGTTGACCAGGTGGCGGTGTTCCACCAGGACGCCTTTGGGCCGGCCGGTGGACCCGGAGGTGTAGATGACGTAGGCGGTGTTGTCGGGGTGCAGCGGGGCGAGCCGGTCGGCGTCGGTGGGGTCGTGGGCGGGCAGGTGGTGCCAGGGCGTGTCGCGCAGGGTGCCGGCCGTCAGAAGCGTGTGCGGTGCGGCGTCCGCGAGGAGGAACGCGACGCGCTCCTCGGGCAGGTCCGGGTCGAGGCAGAACAGGGTGCCGCCCGCCTTGAGCACGGCGAACACGGCCACCACGAGTTCCGAGGTGCGCGGCAGCCGCACGGCGACCACGCGTTCGGGGCCGACGCCCAGGGCGATCAGGTGGTGGGCGAGCCGGTTGGCACGCTCGTTCAGGGCGGCGAAGGTGAGCGTGTCGTCCCGGGCCACGAGTGCGGTGGCGTACGGCGTGCGTGCCGCCCGCGCCTCGAACAGGGCGGGGAACGCGGTGTCCGCCGCGGGCAGGTGGCCGCCCTGCCACTCGTCGAGCACCTGCCGCTGTTCGGCGGCCGTCAGCACCGGCAGCGCGCGGGCGTCCCGGTGCGGATCCTCGACCGCGGCCTCCAGCAGCAACCGCAGCCGTGCGGCGAGGCGTTCGGCGGTATCCGCGTCGAACAGGCCGGTGTCGTACTCCAGGTAGCCGGTGACGCCGCCGTCGCTCTCGACGAAGTCGAAGGCGAGGTCGTAGGCGGCGTGCCGGACCGGCGGCGTGATGGGTTCGACGGTCAGCCCCGGCAGGTCGGGTACCTCGGCGCCCAGGTTGTGCAGCGCCACCATCACCTGGAACAGCGGGGTGCGGCTGGTGTCCCGCTCGGGCTGGAGGGCGTCCACCAGCCTCTCGAACGGCACCTCCTGGTGGGCGAACGCGTCCAGGACGGTGGAGCGGACCCGCTCCAGCAGCGCGCGGAACGACAGGCCGGGCTCCACCCGGTTGCGCAGCACGAGGGTGTTGACGAACATGCCGACCACGTCGTGGAGTTCGGGGCGTTCACGGCCCGCCGTGACCGTGCCGACGGCGATGTCCTCCTGGTCCGCCCAGCGGGAGAGGAGGATGGTGCAGGCCGTCAGCAGGGTCATGTAGAGGGTGGCGTCGGCCTCGCGGCCCGTCTCGCGCAGCCGCTCGGTGAGCGGGGCGGGGAGGGTGAAGGTCACCAGCGCGCCCTCGCGGGTGCGCACCGCGGGGCGCGGCCGGTCGGTCGGCGGCTCCAGCGGCGTGATCCCGTCCAAGGTGTCCAGCCAGTAGGCGAGCTGCCTGTCCGCCTGGCCGGTGCGGGCGCGCTGCCAGGCGGCGTGGTCCGCGTACCGTACCGGCAGGCGCGGCAGCCGGGGCGCGCGGTCCTCGCGGGCGGCCGCGTACAGCTCGCCCAGGTCCCGGCCGAGCACGCCGACGGACCAGCCGTCGGTGACGATGTGGTGCACGGCCAGGACCAGCACGTGTTCGTCGCCGGCCAGACGCACGAGACGGGCCCGCAGCAGCGGTCCGGTGCTCAGGTCGAACGGGATGGCGGCCTCGCGTTCCACCAGGGCGTCCAGCCGGTCGCGGGCGCCGGTGAGGTCGTCCAGTGGCAGGTCCACCGGGTAGGGCGGGTGCACGATCTGCCTCGCGTGGCCGTCGTGTTCGGCGAAGGTGGTGCGCAGCGCCTCGTGCCGGGCCACCAGGCCGGATAGGGACGTGCGCAGGGCCTTCTCGTCGAGCGGGCCGCGCAGGCGCAGCACGGACAGCGTCGTGTACTCGGTGCTGCCCGGCTCGAAGCGGTCGAGGAACCACAGCCGCTGCTGCGCGTACGACAGCGGCGCCGGGCTGCCCGGATCGGCGGCCGGGATGACGTCGGCCGGTGTGCCGCCGTGCTCGGCCGGGTCACCGAGTGCCGTGGCCAGGGCGGACACCGTGGTGTGGGTGAACAGCAGCCGGGGCGAGACGTCCCCGCCGAAGGCGGCGCGCAGCCGTGAGACGACCCGGACGGCGAGGATCGAGTCGCCGCCGAGGGCGAAGAAGTCGTCGTCGGCTCCCACCTCGTCGGTGGCCAGCACGTCCGCCCAGGCGGCGGCGACCGCCCGCTCGGCGGGGGTGCTCGGCGCGCGGCGCTCGGTGCCCGTGGCGAACCCGTCCGGTCCGGGGGCGGGCAGGGCGCGCCGGTCGAGCTTGCCGTTGACGGTCAGCGGCAGGGCCGCCATCGGCACGTAGGCGGCGGGCACCATGTGCGCGGGCAGCGACCGCTCCAGGTGGGCGCGGAGTCGGGCGGCGGACGGCGGCTCGGCGCCGGCGCTGCCGACGACATGGGCCACCAGCCGCCGCGTTCCGGAACCGTCCTCGTGGACGCCCACGGCCGCCTCCCCCACTCCGGGGTGGGTGTGCAAGGCCGCCTCGATCTCGCCGGGCTCGATGCGGTAACCGCGGATCTTCACCTGCTGGTCGGCACGGCCCAGGTACTCCAGCGTGCCGTCGGCCCGTCGCCGGGCCCGGTCTCCGGTGCGGTACATCCGCGTCCCCGGTGCGCCGAACGGATCGGCGAGGAAACGCGTCGCGGTCAGTCCGGGCCGGCCCAGGTAGCCCCGCGCCAGGCCCTCCCCCGCCACGTACATCTCCCCCACGGCTCCCGGCGGTACGGGGGCCAGTGCGTCGTCGAGGACGTGGACGCGCAGGTCGGGTATGCCGGTGCCGATGGGGCTCGCGGTACCCGCGTCGCCCGTCGTGCGGTCCAGTGCCGTGTACGTGACGTGCACGGTGGTCTCGGTGATGCCGTACATGTTGACCAGGCGCGGCGCGGTGTCGGGGTGGCGGGTGTACCAGTCGGCGAGGCGGGCGACGTCCAGGGCCTCACCGCCGAAGACCACCGTGCGCAGGGCGAGCCGTGCGCCGAGTTCGGGGTGTTCGGCGTCCGCGCGGGCCAGCGGGTGGAAGGCGGACGGGGTCTGGTTGAGGACGGTGACCCGCTCGTCGGCGAGCAGCCGCAGGAAGTCCTCCGGGGAGCGGGCGGTGTCGTCGGGGACGACGACGAGCCGGCCGCCGTGCAGCAGGGCGCCCCACAGCTCCCAGACGGAGAAGTCGAAGGCGTAGGAGTGGAACAGCGTCCACACGTCCGTCTCGTCGAAGCCGAACCAGTGGCGGGTGCGGCTGAACAGGCGCACGACGTTGGCGTGCGGGACGACCACCCCCTTGGGGCGGCCGGTGGAGCCGGAGGTGTGGATGACGTAGGCGGGGCTCTCCGGCAGGGGGCGGCGGGGGTGGTCCGGGCCGGTGGAGGGGCGGCGGGCGAGGTCGGCCCGGGTGCCCGGGTCGTCCAGGGCCACGACCGGGACGGCGGCGTCCGGTGCGACCTCCGCGGCCTCGGTGGTGGTCACCAGGGTCACCGGCGCGGCGTCGGCCAGCAGGTGGGCGACGCGTTCGGCGGGCAGCTTCGGGTCGATCGGCAGGTAGGCGGCGCCCGTCTTCAGGACCGCCAGGACGGCGACGACGAGGTCGGCCGAGCGGGGCAGGGCGAGCGCGACGAACCGCTCGGGTCCGGCGCCGGCCTCGGCCAGCCGGTGGGCGAGGCGGCCGGCCGCCGCGTCGAGGGTGGCGTAGTCGAGGCGGTCGGTGCCGCAGGTGACGGCGACGGCGTCGGGGGTGCGGGCGGCCTGGGCCTCGAAGAGGTCCACCAGGGTCTCGACCGGACGGCCGTGCTCGGTGCCGTTGAAGTCGACGAGCATCCGCCGCCGTTCCTCGGCGGTCGTGCACGCCAGGGCGCGCAGCGGCCGGTCGGGGGCCTCGGCGATCTCCGTGAGCAGCAGGCGGAGCCGGTCGGCGAGTGCCCGGACGGTGGCGGTGTCGAACAGGTGCGGGTCGTAGGCCAGGTCGAAGCCGAGCCGCTCGCCCTGGTGGGCGCGCAGCACCAGCGGGTAGTTGGTGGCGTCCCGGGAGGCGACGTCCACGAGACGGATGCCGGAGCCGGCGGTACGGGCCTCGTCGAAGGGGTAGTTCTCGAAGGCGACCATGCTGTGGAAGAGCGGAGTGCCCGACGGCACGTCGCTCAGAGCGGTCAGCTCGGCGAGGGAGGCGGCCGCGAAGCGCCTCGACTCGGCCTGGATCTGTTGGAGTTCGCGCAGCCAGGCGACGGTCGGGCGGTGGCCGTCGACCCGGACGCGGGTGGGCACCGTGTTGATGAACATGCCCACCATCGACTCCACGCCCGGCAGTTCTTCGGGGCGTCCGGAGACGGTGGTGCCGAACACCACGTCCGGCTCGGCGCTGTAGCGGGCCAGCAGCAGCGCCCAGGCGCCCTGCACCACGGTGTTCACGGTCAACCCGGCGTCGCGGGCGGTGCGGGCCAGGGTCGCGGAGACCGTGTCGGACAGCTCGGCCGTGTGGACGTCCGCCGACCGGGCCTCGTGCGTGCCGGTCAGGGGCCGGTCGACGGGCAGCGGGGTGGGGGTGGCGAACCCGGCGAGGGCTTCCCGCCAGTACGCCCGCGCGGCCTCCGCGTCCTGCTCGGCCAGCCAGCGCACGTAGTCGGCGAACGGCCGGCGAACGGGCGGGCCCGGCTCGGTACCCGCGGCGAGTGCCCGGTGGTTTCCGGGGGCGAGCGCCGCGTACTCCTCGCACACCTCCGTCAGCACCTGGGCCAGGCTCCAGCCGTCCAGGATGAGGTGGTGGGAGGTCCACAGCAGGTGCAGTCGGGCGTCGGGCAGCCGGACGAGGGTGAGCCGCATCAGCGGCGCCGAGGCGAGGTCGATGCCGCGGGCGAGGTCGTCGGCGCGGAGCCGGTCGAGACGGCCGGCGCGCTCCGCCGGATCCATGTCCCGCCAGTCGAGGTGGGTGACCGGCACGCGGACCTCGCGGTGCACGACCTGGAGCGGCGCGGGCACGTCCTGCCACACGACCGAGGTCCTCAGGGCGGGCGTGCGGTCGGTGACGCGCTGCCAGGCCAGGGCGAAGGAGTGCGGGTCGGTCACGCCATCCAGGAGCAGGGCGGCCTGGTCCACGTACACGTCGTCGGGGCCGCCGACCAGGCGGTGGAAGAGCATGCCCTCCTGGAGCGGGGTGAGCGGGAGGAGGTCCTCCACCGCGCGGCCGTCGCCCACCAGCCGGTCCACGGCGGGCTGGTCCAGGCGGGCCAGGGGGAAGTCGGAGGGGGTGCGACCGCCCGCGTCGGGGCGGTCGCAGTGCTCGGCGATCGCGGTCAGCGCCGCCACCATGTCCTGCGCCAACTCCCGTACGGTTTCCCGGTCGTGGGTCTGGTCGCTGTAGTGCCAGGTGATCTCCAGCTCGCCGTCGGCCACCACCGCGGAGATGTCGAGCAGGTGGTCGAGGGGTTCGTCGGCCGCCATGTCCCGGCCGGGCACCTCGGCGGCCGGGGCGAAGTCCGCTCCGGGGGTCGTGTCCCACTGCCCGTGGTAGTTGAAGCACACCTGGGGCAGCGGTGCCTCCCGCAGGGCGCGGGCGGCCGGGGCGGGCGAGCCGAGCCGGGCCAGCGCCTCGAAGCTCAGTCCACGCCGGGGCACGGCCCGCAGCCGTTCCTTCACGGCCTTCAGCGTGCCGTCCCAGTCGGGGGCGGAGGGCGGTCCGGCCGGGGTGAGGGTGACGGGGTACTGGGTGGTGAACCAGCCCACCGTGCGGGACAGGTCCAGCCCCTCGTCCGGTCCCCCGCTGCTCCCGAGGTCCTCGCGCCCGTGGCCCTCCAGGGCGACGGTCACCCGCTCGGTGCCCGTCCAGTCCGTGAGGACCCGGCTCAGGGCGCTGAGCAGCACGTCGTTGACCTGCGTGCGGTACGCGGCGGGCACCCGGCGCAGCAGCGCCCCGGTGGTGGCGCGGTCCACCCGGGTGCGGACGGTGCGCACGGATCCGGCGAGCGGGGTCCCGGGGCGGTCCACCGGCAGCGGGGCGCGGGGCTCGGCGGCCTCGGCCGTCCAGTACGGCAGGTCGTCGTCCAGGTCGCCGGCCCGCACCCGGCGGGACAGGTGCGCGGCCCAGTCGGTGAACGGCGTTGCCACGGGCTCCAGTCGAATCGGCTCGCCCGTCGACGCCTGCCGGTAGGCCGACTCCAGGTCGCCGAGGAGGATCCGCCAGGAGACGCTGTCCACGGCCAGGTGATGCGCGGTCAGGAAGAGTTGGGGGCGCTCGCCGGGCGGGGGCAGCAGCAGGACGGCGCGCAGGAGCGCGCCGGTCTCCGGGTCCAGAGCCGCGCGGGCGATGTCGACGGCGGAGCGAGCGGCCGGGAGATCGGCGGCGCACGAGAGGTCGTGGCGGGTCATCAACCCGACGGCCGGGCCCTCGCCCGGGTGCTGCCGCCAGGTGTCGCCGCCGCGGGCGAAGCGGGTGCGCAGCGCCGGGTGGTGGGCGGCCAGCGCCTCGACCGCGCGTTCCAGCGCGCCCTCGTCGACGCCGTACGGCAGGTCGAGCAGCATCGACATGCTGAACAGCCGCGGGCTGCCGTGCCGGTCGCCGTGCGTGGCGACGTACCACTCCTGGATCGGGGTCAGCGGGGCGGGCCCGTCCTCGTCCGGCCGGCGGGGGGCGGGGACCTCGGCGGTGCGCCGGGACGCGGCGGCGGCCAGGTCGGCGACGGTCTGGTGGCGGAAGACGTCCCGCGAGGTCAGGTGCAGGCCGGCCGCGCGGGCGCGGGAGACGGCCTGGATGCTGAGGATGGAGTCGCCGCCGAGTTCGAAGAAGTTGTCGGTGACGCCCACTCTCGCGACGCCCAGGACCTTCGCCCAGATCCCGGCCAGCGTCTCCTCGGCGGGGGTGCGTGGCGCGACGAACTCCCGCTCGCGCGGGGCCGCTTCGACGTCGGGGGCGGGCAGCGCACGGCGGTCCAGCTTGCCGCTGGTGGTCAGCGGCAGGACGTCGAGCACGGTGAACGACGACGGCACCATGTGGTCGGGCAGCACCCGGCGGCAGGCCGCCCGCAGCTGGGAGGCGGTGGGCGGTTCCGCGCCCGGCGCGGGTACGACGTAGGCGGCCAGCCGCAGGTGGCCGTGCGCGTCCGCGACCGCGACGACCGCGGCACCGGTGAGGTCCGGCAGGTCGAGCAGCGCCGCCTCGATCTCCCCCGGCTCGATGCGGTGGCCGCGGACCTTCACCTGGTCGTCGGCGCGTCCGAGGTAGTCGAGGCACCCGTCGGCGGTCCAGCGGGCCAGGTCGCCCGTGCGGTACATGCGGGTCCCGGGCGGGCCGAACGGGTCGGCGAGGAAGCGCGCGGCGGTCAGCCCGGGCCGGCCCGCGTACCCGCGCGCCACCTGCTCGCCCGCCAGGTACAGCTCACCACCGACACCGGGCGGCACCGGCTGGAGACCGTCGTCCAGGACGTACGCGCGCACGTGGGGCAGTGGCCGGCCCACCAGCGGACGTCCGTCGCCCTCGATCCGGCAGGCCAGGGCGTCGACCGTGCACTCGGTGGGGCCGTAGAAGTTGTACGCGGCCACGTCCCGGTGGCCGGCCAGCTCACGCCACAGGCCGGGGCCGATCGCCTCGCCGCCGAGCATCAGCACCCGCGGGTGGTGCCGTGGGTCGGTGAGCAGTCCGGCGGGCAGCAGCTGACGCAGGTAGGACGGCGTCAGGTCGAGGAAGTCGACGCGGTGCTCGACGACGTACTCGACCAGGGCGGCGGCGTCCAGCCGGGTCGTCTCGTCGACCAGGTGCAGCGGGTGGCCGTCGGCCATCAGCAGCACGCCCTCCAGCGAGGTGTCGAAGGAGAACGACGCGGTCAGCGCCACCCGCAGCGGGCCGCCGCCCGCGTCGGCGACGAACCCCTCGCGGTGTGCGGCGAGCAGGTGGGTGAGCGAGCGGTGCGTCACGGCGACGCCCTTGGGGCGGCCGGTGGAGCCGGAGGTGTGGATGACGTACGCGGTGGTGTCCGGGGCCGCGGGGGCGGCCGGGAGGGTGTCCGGCAGGGTGGTGGGCACCGCGCGCAGGGCGGCCTCGTCCAGCACCAGGGCGGGGCGGGCGTCGTCGAGCAGGAACCGGACGCGTTCCTCGGGCAGGGCGGGGTCGAGGGGCAGGTAGCCGGCGCCGGACTTCCAGACGGCGAGCATCGCCACGATCATGTCGGCGGTGCGTGGCAGCCGGAGCGCGACCAGGCGTTCGGGGCCGGCTCCCTCGGCGATGAGGTGGTGGGCGAGCCGGTTGGCGCGGGCGTCGAGCGTCGCGTAGTCGAGGCGGTCGTCCCCGGCGACCAGGGCGGTGGCGTGCGGGGTGCGGGCCGCCTGCCGGGTGAACAGCTCCGGGCAGGTGGCGGCCGGGACGGCCGGCGCGGTGGGGTTCCACTCCTGGGTGATCCACCGGCCCTCGTCCGGGGTGAGCAGGGGCAGGGTGCCCAGGGGGCGGTCCGGGGCGGTGGCCGCGCCCTCCAGGGTGCGCAGCAGTTGGTCGGCCATCCGCCGGGCGGTGGCGGTGTCGAACAGGTCGGTGCGGTACTCCAGGAGGCCGGTCAGGCCCTCCCCGTCGCCGTCGGGGACGAACTCCACGCTGAGGTCGAAGGTGGCCGCCCGCCGGGGCACGGCGACCGGGGCGGTGGCCAGGCCGTGGAGGGCGGGGGCGGTGGGCGGGGCCGGGTGCAGCAGGACCATCACGTCGAACAGGGGGTTGCGGCCCGCCTCGCGGGTCGTGCCCACGGCCTCCACCAGGCGCTCGAACGGTGTGTCACCGTGCGCGAAGGCGTCGTTGACGGTGGTCGCGGCGGCCCCGAGCAGGTCCCGGAAGGAGCCGGTGGTGTCGACGGGGGTGCGCAGCACGACGGTGTGGGCGAAGAAGCCGACGGCGCGTTCCAGGTCGGTGCGGGAGCGGCCCGGGGTCAGGGAGCCGACGGTGATGTCGTCCTGTCCGGACCAGCGGGCCAGCAGGGCCTGGCAGGCGGCGACCAGCGAGGTGAACAGGGTGGTGTGCTGCTCGGCCGCCAGCTCGCGCAGCCGTGCGGTGATGTGCGCGGGCACGGGGAAGGTGTGCACGGCTCCCGCCCCGGACTCCTCCCCGTCGCGGGGGTGGTCCAGTGGCAGCCGCGGCGGCACGACGCCCGCCAACGCTTGTCTCCAGTGAGCGAGTTCACGCTCCAGGCGAGGTCCGGACAGCTGTTCGCGCTGCCACACCGCGAAGTCCGGGTACTGGGTCGCCACCGGCTCCAGCTCCGGAGCCGCGCCCCGGGACAGGGCGTCGTAGGCGGCGCACAGTTCCTCCAGCAGGACGCCCATCGACCAGCCGTCGGTGATAATGTGATGCGCCGTCAGCACGAGGATGTGCGCGGTGTCGGACTCGCGCAGGAGCAGGGCGCGCAGGAGCGGGCCGCTGCCCAGGTCGAAGGGGCGTTCGTACTCGGCGAGCAGGGCGCTCTCCAGGGCGTGCGACGCCGTGTCGGTCACCGGCAGCGGCACCGGGGCCGCCGGGCGCACGGTCTGCGCGGGCTGTCCGTCGCTCTCCTCGAAGGTGGTGCGCAGCGCCTCGTGCCGCTCGACGACGGCGTCCAGCGCGCGGCTCAGCAGGGTGTGGTCGAGCGGGCCGGTCAGGCGCAGCGCGACGGCGCTGTTGTAGCGGGGGTCGCCGGGGCGCAGCCGGTCCAGGAACCACAGCCGCTGCTGGGCGAAGGACAGCGGCAGCGGCCGGGAGCGGTCGGCGCGCGGGATGCCCTGGCGTGCGGCGGCGGCCCGGCCGGCGAGCCGACGGCGCATCGCCTCCTGGAGGTCCTGGGGCAGGGCCTTGGTGCGGTCTCGCTTCGAAGACGTCATGGTCTGCCGGTCCTCACCGTTCGTCGTGGTCGCTGTCGCCGCGTGCGGCGTCTTCGAGTTCGCTGAGCACCTGTTCCTCCACCAGGTCCGCCAGGGCGGCGACCGTGCGGTGGACCAGGACGTCCCGGGGCGTGAGGGTCACGCCGAAGGCGTCGTTGGCCCGGGAGGCGATGAGCAGGGCGCGCAGGGAGTCGCCGCCGAGGTCGAAGAAGTCGTCCTCCGCGCCGACGGCTGTGTGCAGGGCCTCCTCCCAGAGGGCGGCCAGCACCTCCTCGGTGGGGGTGCGCGGTGCGATGTGCTCCGCCGTGCGCGGCGCGTCCGGCGCGGGCGCGGGCAGGGCGGCCCGGTCGGTCTTGCCGTTCTCGGTGAGCGGGAAGCTGTCCAGCACCACGTACGCCGTGGGCACCATGGGACCGGGCAGGGTGGCGGCGGCCAGCGCCCGCAGCTCGGCGGAGGTGGGCGGCTCGGCGCCGGGCGCGCGCAGCAGGTGGGCGACCAGACGCGGCAGGCCCGGTTCGTCCTCCCGCACGCTCACCACGGCGTCCAGGACGGCCGGGTGGCGCACGAGCGTGGCCTCGACCTCGCCCGCCTCGATGCGGTGGCCGCGCAGCTTGAGCTGGTGGTCGGTGCGGCCCAGATAGTGCAGTTCGCCGCAGGCGTCGCGCCGGACGAGGTCACCGGTGCGGTACATGCGGGTGCCCGGCGGGCCGAACGGGTCAGCGGTGAACCGGGTCGCGGTCAGTCCGGGCCGGCCCAGGTAGCCGCGGGCCAGCGCCGGTCCGCTCAGCCACAGCTCGCCCGGCACGCCGTCGGGGACCGGCCGCAGCCTGGTGTCCAGGACGTAGGCGCCGGTGGCGGGCAGCGGGCGGCCGATGGGCGGGGCGGTGCCGTCCGCCTCCAGCGGGTCGGACCAGGTGGCGACGACGGTGGCCTCGGTGGGCCCGTAGGAGTTGACCAGGCGGTGGTGCGGGGCCCAGCGGGCGACCAGGTCGGCGCCGCACGCGTCGGCGCCCACGGTCAGGGTCTTCAGGTCGGGCAGGGTGCCGGGGGTGTCCGGCGGCAGGGTGGCGAGCGCGGCCGGGGGCAGCAGGGTGTGGGTGATGCGCTCGGCGCGCAGCACGTCGGCGAGTTCGGCGCCGAGCAGCGGGCCTGGCCGGGGTACGACGAGGCGGGCGCCCTGCGGCAGGGACATGCACAGCTCCAGCACCGAGGCGTCGAAGCTGGGGGTGGCGAACGCCAGTACCCGGTCGCCGGGTGCCACTTGGTAGTGCGCGGCCTCGGCGGCGGCGAAGCCCGCGAGGCCCCGGTGGGTGACCACCACGCCCTTGGGGGTGCCGGTGGAGCCGGAGGTGTGGATGACGTAGGCCGCATCGTCCAGGTCCAGCGGCCGGGTACGGTCGGCGTCGGTCGGCCGGTGTTCGGGTGTGCCGTCCGGCGGTGCCGCGAGCAGGGCGGCCACCTCGGCGGCGTCGAGGGTGACGGCGGGGTCCGCGTCCCGCAGCATCAAGTCGACCCGCTGCTGCGGGTAGTCGGGGTCCACCGGCAGGAACGCGGCGCCGGTCTTGGTCACCGCCAGCTGGGCGAGGAGCATGTCGGCCGAGCGGGGCAGGACCAGGGCGACGAGGGTGCCGGGGCCCGCGCCGCGCGCGATGAGCCGGTGCGCCAGGCGGTTGGCCCGTGTCTCCGTCTCGGCGAAGGTGAGCGACAGGCCGGGCGCGCTCACCGCGGGGGCCGTGGGCCGGCGGTCCACCGCCGCCTCGATCAGGGCGGGCAGGGTCGCCGGGGGCACGGGTGCGAGCCGCGGGCGGGCGGGCCCGTGCAGCAGCCGGGCGCGTTCCTCCGGCGGCAGGGTGTCGAGCGAGTCCAGGCGGTCGGCGTCCTGGGAGGCCGCCAGCTCGCCCAGGGTGTGCAGGAGCTGCGCGGCCAGGGAGCGCGCGGTGGTCGCGTCGAAGTGCCGCGGGTCGTAGCCGAGTTCGACGCCGAGCCGCTCGCCGGGCGAGATCACGACGGTGAGCGGGTAGTTGGTGGCCTCCCGGGCGTCGAGGTCGCGGACGTGGACGCCGTGGGCGCCGGCTGTGGCGTCGCCGACCGGGTAGTTCTCGAAGACCAGCAGGCTGTCGAACACCGGCGTCCCGGCCGGCAGGCCGCTCCATGCCTGGAGGTCGGTCAGGGGCACGTGGTCGAAGCGGCGGTCCTCGGCGCGTGCGGCCTGGGTGTCCCGCAGCCAGGCGTCGCGGGACGCGCCGCCGTCCACGGTGACCCGGGCGGGCAGGGTGGTGATGAACAGGCCGGTGATGGTGTCGGCGCCGGGCAGGTCGGCGGGCCGCCCCGAGACGGTGGTGCCGAAGCACACCTCCCGCTCCCCGCTCCAGCGCGACAGCAGCAGCGCCCAGGCGCCCTGCGCGACGGTGCTGAGGGTCAGGCGGTTGCGACGGGCGAAGTCCTCCAGCCGCTTGGTCTCCTCCGTGCCCAGCCACTGGGACAGCCAGGTGTCGGAGCGGGCCGTCGAGCTCGGGCCCGGCCTGCGGTCGTAGGGCAGCGGCGTGGGGGCGGTGAGGTCTTCGAGGACGCTCCTCCAGTGCTCCTCGGCCGGCGCGGTGTCCCGGGCGGCCAGCCAGCGGGCGTAGTCGGCGAACGGGCGGCGGTCCGGCAGCCGGGGTTCCTCGCCGCGGGCGAGCGCCGCATGAGCGGTCATGGCGTCGGCGAGCACGTGGAAGACGCTCCAGCCGTCCAGCAGGACGTGGTGGAAGGTCCACAGGACCCGTACCTGGTCCGGGCCGAGCCGGATCAGGGCCAGGCGCAGCAGTGGCGCGCGGTCCAGCGCCAGGCCGCGGGCCTTGTCCTCGGCGAGCAGTCGCTCCAGTGCCGTGTCGCGCTCGGCCGGGGTCAGGGCGGACCAGTCGTGCTCGGTGACCGGCAGGACCGCGGTGCGGTGGACGGCCTGGAGGGGGACGGGGACGCCGCTGAGCACCACGGTGGTGCGCAGGACGGGGGTGCGGTCGACCACGTGCTGGAAGGCGGCGGCGAGCAGGCGCGGGTCGCGCGCCCCGTCCACGACGAACGTGATCTGCTCGACGTACATGCCCTGCCCGGGTGCGTCCAGCCCGTGCACGACCATGCCGCTCTGGGTGGGCGTGAGCGGGTACAGGTCGACGATGTCACGGCCGGTGCCCACCAGTCGGTCCACCGCCGTCTGGTCCAGCGGTGCCAGCGGGAAGTCCGAGGGGGTACGGCCGCCGGCGCCGGGCTCGGCGCAGTGCCGCGCGATGTGCCGCAGTTCGTCGGCCAGTTCGGCGGCCAGCCGCGCCACCGTGTCGCGCCGGTGCACCTCGCGCGAGTACGACCAGGTGAACTCCAGCCGCTTGTCGACGACTTGGCCGAGGACATCGAGGAGGTGCGGCCGGTCCGCCGTACGGTCGATGCCGCCGGCCAGTCCGGCGTACGGCGTGTGCAGCAGGCCGCCCGCGGTGGCGTGCCAGTCCTGCTGGCCCAGGTAGTTGAAGCCGACCCGCGGCAGTTCCGGCAGACCGAGCCGGTCGCGGTCGGGGTGCAGGTGGCGCAGGGCGCCGTAGCCCAGTCCGCCCCGGGGCACGGCCCGCAGGTTCTCCTTGACGGACTTCAGCGCCGCCCCGGTGCCGGCGTTCCGGGGCACGTCCAGCGCGACGGGGAACATGGTGGTGAACCAGCCGACGGTCCGGGCGAGGTCGACGTCGTCGAAGAGTTCCTCCCGGCCGTGGCCCTCCAGCGCGACCATGACCCGGTCCCGGCCGGTCCAGCGGGCCAGGACCCGGCCCAGGGCGCACAGCAGGACGTCGTTGACGCGGGTGCGGTAGACGTCCGGCACGTCCTGGAGCAGCCGCCGGGTCTCCTCGCTGTCCAGGCCCACCGTCACCGTCTCCTCGCAGGCGGCGGTGTTGGCTCCGGTGAGGTCGGTCGGCAGCGGCGTGGTGTCGGCGGACAGGGCCTGCCAGTGGGCGAGTTCGTCGTCGAGGCCGCCGGACGCGGTGTGCGCGGTCAGTCGCTGCGACCACGCCCGGAACGAGGTGGTCTTCGGCCCGAGGTCCGCCCGCTCGCCGGCGCGCAGCGCCCGGTAGGCGGTGTCCAGGTCCTCCAGGAGGATCCGCCAGGACACCGCGTCCACGACCAGGTGGTGGGCGGCCAGCAGCAGCACCGGCCGCCGGTCGTCGCCGGTCCGGCACAGCGCGGCCCTGAGCAGCGGGCCGCCGGCGAGGTCGAACCCGGCGCACAGACCGTCGGCCAGGTCACGCACCGCGGAGTCGTCGGTGCCCTCGGGCAGATCGTGCACCTCCAGCCGGGGCGCCTCCCCCGGTGCGGTGCCGTGCTGCCGCCACCGCCCGTCGCCGTCCTGCTCGAACCGCAGGTGCAGCGCGTCGTGCTGCTCCAGTACGACGGCCAGGGCGGCCCGCAGCAGGGCCTCGTCGGTGTCGGCGGCCAGGTGGAAGGAGACCGTCTGGGTCAGCTGCGCGGGGTCGCCGGTGAGCGTGTCGAACAGCCAGTGCTGGACGGGCGTGAGCGGTACC
This sequence comes from Streptomyces sp. ALI-76-A, assembly GCF_030287445.1. Classification (GTDB taxonomy): domain Bacteria; phylum Actinomycetota; class Actinomycetes; order Streptomycetales; family Streptomycetaceae; genus Streptomyces. The sequence continues at coordinate 439,791 of NZ_JASVWB010000004.1, read as the reverse complement.
TCCCCGACGACCGGGCCCTGTTCCGCCACGGTCCGCCGGGTCGTGGAGTCCTGGGCGGCGGCCGCCAGTTCGGCGACGGTCTGGTGCTGGAACAGGTGCCGGGGAGTCAGGGCGAGGCCGGCCCGGCGGGCGGCGGAGACGATCTGGATGCCGAGGATGGAGTCGCCGCCGAGCGCGAAGTAGTTGTCCCGCGCGCCCACGTCGGGCACGCCCAGCACCTCGGACCAGATCGCGGCGAGCGCCCGTTCGGCCTCGGTGCGCGGCGCACGGTCACCGCTCCCGCGCGGCGCCGACCACACGGGGTCGGGCAGCGCGCGCCGGTCCAGCTTGCCGGTGGCGCCGAGCGGGAGCCGCTCCAGCGGCACGACGAGTGCCGGGACCAGGTGGTCGGGGAGCGTACGGGCCAGGAAGGCCCGCAGACCGGCGGAGTCGGGCAGCGCGGGGCCGTCGGGGACCGCGTAGGCCACCAGGCGCTTGTGGCCGTCGTGTTCGACCACGCGCGCGGCGGCGGCCGACACCTCGGGGTGCCGGGTCAGCGCGGCCTCGACCTCGCCGAGTTCGATGCGGAAGCCGCGGACCTTCACCTGGTCGTCCGAACGGCCGAGGTACACCAGGTCACCGTGGGCCGTCCACCGCACGAGGTCTCCGGTGCGGTACATGCGGCTGCCGGGCGGGCCGAACGGGTCGGCGGGGAAGCGCGAGGCGGTGAGCCCGGGCCGGTGCAGATAGCCGCGGGCCACACCGGTCCCGGCCAGGTACAGCTCGCCCGGGACACCGGCGGGCACCGGGCGCAGCCGGGCGTCCAGGACGTAGGCGCGGGCGCCGCCGACGGGCCTGCCGATGGGCGGGACGCGGTCGGGTTCGGCCGGGTCGCAGGTGAAGGCGGTGGCGTAGACAGTGGCCTCGGTGGGGCCGTAGATGTTCAGCACCCGGCAGCCGGGGACCGCCGCGCGCACCTGGCGCACGGTCCGCACGGGCAGCGCCTCACCGGCGAGGACGACGGTGCCGGCGCTGACGTGGACGGTGTCCTCCGCGAGCAGCCGGCCCAGCGCGGAGGGCACGGCGCTGAGCAGCCCCGCCCGCCACGGCTCCGCCCGCTCGGCGAGGGCCAGCAGGTCGTGCACGATCTCGACGCGGCCGCCCGCCAGCAACGGCGAGAAGATCTCGAACACCGACACGTCGAAGTTGAGCGAGGTGGAGGCCACCACGTGCTCCAGGCCGCGCCCGCCGAACTCGGCGGCGGCCCAGTCGGTCAGCGCCAGCACCGACTCCTGCGCGACGACGACACCCTTGGGCCGGCCGGTCGAGCCGGAGGTGTGGATGACGTAGGCGGGGTGGTCCGGCAGCAGCCGTCCGTGCCGCTCGGCGTCGGTGATGTCCTCGCCGGACAGGGCGGCCAGGCTCGCGGCGCTGGCGGGGTCGTCGAGGGCGATCCGCGTGAACGGCCCGTCGGGCAGCCGGTCCCCCGTCTCCGCGCGGGTGACGACCGCTTCGGGCCGTACGTCGTCGAAGAGGAAGGCGATCCGCTCAGCCGGGTAGCCCGGGTCGACGGGCAGGTAGGCGGCGCCGCTCTTGAGGACCGCCAACAGCGCCACGATCAGGTCCGGGGTGCGCGGCAGGGCGAGCGCGACGAACCGTTCGGGCCCGGCGCCGGCGTCGATGAGCAGCCGGGCCAGCCGGTTGGCGCGCTCGTCGAGCTGCCGGTAGGTGAGGTGTTCCGTGCCTCCGACCACGGCGACGGCGTCCGGGGTGCGCGCGGCCTGCGCGCGGAACGCCTCCGGCAGGGTGTGCCGCGGTGCCTCGGTCACCGGGCCGCCGAAGCGTTCCAGCAGGCGGCGGCCCTGGTCGCCGGACATCAGCGGCAGGTCGGCCAGCTCGCGGTCCGGGTCGGTGGCCATCTCCGTCAGCAGCGTGCGCAGGCTGGTGCCGATGCCGTCGACGGTGGCGGCGTCGAAGGCGGCGGGGTCGTAGTCCAGGGTGACCGTCAGGGTGTCGCCGGGCGCGACCACCACGCTGAGCGGGTAGTTGGTCGGCTCCACGTCGCGTTCCTGCTCCATGGCCAGGCCGTGCCGGGCCAGGGCGTCCGCGTCGAACGGGTAGTTCTCGAAGACCACGATGCTGTCGAACAGGGGCGTGCCGCCCGGTACGTCGCTCCAGGTCTGGAGCTGGGCGAGGGAGACGAAGTCGTGGCGCCGGGACTCCGACTGGGCGGCCTGGAGTTCGCCCAGCCAGTCCGGCAGGCGGCGCCGTCCGTCGATCCGCGCCCGGGTGGGCAGGGTGTTGATGAACACGCCGACCATGGAGGTCACGCCCGGCAGGTCGGCGGGGCGGCCGGAGACGGTGGTGCCGAACACCACGTCGTCCCCGCCGCCGTAGCGGGACAGCAGCAGCGCCCAGGCGCCCTGGAGGACGGTGTTGACGGTCAGACCGGCCGACTGCGCCATCTCCCGCAGCCGCGCCGACACCTCGGCGTCGAGCGTCACCCGCACCGACCCCGAGGACGAGGTGCGGTGCGCCTCGGCGGGCCGTCGGTCGCGCGGCAGTTCGGTGGCGACGGGGAAACCGGCCAGTGCCTCGCGCCAGTACTCCTCCGCCCGCTCGGTGTCCTGCCGGGTGAGCCAGTCCAGGTAGTCGCGGTAGGGGGCGCGGTCCGGAACCCGGGGCGGGCGTCCGGCGGTAAGCGCCGCGTACCGCTCGCACACCTCGTCGAAGACCTGGGCCGCGCTCCACCCGTCGAGCAGCAGGTGGTGGAACGTCCACAGCATCCGCACCCGCTCGGGCGTGAGCCGGATCAGGGCCAGGCGCATCAACGGGGCCGTCTCCAGGTCGAGTCCGGCCTGCCGGTCCTCGTCGACCAGCCGGGCGAGTTCCCTCTCGCAGCGCTCGGCGGACCACCCGGACCAGTCGTGGTGGGTGACGGGCACTCTCGCCTGCCGCCGCACCGCCTGGAGGGGTTCGGCGGTCTCCTGCCACACCGGGCGGATCCGCAGCATCGCGTTGGCGTCCACGGTCCGCTGCCACGCCTCGGCCAGGGGGTGCGGGTCGGTGACGCCGGACAGCACCAGCTGGACCTGGTTGACGTAGGTGCGGCTGTCGGGGTCCATCAGGCTGTGGAACAGCATGCCCGCCTGCATCGGCGTCAGCGGGTACAGGTCCTCGACGCCGCGGCCGTCGCCCACGACCCGGTCCACGGCCGCCTGGTCGATCCGGACCAGCGGGAAGTCCGACGGTGTCCGGCCTCCGGCCCCGGGGGCGGCGCAGTGGGCGACGACGTCCTCCAGCGCCCGCAGCATCCCGGCCGCGAGACCGGTGACGGTGTCCTGGCGGTGCAGGTGCCGGCTGTAGTGCCAGGTGACCTCCAGCTCGCCGTCCTCGACGCGGGCGACCACGTCCAGCAGGTGCGGGCGCACCGACTCGGGCGCCTCGGCGCCGCCCAGCCCGCCCGGGACGGAGCGCACCAGCTCGCCGCCCTGGGCGGACCAGTCGAAGCGCCCGAGGTAGTTGAAGCTGACGCCGGGCATCGGCGCGTCGGCCGGCCGCTCGTCGCCCGTCAGGTGGCGCAGGGCGCCGTGGCCCAGGCCCCGCCCGGGAACGGACCGCAACTGCTCCTTGACGGACTTCAGGGCGGTGCCCCAGTCCCCGTCCGGGACGTCGAGGGCGACGGGGAACAGGGTGGTGAACCAGCCGACGGTCCGGGACAGGTCGACGTCGTCGAAGAGCTGGTCCTCGCGGCCGTGTCCCTCCAGGCCGACGGCGACGGTCCTGCGCCCGGTCCACCCGGAGAGCACCCGGCCGAGGGCGGTCAGCAGGACGTCGTCGACGCGGGTGCGATAGCCGCCGGGCACCTTCCGCAGCAGGTCGTCGGTGTGCCGCCGGTCCAGGCGTACGGTCACCGCGTCCACGTCGGCCATGGTGTTGCCGCCCTCGCCGTCCACCGGCAGCGGCGCGGCGCAGTGCCCGGCCACCGCCTGCCAGTACTCGCGCTGCGCGGCGAATCCGCCGGACGCGGCGTGCGCGCGCAGGCGCCGCGCCCACTCCTGGACGGACGTCGTCCGCTCCGGGAGACGCACCGGCTCCCCGGCACGGGCCTGCCCGTAGGCCGTCTCCAGGTCCTCCAGCAGGATGCGCCAGGAGACGCCGTCGACGACCAGGTGGTGCACGACGAGGAGCAGGCGGGTGCCACGTGCGGTGCCGTCACCGCTGCCGGTGCCGGTGCCCGTGAAGAGGCGGGCCGTGACGAGCGGTCCGTTCTCCAGCCGGAAGGCGGCGTGCGCTTCGGCCGTGACACGGGCCTCGGCCTCCTCGGCCGTATCCGCCGGGAGTCCGCCCAGGTCGCAGACCTCCAGCAGCCCGGGCGGCTCCTCGTCCGCTCCGGGGCACTCCTGGCGCCAGGCGCCGTCGGCGGACCGGACGAAACGGCAGCGCAGGGCGTCGTGACGGGCGTACACGGCCGCCAGGGCGCGGCGCAGGGCGGCCGGGTCGACGTCGTCGGGTGTCTCCACGACGACGGACTGGTTGAAGAACTCCGGCCGCGGCGGCCCGGGATCGAGGAACCAGTGCTGGATCGGGGTGAGCGGGACCTCGCCGCTCACCGGACCGGTCCCCGCGACGGGCACGGCGGTGCCGGTGTCCGCGGCGGCGGCCAGAGCGGCGACCGTCGGATGCCGGAACAGGTCCCTCGGGGTGAGCGCGAGGCCGGCGGCGCGGGCCCGGGAGACGACCTGGATGCTGAGGATCGAGTCGCCGCCCAGCATGAAGAAGTTGTCGTCGGCGCCGACCCGTTCCGCTCCGAGCAGTTCCGCCCAGATCCCGGCCAGGATCCGCTCGGCCTCGGTGCGCGGCGCGCGGTACTCGGCGTCGCCGGCCCCCGTCCAGTCGGGCACGGGCAGCCGGCGCCGGTCCACCTTGCCGTTGGCGGTCAGGGGGAGTTCGGCCACCGTGACGAAGGCGGCGGGCACCATGTAGTCGGGCAGTTCGGCGACGACGTGCGCGCGCAGCTCGCCCGCCGGGGGGACGGCGGCCGAGGGGGCGGGCACGAGGTGGGCGGCGAGCCGCTTGCGGCCGGCGTCCTCGTACACCGAGACCACCGCCTCGGCCACATCCGGGTGGGCGGTCAGCCGGGCCTCGATCTCGGTCGGCTCGACCCGGAACCCGCGGATCTTGACCTGGTCGTCCGCGCGTCCCACGAAGTGCAGTTCACCGTCGGCGCTCCACCGCACGATGTCGCCGGTGCGGTACATCCGCCCGCCGGGCGGCCCGAACGGGTCGGCCAGGTACCGTGCGGCGGTCGCGCCGGGCCGACCGGCGTATCCCCGGGCCAGTCCGGCACCCGCGATGTACAACTCCCCCGGCACACCCGGCGGTTGCGGTTGGAGGGCGTCGTCGAGCACGTACCCGCGGGTGTTGTCGAGCGGGCGTCCGATGGGCAGCACCGCGGGGAGCGGATCGCCGGCCCGGAAGATCCGCCGGGTGGCGAAGGTGGTGGTCTCGGTGGGTCCGTATCCGTCGACGACGGTCAGGCCGGGGCAGGCGTCGAGCACGCGGCCCACCACCGCGCCCGGTACGGCCTCGCCGCCGGTCCACACCTCGCGGGCCCCGCTCAGGCAGGTGGGGTCCTCCTGGGCGAGCAGCCGGAACAGGCCCGCGGTCAGCCACAGGCAGCGCACGCCCTGCTCGGTGATCGCGCGGCGGACGACGGCGGCGTCCACGTCGGCGGGCGGGGCCAGCACGGCCGTCCCGCCGCGCAGCAGCGGCACCCACACCTCGTAGGTGGCGGCGTCGAAGGCGTGCGGGGAGTGCACCAGGACCCGGTCGTGCCCGGCGAAGGCGCGGTCGAGGGCGAGCGCGGCGACGTCCCGCTGGCGTACCGCGACGCCCTTGGGGGTGCCGGTGGAGCCGGACGTGAACATCAGGTACTGGACGTTGTCGGGATGGACCACCGGGGCTCCGCCAGCGAAGTGGGCCTCCCTGTACGGCGGTTCACCCGCGAGGAGTTCGTCCACGCGCCGGACGGTGCCGTCCGGCAGTGTCTCCCCCGCCGTGCGCTGCCACTCGGCGTCGGTGAGCAGCAGGCGCGCGTCCGCCTCGGTGAGCATCCGGCGCAACCGCTCGTGCGGCGCCCTGCCGTCCAGCGGGACGTACACGCCGCCGGTGCGGACCAGGGCGAGCTGGACGACGACGAGATCGGCCGAGCGTCCCATCAGCACGCCCACCGGCACCTCCGCCGTCACACCGAGCGCGGTCAGCCGGTCGGCCAACCGGGCAGCGCGGGCGTCGAGTTCCCCATAGGTGAGCCGCTCCGTGTCCGCCTCCAGCGCCGCCGCGTCCGGGGTGCGCCGCACCTGCGCGGCGAACAGCTCCGCCACCGTGGCCTCGGGGGTGCCGGTGGCGGTGTCGTTCCACTCCTCGACCACCTGTCGGCGGCGGGCCGCCGTGAGCAACGGCAGTCGGGCGGGCGGGAGTTCTGGGGTCGTGGCCATGCCCGTCAGCAGGACGGTGAGGTACTCGACCATGCGCTCGACGGTGCCGGCGTCGAACAGCCGCGGGTCGTAGCCCAGCCGCAGTCCCAGTTCGGTGCCCGGATAAGCCACGAGGCTCAGCGGGTAGTTGGTGGTCTCGATGCCGTCCAGCCCGGTCAGCCGCAGTCCGTGAGCGGCGGCCAGGCCGTCGTCGACCGGGTAGTTCTCGAAGACGACGATGCTGTCGAAGAGGGCGGCGCGCTCGGGGAGTCCGGTGAGACCCCGCATCCGGGTGAGCGGCACGTGGTCGAAGCGGCGGTCCTCGCTCTGGTCCTGCTGGAGCTCGCGCAGCCAGTCGAGCAGGGGCCTGTCGTGCGGCACCGTCACCCGAGTGGGCAGGGTGGTGATGAACAGGCCGGTCATGGTGTCGGCTCCCGGCAGCTCGGGAGGCCGCCCGGAGACGGTCGTGCCGAACAGCACGTCCGCTCTGCGGGCCTGGCGGCTCAGCAGCAGCGCCCACGCCCCCTGCACGAGGGTGTTGAGGGTCAGCCCCGCCGTCCTGGCCAGCTCCGCCAGGGCCCGGGTGGTGGCCGCGTCCACGGTGGCGCGGACCGCCGCGGTGGACTCGGCGCGGTGGCTCTCGCGCGGTTCGTGGTCGTAGGGCAGGGCGGTGGTCTCGGCCAGACCGGCGAGGCGGCGGCTCCAGTGCCGGTCGGCCTCCGCCCCGTCACGGTCGCGCAGCCAGGCCACGTAGTCCCGGAACGGGCGCCGCTCCGGGAGGGGCTCCCGCCCGGCCGTGGCGTGCTCGGTGAAGACGTCGGAGAGCACCTGGAACAGGCTCCAGCCGTCCAGGAGCAGGTGGTGGAAGGACCAGACGACGCGTACGCCGCCGTCGGAGATCCTGGCGAGCACCAGTCGCTGGAGCGGGGCCCGGGTCAGGTCGATGCCCTGCTCGCGGTCCCGGTCCAGCAGTTGCCGCAGCCGCCTTCCGCGCTCCTCCTCGGTCAGGTCGCGCCAGTCCAGGTGAGTGACGGGCAGGGAGGCGTGACGCCGCACGACCAGCAGCGGCTCGGGCACGTCCTGCCAGACGACATGCCCGCGCAGTACGGGCGTGTGGTCCGTGACGCGTTGCCAGGCCGCCGCGAGCGCGGCCGGTTCGGGCACACCCTCCAGGTCGAAGGTGAGCTGCTGGAAGTAGACGCCCCGGTCGTCCTGGGAGAGCCGGTGGAAGAGCATGCCGGTCTGGGTGGGGGTGAGCGGGTGGATGTCCTCCACCGCCGCGGGGTCGTCCCCGACGATCCGGTCCACGGTCGCCTGGTCGAGCGGGGCCAGCGGGAAGTCCGAGGGGGTGCGTCCGCCGCTGCCCGGCCGGCCGGCGTGGCGGGCGATGCCGGCCAGCGCGTCGGCGAAGCGGGCGGCCAGGCCGGCGACGGTCGTCCTGGTGTGCAGGTCCTCGGAGTAGAACCAGGTGAACTCCAGTGCGTCACCGTCCAGTTGCCCCACCACTTCCAGGGGGTGCGGGCGGACGGCCGAGGGATCGGCGTCCAGTTCCAGCGGCCGGAACGTTCCTTCGTACAGGCCACCGGCGGTGTCCGACAGCCCGAACCTTCCCAGGTAGTTGAAGCTAACCTGCGCCTCCGGCACCTCGGGCAAGGGTCTCGGGCAGTCCAGATACCGCAGCACGTCGTACCCGACTCCGTGCCGGGGCACCGCCCGCAGTTGCTCCTTGACCTGCTTGAGTACGACGTCCCAGTCCGCGTCGGCCGGGACGGCGAGGGCGACCGGGTGACGGGTGGTGAACCAGCCGACCGTACGGCTGATGTCCACGTCGGCGAAGAGTTCCTCCCGGCCGTGCCCCTCGACGTCCACCAGGACCCGCTCGTGCCCGGTCCACGCGCACAGCACCCGGCCGAGCGCGCTCAGCAGCACGTCGTTGACCCGGGTGCGGTAGGTGTCCGGCAGGGTGCGCAGCAGGGCGGTGGTGTCCTCGGGCGTGAGGCGGACGGTCACCGAGCGCGCCGAGGCGTAGGTGTTGGGGCACTCGCCCGTCTCCTTGCCCGATCCCTCGCCCGGTCCCTCGCCCTGCGTGTCGGTCGGCAGCGTCGTCCGGGCTCCGGCGGCGGCGTCGGTCCAGTACGCGGCCTCGTCGTCGAAACCGCCGTCGGCCGCCAGGACGGACAGCCGCCGGGCCCAGTGCCGCAGCGGTGAGGACTTCGGGGGCAACGCCCGCTGTCCGTCGCGGCCTTCCCGGCGGGCGCGGTAGGCGCGGTCCAGGTCCTCCAGGAGCACGCGCCAGGAGACACCGTCTACCACCAGGTGATGGACGGCCAGATGCAGCACGCGGGGCCGGCCGGGGCCGCGGTCGTGCAGCACGGCACGCAGCAGCGGGCCGTGGCGCAGGTCGAAGGCGCCGTGGTGCGGGGAGTCGGTGTCCGGGCCGGCGTGGCGGGCCAGCCGCAGGCGCGGGGCCCGGTCCTCGATGCGCCAGGCGGCGCGCGGCTCCGCGTCCGTGCCGTCGGCGGCCTCCTCGGTGAGGAAGCGTGAGCGCAGGGCGTCGTGCTGGGCGACGAGGTCGTTGAGGGCGTCCTCCAGCGCCACCGTGTCGACGGAGCCGGGGAGGTGGACGGACAGGGTCTGGGCGAAGCGGCCCGCACGCTCCGCCGCACTGTCGAACAGCCAGCGCTGGATGGGCGTGAGCGGCGCCGGACCGCTGGCGGGCACCGAGGCCGGGACGGCGGGCCGGTGGTCACCGGCCGCGTCGGCGCAACGGGCGAGGGCGGCGATGGTCTGGTGCCGGTAGACGTCCCGGGAGGTGACCGTGAGGCCCGCCTGGCGGGCCTGGGCCACCACCTGGATGCTGAGGATGGAGTCGCCGCCCAGGGCGAAGAAGTTGTCGTCCACCCCGATGCGGTCCACACGCAGGATGTCCGCCCAGATGGCGGCGAGGGTGCGCTCGGTGGGGGTGCGCGGGGCCACGCGGTGCGTACCGCCGCGTACGGGCCCGGGGTCCGGCAGGCGGCCCCGGTCCAGCTTGCCGTTGGGGTTGAGGGGCAGGCCGGCCAGGACCACGACGGCCGTCGGCACCATGTAGTCGGGCAGGGTGCGGCCGAGGACCCGGCGCACCTCCTCCGGCTCGACGCGCGCGTCCGGAGCGGGAACGACGTAGCCGACCAGACGGCGGTGGCCGTCGCTCTCCCGGACGGTGGCCGCCGCCTCCGTCACGCCGTGGACGCGGCGCAGCCCCTCCTCCACCTCGCCCAGTTCGATGCGGAAGCCCCGCACCTTGACCTGCTGGTCGGTACGGCCGAGGTACTCCAGTTCGCCGTCGCCGTTCCACCGCACCAGGTCTCCGGTGCGGTACATGCGGTTCCCCGGCGCGCCGAAGGGGTCGGCGACGAACCGGGAGGCGGTCAGCCCCGGGCGTCCCAGGTAGCCGCGCGCCAGCCCTCCGCCGCCCAGGTACAGCTCTCCCGTCACGCCGGGCGGCTGGGGGCGCAGCAGGCGGTCCAGCACGTAGGCGCGGGTGCGGGCCACGGGCCTGCCGATCGGCGGGGCCTGCTCCGGAGCGGTGCCGTCCGCGAACCACGCGGTGGCGTAGACGGTGGCCTCGGTCGGGCCGTAGATGTTGGCGATCTCGCAGTCCGGCATGGCCCGCTTCAGGTCGTGCACGGTCTGCGCGGGAAGCGCCTCCCCGGCCAGGACGACCGTGTCCGCCTCCACCGCCGCGCCGCCCTCGGCGAGCATGCGGGAGATCACCGACGGCACACCGCTCACCAGTCCGGCCCGCCGGGGTTCGGTGGTGTCGGCGAGGGCCGGGAGGTCGGCGACCACCTCGATGCCACCGCCGACGAGCAGGGGGCAGAGCATCTCGAACACCGACACGTCGAAGTTGAGCGAGGTGGAGGCCACCACATGCGCCAGCCGCCGGGGTCCGAAGCGCTCCCCCGCCCACGCCGCGAGCGCCGCGACGCTGCGGTGGGTGACCACCACGCCTTTCGGACGTCCGGTCGAGCCCGAGGTGTAGATGACGTACGCGGGGTGCCCGGGATCGAGAGGCCGCACCCGGTCGGCGTCGGTGAGGTCGCTGTCGATGAGGCCGTCGCCGGTGAGCCCGCTGTCGGTGAGCCCGTCGCCGGTGAGACCGTCGCCGGTGAGACCGCCGCCGGCGACGGCGGTCTGGGCGAGGCAGTCCTCCAGCAGCAGCGGGACGCAGTCCCCGGGCAGCGCGCCGGCGGTCTCGCGGGTGGCGATGACGAGGGCGGGAGCGGCGTCGGCGAGCATGAGGCGGACGCGCTCGACCGGGTAGCCGGGGTCCACCGGCAGGTAGCCGGCGCCCGCCTTGAGTACGGCCCACAGCACCGGCAGCAGGTCAGCCGTCCGCGGCAGGCACAGCGCCACCAGCGTCTCGGGACCGGCCCCGCGCGCGGCCAGCAGCCGGGCGAGCCGGTTGGCGCGCCGGTTGACCTCGGCGTAGTCCAGGCGTTCGGAGCCGCACACCACGGCGGTCCGGCCGGGCGTCCGTGCCACCTGTGCCTCGAACAGCGCGGGCAGCGTACGGTCCGGCTCGTGGTGGGCGTCCGTGGGCGGCGGGTTCCAGGCCTCCAGGACGGTGTGCCGTTCGCCGTCCGACAGCAGGGCCAGCTCGCCCACCGTGCGGTGCGGTCCGTCCGCCATGCCCTCCAGCAGCCGGTGCAGGTGACGGCTCATCCGGGCGACCGTCTCCGCCTCGAACAGGCCGGTGCTGTACTCGACGGTGAGCTCGCAGCCGCCGTCGGCGTGCGGAGCGAACTCCAGCACCAGGTCGAAGCGGGCGGCCGGGCGGGGCAGCGGGTGCTGTTCGATCCGCAAGCCGCCGGCCTGGGGCGGGTCTGCCAGGGCGGTCTGCTGCACGACGAGCACCTGCACCAGCGGGGTACGGCTGGGATCCCGGGGCGGGGCCAGTTCCTCCACCACCCGGTCGAACGGCACCGATTCGTGGGCGAAGGCGTCCAGCACCGTCGCCCGCATGCTCTCCACGAACCGGTCGACGGTCGCGGCGTCGTCCACGTCACCGCGCAGCACGACGGTGTTCGCGAAGAACCCGGTCACGTCCTCCAGTTCGCGGCGTCCGCGCCCGGTGGTGACGGTGCCGAAGGCGACGTCCCGCTGCCCCGAGTAGCGGGAGAACAGCACCGCCGCCGCCCCGGCGAACAGGGTGAAGACGGTCGTACCGCGGCCCCCGGCCAGATGTCTCAGCCGCGCGACAAGCTCCGCCGGAAGGTGGTGCCGGTGGGCGGCGCCGGCCGTGGTGCGCACCGCGGGCCGGGGCCGGTCGGTGGGCAGTTCCAGTTGCGGCATGCCGGTCAGGTGCCGCTTCCAGTAGGCGAGGTGTTCCGCGTCGCCGTCGCCGGAACGCCGGCGCCGCTCCCACACGGCGAAGTCCGGGTACTGCACCCCGGGCACGGGCAGCCCGTCCTCGGTGCCGGAGACCTCGCCCCGGTACAGGGCCGCCAGGTCACGGGTCAGGATGCCCACGGACCAGCCGTCGGTGACGATGTGGTGCTGGGCCAGCAGCAGCACATGGTCGTCGTCGTCGCGGCGGACGAGCAGAGCCCTGGTGAGCGGGCCGGCCGCCAGGTCGAAGGGGTGGGCCAGCTCCTCGGTGAGCAGCCGGCCGGCGGCCTCGTCGCGCCGGCCGGCGGGCAGGTGCGTCACATCGGCCGTGCGCAGCGGCAGGTCGGCGTGCGGATGCACTCGCTGCACCCCCTGGCCGTCCTCGGTGGCGAAGGTCGTACGCAGGGAGTCGTGGCGGGCCACCAGCCGGTCCAGGGCACGGCGCAGCGCCCCGGTGTCCAGCTCGCCGCGCAGGCGCAGCGCCAGGCCGGTGTTGTACTCGGTGCCGCCCGGGGTGAGGTCGTCCAGGAACCACAGGCGCCGCTGGGCGCTGGAGAGCGGAAGGGGCCGGTCGCGCGGGACGGCCGGGATCGGGTCCGGGGCCACCGCGGCGAAGGGGGCGTCGAGCAGCCGGGCCAGAGCGGCGACCGTGCGCGTGGTGAACACGTCCCGGACCGACAGGCGGGCACCGAGTTCCTCGCGGATCCGGGCCAGGGCGCGGGTGGCGAGGATGGAGTCTCCGCCCAGGTCGAAGAAGTCGTCCTCGGCGCCCACGGCGTCGACGCCCAGGACGTCCGCCCACACGTCGGCCAGCGCCCGCTCCTGCGGGGTGCGCGGCGCCACGTGGTCCGGGCCGGCCGCGCGGACGGGCGCGGGCAGGGCCCGCAGGTCGGTCTTGTGCTGGGGGGTGAGCGGCAGGGCGTCGAGGACGACCACGGCGGAGGGCACCATGTGCGGCGGCAGGACGGCGGCGACGGCCTCTCTCAACTGGTCCGGGCGAGGCGGCTGCCGGTGGTCGGCCGGGGTGACATAGCCGACGAGCCGACGCCGTCCGGGTTCGTCCTCGCGCACCACGGCCACGGCGTCCCGCACTCCGCCGCAGCGCCGCAGCGCCGCCTCGATCTCGCCGGGCTCGATCCGGAAGCCGCGCAGTTTCACCTGGCGGTCGAGCCGGCCCAGGTACTCCAGTTCGCCGTGCTCGTTCCAGCGTGCCCGGTCGCCGGTGCGGTAGAGGCGGGCTCCGGACGGGCCGAAGGGACTGGCGACGAAGCGCGTGGCGGTGAGGCCGGGCCGGTCGAGGTAGCCGCGGGCCACTCCCACCCCGCCGACGTACAGTTCGCCGTCGGTGCCGCGCGGCACCGGCCGCATGGCCGCGTCCAGCACGTGCGCCTCGGTGCCGGCAAGGGGGGTGCCGATGCCCGGCGTGCCACTGCCCGCGGACAGCGGTCCGGTCCAGGAGGCCACGATGGTCGCCTCGGTGGGCCCGTACGAGTTGATCATCCGGCGGCCGGGCGCCCAGCGGTCGACGAGTGCGGCCGGGCACGCCTCGGCTCCCACGATCAGCGTGCGCAGGCCACCCGGTTCGATCCGCGCCGGGTCCGGCAGGGTGGCCAGGGCGGCCGGCGGGATCAGCGCGTGGCTGATGCGGTGCTCGTTCACCACGGCGGCCAGTTCGTCGCCCAGCCAGGGGCCGTTCGGCGGGACGACCAGGGTGGCGCCGGACAGCACGGAGATGAACAGTTCCAGCACGGAGGCGTCGAAACTGGGCGAGGAGAACTGGAGCACCCGGTCGCCCGGTCCCACGGCGTACCGCTCGGCGGCACCCGCGGTGAAGGCGGCGATGCCCCGGTGGGTGACGGTCACGCCCTTGGGCGTTCCGGTCGAGCCGGAGGTGTAGATGACGTACGCGGCCTGGTCGGCGTCCACCCGCGCTCGTGGCTCCGGGAGGTTTCCGGCGGCCTCCAGGGCGGCGCGTACGCCGGCCAGGTCGTCGAGGACCACGGCGGGTGCCGCGTCCGCCAGCATCAACGCCCGTCGCTCGTGCGGGTACTGGGGATCCACGGGCAGGAACGCGGCACCCGCCCGGGCCACGGCCAGCTCGGCGGCGATCAGTTCCAGCGAGCGCGGCAGGACCAGGGCCACCGTCCGCTCCGGCCCGGCCCCGCGCCGTACGAGATCGGCGGCCAGGCGCGCGGTGCGCTCCTCCAGTTCCCGGTAGGACCACGTCCGTCGGCCGTCGGTCACGGCCGGCGCGTCCGGGGTCCGGCCCGCCCACGCCTCGAACAGTTCGCCGAGCGGCCGGTGCGGCACCGGGGTGCCCGAGCCGCCTCCGGCGGCGGTGACGTCGTCCGCCCGCCGGTAGGGGGACGTGTGGTCGGGCGAGTTGTGCAGGTCCGTCATGGGGAGTCCTCGGAAGACGGTGACGATGCGGGTGCGCGGGCGCGGGGAGCCGCCGGGCGCACCGGAGCCGCGCGGGGCGGTTCCGGTGCGGGAGGGGTGCGGCCGGACGTGGCGGGGCGCCGGGGCCGGCGGTGCGGGCCGGCTCGGCGGGACGACCGGGGTCAGTCGGTGCCGACGCGGCGGGCCGTACGACCGGAGATCTGCACACGGTCGACGCCGCCGCCGACGGGGTCGCGGTGGAAGCGTCCGCCGGGTTCGCGTCGGCCGGTGGCCGGGTCGACCAGGTCGCAGGTCAGGTCCGGGTAGCAGATCAGGGGCAGCGGCAGATCACCGTCGATGGACAGCACGGGCAGGCCGTCCGCGTCGAGGCTGATGCGGTACTCGGTCGTCCCGTTGCGGTAGGTCCCGGCGCATTCGGGGAAGGCGACGGGGCCGCCCCGGTCGAGGCGCGCGGTGGCGGCGGCGGGCACCCGCATGCCGGTGAGCCGGGTCAGGGTGTCGGCCAGGTCCCGCCACAGGGCGGTGGCGCCACCGGAGTTGCCGGTGAACGCGACCACGACGCCGCTGCGCGGCTCCGCACGCAGATGGCAGGAGGTGCCCTGGGCGTTCCCGTCATGGCCGCACCACCACCGGTCGTCCTGTTGGTGGAGGGCGGTTCCCAGGCCCCAGGCGTCCGCCAGGGGACCGGCTTCGCTGCCCTCTTCCGGACGCCTCATCAGCGTGGCGACGGCGGCCGGGACGACGGCGGACCGGCCGGTCAACGCCTGGCCCAGAGCGACGAGATCGGAGGCGCTCGCCAGCAGGGCGCCGGCCGGCGCCTCCACGGGGGCCAGGTTCTGGCGGGCCGGCCGCGGGGCGCCGGTCGCCGTGTTCAGGGCGTGCCCGGTGGCGACCGGTCGCCCCTGGACGCTCTCGCCGAGGAAGGCCGGTGCGGTGCCCAGCGGTTCCAGGAGCAGCACGCGGACGGCTTCCTGCCAGCTCATGCCGGTCACGGCCTCGATCAGCCGTCCCGCCGCCACGTAACCGGCGTTGGAGTAGGAGAAGTCCGTCCCGGGCGCGAACAGCGCGTCCTCGGCGGTGCACACCGTCGACAGATAACGGGACGCCGTCATGCCCGCCGCGGTGTCCGAGTCGGGACCGGTGGGCAGACCGGCGGTGTGGGAGAGAAGGTGACGCACGGTCACCTTGGGTATCTCCTCGAACTCCGGCAGGACGTCGGCGACGGCCTCGTCCAGGTCGAGGTCCTCGTCGTCGACCAGCAGCATGACCGTGGCGGCCGTGTACGTCTTGGTGACACTGCCCAGCGGCACGGCCGTGTCCGCCGTGAACGCGGTGCCCCGGACGGCGTCGGCCGTGCCGGTGTGCACGCTGACGATCTCCGTCCCGGTGTCGACGGCCAGATGGGCGCCGGGCACGCGGTGGGTGCGCGCGAGGGTGTCGAGACTGTCCTGCAACGTCTGACGTAAGAGGGACGGTCGCGGGGCGACGACTGAAGCGGCGGTGGGGTACGGCATGTGAAGGGGACTCCCAGTGACTGCGTTCCAGGAACGTGACACGAGGGCCGGTGGGGAGGAGCGGGTACGGCCCTGCGCGTCGGTGCGGGTGTGCGTCCGTGCGATGGGGGTGTGCGTTCGTTCGGTGCGCGTGTGCGTCCGTGCGGGTGTGTGTCCGTGCGGGTGTGTGTCCGTGCGGGTGTGTGTCCGCGTGGTGCGGGTGTGTGTCCGTGCGGGTTACGGCCTTGCGACCTCGACCGGCAGGTGGCGTACGCCGACGATGACGGCCGGGTTCTGGAAGGTGACCTCGCCGTAGTCGGGGACACTCACATTGGAGAAACGTTCCAGCAGCATCCGCAGCGCGATCCGCGCTTCCAGCCGGGCCAGGGGGGCACCGAAGCAGAAGTGGATGCCGTGACCGAAGGTCAGATGCGGATTGGGATCGCGGTTCGGATCGAAGACGTCCGGCGCGTCGAAGCGGGCGGGATCGCGGTTGGCGGCGCCCAGATGAGCCACCACCATCGTGCCCTCGGGGAGGTCCTGACCGCCGATCACCACGGGCCGCGTGGTGCGCCGGCCGAGTTCCGCGAAGGGGGGAAGCCACCGCAGCACCTCCTCGATGGCGCCCGGCAGCCGGCCGGTGTCGGCGCGCAGCGAGCGGAGCGCGCCGGGGTGCCGGTCGAAGGTGACGACGGCGTTGCCCAGCAGAGCCGTCGTGGTGATGTGCCCGGCGACGAGCAGCAGCGCGACGAACCCGACGATCTCCTGGTCCTCCAGGCGCACGCCGTCCACCTCGGCGGCCACCAGCTTGCTGGTCAGATCGTCACCGGGGTGGGCTCGACAACGCCGGATGTGGTCCAGGACGTAGCCGTTCATCTGCCGCACGGTGGGAGCGATGGTATTCAGGGCGCGTTCCAGGTCGGCCATGTCGGGCGCCTCGCCCAGTTCGTCACCGCTGAAGAGAACGGCCGCCCACTCCTGGAAAAGCTTGTGGTCGGCGGCCGGTATACCGAGCAGTTCGGCGATGACGATGATGGGCAACGGGTACGCGAGCGCGTCAACCAGATCGAACCGGTCGCAATCGGCGACGTCATCCAGCAGGCGACCGCACACAGATTCGATACGCGGCTCCAATCCCTGCACCACGCGGGGAGTGAATGCCTGACTCACGAGAGTCCGGAGTTCGCGGTGCTTCGGCGGGTCCATACCGACGAAATTGCCCTGCCGGAAGAGCTCGAAGTCCTCCTGGGTGGGCGCGATGGACGAGAAGTCGGAGGAGTACGTCCGAGGATCCGCGAGAATCGCGGACACGGTCTGGTAGTCCACCACCCGCCACGCGCCCTGCCGCTCGTCGTAATGAGCCGCTCCGAATGCGCGTAAGGACTGCCATCGTTCACTCAGTCTTTCGAAGGGTAAGCGCTCCTGTGTCGGTGGGTTGCCGGTCACCTTTTCTCCTTCGTGCGGAACGCGGGGACAGCGCATCCACATGCGGGACGGTCGACGGAGCCTCAGGCAGCCCGGACCCGGGCCTTGGGTGTGACCTGGTCCGCGCCTGACGGCAGCAGCTCTACGCGGGTAGCGAAGCGGCCGACGGCTCAGAGCGGTGAGCAGTCGGAGTCTCGCTTCAGCGGCCTCGGAACCCGACGCCGCTCCGGAATCCGACGTCGCTCGGGCCGGCTCGGAAAACCGTCCGCCGTGCGTCAGCGAGTTCAGTCATACGCGTCAACAATTGCGTTGCGGGCCATATCGGCTCCACGCCCGCCTCTGAACAAACGGCGGTACTCGCCATGCGCACCAAGCCGACATCACACATCTCCAGTGAACGTGCCGCGCAGCCGTCGCACGGCGAGTTGCCCTTGCCTTCACGCATGTCGGGCCCTCGGCCAGGACCAGACGTTCGAAAACTCATACGAGGCCACGCATCCCCGCCGGTAAGGCGAGGCCATACGCATAACGAGCACCTTCGACCCGGTCGAACTCGGCGACAGTCTTCACGGTGGGTCAACCGAGGGCAACCCCCTCGAGTTGAACGGGGGCCATACCGGCAAGCCATCTCGCACGGCTTCCGCGCAGCCCGAACCAAACCCGTCGACGAGGGTTCCGGCCTTGCTTCGCCGCTCCCACGCGTGCCCCAGGACCAGATGACTAAACAGCCACACATGCAGAACCTGCTATTCCCCTTGAGCGCAGAGACCTCGTAACTCGTCTCACCTGCACAGAGATTGACCACCACGGCCGTAACGGCACGGCAACACAGAAGCGGAATGCGCGGTTCAAAGGTGGCTCGTCACCGTGGGACGTTGATCGAGATCTCGGCAGCCGACTGTCACCCCTCCGGACACCCGGCCAGGTCCCGACACCTATTTCGGCCGAATCCCGCCGGGAGCACGGGGGGAGCGCGTGGGGCGCACTCCCCCTCCGCGTGCGCGGGTACGCGTCCTGAACCTTGCCCGTCCCCTGGACGAACACGGCGCGCACTCCCCACGTCGGTCGGCTGTTCACCAGCTCGGCGCCCCGGCGCCGGCGTCGGGCGGCCTCAACGGTGGGCGGAGACTTCGCAGCCCCCTCCCCCTGCCGTCGGCGCATGACGGCACACGAAGACGTACGAAGGCGTACGGCCGGCAGCGCAGATCGAGCCGCCGGGGTCGACGCGGCCCACCGACCGGATGCCGCACTCGGGATGTTCTGACGGTCGGCCGGCGACGACGACGCCCCGTACGGCCCAGGACAGGTGGGTGACGGTCACCCCTGCGGATTTCGGTCGCACCGGCCGGAAGTGGCGTCCGGGAGGCGGAAGCGGATGGGAGGGGTGGCGGCCCACGGGGATCGGCCGGACGGGCCGAGAGGACGACGATCCGTACGAGCCGCGCTCAGACGGTCCACACGTGGCCGCTGTCCGCTCGTCATTCACGGGACAAGGCGTCCTCGGCCTCACCAGCACCGATACCTGTCCACAGCCACAGGAGCGCGCTGTCGGCGAGGGAGTGTTTTCCGTTGTGCGGGGGACTTGGGCCGCATGTCGTCAGCCACCGAACAGCCGCCGTCCGTCACCTCCCCGTCGGGCCTCAAGCGGGCCCTCACCACTCCGCTGCTCTACTTCTTCATCCTGGGGGATGTCCTGGGCGCCGGGGTCTACGTCCTGGTGGGGCAGATCGCCGCGGACGCGGGCGGAGCGGTGTGGGTGCCCCTGCTCGTCGCGCTCCTGCTGGCGCTGCTGACCGCGGCGTCGTACGCGGAACTGGCGACGAAGTATCCCCAGGCGGGCGGCGCCTCCCACTACGCGACCCGTGCGTTCGGCCCCTTCGCCGGATTCATCGCGGGGTTCTGCATGCTGGTGGCCGGCATCGTCTCGGTCGCCGCCCTCGCCCGCGGTTTCGGCGGTGACTATCTGTCGGCCTTCGTCACCCTGCCC
The DNA here is from genome assembly GCF_030287445.1 of Streptomyces sp. ALI-76-A. Lineage (GTDB taxonomy): Bacteria > Actinomycetota > Actinomycetes > Streptomycetales > Streptomycetaceae > Streptomyces. The sequence continues at coordinate 420,655 of NZ_JASVWB010000004.1, read as the reverse complement.
GTGGGTGCCGTCGTCGTGGTCTTCCTCCTGCTGCTCGCTGTCGTGAACGCGCGAGGCATCAAGGAGTCGACCCGGGCGAACGTCATCGCCACCGTCGTCGAGGTCGGCGGACTGCTGGTCATCGTGGGGCTCGGCGCCTGGCTCCTGCTGCGGGGCGACGGCGACCCGGGGAGGCTGACCCGGCTGGGCACACCCGAGAAGGGTGCCGCCGCGGCCGTTCTGAGCGGCTCGGTGCTCGCCTACTACTCCTTCGTCGGCTTCGAGACGTCCGTGAACGTCGCCGAGGAGACCCGTGACCCCAGGCGCTCGTACCCCCGCGCGCTCTTCGGTGCTCTCGTCACCGCCGGAGCCGTGTACGTGCTGGTCGGTCTCGCCGCGTCGGCGGCCGTTCCGACGGACCGGCTGGCGGAGTCGAGCGGGCCCCTCCTCGAAGTCGTCAAGGAGGCGGGCGGGGTGCCGGCCCGTCTGTTCAGCGCGATCGCGCTCGTGGCCGTCGCCAACGGCGCCCTGCTCACCGGCATCATGTCCTCGCGTCTCGCCTTCGGCATGGCCCGCGACGGGCTGCTGCCGGCCCAGCTGACGAAGCTGTTGCCCGGCCGCCGCACGCCGTGGGTCGCCATCGCGGCCACGACCGCCCTGTCCGTCCTCCTGGCGCTCACCGGGAGCGTCGCCACCCTGGCCTCGACGCTGGTCCTGCTGCTGCTCGTGGTCTTCGTCCTGGTCAATGTCTCCGTCCTGGTCCTGCGGCGTGACCCCGGCGAGCACGACCACTTCCGCGCCCCGACCGTGCTGCCCGTGCTGGGTGCGGCCTCATGCGTCGTGCTCGCCACCCAGATCGAGGCTCAGGTGTGGTGGCGGGGGCTGGTCGTCCTCGGGGTGGGCACCGTGCTGGCCGCGATCTCCCGCGGAGCGGCGGGACGACGGCGCGTCTGAGAGCGCGTCGGCCGGGGGGTGCGGATCGGCGTCGCGGATCGCGGATCGCGGAGTCCGGTCACCGACTACGACATGAGGGTCGACGTGACCGTCCCGCCGGAGGAAGGCATCGATCCGGCTCCCCGGTGACCGGCCGGACAGCGGCCGGTCCGTCGGCTCGGGCGGCCCTCCGGCCGCCTCGAGCGGCGTTCGGTTCCCAGCCGGTACGACGCGAGCCAGGCGTCGGGATCCGCCAACGGCTCCGGGCGGAGCGCGTACCGGCGGGCGTGCGCCAGGCTCCCGGCCGTCCGGGCGGAAAAGGAGTCGAAAGGTCCCCCTGCGTGGGCGATCATGCAGTCATGCCACTGATGGACGCCCTTGCTCGCGTGGACGCGGACCTGGCCTCGGGCCGCGTGCCCATGGCGCGCCAGCGTCTGCGCGGTCTGGTCTCGTCCTTTCCCCATGACCTGCCGCTGCGCCGCCGACTGGCCGAGGTGTACCGGTTGTACGGCGAGCCCGCCGAGGCAGGGCGCTGGATGTACCTCGAAGAGGACCGGGACGTGGTGGAGACCTCCGCGTTCGAGGCGAGATACCGGACCCCTCAGCAGCGTATGAGGGCTCTCGCGTGGCGTGGGCCCGAGTCGTCGGCCCGGTCCGCCTTCGCCCTGGAGCAGCTGACAGCGGTACGGACGGCCTGTGCCCAGGCTGTGGGGCACCCCGTCGACTGGGACACGGTTGCCTCCGCTCGGGACGACGAGCCGGACGCCGAGAAGCCGTCACTCGGCGGATGCCTGACCGGGGGCGGATGCCTGGTGGCGGTCCTGGGGATGCTGGCCATCTGGGTGAACGGACTCATCGCCCTCTTCGACTGACGTCAGCCCGGAGCGAGGATGTCGAACTCGTTGCCCTCCGGGTCGACGAGGCAGGTCCACGACACGTGGCCCTGGCCGAGATCGATGTCGGTGGCGCCGAGGGCCCGCAGTCGGGCCGCCTCCGCCGCTCGATCGTCACCGGGGTAGGGCCGGAGGTCGAGGTGGACGCGGTTCTTCACGGTCTCGGGTTCCGGGACGACGATGATGTCGATGCAGACGGCGACGGGGTCGGGACAGGTGAATCCCTCGGGTTCGAGGTTGGTCACTCCGGGTTCCTCGATGGAGGTGCTCCAGCCGAGCGCCTCGGCCCAGAACCGGCCGAGCGCGGAGTCGTCCCGAGCGTTCACCGCGATCTGGACAAGTCGCAGTGCCATGCCCGCGATCCTGGGCACGCCGCCCCGCGGTGACCTACCCGATTTCCGGCGTCGGCCAGGAGATCGACTCGCCTGAAGACCGCACCTGAAGCAGGCCGCCCGGGGGAGCCGCCGAGGCGGATGAGCCGGCCCAGGCGGCCGAGGCGGCCCAGGCGGCCGAGGCGGAGAGTCGGCCGCTCTCGCTCAGCCCTTGACGGCGGAACTGGCCACACCTTGGACGAACCAGCGTTGGAAGAAGGCGAAGACCACCAGGACGGGCAGGACCAGGAGGACGCCGAAGGCGAGGATCTGTCCCCAGTCCGCGGGCTGCTGACCCTGGAAGACGCTCATCTCCAGCGGCAGCGGGCGGACCGACGGGTCGGAGACCATCAGCACCGGCCACAGGAACGAGCCCCACTGGATGAGGAAGGTCAGGATCGCCACGGAGGCGAAGGCCGGCTTCGACATCGGGATGATGATCGCGAAGAAGGTGCGCCAGGGACCCGCGCCGTCGATCCGAGCCGCTTCCTCGATGCTCGGCGGGATCGTGCGGAAGAACGTGTGGAACTGGTAGACCGAGAAGGCGTTGGCGATGAACGGGAGCGCCAGGATGGGGAGGGTGTCGCGCTGGTCGTTGAACATGTAGAAGAGCGGCACGGCCACCGACTCGAACGGGACCAGCATCAGCAGCAGGACGAGCGTGAAGACCGCTTCCCGGCCACGCCACTTCAGCCGCGAGAGCCCGTACGCGGCCATCGAGTTGACGAACAGTCCGCCGGTCACCACCACGAACGCCAGCAGCAGTGAGACGCCCATGAAGCGCCAGAAGTAGCCGGTGCTGTCGGAGTTGAGGCTGTCGAGGACGGCGGAGTAGTTGTCGAAGGACAGGTTGGTCGGGAGGAAGCCGGACAGGCCGTCGAGGACCTCGTCGGACGGCTTGAGACTGCCCAGGAACAGGTAGATCACGGGCAGTACGAAGACGAAGGCCAGCACGCTGAGTACGGCGTAGTCCATGAAGCGGCGCAGGGGCGTAGGGGTGGTGGTCGCGCTCATGGATCAGTCCTCGTTTGCGGGCCGGACGACGCGGCGCTGGATGAGCGTCAGGACGACGACGATCAGGAAGAAGACGACGGTGATCGCGGACGCCTGGCCGATGTTGTTCTGGTCGAAGGCGGTGGTGACGGCCTGGTACATCACCGTGCGGGTGGCGTCCTCGTCCAGGCCGCCGCCGCGGACGAGGACGTAGACCTGGTCGAAGACCCGGAAGGAGAGCACCGAGGTGAGCATCGCGACGAAGACCAGGGTGCCGCGGATGCCGGGCAGGGTGACGTGGCGGAACTGCTGCCAGCGCCCGGCGCGGTCGAGCTCGGCGGCTTCGTACAGCTCACCCGGGATCTGCTGGAGTCCGGCGAGGAGGATGACCATCTGGAAGCCGACGCCCTGCCAGACGGACAGCACGATGATCGAGGCCATCGCGGTGGCGCCGTCACCGAGCCAGTCGAAGGCGCCCCAGTTGCCGAGACTGACCGCGTCCAGCGCCGAGTTGAGCATGCCCTGGTCGCTGCGGGCCAGGATCAGGCGCCAGATCACGGCGACCAGTGCCATCGGGAAGACCACCGGCAGGAAGAACAGGGACCGGAACACTCCGATCGCTTTGAGCTTGCGGTTCAGCAGGATCGCCAGGGCCAGCGCCAGGGCCGTCTGCACCGGTACGACGACCACGGCGAAGGTCAGGTTGTTCAGCAGGGCCCGCAGGAACGGGCCCGACAGGTCCGGGTCGGTGAACAGCCGCCGGTACTGCTCCAGGCCGAAGAAGGTGGGCTCCAGCGGCGAGCCGAGGCGGACGTTGTAGAAGGAGAGCACCACGGCGTAGCCGAACGGCACACCGACGAAGACGATGAGTCCGACGACGGCCGGGGCGGACATGAGGAGTCCGTGCGGCCAGTCGCGGTTCTTGCGGCCCGGCCGTGCCGGTCGCGCCGACGCTGCGGGTTTCACGGATGGGTCCTGCTCCTGGCCGGGCGGCGCGGCGGGCGCGGGTTCCACGAATGTCACGGGAAGGTCCTGTTCCCGGCGGGGCGGGCGTGCTGTGAGCGGGCCCGCCCCGGCCGATGGGTCCTACGGGATCTGATAGCCGGCGTTGTCGGAGAAGTCCCGGTCGATGGCGCGTGCGGCCTTCTCCAGGGCGCTCTTGGGGTCGGCGCCGCCGTAGACGGAGTTCAGGGCCTCGCTGAACTTCGACGTGATCACGGGGTAGCCGGCGGTCACCGGGCGGGTCACGGCGACACAGGACTTCGTGATGTCGCTGTCGCCGCACGGCTTGGCGAGCTGGTCGGCGTAGAGCTGGAGCGGGCCGCCCTGCTTGTAGAGGCTGCTCTTCGCGAGCGCGGTCCTGGTGGCGGGGACCGCCCCGTTGGCCGTCGTCATCGCCGTGACGTTGGCGTCGTCCAGGAGGGTGTCCAGGAACGCGCCGGCGGCCTTGGCGTTCTTGGTGTCGGCGCCGATGCCCCAGGCCCACGACCCCTGGCCGGTCTTGGGGCCGTTGCCGAAGTCGGGCAGCGGCAGCACCACCAGATCGTCACCGAGGGCCTCGCTGTACGCGGGGTACATCCAGTGCCCGACCCAGCTCAGCGCGACCCGGCCCTTGGCGAAGGCGTTGCCGTCGGTGTTCGGATCGACGGAGGTCTTCCAGGACTGGAAGGTCTTCATGGCCGAGACCACGGCCGGGGTGTCGAGGGCGCCTTCCGCCTTGCCGTCCTTGAGCAGGGAACCGCCGGCGGACCACACGATCGGGGCGAAGCCGTAGGTGCCCCACTCGTTGGCGTAACCGCCGCTCTCCTGAAGGTCGAGGGTCTTGCCGTCGGCGTCCTTGGCCTTCAGCGCCTTGAGCGCGGCCGTGAACTCCTCGGCGGTCCAGGCGTCGGACAGGCCGGTCGGGTACGTCACGCCGGCCGCGTCGAGCAGCTTCTTGTTGCCGTAGATCCCGAGCCCGGAGTCGAACATGCCCAGGCCGTAGTGCTTGCCGTCGACCTCGCCCTGCGCCTTGTTCGCGTCGGTGGCGTTGTCCATGGTCCTGGCGGAGACGTACGTGTCGATCGGCGCGAGCTTCTTGTTGTAGACGAAGTTGGCCATCGTCGGGCCGTCGAACTCCATCACGTCCGGCAGCTCGGCGGCGTCGGTGGCGGTGATGGTCTTGGTGTAGTCGGCCTCGGGTATCAGCTTCAGGTCGACCTTGATCTCGCTCTGCGAGGAGTTGAAGGACTTCACGGCGTTCTGCAGCGCGCTGGTCTCGTTCTTCTGGCCCTGGTGGGCCCAGACGCTGATGGTGCCCTTGCCGCTTCCGGCCTCGGCGGAGGCGTCGGTACCGCCGCCCGAGCCGCAGGCGGCCAGCGCCACCAGGGGGACGAGGGCCAGGCCCGTACGGGCCGTGCGACGGTACTTTCTGCTGGTCGGACTCATGGCTGTGCCTCCGTGCTGTGGCGAGGGTGGGAAGTGGCGGCGTGCTTTCAGGCTGTGAGGGTGGCGTTCGGGGGGTTACTGCGGTCCGCGTGGGCGCGGCGGGGCGGTGGTCTCGCGCAGGACCAGGCGGATGGGCATCTGCACCTGCTCGGCCGGTGGTTCGGTACCGGGCTCGTCCAGCTGACGCAGCAGCAGCCGGGCGGCCTCGGCGCCCTGCTCGGCGACCGGCTGGGCGACGGTGGTCAGGCCGACCACGTCGGCGAGTTCGTGGTCGTCGAAGCCGACGACGGAGACGTCCTCCGGTACTTTCAGCCGGTGACGCCGCAGCGCGCGCAGGGCGCCCATCGCCATCTCGTCGGACTGCGCGAACACGGCCGTCGGCGGCCGGGAGACGGCCAGCAGCTCGGTCATGGCCCGCTCGCCGCCCTCGACGGTGTAGTCACCGTCCGCCTCCAGGGCCGCATCGTGTGCGATCCCGGCGTCGGCCAGGACGTCCAGGTAGGCGTTGCGCCGCTCGACGGGGGTGGTCCAGTGCAGCGGCCCGCTGGCCCCGCTGATCATGCCGATCCGGCGGTGGCCGAGGTTCACCAGATGCCGTACGGCGCTCTCGGTGCCGGCCCGGTCGTCGATGCCGACGACGGTGAAGCCGGGCCGGGTGCCGCCGACCGTGGTGGCCAGCGGCACCCCCAGTGAGCGCAACGCGGCCGACTCCTCCTCGTCGGGGATGAGCAGCGACAGCACGGCGTCCACCCGCTTGCGGACCGGCAGCTTGGTGAAGAAGCGCTTGCGTGTCTCCGGTGAGCCCAGGTTGTACAGCAGTACGTCGTACCCGGCGGCGCTGAACTCGCGCTCGGCGGCGTCCAGCACGGTGCCGAAGAACCAGCGGCCCACGTACGGGACGAGGACTCCGATGGTGAAGGTGCGGCCGCTGGCCAGGCTGGAGGCGGACCGTGAGGCGGTGTAGCCGAGCCGGGCGGCGACGGCCGCGATCTGCGTCCGCACCTCCTCGGAGACCCCCGGCCGTCCGCGCAGCGCGCGGGACACGGTGGACGCCGAGACTCCGGCGGCGCGGGCGACATCGGTGATGCTGGCCGTCACGGCGCATTCCTCCCGTTGGTTTCACATCGGTGTGATCTGTGGGTGACGTGACCGTAAACCCGCCCACCTTGTTGCGCAAGCGTTTGCGTTCATATTTACTTGGGCCGATCCTCAAGAGACCTTTTTGTTATCGAGCGTCAGCGCACACGTTTGGGCGCTGTGGAGCCGACAGGAACTGTGCATGCGATACGCCCCGCCCGGCCTCTGCGTGAACGACTTCGCCCTGCTGCGCGACAAGGACGGCACGTACGCGGTGCTGCACCTCCAGGGGCCCTGGACGCCGGAGTTCGACCATCTGCGGATGGAGACCTCGTACGGCCGGGCCACCTCCCCCGACCTGGTCCACTGGCAGCCCCAGGGCACCGCCTTCGGCAACGGCCTGCCCGGCCGTTTCGACCAGCAGGCCGTGTGGACCATGCACCCCGTCTCGCACGGCGCCGGCATGGCGATGTTCTACACCGGCGTCTCCGGTCTCACGCCGGGCGGCTGGCCGCTCCAGTCGGTCGGGCTGGCGTACTCCGACCGCACCGACGGCACGGCCTGGCGGCGCCACGGGACCGGGCCGGTCGCCGAGGCGGACCCGCGCTGGTACCGCACCGGTGAACGCATGGGCTGGCGTGACCCGTTCGTCGTCCGCGACGACGCGTCGGACGGCTGGGTCATGGTCGTCTGCGCCAGCGACGCCTCCCTCCCGGTGGAGGTCAGCGGCTGCGTCGCCTGGGCCACCTCCGAAGACCTGGAGCACTGGACCGTCCAGCCGCCGCTCGTCTCCCCCGGTGACGCCGACGAGTTGGAGTGCCCGGTACTGGAACGCCTCGACGACGGCAGCTGGCTGCTTCTCGGCTCCATCGGCGCCACCCGCGGCTTCGACGCGTGGACCGCCCCGAGCCTGCGCGGCCCCTGGACCCGGCGCGGCCCGCTCGGACCCGGCGGCGCCTACGCCCCTCGGGTGATCGCCGCGCCCGACGGCTCCCGCGTCGTGCTGCACACCACCCCCCGCCGGGTCGGCCTCAGCGACACCGGCGAACGCTGCCGCGGCATGCTGGCCCAGCCGAAGTCGCTGGTGACGGACGGCGATTCGGCTCCCCGCCTGGAGTGGTGGCCCGGTCTGGACGCCTGGCTCGGCGAGGAGACCGACCGCCCCGCCCTGCACGCGGTCGGCGACATCGGCGTCACCGGGACGGTCGAGATCACCCTGCGCACGGACACCCCGGGCGGCGACCGTTCCGCCCTCTCCGTCGGCTGCGACGGCAAGAACCTCCGGATCACCGGCCCGGACGGCATCCCGCTCGGCGAGACCGTGCTGACCGAGCCCGCCACCACCCTGCGCGTCCTCACCATCGGCGAGTACGTCGAGGTCTACGCCGACAACGTCTTCGTCCTCACCACCCTCTGCTACTCCGGGCACCCCACGCCATGGACCGCCGTCACCGAAGGGCGCGCACGCCCCGTCCCCGTCCGCCCGGTCCGGCTGCCCACCCCGCACCGCGACGACGCCTCCGCCGTCTGGCCCGGCCCGCCGCCGCGCTGACCCCGACTCCCGCGGGGGACTCCCGATATGCCCGTCGGTGCACGACAAAACAAGTCGACAGCGCCTCTCGTCACCGGCAGAGTGGCCGCCCGTGACGAGCAGTGAACTGTGGACCCGTGCGACCGCCGACCGTTACGACGCCGAGGAGACCGAGCTCTCCTCGGCTGCCGTCCTCGGACCGACTCTCGACTTCCTCGCCGAACTCGCCGGAGACGGCCGGGCGCTGGAGTTCGCCATCGGAACAGGACGCGTGGGCGTCCCCCTCCGCGAACGCGGCGTGCCGGTCGTGGGCATCGAACTGTCCGAGCACATGGCGGCGGTCCTGCGGAACAAGATCGAGGAGAGCGAGCTGCCGGTGACCATCGGGGACATGGCCACCACCGTGGTCCCCGGCGAGTTCACCCTGGTCTATCTCGTGTACAACACCATCTCGAACCTGCTCACGCAGGACGAGCAGGTCGAGTGCTTCCGCAACGCCGCACGGCATCTGGAGCCCGGCGGCCGATTCGTCATCGAGCTGGGCGTGCCACCGCTGCGGTTCCTGCCGCCCGGCCAGGCAGCGGTGCCGTTCGACGTCTCCGAGGACCATCTCGGTTTCGACACCTTCGACCTGGTCGAGCAGATACTCGTCTCGCACCACGTCACCCGCGACGGCGACGACGGCCGCCACCGCCGCGACAGCTCCCGGCACCGGTACGCCTGGCCGGCCGAACTCGACCTGATGGCCCGGATCGCCGGGCTCGAACGGGAACGTCGCGTCGCGGACTGGGACGGAACACCGTTCACCCAGGACTCCACGAAGCACATCTCCGTGTGGCGCAAGCCGGCCTGAGGCGGGCACCCCGCTCTCGGCGCAAGCCGGCCTGAGGCGCGGCCACCCGCTCTCGGCGCAAGCCGTGCCCGGCTCGACGACCCGCGCCCAGAACGAGGTCTGCTCGTAGACCGCGACCTGTCCGCGCCCACCGGCGGCTCGGCCGACCCGACGCAGCCGTGCGCCAGTCCCCCGATGCCGGAGATCCCGTGTATCGCGGGCGTATCGAAATCCGGATACGCCACCGCAACGGCCCTCCGACTCCAATGGGGGCATGAACTCCAAGGCACCCCTGTCAGCATCCCCTCGCCGCACACGGGGGATCGTGCTTCTCGGCCTGGCGGTCCTCGGCCTGGCGAGCGCCGTGTTCGTCCTGCGGCGGCCGCTCACGATGGCGGCTCCCGTGTGCATGGCCGGGCGGTGGCACGGGTGCTACGACACGTTCAATGGTGTGGTGCTCATGACGCTGGTCACGATGCCGTTGGCCGCGCTGGTGGTGTGGGCGCTGGCGCTCCGTCGGCGTGCCGCCGGCGGCACGTCGGCGTGGCGGACGTCGGTGGCAGAGGTGGGCATGGTCCACGGGACGGTACTGCGGCTGGAGGCGATCGCCGCCGACATCGCCGGCGACGGCGACTCGGCCCTGGAGCTGCTCAGTGTCAACTCCTACGACCTCGCGGTCCTCGACCGCGACATCCCGGGCCCCTCCGGCGACGAGGTCGCCCGGCGCATCGTCGCCTCCGGGAGCGGCATGCCGATCCTCATGCTCACCGCGGCCGACCGGATCGACGACAAGGCGTCCGGGTTCGGGCTCGGCGCCGACGACTACCTCACCAAACCGTTCGAGCTGCGGGAACTCGTCCTGCGGCTGCGGGCACTCGACCGCAGACGCGCCTACGCCCGGCCCCCGGTCCGCGAGATCGCGGGCCTGCGGCTGGACCCCTTCCGCCGGGAGGTCTTCCGCGACGGACGCTATGTCGCGTTCACCCGCAAGCAGTTCGCCGTGCTGGACGTCCTCGTCGCCGCCGAGGGCGGGGTCGTCAGCGCCGAAGAGCTGCTGGAACGCACGGCGACACGAGCGTGATCCAGGTCTAGAACACGGGCCGCCGGCTCCCACCGGAACTGGTACCGACCCTGACCGAACCCTTCCAGCGGGGAACGGAACGGGTACGCACCGACGAACACGCCGGCGTCGGGCTCGGCCTGGCCATCGTGCACAGCGTCGTCCGCGCGCACGACGGGAAGCTCGACCTCGTCCCCCGCCCCGCCGGCGGCCTGGTCGTCACGGTCCGGCTTCCCGGCACGCCGTAGGCGTCGTCCCCGACCGGGCCCACTGAATTGCAGAGCCGCCGGCGAGCGAGCCGGCGTCGGCTCCGGCGGTGTGCCGGACGTCGACGATCGGATCAGGAGCTGCCCAGGTACGTGGTGGCTTCGACGTCGTTCAGGTGGATGAGGACGTCGTGTGCCTGGCCGAGGGCGGTCCTGTACTCCACGGGGTCGGGCCACCCGGCGCCGATGTTCCACGTGACGCGCGCCGTGTCCAGCCAGGCGCGTGCGGGACGGGGAGCTGTGCGCAGGTCGAGGATGTAGTCGTCCTGGCGGGCCTTGTCCAGGGTGTGTTCGTTGGAGCCCGGCTTCGCGGCACCCACACGGTAGGTGCGGATCACGTTGTCCTCGGTACCGAACGCCTTGAAGGCACCCTGGTGGAAGCTGAAGCCGATGCTGACGTAGTCCTTGCCCGACGCGTCGCGCAGGAACGCTCCTTGCGTCTTGGGATACCGCGTGTCGAACGACTGGTAGGACACATGGGTGTTGTGCGCCGACACCAGGACGCGGTCGCCGGTGTGCCTGTGCCACCAGGCCACGTTCTCGGCCATCACCTGGTCGCGGCGCTTCATCATCTGCGCGATCTGCGCCTCGTCGTCGAAGTCGAAGGACATGCCCCCGGCCATCTGGTGAATGGCCCTGGCGTGCTGCACCATCCACAGGTGATCCCGTCCGTCGGTCCCTGCGGCGAGGCGCTGTCGCCGCAGCAGCTCGTACACCTCCCGGGTCCGCTGCGCCCGCTCCTTGCGCTCGGCCAGCGGCAGCCTGACGTACTCCTCGCCGAACGTGCCGGCGTCGGTGGTGGGCGCCAGGCCGCGGTACAGCTCGGTCACGCGCTCCAGCAACCGGGGGTGCTCACGGGCCACATGGCCGGTCACCCGCGCGTACAGCTCCGGCCCGGCGTAACCCATGTCGTTGCCCATGAATCGCACCGGGTCGTCGGGGTGCTCGCGGTTGTACTCCCGCATCCACTCGATGAGGCCCAGGTAGTCCGCGTTGTTCCAGATACGGTACGCACCCTGGAACTCCTCCCGCGCTATGTCCCGCAGGTCGCCCTTGCCCTCCAGCACGTACTCGTCGAGCCGCACCCCACTGCTCCAGGCGAGCTCCAGGGAGAAGGACCGGAAGCCCTTCTCCTCGACCAGGTAGCGGAAGACCCGGTGCTTCATGCGGAAGAAGTCCCGCGAACCGTGAGTCGCCTCGCCCAGCCCCACCACCTTCGCGTCGTCGACCATGCGGCCCAGCGAGTTCAGGTCCCGGAGACTGCCCTGGGGATCGGTGCTCCTCAGTGGGTGAGCACTGCGCTCGATGGCGGCGACCACGCTGTCCACGTGCCGCCCGGAGGCCGGCGCCTTCGGCACCGAGACCGAGGCGGGTGACTCCCGCATCGTGTCCCCGGCGGCCGGAGTGGCACCTGCCACGGCACCGAGGGAGAGGAGGACCGAGGGAAGGATCACTGTCCTGGATCGCGTCATGGCTTCAGGTTCCCGTGCGCACAGGTGACGTCACCAACCCCTACGCTGCCCACCTCCGGGTACGGCAGGCACTACTGTCGTCCAGGTGGCACGACGGTCGGTCTGGTAGCCGGCCGTACCGGCGAACTCGGGGAAGTCCGCGGTGTGGTCGAACCGCGGGCTGGTGTGCTGGAGCAGCCGCCGTACGGTGCCGGCGCTGCCGTTGCTTGCCGTTGCCGCTGCCGGACACGACCGCGGGCAGCCGGCGTTCTACGGTGTCGTCCAGCGACAGGCGTCCCTCGCCGACGAGTCGCGGCGCCACCGTGGAGACGGACGTCCTGCCGGCGCCGGCGATCTGGACCGGTCACCGGGGCGTGCGACGTCGCCCGTGGAGGCACCGTCACGGTGAGTCCGGACGGAGCCGTGTTCGGCCGGATGCCGTCTGTTCACGGGTGGGTGAACGCCCATAGCCTGTGCGCCCTTCGCGTTGTAGGGGGTCTCGTGAACGGTCTCCGTGCGGTTGTTGTCTGCCTTGTGCTCGCGTGTGCGGCGGTGGTGTCGCCGGCTGCGGCTGTCACGCCGAGCTGGTCGGCGCTGCCGGTGCCGGCGGCGGCTCCGCCGGTGACCGTCACCGATCTCGGCGCCCGCGGGCGGGGCGAGGCGTGGGCGACGGGCTATGAGCGTGCCGCCGATGGGCTGCGGCCGATGCTGTACCGGTGGAACGGCACGGCGTGGAGCCGGGACACGACCTTCCCCGGCGCCGATGAGCCCGGCTGGCTCGGCGAGGTGGAGCTGGTCGGCGACGAGGTGTGGATCTTCCACAACCGCCAGGGAGCGGGAGAGATCCTGCGCCGGTCGGCGGGAGCGTGGAGTACCGTCCCGCTGCCGCAGACCCTGCACGTCTACCAGGACTTCGCCGCGGTACCGGGTGCCGCGTGGGTGGTCGGTGAGGACGACACCGGGCTGAAGGTGTTGCACTACGACGGTTCCGGCTGGACCACGCAGTCCGCCCCGGAGGGTGTGCTGTTCCTGATGGGGGTCACCGCGCGCACCGCCACCGACGCCTGGGCCTGGGGGGACACCACGACCGGGAGCGCCGTGCTGCGCTGGGACGGCACGGCGTGGCGCGACGCACAGGTGGCACTGCCGCCGAACAGCAACGTACACACGATCGTGCTCGAACCGTCCGGCCGGGTCACGGTCGGCGGCAGCCAGTACAACGACGGCGTGCCCCGCACCTGTCTGACGACCGGGAACGGACGCGCCTGGCGCACCACCTATCCACCGCTGGGCAACAACCACACCGAGGGCATGGTGAGCGGCCCGGACGGCGCGCTGTGGCTGCCGGTGACCAGCGACCGCGCGTTCCAGTCGAAGTACGCGCGGGTGGACGGTCCCCGCACCACCTTCTCCTACGGCCCGGAGCGCACGAACGCGATCGACGTCACCCCGCGTGCGCTGGCCAGGGCCGGGTCCGCACTGCTGTCCTTCGGGACCGTCGAGATCTACCGCTCGAAACCGAACCTGATGAGCGAGCGGCTGGGAGGCTGACCATGGTACGCAGACTTCTCGTCGCGCTCGTCGCCGTCGCCATGACCATGGTGACCGTCATGGCCTCGGCCGCGGCGGACACCCTGTCCTGGCAGCACGTTCCGGTCCCGGCGCAGCTACGTCCACAGGCCGGGCTCCACGAGGCCGTGGCGTTCGGGCCGGACCGGGCGTGGGCAGTGGGTGCCGACGCCGTCGGCCGCCAGGCGCCGGGATTCCCGCTGATGTTGCGCTGGGACGGAACCGCGTGGCAGCGCCAGAGTCTGCCCGAGGTCGGCTGGCAGGGAGAGCTGCTGTCCATCGCCGCGACCTCACCGACCGCCGGCTGGGCGGTCGGCCGTGACGCGGCGGGCGGCGCCCGCCTGCTCCGCTTCGACGGCAGCGCCTGGTCCGAAAGCCGGCCGCCGCGCGGCGTCGTGCTGACCAAGGTCGTCGCCGGTGGCGGTGAGACCTGGCTGATCGGTTCGCGGGACGGCGCGCAGGCACTGCTGCGCTGGGACGGGCGCGGCTGGCGGGACCTGCCGGTGCCACCGGGGGCCGTGTTCGGTCTGCACATCCTGGCGGCCGACGACGTCTGGGCCGCGGGCGCCACCAACGCGGGTGCGGCCGTGTCGCACTGGGACGGGCAGGCGTGGCAGCAGACGATCGTGGACGGATACCCGCGCTCGACCGTGAGCAGTGTGCTGGCGGTCTCCCGGACGGAGGTGTGGGCGGGTGGCACGGCCGGGTTCATCGGCGGTCCTGTGGGGCGGCCGATTCCGCCGCTGCTGGTCCGCTGGGACGGTCAGGCGTGGAGCCGGGTGACCGTGCCCGCCGACTTCGGCTCGGTCAGCTCCCTGGCGCCCACCACGTCCGGCGCGCTGGGCTGGGTATCCGTGGAGCGCTCACAGAACAGGGACCCGGACAGCTTCCCGCCGCTCGTCCCCGGGCCGGACTTCCTCTCCTGGAACGGAACGTCGTTCACCGAGTACAGCGAACCGGCGGTGGCCGGGGAGGGTGAGTCCTCGGCGCTACAGCTGGCACCGGTCCCGGGCACGGACACGGTGTGGTCGGTCGGTCGGGCCGACAGCCCCGAGGGCACCTTCGCCCCCCGCGTCCTGCGCTTCGGCTGAGAGGACCCACAGGGTTCGTCCGCTTCGGTGGAGTACAGACGCGTCACGGTGCGCCCGGCCCGGCACGCGGAGGTGTGCCGGGGCGGGCCATCGCGGCCATCGCCGTCCCGGTCCGTCCCGGTGCCCGGCTCACCGGCCCCATCTGCGCGCCGTCGTCTCCGCGGTCGCCGCCCGCTCCGGTGCGGCGAGGGCTTTCTCACCCCCACCGCCCCTCCGACCTGCTCCTCCTGCCCCGCTCCCGGTGCCGGGACCACCTCGCCGCCGGCGCCCTGGCCCACCTCACGACCCGGACGAACCGCCGCTCAGCACCCCTGATGGCGATCACGAACCTCCGTGCTCAGCAGTCCGGGTCGAGGTGACCGGCGGCTTCTCTCAACCAGCTCCTGTCTGTCAAGAGTTGCGTGCGAGGATGTCGCCCGTGACCGGATCGTCTTCCTCACGTGCGGCCGAGGGCATGCCTCCCGGCCACGGCCTGGGTTCCCGGGCCGCGGCCCTGCTTGTGTTCGGGTCCTCGGCCGCGGTCCTGGTGGTCGAGATCGTCGCCCTGCGCCTGCTGGCTCCCTATCTCGGCCTCACCCTCGAGACCAGCACGATGGTGATCGGCATCGCGCTCACCGCGATCGCCGTCGGCTCCTGGCTGGGCGGGCGCATCGCCGACCAGGTCGATCCACGCCGGCTCATAGGTCCCTCACTCGGGGTGTCGGGGGCGGTCGTGGCGCTCACCCCCGCCGTGCTGCGGACCACCGCCGAGTGGGCGCCGGCGATGCTCCTGCTGATCGCGGCGCTGACCATCCTGGTGCCGGGCGCGCTGCTCTCCGCGGTGACGCCGATGGTGACCAAGTTGCGGCTCACCAGCCTCGCCGAGACCGGAACGGTGGTCGGCCGGCTGTCCGGCGTCGGCACCGTCGGCGCCATCGTCGGCACCGTCCTCACCGGCTTCGTCCTCGTGTCGCGGTTGCCGGTCAGCGGCATCCTGATCGGCCTGGGAACACTGCTGGTGGTCGGCGCGGCGCTGATCGAGTGGCGAACCCGCGGGTGGCGCGGCACCCTTGTCCTCGCACCCGTGGTCCTTGCCGGCGGCCTCGCCACCCTCGTCGCGCCCGGTGGCTGCGACACGGAGACCAGGTACCACTGCGCGCGGGTCGTCGCGGATCCCGACCGGGCCAGTGGCCGCACACTCGTTCTGGACGGCTTGCGGCACTCCTACGTCGACCTCGACGACCCGACCTTCCTGGAGTTCACGTATGTGCGCGCCATCGCGTCGGTGGTCGACGCCGCCTTTCCCGAAGGTGAGCCCCTGGCCGCCTATCACCTGGGAGGCGGCGGACTGACCTTTCCCCGGTATCTCGCTGCAACGCGCCCGGGGACGCGCAGCCTTGTGTCCGAGATCGACAGCGGCGTCGTGGACATCAACCGCGACCGACTCGGCCTGCGACCGGAATCCGCTGTCGACGTACGCGCCGAGGACGGCAGGCTCGGCCTGCGGCGCCTGGACACCGGCAGTCGTGACCTCGTCGTCGGCGACGCCTTCGGGGGCGTCAGTGTGCCGTGGCACCTCACCACGGTGGAAGCGATGACGGACGTCCGCCGGGTGCTCAACGATGACGGCGTGTACGTCGTCAATCTCATCGATCACGGTGGCCTGGCCTTCGCACGTGCCGAAGCAGCCACCCTCAGCGAGACGTTCGAGCACGTGGCCCTCGTCGGTGACTCCACCGACATCGGCCTGGACCCGACCGCCACCCCCGAGGGCGGCAATCTGGTGCTGCTCGCCTCCGACCGGCCGGTCGACCTGCGCGCGGCCCAGGAAGCGCTGGACGCCCGGCGAACCGGCTGGAAGATCACCACCGGCGACGGCCTCACCTCCTGGATCGGCAACGCCCGACCGCTCACCGACGACTACGCCCCCGTCGACCAGCTCCTCCAGCCGTCCAGCCCACGAAGCAGTCAGTGACAGGACGTACGTCCGAGCCGCGGCACCCGCTGTGTTCCCTCAGCCGGCGTGAAGGATCCGGAAGCGACCGGGTTCCGCCGGGTCTCGATCAACGACGTGGACGGGCGTCCCGGTCCATTGCCATACGCTGATGCCCGGCGTGCGGGAGAACTCGATCCGCCCACGGCTGCCTTGGACCGCGACACGCGGCCAGGACTCGGCGGTGCGCGCCCGGTCCGTGCCGTGGGAACGCAGCACGTCGGCGAGAACGGTGATCGTGTCGTAGCCCTCGAAGGCGACGAAGGAGGGCGCCCCGGCCAGCCGCTCGCGCAAGGCCCTCTCCACTCGCGCACCGAGTGGGCCGAGGCGTTCGGGCAGGTAGCGCAGGAACGGGATCCCCGCGCCGTCGTCGCCCAGCGAGGTCGCCCATGCGGCGAACTCCGGCTGCCCGGCCGGAGCGCCCATCATGACCTCGGCGAGGCGCTGGTCGCGGCGGACGGCCTTGACGATCGACACCGCCGGCTCCGGGTGGCCGACGAGAAGGAGGAGGGCTGTCGCCCGGTGGTCGACGAGTGCGTCGCACACGGCCGCGGGGGTGAGCGCATTCATGTCGAGTTCGATGACGGTGCCGCCGCGGGGCGCCAGGTGGTCCCGCACGACGCGGGTCCCAGACGCCCAGTAGATGCTCGGCTGGGCCGCTACGGCGATACGGCTGTGGCCCGCGCCGAGGAGGAAGTCCGCGTAGACCCGCCAGCCGCGGGACTGCGGCGGGGAGAGACGCGCCACCCATTCCGTCGGCTGTTCGGTGAGGGCGTCGAGAACCGCTGACGAGCACAGGAACGGCAGGCCGAGGGCGTCGGCCCGCGCCGCAGCGGCGCGAGCGACGACGCTGTGGTACTCCCCCGCCAGGGCGGCGACGCCCAGGCGAGCCAACTCGTCCACGGCCGCCGCGGCCTTCCGCGGGTCAGCCGCGGTGTCCCGGACCACCAGCTCAAGTGGTCTCCCGGCGATTCCGCCGGTGTCATTCACCTCGCGACCGGCCAACTCGATTCCGGCGAGCAAGTGGTGGCCCGCCTCGACCCAGCCGGGCCGAGTCAGCGGAACGAGCACACCGATCCGGACGGATCCCGATCCTCCGTCAGACCGCTCCGCCTCCAGTGGCGATGGTGGCGCATGCATGCGTGGGCGTCTCCCGAGTGGCGATTCGGTTGCCGTTTGCCCGGATCACGGCCGGATCGCACAGTGAACATCAGTGGCGCCGAGAGTAACCGAGCAGAGGAGGGCCGGCTTCGGCGCCCCGTCCCGTGACCGTCAGCCGGCCCCTGGCCGAGCGGAGCCGAGCGTCAGCGCGTAGTCGTGACGTCCGGCACCGGATGCGGGAAGATCGGTGAACTCCACCCACGACCCAGGAGATGTCCCGTGCCCGTCCGCCCCCGCATCCTCTATGTCAGCGATCTCGCTTATCAGGCCCGAGGGAGGCGCTACTGCGACGAGGACATCTTCCTGTCGTCCCGGCTGCGGACGCACTTCGACACAGCCCTGTGCCACCCGCTCGACGCGGCCGCGCTGATGGACGGCTTCGACGCGGTGGTGGTCCGCAACAGCGGGCCCGTACTGCACTACCAGAAGGAGTACGACGACTTCCGGGGCCAGGCGGCAGCGCGTGGGACACGGGTCTACAACCCGCAGACCGGCCGAGCGGACATGGCGGGCAAGCAGTACCTGCTGGAGCTCTCCGCAGCCGGGTATCCCGTCATCCCCACCGTCGACCGGCGCCAGGACCTCGAACAGCTCCCGGTGAGCGACCAGTACGTGGTCAAGCCGAAGGCCGGCGCGGACTCCATCGGCCTCGACTTCGTCTCCCGCGAGAGGCTGGACGGCCTCGCCTTCGGCGACATCCTGGTCCAGCCCCGTATCGACTTCCGCTACGAGGTGTCGTTCTACTACGTCGACGCCGCCGTCCAGTACGCCCTCCACTCCCCGGACCCCGACCGCCGCTGGGTTCTCGAGCCCTACCGGCCCACCGAGGACGACCTCGCGTTCGCCCGGCGCTTCATCGACTGGAACACCCTCGATCACGGTATCCAGCGCGTGGACGCCTGCCGCACCCAGGACGGGGATCTCCTCCTGGTCGAGCTGGAGGACCTCAATCCCTATCTGTCGCTGGACCGCGTCACCGCGTCCACGCGCGACGCCTTCGTCACCGCCATGTCGGCCTCCCTCCACCGTTTCCTGGAGACAGCCCCTGTACCTGAGACGGCAAAGCCCCGTTCACCTGAACGGTAGGCCGGGACGGCCGCCCGCGGGCCGAGCCTCCAGTGGTCGAGCCCCCCGCATCGCAACTCCGGTCTCTTCTGCGGGAGTTCCACCACCTCAGAGACAGCACCGGACGCCACATCAACTACGCTGGTCCCATCCGCATAAGCCGTGTCCAGGCATCCCGGTCGAACCCGGCCCGCAGGGGGGATGCGCCGCCCGGTCACGGCTCGGTGTGGCGCGCCGTACCGTCGCAAGCATGACCAAGGGGATCTTCTTCCGCTCTCTCGCACGCTTCCACGACCACCTGACCGGCATGCACCCCCCAGGACAGCTTCCGGCGGCCGCTGACGATCCACAGGACCTTCCAAGGTGAAGCGAAAAGAAAGGCATGGAAGTACATGTCCGACCAGCAGCAGGCTTCGGGGGACTCCTCCGCCCGCAAGGCGGTAGCCGCCACACCCGACGCCGACGGCGCCGCGGCCCGTCTCACCGGCGCCGGGGAGCCTCCGGCCGCCTCCACGCCGGAAGGCGCCGACGCGGAGAAGGCCGCCAGGAACGAAGCGGCGGCCGGTGCCGATCCCCAGGAAGGGATCCGACCCCCCGCCGGGCCGAAGGGCCGGGCGGCTTCGTCGGTGGCCGGCACGGCGGCCGTCGGTCCGGCCGGCGACGCGGGCCACGCCGAGGAAGCGTCCACCGGCGAGAAGGCCGGGCACACCGGCACCGTCGAGGCGACGGCCGAGAAGGCCGACAGCGGCGACGTGAAGGCCGGCGGGGAGGAAGAGGGCAACGCAGGCAAAGCCCGGGGCGAGGACACCGCAGGCAGGGCGGAGAGGAACGGCGCGCGGGCTCTCTCCGCCGCGGCGACCACGGGGCAGCCGAGGGCCGCTGCGACCGCCGTATCCGGTGGTGGTGCCACCAGCTCCAGCGAGAGCGGGGTCGGCCGCCCCCGCAAACCGGTGCTCGCCGGTGCCGCGATCGCCGGCGCCCTCCTGATCGCCGTGCCGCTGCTGATCACCGTGGCCGACAGGGACGAGGAGAAGAAGGTCGTCGACACCGCGGCCGCCGACACGGTGCTGGACGAGGCCGACGACCCGGCAGGCGTCTTCGTCACCCAGTCGCCCTCCCCCACCCGGACCAAGCCGAAGGCGGATCCGGGGAAGAAGCAGGAGAAGGAGAAGAAGGAGGCGGGGCCCGCGTCGCCGGCCGCGGAGAAGGCCGCCGCACCCGTCACGGTACCGAGCCCCTCGCCGAGCAAGAAGGAGAAGGAGGAGAAGAAGAAGGCCGCCGTGAAGAAGGCGCCGAGCAGCCTGCCGGCGGTTCTCACGAGGGTGCTGATCAAGAACAACACCAACCGCACCTGTGTGGACGTCCCCGGGTTCACCAGCGGCTCGGCGAACGGGCCGGTGACGCACGCGACGTGCAACAGCAACACCGACGACAACCAGCTGTGGAATGTCGAGAAGCGTTACGACAAGGCCGGGCCCGGTGGCGTCCCGCTCTTCCAGATCCGCAACGTCATGGACAGCATGTGCCTGGACCTGCCCGGCTACCAGGGGGTCGGCGGTGCCACCAAGGTCACGGAGTTTCCCTGCGACGGCACCACGAGGGACAACCAGCTCTGGTGGCTGGACAAGCAGTCCGACGGAACGT
Source organism: Streptomyces sp. ALI-76-A (assembly GCF_030287445.1). GTDB lineage: Bacteria > Actinomycetota > Actinomycetes > Streptomycetales > Streptomycetaceae > Streptomyces. Next base: position 400,340 of record NZ_JASVWB010000004.1, on the reverse strand, counting down.
TCTGGATACGTAACGCCGCCAGCAACAACCAGTGCCTGGACTCCTACGGGCCCGACGACGACACGCGCGAGCTGATCGTCTGGCCGTGCGCTCCGGAGAGCCAGAACAACCACGAGTGGACCTTCACCCGCTCCTGAACGAGCGGGGCCGCACCGGGAGACCCCGGCATCCCGCCGTTCAGCGCCTGGCAGGACGTCAGGGCAGGGTCAGGACGCGGGGGCCCTGGTCGGTGATGGCGACGGTGTGCTCGAAGTGGGCGGCCCTGCTGCCGTCGGTGGTGCGCGGGGTGACAGGGCGCACCAGCACCGCACCGAGGGCCCTTTGGCCCCCTCCCTATGCTGTGTCTCTGGACTTCTACGGCGTTTCGCTCGCACCGGTGCGTGACACAGGCCACAGGAACTCCCCCCGTGTCGCGGAGAGAAGTGGTCGTGAGGGACTCAGAAAACGATGTGCGCCGCCGTGTGCGCGAGGGGGACCGAGAGGCGTTCGCCCTGCTGTACGAGCAGTTCGCCCGCGCCGTCTACAACCACGGGCTGCGATTGACGGGCGACTGGTCGACAGCCGAAGAGATCATGTCCGAAACGTTCCTGACCGCGTGGCGGACCCGCGAGCGGGTGCAGGAGGACGGCGGCTCCCTGCTGCCCTGGCTGCTGGGCATCGCCACCCACAAGGCGGACAACGCCCGCCGGGGAGTCCGCAGACGGCAGTTGTTCCTGGCGCGCCAACCACAGCCACGTGTGGAGGAGGACTTCGCGCCTCGGACGATCGGGCGCATCGACGACGCACGGTACTTGCGTGCCGTGCAGACCGCGCTGGGACGGCTGCGGCGCCAGGAGCGGGAGGTACTGGCCCTGTGCGTGTGGTCCGGCCTGGACTACCGACAGACGGCCGAAGCACTGGGCATCGCCGTCGGAACCGTACGGTCCCGCCTTTCGCGTGCCCGCAAGAAGCTCGCTCACCTCGCGGAAGAAGACCGGGAACCGCCGACCGCCCGCGGAGAGATGACAAGTGCGGCCGCGATCGCGGCCCTGCCCGTACGGGAGGAGCTCACATGAACGACGACACCACCGGCACTTCCCCGGAGCGGCACGGCGACCGCGAGGAGATCGCCCGCCTGCTCCCGGCCCCGGCCGACTGGGACCTTCCGCGCGAGCAGCACCTTCGTCACAGGGACCTTCTGATGCACCACATCGACCACGACCAGGCCGCCCCCGCCCGGCCGGCCCGCCGACTGCTGCGGCCCGCGATCCTGGCGCCGGCGACCGCTCTGGCCCTGGCCTGCGCGGTGACCGCGGGGATCGCGCTGAACGGCGGTGACCCGGCGCCCACCGGCACCGCGTCGCACCGCGCGGCCGCGGACATGCAGCCCGCCGCCGCGCTCCTGGACCGGATCTCCGACGCCACGGAGACACGCGTCGGCCTCACGGTGCGCGACGACCAGTTCGTCTACACCAGGGAGAAGACCCGCGGGGCCGACCTGACCAGCGGGAAGGCTGTCCTCGGCCCGCTGACGGACCATGAGGTGTGGGCCGCTCAGGAGCCGGGGCCCCTGCGGAAGCTCGGCCTGGTCCGGGAGAACGGTGAGACGTTCCCCATCAATGCCGAACTCGGTGACACCGAGGGCACACCCGCCGGTATCAACCGGCCCACCTACCGCTGGCTCGGCTCGCTGCCCACCGACCCCGACAAGCTGCTGACCTATCTGTACGCCAAGACCCCGCAGGCCGATGGACGGGAACGGGACCAGGCGGTGTTCGAGCAGATCGGATCCTTGCTCGGCGGGGTGATGCCGCCCCGTACGGCCGCCGCCCTCTACCGGGCCGCGGCGAAGATCCCGGGTGTCACCCCGGCCCCCGAGGCGCGCGACGCGATCGGTCGCGAGGGCCTCGGTATCGCCCGCGACGACACGCGGTACGGCATCCGGACCGAGTGGGTCTTCGACGAGAAGGACTTCGCCTTCCTGGGCTCCCGCAGCTACCTGACCAAGGACGCCCCGTACGGAAAGGCCGGGACCCTGCTGTCCAGCGCGGCCGAGCTGGAACACGCCGTCGTCGACGAAGCCGGCCGACAGCCCACCGACGCGGAGCGGACACAGACCGAGCGCCGAAGCTGACCGTCCACTGCCGGGGGCGGTGCCGCGGCGCAGGCCGCGGCACCGCCCCAAGGGCACCCCGACCGAGCCGGCCGTGCGCCGGCTCACCTGCCTCGACCCGCACCGTCCCGCGGTCACACGCGCCGAGCGGGTATCCGGGCTGACCAGTCCGTCACGTCCGGTACCCGCCACTGCCGCGCGCACTGCTCACCTGGATCGCGCCGTGTCGTGCGCAGCGGCCCGGGCCCGGCGGCACGGACCGCTCCGCGCATCCGTGCCGCACCGACGAGCGAGCCGCCGCAGCATCACGCTGCGGCGGCTGCTTGTGACGGCCGGCCGTCGCCCGGTGAGCAGGTCGATCCGCACGGAGCAGCAACCAGCGCGCCTGTCCAGACACGTGATCGCGGACCTGCACAGCCGGCGGGTGTTCGGCTGGGAGCACAACGAGGGGACGCACCGTTGGGCTTCCGGCGCGCCTTCCACGCGTTGCACGACTTCGGCTCTCCGGACGTCCGCCTCTACGAACGACTTCGACCCCGAGCAACGTGTGGCCTCGAACTGGCCGCGTCAGCCCCGACGTTCGTAGCGCGGATCACGATGCCCGACGTCACCGCGGACGTGCGCACCACGACCTCGCTGGTCTGGCACCGATCGCCGGACGGCCGGCGAATCCGCCGCGAACACAACTCGACCGAGGTTCGGCCGGCCGGGGACCTCGACGGCGTGCTGCCGGCGCACGGGGCGCCCTGGACCACGTGGGCCGGCTCGGGTTCGGACTCGGTCAGGCGCTCGGTGCGGCGGCCGTCTCGCCGCACCGGCCGGACATCCGATGCCGCTCGACGACTCGGACGACTCGACGCCTCACCCCTCGGTGGAACAGGAGGACGGCAACGCCCACACTCGTGGTGACACGCCCGCGCACGAGCGCCGGCCAGTGCTCTGGCCGGGCCGTGCGTCGGAACGACGATCAGCCGCCGCTCTTGCGCCGAAACGTCCGCTGGCTCGTGGCCGGACCGTGCGCGCCGCGGATCTTCGACGCATCCGTACGCGCGGCACCCGCCACCTGCTCGTTGCGCTTGCGCGCCAGAGCCTCACGGAACTTGCGCTTGAGGTCGTCCTTGTCCTCCTCGGCGGGCGTCACAGCGGAGGGCTCGGACTCGACCGGCTGCGGACCTTCCTCGACCGGCTCCGGACCTTCGAGTGATGAAGACTCGCCAGCCATGATGACCTCCTGGGCTCAGACAGTAAGAAGCACAGCCTGTCACGTCGGCACCCGAACCCGAACCACCACCGTGATCGCGACAGCGGTGTGCGGCGCGCGCGGGACGTGGGGCTCAGAGCCCGGCGACCTTGGCGCTCGCCGACAGCTCGTAGACCAGCGTCACCGTGCGCCTGCCGCCGGGCGGAAGAGGGACGTCCCAGCGGACGATGCCTTCGGCGTCGACCACGTCGGGCGGCGGGGAACAGGCTTCCTCGCGCAGCCGGACCTCCACCGCCGAGATCTCGGAGACCGGGATCCGCTCCCGCAGGACGACCGTCCGCCCGTCCTGGTCCCCCGGTGCCGAGAACCGGGACAGGTGCAGGCGCACCGTGCGGGTGACCACGGTCCGCTGGGTGATCCCGGTGGTGTCGCGGGACTCCTCGGCCTGCCGCACCACCCGGTAGTCGTCGCAGCTGCCGAAGGCGAGTTCGACGGGGGCGCCGGGTGCGGTGAAGTCCAGCGTGCCACGGCCGCTGAACCCGCTGTCACGGACCAGGTCCACCGGCCCGGCGAGCAGTGCGTGACCGGAGGCGTTGTCGCAGCGCACCACCTGCGTGACCAACGGGGACAGCTCGGGTGAGCAGGCGTACTCGCTGCTCACGGCCGTGCTGAAGACGGAGAGCGGCACCCGGTGTGCGCGGCCGTCCGCCGGCACGGAGACGGGCGCGGGCGCGTGCAGCACGCGCGCCTCGCCGCCGTCGTCCACGCCGGGCAGGCCGAGGACCGGGACCGGGCCGAGTTCTGCGATCTCCTGCTCGCGCACCTCGACGTCGACGGTGCGCCGCTCGGCGGCGGAGCGCTCCTTGAGCGTCAGCCGGTCCTCCCCCAGCCGCGGTGGTTCGGTGGCCATCGCCGACCTGGCCGTGGAGAACGTCAGTCGTACGTCCGACCAGTCCTCGCCGGTGCGCTGCCAGACCATCGCGTCGGTCTCCAGCGTGAGCGCGTCACCGTCGAGCACGGCCCGGTAGGCGGGCCGCCACAGCGCGCACGGGGTGAGGTGGGTCAGGCGCAGCCCGGCCGGCCCGGCGGTTTCGGCCCGCACGGTCAGCTCGATGTGGCCGACCAGCTCGGCGGGTTCCTCCTCGGTGAGGTCCATGGCTCGTTCGGCTTCGCCGAGCTCGACGGCGACGGCGGCCAGGCGGGCCTCCGCGGTGCGCAGCCGCTCGCCGTACGTGTCGCGCTCGCCGTCCACCCGGTCCAGTTCGCGGGTCCACCGGGGCCCGTCGGTCTCGCCGAAGCCGGCGCCCTCGCCGATCTCCCGCAGCAGATCGGCCGCGAGACGCCCGAGCAGGCCGAGGCGGGCACGCAGCCGGTCGCACCGCTGCTCCAGGGTGAACCGCTCCTCTTCTAGCGCGTGCACGCGCACCCGCAGGGCCGAGTCGTCGGTGGACGGCAGCGGCCCGCGCGGCGTCCAGCTGCGGACGAGCCGCACATCGAGCACGGACGCGGGGTGATCGGCGGCCAGTTCGGCGTGGAGGGTGCGGTCGACGGCCAGCGCGCTGACCGGCCCGAGCCGCAGCCGCTGGACGCCGGCTTCCAGGTCCAGCACGGTGGAGCGCTCGACGTGGGCGCGGTCCTCCAGGCAGGTGACGGCGGTGACGGGGAGGGGAATCGGCTTCGGGGCCGTGGACATGGTGGGTCAGCTCCTGCGGTTGCCGCCGACGAGGGCCTTGCCGGCCGGGATGCGGATCTCGTAGCCACCGAGGAGTGCGGCGGTGCCACCGGCGGGCAGGTGCACCCGCCAGACACGGGTGCCCGGGGCATGGTGATCGTGCCCCGCGTCCACCTCCGGTGCCGTCCAGTCGGCCCGTTCCTCGATCCGGACGTCCGGATCGGAGGTGACCGGTATCTGCTCGCGGACCTCGACGGTGACGGGCTTCGCGAGCCGGTTGGCCAGCTCCACCTGTACGCGGTGGTCGAGCACGGTGGTGTTGTTGCGCAGACCGGAGGTCGACTCGTGCAGGTTCGTACGGCGCGTGACCTGGACGCCCTCGGCCGGCCCGAGGCCCACCCGGCGGACACCTCCGGGGGCGAGGGTGGGCAGCGCGGCGGTCAGCAGGTAGTCGTCATCGACGATGACCTCCACCGGGCCGGCCAGCAGCGCCTGGTCGGTGGCGTTCGACAGCAGCAGGGTCGCGTACACGGTCCGCTCCACCGACGGCACACACAGGTACTCGGTGTGCAGTTCCACCGGGATCTCGGTCACGGTGACCGTGTGCCAGGTGCCGTCCGAGGGGATGTCGGCGCGGGCGACGGCATCGAAGCGGTGGTCGAAGGAACCTGCCGACTGGCGGGGCCGCACGGCGTGCCGGGGCAGGGGCAGGCCGGCCACTGCTTCGGCGCGGCGGCGGTATTCGGCCGCCACCGGGTCGAAGGGGGAGGCGGGAAAGAGCCGGCCCCGGCGGTCACCCTGCTCGTCGGGACCGCTCAGGACGAGAGCGGCGTAGTCGAGTTCGGCGCCGCTGGGCTGCGGCGGACCGGTCACCGGTGCCGGACGTGGAGGCGGCTGCGGCGCACCGGCCGCCATCTGGGCGGACGCCGGGCCGGCCGCCGGTGGCGCAGGCGGTGGCGGCATGCCCGGAGCCGCGGGCGCCATGAGGGCCGGCGCGGGGTAGGACCCACCGGCACGCGCCATACCGTCGGTCCGTGGCCGGGCCGACTGGGCGAAGTCGGGCATCCCGCCGCCGAAGGCCTGAGGGGGAACGCCGCCGACGCCGCCGGACACCTCTGGCGCGGCAGACGGCCCGCCGTAGCCCTGCGGTGCGGGCGGCGGTACGAAGGAGGGCCCGGACGACGGCCCGCCCACGGCAGCAGCGGTGACGGGCGTACCCGCGCGGCCCGAGGCGGGTCGGGGACCCGCCGCCTCGTACCCGGCGAACAGGTCCGCGAGCCCTGCCGGGGGTTCACGCCAGCCGAAGGGAGCGGGGGCGGCTTGACGGCGCCCGATCCGTATCGAGCGGAGCTTCGGCAGGTCGGTGCGGCGCCGCAGGTCGGCGGTGGCCAGGGCGATGCGTACGCCGGTCCAGTCCTCCCCGGTGCGCTGCGCGACCGAGGCGCGCAGCACCAGACGGCCGCCGCGTTCGCCCTGCCGGTGGGTAAGACGGTAGGCCGGCACCCAGACGGCGCCCGGCACCAGGTACTCGAGTTCCACCTCCGCGTCACCGCTGCCGTCGAGGGTCAGCACCGCGTCGACGGTCGTCTGTACGTGCGCTGCGGGCGCGTCGGTGGAGGCGCGGACCAACGCGTCCTGTGCGACGGCCAGTTCGTGCCCGACGAGGCGCAGGGCCTCCTCCAGCTCGACGAGACGGGCGTGCAGTCCCGTGAGTCGTTCGTCGACGAAGTCGGCGAGTTCGAGCCATGCGTCGACCGGGGTGACGCGGTGCGGATCCTCGCGTCTGCGGGTCGGCGGGACCGGGTGTACGGCCGTGACCTCCTTGATCAGGCTCAGCTGCCGGTCCCGGCGTCCTTCCGCCGCCGCGCGCTCATCACGCAGCCGCTCCACCTCGCGCCGCAGAACGTCGGCCGTGCCGGTGACGAGCGGCTCGGCATCGGTCTCCACCCGGAGCTCGGTGCTCCGCAGCCCGGAGGCGCCGACGACCCGGGCCCGCAGCGAACCGGGCTCCATCGCGCGGGGCAGCCCTGTCACCCGTACCCGGCCGCTCGCCGGCACGGTGCCCCGGGCGGTGCGGCTGCACAGCGCGCCCTGCGCATACACCACGACCGCGTCAAGGGTCGATGACCAGCGTGGCGTCGTCTCGGCCTTCATGTGAAGCGTCCCCCATGTCCGTGCGGAGCGAAGCCTACGCCGGGAGCGTTGGGCCCGGCACACGACGTCGCGTGGGACATCATGACCGACTCCCGCCCTTTCGCGCCGCTGTCGACGCAGGGTGGGGGTCAGGTGGGGTGCCCGGGAGGGCGGCCGGCACGGGACCGGACGTGGAGTGCGTACCGACGCCCGGACGGCCAGACTGCCCACGTCACCGGGGCGGGTCCGGCCGCTGTGCGGGCGTGCGGGCGTGCGGGCGTGCGGCCACGGTGCCCGATGCCGTACGGGCGGACAGGGCACCGCCCCGCAGGGTGACGCTGCCACCAGGCCCGCCCTCCGCCGTCGGTGCACAGGGGGTCAGCTCCGCCGAGCACGGATGGCTCGCGACACCACGGACGCCTGTCGGCATGGATGGCACGCCGGCACGTACGCCAGGCCGGCGCCTGTCCCACCGCCCCGCGGACCCCGGGGGGGTGCTCGGCGAGGCTGTCCTGCCGTCGGAGTGAGGGGACAGCCCGTCAGCTGACGTCGCGGGCCGACGGCTTGTCCTCGCCGTACTCGCGGTACAGGACCAGGTGTTCGTGGTGGAGGACTCCGTCGCGCACGTCGCCGGTGGCGGTGAAGCCGGTGTCGTCGACGTAGTCGATGGGGTGCCGGTGACGGTGTGGACGCCCGTGGAGGCGCTCTTGCGGCTTCCCCGGGCCTCGTCGTAACGGCCGTTGGGCAGCAGTTCCTGGCGGATGTGGCCGTCCGCGGTCACCCACATGCCGACGTAGGGGGTGCGGGTCGGTGGGGGCGGTGTCGTCGTGGTTCATGGCAGCCACGTTCGCCGGTGTCACCAGCGGGTACCAGGCCCCGCCTCTCCTGGGTGCGTCCCCTCAGGCTCAGGGGGACGGCGACGGACGCCGGGGCGCCGGGGAGGCCGTGCCGGCACGGCTCCTGCCGGAGCGGGGCCGCGAGTCGCGATCGGCTCCCCGCGGAACGCGTCATGGTCGGATGGAGGCCGGTCGTCCCGGGGCGGTCGGAGTCGCGGGCGCCGATGGTCGTCGGTCAGGTGCGGCTCGCCAGTGCTCGCAGCAGGCGGTTCCGGCCGCGGTCGGGGACCGTCCACAGCGGGTGACCGCGCACCCCCCAGGTCCGCAGGAGGGCGTTGGCGGCGAGGAAGCCGCTGGTGGCGGCCCGCTCCATCAGGGCCACGGGCAGGTCGGTGCGCACCAGGTCGCCCGCGAGCACCAGACCGCTCTGCGGGGTCCGTACGCCGGGCCGGTCCGCGTATCCGCCGACCGGGAACAGCGGGCAGTCGCGGCGCCACTCGTTCCGCTCGTCCAGGATGCGCGCGGCGCGGGTCTCCGGGTAGACGCGCCGGAGCTGCTCGACCAGCCGTGTGGCCTCCAGGCCGGGGTCGGCGTGCTCGTCCAGCGCGTATCCGTGCAGTTCGACCACGGATCCGCCCCTGCGCGCGGCCCAGCGGGCGGCCTCGCCCTCCCAGCGTTCCAGGACGCTGATGTTGTCGAGCGAGCCGTACCCGGCCGTACCCAGGAATCCGGGCCGGTCGGGAGAGACCGGACGGTCCAGCCAGAGGCGGGAGACGAGGAAGGGCGGGGCGCCGCGCAGCCGGCCGACGCGCTCCCGCCAGGCCGCGTCGCCCAGTCGGGGCGAGCGCCGCACCAGGGCGTTCAGTCCCGGGGCGTCGAGGGCCAGGACGACGGTGTCGTGGCGGGTCTCGTCGCCGTCCGTGGTGACCGTGAACCCGCCGTCCTCGGTGGGCGCGACGCTGTCGACGGCTGTGGCGGTCCGGAGCGTGACGCCGTGGTCGCGCAGATACGTGCCGAGCGGATCCCACAGCGCCGTCGGGAAGGGTTCGCCGGGGACGTCGAAGAGCAGTCCTTCGGAGGAGCCGAGGAAGTAGATGTGGAACATCACGACCATCTCGGCGGCCGACAGGTGCCGAGGATCGGCGAAGAAGCTGCGGGAGAACACCTCGAACGCCAGGTGCCGTGCCGCCTGCGGGAAACGCAGCGAGTGCAGGAAGTCGTGGGCGCTGACGGCGTCTAGCCGGTCGTAGATCTCCGGGACACGGACGTCGAGCAGCGGGAGGGCGGCGAGGGGGCTCAGCCGGACCAGGTCCCGGGGCCGGAAGGACGGGCTGAGCGCGACGAACCCCAGGGCGCTCAGCGGCGGGGTGCGCGGGACCCTGCGGAAACTGTCGTGCAGTCCGTTGCTGTGGCGCAGCGGGTAGTCGGGCAGGCCGGTGAGGCGCTCCAGGCGGGGATCGGTGCGGCGCAGCAGGCCGCGCAGGTTGTAGTACTGGCGGAAGAAGGCGTGGAAGCCGCGGCTCATGGTCGCCGTGGAACCGTCGGCCAGGTCGACCGTCCACCCGCCGACGCGGCCGCCGAGGTACGTCTCGCGTTCGTGGAGCGTGACGTCGACGCCTCGTTCGGCCAGTGCGGTCGCGGCGGCCAGACCCGCGATGCCGGCGCCCACGACGGCGGTGCTGCGCCGGGTCCCGCTCACCCGGGGCGCGCCGGGCGGCGCGGGCAGGTAGACGGCACGCCGGTCCCGGACGGGACGGGCGGCGGACGCCGTACGGCCCGTCAAGACGTCACCCCGGCGGGGGAGCCGGCGCGGCGGCCGACGACGGTGTGGGTGATGCCGGTCTGCCAGCCGGGCAGCGGCAGGGACCGCACCTGGTCGAAGCCGGCTGCCCGGACCCGTCGGGTGAAGCGGTCCACGGTGTCGAAGTCGACGACGCTGCGCCACAGATGGCGGTACAGCTCGCCGTCACCGAGTGCGGTGGCGACGGGCAGCACCAGCCCTCGGCACACGGCCGTCCAGACCGCGCGGTGGCCGGGGCGGCCGCTGAGGGCGTACTCGTGCACGGCGAGCCGGCCGTGCGGCGCGAGCAGGTCGTGGACGGTGGCGAGGACGGCGTCGGGGTCCGCCACGTTGCGGAAGAGGTAGGCGGCGAACACCGCGTCGAAGGGTCCTTCGACCCTCGCCTCCGGGAGGGCCTCCACCGGAGCGCACACGAACCTGACGCCCGGCGGCCAGGACTTGGCCCGGGCGCGCTCCAGCATGCCGGCGGAGGCGTCCACGGCCGTGATGTCGGCCTCCGGCAGCACGGCGCACAGAGCCGCGGTGGACGCGCCCGTGCCGCAGCCGAGGTCCAGCACGCGCAGGCCGCGGCCGGGGCGGGGCAGACCGAGCCGGCGGGCCGAGCGGCGCAGGTGGGCGTGGTAGCCGGGGTTGGCGGCCACCAGCGTGTCGTAGCTGTGCGCCGCATGGTCGAACGCGGCGGCCAGGTCCGCGTCACGCAGCAGGGTCATGCCGTCTCCAGGTGCGGGAGTGGTGAGGGATGGGGTGGGGGGCGGGTGCGGGTGCGGACGGGTCCGGCAGCGGGGGCGGGCGGGAACCAGGTGTCGGGGGCTTCGCGCGGTCGGGACGCCCGTGGCCGGCCGGGTCAGGACGTGCGGATCGCCGCGCATGCCGTCAGGGTCCGTCGAAGGGGCGTCGGGGCAGCCGGGACACTTCGACGGCGGCACGGAGCATGGGCAGGACGGGCGTGCGCAGGCCGATGCCGAGTTCCTCGTGCAGCCGGGTTCCGCCGTCGAGGAAGCGCAGCAGGCGGACCATCGGGATCTGGGCGAACAGGCGGGAGAAGAAGGCGGCGCCGTCCACCAGGCCGCTGTCGAGGGCGTGCAGCAGGACGGCGTCCATGGCGCGCGACCGCGCCGAGTGGGGCCGTGGCGGCACCGGACGTCGTCCCCGCCGCAGCGCGGCCGCGACGGCCGCGGTCTGCCGTTGCACGCCGGCGAAGGTGTAGCCCGTCGACGGCCGGGTGGCTCCTCCCGCCGCGCCGATACGGAAGACCGACGGCGCCGTCTCGCGCGCGAACGGGGCGTCGGTCATGGGGATCACACCGGTCTCGGTGTCGACGATCTCGAAATCGCCCAGGCCGAGCACGGCCGAGGTGTAGTCACGCAGCGCCGACTCGTACCCGTCGCGGGGCAGCACCGCGGGAGAGAACTCGGTGTACTCCACCAGGGCCTGCCGCGAGCCGGTGGGCAGGACGTAGCCGAAGGACAGGCCCCTGCGGGGCTGAGCCGTGCGGAAGTCCATCAGCTCCACCCGGGCCGGGTCGAACACCGGACGGTCGGTACGGACGAACCAGCCGTGGAAGTGCTGGAGCAGGGTCGTCCGGGCGGCGGGGAGGCTGCCCAGCGGACGGGAGTCGAACACCCAGCGGGCCCGCAGGGACAGGGGGCGGCCGTCCGCCGTACGGCCCTCCACCCGAGCGCCCCGCGGCAGTCCCTCCACGCTCTCGACCGCCGCCTCCAGCCGCCGCACCCCGCGCCCCCGCGCGAGGTCGTGCGCGACGAGGCGCTCGAAGTCCTCCGAACGGATCATCTTGTAGCGCAGCGGGGAGATGTCGTCCTCGACGGCCCCTCCTGTGGGCCGGTGGACGCGCAGGCACCGCCACGAGGAGGTGACGGCGGCGTCGTAGCGGCCCCGGTCCGGCTCCCAGAAGCACCAGGTGCGCCGGGGCGGACGCAGCGGGCCCGGCGGGGCGTCCAGCAGGACGGTGGACAGCCGGCGGGATCCCGGCGCGGGGCGGGCCAGCCGGTGGGCCAGGGACAGTCCCGCGGCTCCCGCTCCGATGATGGCGACGTCCGCCTCCAGCACGACCGCTCCCTCCTCCCGCGGCGCCACAGCGCCTGCCCGACCATTCGCCTGCCGGACCATTCCCTGTGGGGTACCCGTTCGGACGCGGTCGAGCGCGGACGGGTGCGGTCTGCCGGAACGAGGCAACCGGCCCGGCGGGCCCAGGTCTTTGTAGCGCATCGTCTCCCGCGCGGCGGTCACGCAACGCAGTCGCGGGTGCCGTCCTTCGCGGCTTCCGCCTCGGGTCCGTCCTCCCGCGGCCCGGCCTTCCGCGGTCCGTCCCGGTCGAGTCCGTCGTTCTCCAGTCGGCGGGCGAGGCGGTGCAGCCCCCGGCGGGCATGGCTCTTGACCGTGCCGAGCGGCCAGCCCGTGCGCTCGGCGATCTGGGCCTGGGTGAGGTCGTCGTAGAAGGCGAGGTTCAGCACCTGTCGCTGGGCTCGCGGAAGCCGTGCCAGTTCCTCGGCGAGCAGGACGTGGTCCAGTCGTGTCTCCGGGCCGGGGACCACTCCCGGCACGGTCAGCCGCAATGTCGCGCCCGCGGCGGCGACCAGTTCGGTGCGCCGGGTACGGGCCGCGAGCGCGTCCGCGATCTTCCGGCGTGTGATGCCCACGAGCCACGCCGACAGGGGCCCGCGCTCGGGAGCGAATCCGCCCCTCCCCCGCCACGCCGCGAGGAACACCAGTTGGGTGACGTCCTCCGCCTCCCTGTCACCTCCCAGCGAGCGCCGTGCGAGGGCGTGCACGAGAGGGGCCCAGCGGTGGTAGACGAGCTCGAGACAGGCCTCGTCACCGGCCCGGAACCCGGTGACGAGGTCGGCCTCCCGCTGGTCCGTGTCGACCGGCCGCTGCCCCTCCGGCACCCCGGGCGCGGCATCGTGGAGGAAGTCCGCGCTGGTTTGTCGTGCGGTCGTCATGGCTACTCCTCTGCTGGGCCTGGTGGTCGCCCAGGAGCGACTGGACCTCTGTCACGGTGGAGATTTCGACGCAGCCTCACCAACTCGCATCGAAAGTGCATCGAATGGCGTCACCTCGCTGCCGTCACCCGCAGGGAATGGCAGTCGCAAACACGTGGGAGAGACAGGTCGGGCGATGACACTCACTGACAGGCACAGACCGTTCGCGCTCATACATCGACGAGGCGCGGTTCACGTCTCTCCCGCTTTTCGTGCCGTGCCGCATCCGTCACCGCGCTCCGCGCCGAACCGATGACAAAGCCTCCTGCTCCGATCGTGAGGATCTCGATGAGGGGAACCGGCATGAGCCCCACCGCGGCCAGGGAACACCGCGCGGACCGCCGTCCGCGCGACCACCTCGTCCCCGGGCACGGCTCCCCCGACCGACCCGACCGACCCCACGCCACCCTGTCCGCCACTGCCGCTGACGCTGCCGCTGACGCGCACCAGGCCGGCACGGACGACGCGCGGACCGTGGACGCGGACGTCGCCGGTGCCGTGCTGGGTGTGCTCAGCGAGCTGCTCACGGAGCGGGTGGCCGCGGCCGAGACCGTCGATCCCCTCTTCGCGCAGGACCTGGCCGCCCGCGTCGCCCGCTTCACCCAGTACGGCGGCAAGCTCAGCCGTCCCCGTCTCGTGTGGTGGGCGCTGCGCGCCTGCGGCGGCGCGGAGCCCCCGGCGACGCGAGCCGCCCTGCGGGTCGGAGCCGCCCTGGAACTCATCCAGACCTGCGCCCTCGTCCACGACGACGTGATGGACGACGCGTCGCTGCGCCGCGGCCGTCCCGCCCTGCACGTCGACGTGGCGGCCCAGTACGCCGGGGCCGACCACGGACCGCGCGGGACGCGCCTCGGCCGGGCCGCCGCCATCCTGGCCGGTGACCTGGCCCTGGCCTGGGCGGACGACGTGCTGGCGGAGACCGAGCTGCCGGCGCACACCGTACGGCGGGTACGGCAGCTGTGGAGCGCCATGCGGACGGAGATGGTCGCCGGGCAGTACCTGGACGTCCACGGCGAGGCCACGTCGGCGCGCTCTCTCGTCCGCGCGATCCGCGCCGCCTGCCTCAAGAGCGCCCTGTACTCGGTGGAACGTCCGCTCGCGCTGGGCGCCGCCCTGGCCGACGCGGATCCCGCGACCACCCGGGCGCTGTGCTCGGCGGGGCGCTGCGTCGGCCTGGCCTTCCAGCTGCGGGACGACCTCCTCGACGTGTTCGGCGACCCTCGCGACACCGGCAAACCGTCCGGCGGCGACCTGCGCAGCGGCAAGCCCACCTACCTCGCCGCCGTCGCCCAGGCGCGGGCCGAGACGGCGGACGACCCGGGCGCCCTCGCCGTGCTGCGCGGGACGCTCGGCCGGTCCGACGCCTCCGAGACCGAGCTGGCCGCCGTGCGCGAGGTGTTCACGGCCACCGGGGCACGCGAGACCGTGGAGTCCAAGATCGACCGGCTGGTGGCGCAGGGGCTGCGGCACCTCGACGCCGCCACGCTCGACCCGCACGGCCGGCGACACCTGCACGCCCTGCTGCGCTCCGCCGCCGGCACATCAGCGGCGCAGCCGGGCGGCACGACAGCGGCGGACCCGGGCGGGACACCAGCGGCACACCCCGACGGCACAACGGCGGTGGAGGCGGGCGGGACACCGGCGACGCCGCCGGGCGGCACCTCAGCCGCGTTCCCGGGCGGCACCACCCGGCACCACGTGGTCCCCGTATCGCTGCTGCTCACCGCCACGGACCAGGAGACCCCCCGATGACCCGCACCGTCCCCGGTCGCACCGACCATGTCGTGGTCGTCGGTGCCGGTCTGTCCGGACTGGCGGCCGCCCTGCACCTCCTGGGCGCCGGACGCCGGGTGACCGTGGTCGAGCGCGACGCGTCTCCCGGCGGACGCGCCGGACTGCTGGAGCGGCACGGCTACCGCATCGACACCGGCCCCACCGTGCTCACGATGCCGCACCTCGCCGACGAGGCGTTCGCCGCCGTCGGGGACAGCCTGCGCGCCCGCGTCGACCTGGTGCCGCTGCACCCCGCCTACCGGGCCCGGTTCGCCGACGGCGCCTCCCTCGACGTCCACACCGGCGCCGAGGCGATGGAGGCGGAGGTCGAACGGTTCGCCGGGGCACGGGAGGCCGCCGGGTACCGCAAGCTGCGCGACTGGCTCGAGAAGCTCTACCGGGCGCAGATGCGCCGTTTCATCGACGTCAACTTCGACTCCCCCTTCCAGTTGCTGACCCCCGACCTGGCCCGGCTCGCCGCGCTCGGCGGGTTCGGCCGCCTGGACGCCCGTATCGGCGGCTTCGTGCGTGACGAACGACTGCGGCGGGTCTTCTCCTTCCAGGCCCTGTACGCGGGCGTGCCGCCGGCCCGGGCCCTGGCCGCCTACGCCGTCATCGCCTACATGGACACCGTGTCCGGCGTGTACTTCCCGCGCGGCGGCATGCACGCCCTGCCCCGCGCCATGGCGGACGCCGCCGCGGCGGCCGGAGCCGACCTGCGCTTCGAGGAGCCGGTCACCCGTCTGGAGCGCTCCGGCGACCGGGTCACGGCCGTCGTCACCGCACACGGCCGCATCGCCTGCGACGCCGTGGTCCTCACCCCTGACCTGCCCGTCGCCTACCGCCTGCTCGGCCACGCCCCGAAACGCCCCGTACGGCTGCGGTACTCACCGTCCGCCGTGGTCCTGCACGCCGGCACGGACCGCACCTGGCCGTGGCTCGGCCACCACACGATCTCCTTCGGCGCGGCATGGCGGCGGACGTTCCACGAGCTCACCGAGAGCGGCCGGCTCATGAGCGACCCCTCGCTCCTCATCACCCGTCCGACCACCACCGACCCGAGCCTCGCCCCGCCCGGACGGCATCTGCACTACATCCTGGCCCCCTGCCCGAACACCGCCCTCGGCCCCGGCGCGGTCGAGTGGGGCGACCTGGCCCCGGGCTACCGCGACAGCCTGCTGGCGGAGCTGGACCGACGGGGACTCGACGGCATCGCCTCCGCCGTGCAGGAGCAGTGCATGGTGACTCCGGCCGACTGGCAGGCGCGGGGACACGCCGCGGGAACCCCGTTCTCCGCCGCCCACACCTTCGCGCAGACCGGGCCCTTCCGGCCCCGCAACCTGGTCCGCGGCACCGCCAACGCGGTCCTCGCCGGGTGCGGCACCACGCCCGGCGTCGGCGTGCCGACCGTGCTGCTGTCCGGGAAACTGGCCGCAGCCCGGATCACGGGCGCCGGCCGCCCGTCCCGTCCCGGAGCCGCCCGTCCCGGAGCCCGGCCGCGACCCGTTGCGCGCAGCGCCGAGGAAAGGAGGCCCGCGTGACCGACCGCGAACTCGACGCCGCCGGCGTCACCGATCCCGCCCTGCGACAGGCCTACGCCCGGTGTCGGCGGCTCAACGCCCGGCACGGCAAGACGTACTTCCTCGCCACCCGACTGCTGCCGGTGGAGCGCAGACCCGCCGTGCACGCCCTGTACGGCTTCGCCCGCTGGGCCGACGACATCGTCGACGCGCTCGATACGGCGGTCACCGCCGAGGACCGCTCGGCCCGGCTGCTGCGCCTGGAGCGGGAACTGGAGACGGGGCTGCGGGAGGGGACCAGCGACGAGCCGGTGGTCCGCGCCCTGGCCGACACGGCGCGCCGGTACGCCATCGACCACCGGCACTTCGCCGACTTCATGGCCTCCATGCGCGCCGACCTGGATGTCACCGGGTACGCCACCTACGCCGACCTGCGCACCTACACCTACGGCTCGGCGGAGGTGATCGGCCTGGAGATGCTGCCGGTGCTCGGCACGGTCGTCCCCCGCGAGGAGGCGGCCCCGCACGCCGCGGCCCTCGGTGTGGCCTTCCAGCTGACGAACTTCCTCCGGGACGTCGGTGAGGACCTCGACCGCGGCCGCGTCTATCTGCCCGCCGACCTGCTGGCGGCGCACGGCGTGGACCGCCCGCTGCTGTGCTGGAGCCGCGACACCGGACGGTCCGACCGCCGCGTCGTCGCCGCGCTGCGGGAGTTCGAGCAGCTGACACGCCGGCTCTACCACGAAGCGGCACCGGGTATCGCCCTGCTCGACCCGGTGTCCCGCCCCTGCGTCCGCACGGCGTTCGTCCTGTACGGGGGGATCCTGGACTCGGTCGCCGAGGACGGCTACCGCTCGGTCCACCGCCGCGCCGCCGTCCCGCGACGCCGTCGCGCCGCCGTCGCCCTCGACGGTCTCACCCGGGTGGTCGCGGCCAGGCTGCGCGCACGCGGGGCGGGGAGCCGCCCGCTGCCCGCCGGACCGGAACGGACCGAGCCCGCGCCGACACCCGAGAAGGTCGCGTGAAACCCCGTCGACGGCCCGCGCCGGGCCAGGGTCCGCTGTCGCTTCCGGGCCGTGCTTCCCGGTCTGCGGCGGGTCGTGTGCCGCTGTCACTGCGCCGACGGCCCGTGCGCTGGGAACAACAGCAGCCGACCTGGCGCCAGGCGCGGCCCGCGGTGATCGCCGAAGCCCTGAAGCGTGCCCAGACCCGTCCGTCGGGCAACTGGTTCGTCGTGGGCGCGACGCGCGACGTCCGCGACGACCGGCCGCTGTCCGGCACCGTCGCCGACCGCGAGATCGTCGTGTGGCGCACCGCCGACGGCCGGCTCGTGGCGGGTCCCGGTGTCTGCCCGCACCTGGGCGCGCCGCTGGCCGACAGCCCGGTGCGCTGCGGAACGCTCGTCTGCCACTGGCACGGCCTGGCCCTGAACGGCGCACCGGCCGCCGGCTGGGAGCCGCTGCCCGTGTACGACGACGGTGTGCTCGTCTGGGTGCGGCTGGACGAAGTGGCCGGCGAGGCGCCCCTGGAGGCCCCTGTCGTCCCGCCCCGCCCGGACCTGTCGCGTTCGGTCGCGGCCGTCTACACCGGGGTGGGGACCTGTGAGCCCGAGGACATCGTGGCCAACCGGCTGGACCCCTGGCACGGGGCCTGGTTCCATCCGTACTCCTTCGTCGACCTGACGGTCGTCGGCACGCCGGACGCGGACACCGACGGCTTCACCGTCGACGTCTCCTTCAAGGTCGCCGGACGGCTCGTGGTGCCGGTCCGGGCGGTCTTCACCACCCCCGGACCACGGACGGTGGTCATGCACATCACCGAGGGCGAAGGCCGGGGTTCCGTCGTGGAGACGCACGCCACCCCGCTCGGCCCGGACGCCCTGGGCCGCCCGCGCACCGCCGTCGTCGAAGCGGTCCTGGCGTCCTCCGAACGGCCCGGCTTCACCGCGGTCCGCAGAGCGGCCCCGCTACTGCGCCCGTTCATGGCGGCAGCCGCCGGACGCCTGTGGCGCGACGACCTCGCCTACGCGCAACGCCGCTGGCTGCTGCGCTCCACGGGACGGTTCCCCGGCTGAGCGGGGAGGGGAACGGGGTGGCGCAGCCAGTACCGGGACCCGTGCATCCGCCGGGCCCACCGGTACGGAACAGAAGTGTCATGGCCGGCACGACGACCGCCGCCGGTCGCGTGAGGGGAACGGAGTCACGCGTGATCGAAGTCGGGCGTACCCGTCCGCCGCACCACCCCTCGGCCCAGCGCGTCGGCCGCCTCGCGGACGCCGTGCGCGGACACGGCGACCGGCCACGACGAACGTGCGCAGAACACCGCCGGCGGATCTCGTGAGCGTGAACGTCCGCCACCTCCCCACGCGCCGGGACCACACCGGTTCCGCCCTGCCCGCGTGGGAGGCCGTGTGGACATGAGCCGCCGGGACCCGGACGCCGCCGTACCGGAGGCGGGGGTGACCACCGGCTTCCTCGCGAGGCGGCTGGGCGTGTCGCCCACGACGCTGCGGTCCTGGGACCGCCGCTACGGGCTCGGCCCGGCGCACCGGGCCGACGGCCGCCACCGCCGGTGGTCCCCCGGCGACATCGCCATGGTCCTCGAGATGTGCCGGCTGACGGCGGCGGGCGTCCCCCCGGCCGAGGCGGCCCGGACGGCCAAGGAGCACGCGGGCAGGCACACCGCTCACACCGTGCCGGCCTCCGTGGCCGGGCCCCCGCGCGGTGCGGTGGCGGACGTACCGGCCCGCCAGGCGGTGGCTCGCGCCGCTCGGTCCGGCAGCGGCCTGCCCCTCGGCGAGGTGCGCCAGGAGTGCAAGGGGCTCGCGCGCGCCGCCGTCCGGCTGGACGCCGCGGCCGTGCGGGACCAGCTCACCACCGCGATCCGCACTCACGGGCTGGTCGTGGCGTGGGAGGAGATCCTGGCTCCGACGCTTCGGGCCGTCGGCCGCAAGTGGCAGTCGGCAGGCGACCGGTACGTGGAGGTCGAACACCTGCTCTCCTGGCACATCTCCACCGCGCTCCGCCACGCCTACGTGTCCGCCGCGCCGGCGCGCCAGGCCTCGGACACACGGGCCGTCCCGACCGTCCTGCTGGCCTGTCTGCCCGGCGAGCAGCACACGCTGCCCCTCGACGCGCTGAGCGCGGTCCTCGCGGAGCGCGGCATGCCCACGCTGATGCTCGGCAGCGCCGTCCCGGCGGAAGCCCTGATCGCCGCGTCGCAGCGCGTGGGTCCCGGCGCCGTCGTGCTCTGGTCCCAGTCCCGTTCCACGGCGAGCCTGCCGCTCGCGCGCCACGTCGCCGCCACCCAGTGGGGCATCCGCGGCGCCCGCACACACAGCCGGGTCCTGCTCAGCGGTCCCGGCTGGGGGCGCTCCCAGGACCCCCGCCTGCTGCGCCCACACGGCCTGCGGGACGCCCTGCGCATGCTCGACGCCCTGGACGGACGGACCCGGCCGGAGGGCTGACCGCCGGGCGAGGCCCCTGGTCCGCCCGGCGAGATCGCCCGGTCCGCCGGGACGAGTTCGCCTGGTCCACAGGGGAGGAGGCGGCGGACAGCCCACAGGCAGCGCGCTGACCGCCCGTCCGGGGTAGTGAGGCAGATGCACGGCCTCGGAGGCGTGCGCGTCGCCGACCCACCAACACCGACTACCGGAACCCGACCGCGGGCCACCGGGAACCCCACCCGGTCGCTCCCCTCACCCCTCCCCCTCTCCAATGCCGGAAGGTAACCACCATGGAGTACGTCACCCTGAACAACGGCGTCGTGATGCCGATCCTCGGCTTCGGCGTGTACCAGATCCCGCCGGAGGACACCGAACGGGCCGTCACCGAGGCCCTGGCCGCCGGTTACCGTCTGCTGGACACCGCCGCCGCCTACGGGAACGAGGAGGCCGTCGGCCGGGCGATCAAGACCAGCGGCATCCCGCGTGCGGACCTGTTCGTCACCACGAAGCTGTGGGTCCAGGACGCCCCGGCCCGGGACAACACCCGGCGCGCGTTCGAGACCTCGCTGGCCAGGCTCGGTCTGGACCACGTCGACCTGTACCTGATCCACCAGCCCTATGGTGACGTCCACGGCCAGTGGCACGCCATGGAGAGTCTGAACCGCGAAGGGCTCGCCAAGGCGATCGGCGTCGCCAACTTCCACCCCGACCGACTCGTCGACCCGATCGTCAACAACGAGATCACGCCCGCGGTCAACCAGATCGAGACCCACCCCTTCTTCCAGCGCACCGCCGACCAGGACCTCATGCGCGAGCGGGGCGTACAGATCCAGTCCTGGGGCGGCTTCGCCGAAGGCAGGAACGACCTGTTCACCACCCCGGTGCTGAGGGACATCGGCCTCGCGCACGGCAAGTCGGTCGCCCAGGTCGTGCTCCGCTGGCTCATCCAGCGTGGCGTCGTCGCCATCCCCAAGTCCGTCCGCGCCGAGCGCATGGCCGAGAACATCGACATCTTCGACTTCGAGCTCACCGACGACCAGATGGCGGCCGTCGCCACCCTCGACACCGGATCGTCGCTCTTCTTCGACCACCGAGACCCCGCCATGGTCGAGCGGCTCGGCGGCCACCGCCTGGACGCCTGACCCGGTCCCGGAGCCGTCGTGTCGGGTGGGCGGCGTGAAGTAGGCCGTCGCCTCCCCGGCTGTGGCGGGGAGGCCACGGGGTCGTGCGTCAGACCAGGCCGAGCAGGCGCCAGACCTGGTTCCTCTTGGTGGTCAGCGCGCTCGCGGCGTCGCAGGTCCACTGGTGGACGGCCGCGCCAGGTGTGGTCGAGATCTGGCTGACCTCGACGCACTTGCCGCTGTGGACCGCGGCCAGCTGGTAGTCCTGGCCGTTGCCGAGCGCGGCCACCGGGCGGACTAGTAGGTCTCGAACTCGGCCACCTTCGGCGTACCGGTCGAACCGGTGATCTCGAAGGTGACCTTGCTGAGTGAGGTCTGCGGGAAGCCGATGAGGCCCGCTCCGCTGCCCGAGGCCAGGACGGCACCGTTGTCGGCGTTGAGGACCCTCCACGAGCCGATGCTCCCGACGGATCCGGACGCCTCCTTGATGTTGACGCGGGAAACCGTGGTGGCGGCACCCCACTTGACGGAGACGGAGCCGGTCGCGCCGGCCGGGGACCAGTAGGTGTTCAGGTCACCGTCACGGACATTGCCGTAACTGGTGCCACTGGCCTTGCTGGAGCCGTCGGCGCCGGCTCCGAGACTGAGGTTCGTGCCGCCGGGCTGGGTCGGGGTCGGCGTGGGAGTGGGGGTGGGGGTGGGGGTGGGAGTCGTCGGCGGCGTAGTGGTCGGGCTCGCCGTCGGGCTCGTGGGCGCGCAGTTGCCGTTCGACACCTGGAGGCCGGTGCCGGCGCCCGCCGTGCGGCTGACGACGCCCGGTACGCAGGAGGCGGCGTCGAGCGCGTAGGAGTAGGGGATGCTGACCGTGGTGTTCGACTGCGGGTTGGGACCGGCCGGCCTGTTCTCGGACCCGGGGCTGGACCAGGTCACGTTGTCGAAGACGTTGCCGCTGACCTGCCAGTAGCCGGCCTGGTCGGTGTAGAAGGTGCCGAGGACGTCCTTGGAGTCCTCGAAGTAGTTGTTGTCCACCTTCGCCTTCGCCCCGGCACGGGAGTTGATGCCGGACTCGTTCAGGCTCACGTAGTGGTTGTTGTAGATGTGGGCCGTGCCGCCGCGCAGCAGGGGCGCCCGGGAGTCGATGTTCTGGTAGAGGTTGTGGTGGAAGGTGACGTAGCCGTTGGAGACGTCACTCTCACTGGACCCGATGAGACCGCCCCGGCCGGAGTTGCGGAGCTTGCTGTAGGACAGCGTCACGTACTGCGTGTTGTCCTTCATGTCGAAGAGGCCGTCGAATCCTTCGGACTCCCCGCCCGACGCCTCCAGGGTGGCGTGGTCGACCCAGACGTTGCGGACGTCGCTCTCCATCCCGATCGCGTCGCCGCCGTTGGACGTGGGCGAGCCGGACTTCTTCACGTTCCGGACCGTCACGTTCTGGATGATGATGTTGCGGGACTCCCGGATGTGGATGCCCAGTTGGTCGAAGACGGCTCCACTGCCGACGCCGACGATCGTGACGTTGCTGATCTGCTTGAGCTCGATCACACCGGCGGCCGTGTTGCAGCTGGCGCCCGACACCTTCGTGGTGTTGCCGTGGTTGATGGTCCCCTCGACCTGGATGACGATCGGCGTACTGCTGCTGGCCCTGGAGCACAGAGCCGCGTGGATCGCCGTGCCCGTGGTGGCACGCACCGTCTGTCCGCCCGCTCCGCCGGTGGTGCCACCGTTCTGGGTCGCGTAGCCGGTGGCGCTGCCGGTGGCCGCCGACGCCTCCTCCGGCATCGACAGGACAATCCCGGCCGCGGACGCCAGGGCTATCGCGGCCGACGCCGCGGACAGCCGCAGTGCGACAGTTCGTCTCATCATCTTCTCCTGATTCACCATGTGTGTTGATTCGTCGTTCAGCGATTTCGTCGGTCTGTGATCCGTGGGCCTGCTGATGTCGCCGGTCTGTCGATGCGCCGGTCCGCTGATTCGGTGCACTCTCGGCGCGTTTGCGTACGGACACTTGAAGCCGGCGCAGCACACACCGGCGGACGCGCACACGTCCGGCAGCCGCGCACACCGTCCGGGGGCCGCCGGACGGGCACGAGGTCAGGCGGGTGTCACATTCGGCGGGAAGATGGATCACCGACTGGAGCACCGGATGGATCGCCGGCCTGCGGAGGTGGGGCGCCGGGCCGTTCGTCAGCGGACGGACCCGTCCTGTGGATCGGCTCTTCGTCAGCGGACGGACCCGTCCTGTGGATCGACCGCACGCGCCGATCGCTCAGGGCGACCGACGGATCCGGCACTCCGGCCGGCGGGACGCCGCGGAACCGTCACCTCTGAGGACTCCACGGTTTGTGCGACACGTGTGCGTCATGATGTGCACCCTTCGTTCCCCTGCCGCATCGACATCAGGAGATCTCGACACGGCGGATCGTCGGCGGCTCGTGCACACGTCGCGGCGGCCCCCGCAACGGTTGGGTCTTCGCGCTCCCGAGACGTCGGGAAAGCGCTTTCTCTGGCGCCAGACGATAGGCCGCCCCACCTGGACTGGCAAGAGTTCCGGCAGGATTGAGTTCACATGCTCGAACGTCGACTCTCCGGAGCCCCACGCGGCAGAGCGACCTGTTCTCGGACGGAACCCGCCCTTGGACGGCCCTTGGCACCTACCTCCGGCATCCCTAGTAGCCGTCGACGTGACCTACCCGGCGACCGACATGCATGAAGGTGGTGGATAAGAACGTGAACGCTGGACGCTTACATGTACGCGGTCCCGGCCCTCGTTCGGCCCGTTCGCCCGTTCACAGCCCTCGACGTTCGCCCCCGTTCACCGCCATCGACGCCCGCCCAGCCAACTGCCCACCCTCCGTCGGCCCGTCAGCCCGAGGTGCCTCTGCCTGCGAGAACGTGGGGCTATTCCCGCTCCTCGTGGGTACCTGCGTCCGGCGGCGCGTCGGCCACGGCTCGCCAGGGACGATTCGTCCCTCGATGCAAGGGGAGAGGGTATGCGGCTTCGTGAGTCGGCTCGGGCGATGGCTTCCCGGTGTTCCGCCGAGGTGCTGAGCGGCCGGTACCGTCTGGACGAACGTCTCGGTTCGGGCGGCGCCGCCGATGTCCATCGAGGGTTCGATCTGCGGTTGCGGCGACCGGTGGCGGTCAAGGTCTTCCGGCCCGACACCGGCGTCGACATCGAGGAGAACGTACACAGCGAAGCGGTGATCCTGGCCCGGCTGCACCACCCCGGACTTGTCACCGCCTACGACGCCGGACAGCACAACGGCCGCGTCTTCCTGGTCATGCAACTGATCGAAGGCACGACGCTGAGGCGCCGTATCGCCGAGAGCCCCCTGTCCCCGAGAGCGACTGCCGCACTCGGCGCGGACCTCGCTGACGCGCTGGACCACGCCCACGAGGCAGGAGTCGTCCACCGGGACGTGAAGCCGTCCAACATTCTCCTGGACGCGTCCTCCCGCCCCTACCTGAGCGACTTCGGCATCTCCCGAATGCTGGACGCCACCACCCGCACCGCCACCGGCATACTCATCGGCACCGCCGCCTACCTCTCACCCGAGCAGGTCCTCGGCCGTCCGGTCGGCCGGGCCGCCGACATCTACGCCCTCGGCCTGGTGCTCCTCGAATGCCTCACGGGAAGGCTCGAGTACGACGGCGGCCCCCTCGAAGCCGCGATCGCCCGGCTGCACCGCCCGCCCCTCCTGCCCCACCCCCTGCCGGAACAACTGGCCGACCTGCTACGGGACATGACATCCCTGGACGAGCAGGACCGCCCGACAGCCCGTGACTGCGCCCGCGCATTGGCGGCGCTGACCGACACAGCCCGCACCGAAGTCAGCCCTTCTGTGCAAGCTGTGCAAGCACGTGCCGAAGCCGGCACTTCCCTGCAAGCCCGCGGCGAAGCCGGCCCCGCCGCGCCCGCCACGAGTCTCGTCGCCGGCCACGCACCGTCACAGACGGCTGCCCACCGGACGCACAGGAATCCGCTGCCCGACGGAGGTCAGGCCGCTCCCCGCACCACGCCCGCGCGGGGGCGCACCCTGGTGGCCGGCGCGACCGTCGCTCTCGCCGCTGTCATGGCAACCGCCCTCTCCGTCACCGACACCGCCGCGCCACAGGGCAACGACCGAAGCACACCCAGGGCCACCAGTGCCCCTGCCGGAGAGCCCGATCCTCCCGGCAGCGCGGAACAGAAGCAGGCGGCCCCGACCTCTGCGGCGGCGCCGTCCTCCGGCCACAACACCTCTGCCGACACGCTCGCGGACGGCACATCCGGGCAGAGCGGCGCTTCCCCTTTCCGCGGCCCGAACCGCGAGTCCGCCATCGACGCGGCCACACAGCGCTCCGCCGCGGAGAAGGGACGGGCCGCGTCGAGCGAGAAGGAGACAGTCGGCGCAACGCGGGGCGGCACGACGGCCGAGACCCCGCAACGACCGCCCGGCCAGGCGGAGAAGGCGGAGAACGCCGAGAAGAAGGCCCAACAGAAGGGCGTCGGGAAGAGCGCCGCAGAACGCTGAACCGCGAACGGGTCGGGGGCCGACTCCGCTCAGCCCTGATTACTCGTAGGTGAACGGCCCCGCAGCCACGCCGGCGAACGGAGCGTTCTTGTCCTGGGACCAGAAGACGCCCGACCGACCGCGTGCCGCCGCCCTTGCCCTTCGCGCGCGGCCGATGCGCGACCGTCCCCCAGGGACCTTCGAGTCCGCTGTCCGCTGTCCACAGAGACCTTCGAGTCCGCTGTCTGCTGTCTGCTGTCCGCCGAGGCTTGGGCCCGTGAGCCCATGAGCCCACCCGCGCAGGAGCGAGTCACCCGCACGGGAGCGAGTTACCGAGCGGTCGCCTGTGCACGTACAGTGGAACGTCCCGTTTTGTGCACACCTCACCGCCTCATCCGCCCCGGAGCAGCCATGCCCCACCCGTCCGCCACACCGGACGACGGCTCCGACGCCCTGTTCGGTCTCGACGCCCTCGGCACCGGTGACTCCGCCGCGCCCCCGGCCGGGTCGGCCGCCACAGGCCCGTTCTTCCGGGACTCCCCCGCCGCCCGCCGCCTGCTGCCCGTACGCGAGATCCACGCGGAACCCGCGGCCGCCGCATCCCCCCGTGGCCGGCAGGTCATCGCGCGTTTCCCGGACGCCCGGGTCGTCGAGGTGGACTCGCACTGGCGCATCCCCGGGCTGCACGGCAACGAGGGCAACGTCGAGCGATGGGTGCGCGTCAAGGGCGAGACGCTCGTCCTGGGCGAGAAGAAGACCCTCACCACCCGCCCCAACGGCAGGTCGGCCGACTGGATCGCGCCGGGCCCCGCCAACGGCTGCGCGATGGCCTGCGCCTACTGCTACGTACCGCGCCGCAAGGGATACGCCAACCCGATCACCGTCTTCACCAACATCGAGCGGATCATCGCCCACCTGGGCCGCCACATCGGCAAGCTGGGCCCCAAGGCCGAGCCGAACCAGTGCGACCCCGAGGCGTGGGTCTACGACATCGGCGAGAACGGCGACTGCTCGGTGGACGCCCTGATCTGCGACAACACCGCGGATCTCGTGCACGCCTTCCGGCAGTGGCCCACCGCGAAGGCGTCCTTCGCCACGAAGTTCGTCAACCCCGACCTGCTCTCCCTCGACCCCCGGGGCCGGACCCGGATCCGTTTCTCCCTCATGCCCGCGGACGACTCCCGGCTGCTGGACGTCCGCACCTCGCCCGTGGCCGACCGCATCGCCGCGGCCGCCGACTTCCTGGACGCCGGTTACGAGGTGCACTTCAACCTCTCCCCCGTGGTGGTGCGCCCCGGGTGGCAGGCGGACTGGGCCGAGCTGCTCCGGCACCTGGACGACGTCCTGCCGGACCGCGTCAAGCGGCAGGCGGCCACCGAGGTGATCATGCTGACGCACAACCGGGAGCTCCACGAGGTCAACCTGGGCTGGCACCCCCGCGCCGAGGAGGTCCTGTGGCAGCCCGGCCTCCAGCAGGCCAAGCGCTCCCAGAACGGCGCCCTCAACGTCCGCTACCGCAACCAGGTCAAGGCCGAGGCGGTCGCCGCCCTCCGCGACCTGATCGCCGCCCACGCCCCCTGGCTGCGCGTGCGGTACGCCTTCTGACCGGCCTGTCCGCCGGGCGCAGGACGCCGGACGCAGAGTCTCTCGGTGCACACCGGCTCCCCGACCGGGTCGTGCGACCGCCGATGGTGCCCGTCCGACCCCTGGTGGCGCGTCCTGAGCAGGGGCAGGCGGTATACAGCCTCCCGCCGTCGGTCACCGGACCGCCGACATCGCCCGGCCGACGCGTTCGTCGGCAGCGGCAGCGGCAGCGGCAGCGGCAGCGGCAGCTCAGGAACGCGTGGGCGACTCCGGGAACTCCGGGAACTCGGGGGCTTGGGGAACTCGGGGAACAAGCCCCCGGGCAGCCCTACCCCTCGGTAGCGATCATTCGGCGAGCGAGACATCCGCCGTGGACTGCTCGAAGGTGAGCGTCTCGGCGGCCTCCCAGGCGAACCCGTCCGGGTCGGTGAAGGAGCCGGCGGTGCCGCCGAGGACGACGCGGTGGGAACCGGTGCCGTCGGCGGGAACACCGAGGTCCTTCGCCAGACCCGGACGCTTGTACAGCGCCAGCTTGAGGGGACCGGTCCCGCCGGACGCGAACTCGGCGTACTTGCCGCCGAAGCTCTTGCCCACGGTCAGGCCCCGGCCGACGTAGAACCGCTTGCTGGCCTTCACGTCCTCGACGCCGAGCAGGAGGACGAGCTCGTCGATCTCACGGGTGGCCGGGCCGGTGTCCTTCTTCTCCGAGGTCGCGACCTTCCAGATCGTCCCGTCCGGCGCCTGGACGACGCCGCCGTAGCCCCACAGCGACTTCGCGGCGGGCTTGAGCACCGTGGCGCCGGCGTCCACGGCGGCACCGAGGAAGCTGTCGACGGTGGCCGGCCGGGACACCGTGAGCGCCAGGGTGAAGCCGCGGAACCCGGTGGAGTGCGCCTCGGACGCCCGCAGGCGGAGGTGCGCGTCCACTCCGAAGGCCGCGTAGAAGCGACGGGCGGCCTCGATATCGGCCACCTCGAGGGTGACGGAGACGAGGGACATGGTGGATGCGGTGGTTTCCATGGCCATCACGCTAGGCGCGGCGGGACGGCCCCGGCTTCTCGATTCCTGACCGTCTGGTCACCTGCCTCGCCCACACGTCGGCACGCCCGCCCGTGGGCTGACGGCCGCGCACCGGCAGTGACAGGTGGGAGGGCGGCAGACCGACAGGGGCGGCAGGGCGGCAGGGCGGCAGCCAGGTCATCGCCTCCGTCACGCGGTTCCAGGGCACTGAAACCAGCGTGAAACCGCGTTGAATGCGCCCTGCCGCAACCTCTGCGGCATGACGACAACGACATCGCCCTCACTTGCCATCGCGGCCAGGGGACTGCGCAAGGCCTACGCGGACAAGACGGTCCTCGACGGCATCGACCTGGCGGTGCCGTCCGGAACGGTGTTCGCGCTGCTCGGTCCGAACGGCGCCGGCAAGACCACCGTGGTCAAGATCCTGTCCACGCTGATCACCGCCGACGCCGGAGACCTGCACGTCGGCGGTCACGACCTGGCCACCGACGCGCACACGGTGCGGGCCACGATCGGCGTCACCGGGCAGTTCTCCGCCGTCGACGGCCTGATCACCGGCGAGGAGAACATGCTCCTCATGGCGGACCTGCACCACCTCACCCGCGCCCAGGGCCGCCGCACCACCGCCGAACTCCTGGAACGCTTCGACCTGGTCGAAGCCGCGAAGAAACCCGTCTCCACCTACTCCGGCGGCATGAAGCGCCGCCTCGACATCGCCATGACCCTCGTCGGCGACCCCGGAATCATCTTCCTCGACGAACCGACCACCGGCCTCGACCCCCGCAGCCGCCACACCATGTGGCAGATCATCCGCGCACTGGTCTGCGACGGCGTCACCGTCTTCCTCACCACCCAGTACCTGGAGGAGGCCGACGAACTCGCCGACCGCATCGCCGTACTCCACAACGGCAGCATCGCCGCCGAAGGCAGCTCCGACGAACTGAAGCGCCTCATCCCCGGCGGACACGTCCGGCTCCGCTTCACCGACCCGCTCGCCTACCGCTCCGCCGCCTCAACACTGCGCGAGGCCCACCGCGACGACGAGGCACTGGCCCTCCAGATCCCCTCCGGCGGCAGCCAGCGCGAACTGCGCTCCATCCTCGACTGGCTGGACACGGCCGGCGTCGAGGCCGACGAACTGACCGTGCACACCCCCGACCTCGACGACGTGTTCTTCGCCCTCACCAGCCCCGCCGACCACCCCCACCAGCCCGCCAAGGAGACCCTCCGATGAGCGCCCCCCTGACCGCCGCCGGCCCCACCCGGATCTCCCTCGCCGTCCGCGACTCGACCACCATGCTGCGCCGCAACCTGCTGCACGCCCGCCGCTACCCCTCCATGACCCTGAACCTGCTGCTCACACCGATCATGCTGCTGCTGCTCTTCGTCTACGTCTTCGGCGGCGTGATGAGCGCGGGCATCGGCGGCGGCGGCGCCGACCGCTCCGACTACATCGCCTACCTCGTCCCCGGCCTCCTGATGATGACCATCGGCTCCACCGTCATCGGTGCCGCCATCTCCGTCTCCATGGACATGACCGAAGGCCTCATCGCCCGCTTCCGCACCATGGCCGTCTACCGCGGCTCCGTACTCGTCGGACACGTCGTCGGCAGCGTGCTCCAGGTCCTCGCCAGCCTGGTCCTCGTCGGTGCCATCGCCGTGGCCATCGGCTTCAGGTCCACCGACGCCACCGCCCTGGAGTGGCTGGCCGCGCTCGGACTGATCGCGCTGTTCACCCTGGCGCTCACCTGGATCGCGGTCGGGATGGGCATGGCCAGCCCGAACCCCGAAGCCGCCAGCAACATGGCCACGCCGCTGATCCTCCTCCCCCTCATCTCGAGCGCCTTCGTCCCCATCGACGCGATCCCGGGCTGGTTCCAGCCCATCGCCGAGTACCAGCCCTTCACCCCCGCCATCGAAACCCTGCGCGGCCTGCTCCTCGGCACCGAGATCGGCCACAACGGATGGCTCACCGTCGCCTGGTCCCTCGGCCTCACCGCACTCGGCTACCGCTGGTCCACAACCCTGTTCAACCGCGACCCGAAGTAACCGCCATGACAGCGCGGGCCGCCTCCCGCAGCTCGTCCCGCCCCAGGGCGGCGTACTCCGACACCGCGTCGGCGTACGCCGCCCTGTCGGCGTCCTCGGCCGCCTTCCGTGCGCGGTCCGCGGACATCGTCGGCTGGAAGTCGCGCAGTACCCGCAACCGCTCGGCCAGCGCGAGCATCCGTACGGCACCGGCGTCGCCGGACACGAGCCCCGCCATGCCGAGCGCGTGCAGCACCGTCCCGAGCACCGGGAACTCCATGGGCGAGCCGGACTGACCGGAGAGCAGGGTCCGCAGCCCCTGCCGCAGCCGTTCGACCGGCCCCGCGACCAGCTCGAGACGGCCGGCGTGCGCGTGCGCCGTCACGGCCACCGCCAGGATCTGCAGCACCCACCGGTCGGAGAAGGGGTCGCCGCCGTGTGCCGGGTCGGCTGCGGGCAGCGGCTGCACGGCTTTGCGCCACAAGCCGAGCCCGACCTCCGTCAGTCCACGGGCGAGCGCGATCTCGGCGCGCCCGAGGAGGTCCATGCCGTAGTCGTCCTGCTGCGTGCTGTGGGCGACCTTCGCCTGCCGCAGCCAGTCCTCGGCCTCGTCGGGGTCGCCGCGCTGTAGGCAGGCGAGGACCAGGCCCCAGCGGATGCCGATGAGGTCGTGCTCGTCACCGAGCCGCGGCAGCGCCTGGAGCGCCGCCCTGAGGTGTCCGTACGCTTCCTCGCCCCGCTCCATCTGCAGGCACAGCTCGCTCAGCCGGGCGTGGCCCATGAACTGCAGGAACGGGTTGTCGGCCGGCGCCAGTGCGGCGATGACCCGCCGAGCCGAGGCGAGCGCGCGGTCGATGTCCTGCTCCGCCTCCCAGACGTAGGTGGCGACGCACTCCGCGATGCCGGCGAGCAGCGGCTGCTCGCTCTCGCAGAGCTCGCGCAGCACTTCGAAGTCGGGCGGCAGCATTTCGGGGACCGCGTTCAGCACCACCGCGATGGCCCGCAGCAGCGTGTCCGGCGGGGCCGAGGGCAGCCTCCTGAGGGTGACGAGTTGGCGTACGGCGTGCGGGCCGTAGCCCATGAACAGGCTCGTCGTGCACAACACCGCGGCGGCGCGGGCGACTTCGACGTGCTCGGGCTCGGGGCGGTAGTGCGACAGCGGCGGGCCGGTGTCCGCGGCGAGGGCGGTGAGGCGGGGGTAGTGGGAACCGAGGGCCCACAGAGCGGCGAGGACGGCGGTGAGGGCGGCGGTGGTGGGGCCGTCCGTACGGGCCAGGGCGTGCCGCAGGGCCAGCACGAGGTTGTCCTGCTCGGCCCTGATCCGCTCCAGGTCGGTCAGCGCCGCCGAGCGGAAGAGCCAGTCGTGGTACGTGACGCCGAAGTCCCGCGCCCAGGCGAGGAACCGGCCGACGGCCTCCTCGTCCTCGCCCGCCTCCGCGCGTCGGGCCGCGCTGAACTCCCGTACGGTCTCCAGCATCCTGAACCGCACACCGGCCGGGGTCTCGGCGACGGTGAGCAGCGACTGGTCGGCCAACTGCTCCAGCAGGAACAGCGCGTCCTCGCCCAGCACCCGCTCCGCCGCCTCGCCCGCGAAGCCGCCGGGAAAGACGGACAGCATGCGCAACGCCGCTCTGGCCTCGTCGTCGAGGAGGTTCCAGCTCCACTCCACGACGGCGTGCAGCGTACGGTGGCGCTCCGGTGCGTCCCGCGCCCCGCCGCGCAGCAGCGCGAACCGGTCGCCGAGACGGCGGGCGATCTCCGGCACCGCCAGGACGCGGACCCGCGCCGCCGCCAGCTCCACGGCGAGCGGCAGCCCGTCGAGGTGGCGGCACAGCTCGGCCACCGCGTCCGGCGGCAGCTCCACTCCGGGCCGGGCGGCCCGGGCCCGCTGCGTGAACAGCTCGACCGAGGTGGCGAGACCGAGCTCCGGCAGCGCGTACACGGCCTCCGATGTGAGGCCCAGCGGGGCCCGGCTGGTGGCGAGCACCCGCAGGTCCTTCGAGGAGGAGACCAGGGCCCGTACGAGGTCGGCGGCGCCTCTGATGACCTGCTCGCAGTTGTCGAGGACCAGCAGAGCGGTCCCGGCGCCGAGCACGCCGAGGATGCCGGACACCGGGTCGGCCGGGGCGTGGCCGCCCATGCCCGGCCGCCCCTCGCCCGCACCGAGCGCGGAGGCCACCTCCGCGGTCACGTCCGCGTCCGCGGTGACGCCGGCGAGCGGCACGACATACACCACGCGCTGCTCGGCCCGGCGGCTGACGGCGTGCGCGAGCCGGGTCTTGCCGAGGCCGCCGGGGCCGACGACGGTGACGGCGCGGGAGGTGCGCAGCAGCCGCTGCACCGCCGCGAGGTCCTCGTCCCGGCCGAGGAGCGGGTTCGGCTCGTGGGGCACGCCGTGCCGGACCACCGGCGCCTCGCCGCGCAGCAGCTCCCGCTGTACGGCCTTGAGCCCGGCACCCGGATCCGTGCCCAGCTCGTCGCGCAGCTGACGACGGTACGTCTCGTACCGGGCCAGCGCGGCGGACGGGCCCGCCGTCGCCGCCTCGCCGCGCAGCAGCTCGGCGAGCACCTCCTCGTCGCGCGGGAACCGTGCGGCGGCCACGGCCAGCGGCCCGGCGGCCTCCGTGTGCCGCCCCAGCCGGGCCAGCGCGAGCGCCTGCGCGCGGACGAGCCTGCCGCGGACGGGGGCACGTTCGGCGCGCAGCGCGGTCACGGGGTCGTCGGTGTCGCCGGTCGGTTCGGGGGTGCCTTCCCACAGCGCGAGCCCGGCCTCGGCGGCAGCCAGCGATCCCGCGTGGTCCCCCGCCCTGGCCAGGTCCCCGCTCGCGGTGGCGTGCAGCAGCAGGGCGGAGGTGTCGACCTGGTTCTCGGCGAGGGTCAGCCGGTATCCGGTCGGCGTACTGGCGATGACGTCGGCGCCCAGCTGCGCGCGCGCCCTGGACACGAGGACCTGCACCGCCTTCGCCGGCCGCTCCGGCAACTCGTCCGGCCACAGCCCCGCCACCAGCCGCTCGGTGCTGCAGCCCGTGCGCAGGTCGCCCGCGAGCAGCGCGACGAGACCGCGGAGCCGGGGCGCGGTGACCTCCTGTCCGCGGTAGGCGACACGGGGCAGGAGGGTCAGGTCGGTGGTGTTGGAACTCGTGGTCGGGCCGGTGGTGGTCGGGTCGGTGGTCACCTGTGCAGATTAGCCAAGGCACCGGCGGTGGGGAGCCGGCCTCCGGCCGAACTCCCGCCGCGTGGACGGCTTTCGCCCGACGGGCCGCCCGCGATGCGCTCAGCCCACGACCAGCCCCGCCACGGGCGGGTTCACGGGCTGTCACCGGACCAGTCCCAGCGGGCCGGATCGCCCGGACGCGGGTCGTACAGCGCCCGTCCGCCCGCGCCGAACTGCCCGAGCTCCGTCCGGAGGGAGACCCCGGTGTCGCTCTCGCCCGGCGTCCAGCCGGTGATG
Organism: Streptomyces sp. ALI-76-A; assembly: GCF_030287445.1. Lineage (GTDB taxonomy): Bacteria > Actinomycetota > Actinomycetes > Streptomycetales > Streptomycetaceae > Streptomyces. Next base: position 367,171 of record NZ_JASVWB010000004.1, on the reverse strand, counting down.
TCGAGCAGCAGGCCGTCCAGTGGTCCGCCGACCAGTTCGGCGTAGGTGCGTCCCGGCTGTGGGCCTTGCCCCGGGTCGTCGTGGTCGGCGCCGTAGACCCGGCCGCGCAACAGTTCCTCATCCCTGTCCATGAGTCCCAGGTTCTCAGCCGCCACTGACAACGAGGGTGCGCCCGGACCCGGGCTGGACCGACCGCGCTGCCCGGTGAGGGGGAATCAGAAACCGGCCGACGGTGGAAGTCACCCTTTCATCTGATCCTACGAATTCCGGCGGGACGGGTTACCGCCTTCTCCCTCACCTGATAGGAAACTTTCCTAACGAATCAGGTACGGACCAGCCTCCAACCCCCCACCCCCGCTTGGAGTTTCCTGTGGACCCTGAGACAACGGCCCCTGCCCACCCCTCCCGCCGCACGGCGCTGGCCCTGTTCGGCACACTGGCCTCCGTCGCCCTGCTCGGCTCGCCGCCCGCCGCGGCGGCGCCTGCGGCCGTGACGAACCTGGACGACCCGGCGAAGAAGGAGATCGCCATGAAGCTGGTGTCGAGTGCGGAGAACTCCACACTCGACTGGAAGGCCCAGTACAAGTACATCGAGGACATCGGTGACGGCCGCGGCTACACCGCCGGCATCATCGGCTTCTGCTCCGGCACGGGCGACATGCTCGACCTGGTGGAGCTCTACGCCGACCGCAGGCCCGGCAACGTCCTCGCCAAGTACCTGCCGGCCCTGCGCCGGGTCGACGGCTCCGACTCGCACGACGGCCTCGACCCGAACTTCCCGAGGGACTGGCGCAAGGCCGCGCAGGACACGGTCTTCCAGGGCGCGCAGAACGACGAACGCGACCGCGTCTACTTCAACCCCGCCGTCAAGCGGGGCAAGGCGGACGGCCTGCGCACGCTCGGCCAGTTCGCCTACTACGACGCCATCGTCATGCACGGCGACGGGAACGACTCGGCCAGCTTCGGCAGCATCCGCCAGCGGGCCCTGCGCACGGCGAAGCCGCCGGCCCAGGGCGGCGACGAGACGACGTACCTCAACGCCTTCCTCGACGCACGCGTGTGGGCGATGAAGCAGGAGGAGGCGCACAGTGACACCAGCCGGGTCGACACCGCGCAGCGCGTCTTCCTGCGCCAGGGCAATCTCGACCTGAACCCGCCGCTGGACTGGAAGGTGTACGGGGACAGCTTCCACATCGGCTGACCCTCGTGGTGCGCCCACCCGCAGGGGCCGGCGCACCCGGCCGGTGGGGCCGCCCGGTGACACGTCGCCGGGCGGCCCGCGTCCGCGGCCACCCGCGCGCGGAGGCGGCGCGACCGACCGGCTTTCCGGACCACCGGCCAAGGCGGTTGTTATTCAACCGAGCGGTTGACGAGTCGGATTCACGGACGTAGGATATTTAACCAATCGGTTGAATAGAGGTGTCAGGTGACCGACGACCGACTGTCGCTGGTGTTCTCCGCACTGGCCGACCCGACTCGGCGCGACATCGTGGCCCGGCTCGCCGCCGGGGACGCCACGGTCAACGAACTGGCCGAACCGTACGAGGTCACGGTGCAGGCCGTGTCCAAGCACATCAAGGTCCTGGAGGACGCCGGCCTGGTCAGCCGCAGCAGGGACGCCCAGCGGCGGCCCTGCCACCTGGAAGCAGAGGTCTTCGACCTGATGACGAAGTGGATCGAGCGCTATCGGCGCGAGGCGGAGGACCGCTTCCGCCGGCTCGATGCCCTCCTTGAACAGCTGGACGAGCGGCCGACGACGGAACCTCCCGCGAAAGAGGCGGCATCATGAGCACCACCCACACACATCACCCCAACGAGACACGGATCGTGGCGGAGCCGGATCTGCCCGTCATCGTGATCACCCGGGAGTTCGACGCTCCGCCGGAGCGTGTGTTCCGGGCGTACACCGACCCCGATCTGGTCGTCCAGTGGCTCGGCCCGCGTCGGCTCGAGATGCGGATCGACCGGTACGACGCACGCAGCGGTGGCTCCTACCGCTATGTGCACCGTGCCGACGACGGCACCGAGTACGGCTTCCACGGTGTCTTCCACGAGGTGCGCCCCAACGAGCGCATCGTGCAGACCTTCACCTACGACGGCTTCCCGGACGGCGTCAGCCTGGAGACGGCCGTCTTCGAGGACCTCGGCGGTCGCACCCGGGTCACCGGCAAGTCCCTCATGGACTCCATCGAAGCCCGCGACGCGATGCTCAGGAGCGGCATGGACGTCGGCGTCCGCGAGGGCTACGAGCGGCTGGACGAGCTGCTCGGCCGCCGGCGGGACGACAGCGCCGACCGGCACACCGAGACGGGATCCCGACCATGACGACGACAGCGGCCGACGAACACCGCACCGTGGCCGGCGGCTTCACCGACCGCGTACACGGCACGGCCCCGGAGGCATGGGACAACCCGGCGCCGTGCGAGGGCTGGGTCGCCCGGGACGTCGTCCGGCACCTGGTCGAGTGGTTCCCCGCCTTCCTCAAAGCCGGCGCCGGAGTCGAACTGCCGACTGGGCCCTCGGTGGACGACGACCCGGTGGCCGCCTGGGTGACCCACCGCGATGGAGTGCAGGCCCTCCTCGACGATCCGGGCACCGCGCACAAGCTCCTGTCGAACCCGCACATCGGAGACATCCCCCTGGACCAGGCGGTCGACCGGTTCTACACCGCCGACGTGTTCATGCACACCTGGGACCTGGCCCGCGCCACCGGCCAGGACGAACACCTCGATCCCGCCCGTTGCGCCCGGTTGCTCGACGGGATGCTGCCCCTCGACGACGTGCTCCGCGCGAGTGGGCAGTACGGACCCCGGGTCGAGGTGCCGGAGGCGGCCGACGTCCAGACTCGCCTGCTCGCCTTCATCGGCCGCGCACCCTGACGTCACGCGGGCCGTCACCGGCATTCCCGTGAGAGCGTGCCGGCGCGGTTCGCGGCAGGTCCGGTGCAGCTCCCGAAGTGCCGGGCGAGTCCTGCCACTTCGGCGCCGCCGGGTCCCCTCAGCGTTGCCGGGGGAACTTCCAGCCGTTCCGCCGCAGTCGCACCAGGATGATCACTCCGAACACCGCCCAGACTCCCAGGAAGGCCCACTTGAACCACGGGGGGCCTTGCCAGCGCTCCGCGAGCTGAACCACTGCCGTGTATGAGGTCATTCCTCGCAGGTGCCCGTCGGGCAGGTCCGGACACCCGGTCAAGAGCGACCCGGAACCGGTCCTGCTGGAGGTGCCGGGGTTCCCATGTCGGCGCAGGTGCCGGCTCCGGGCCTGAGGGCTGCGTACCCGGAGACGGACCGGCGATACAGCCCGTTGTGTGTACAGGCGGTGAGAGTCACGCGGACATGGGTGGGGGGCGCACCAAAAACCGGTGCGCCCCCCACTCGCGTACGGCGATTGCCTACACGCCTACCAGCGGTACCAGCGGCCTCGCTTCCCACCTGTTCCGGTGGAGCGAGCGAGGAAACCGACCAGCCAGATCACCAGGACGATCACGGCGATCCACCACAGTGCCTTCAGGGCGAACCCGGCACCGAAGAGGAGCAGAACGAGCAGCAGAACGAGCAACAGGGGAACCATAGTTATCTACCTCCGTCCCGCCGTGTGCCCCGCCATGATCCCCACACACGCTGGAACTTATCTGTTTCTTATCTGCTGCTCGGGGCATCAGGCGCGCCGCCCGCAACCGCCCCTTGCGCACAGGCAATCAGTGCCGCGGCACGAGACACCGGTCCCCGAATGAAGCGTGTGGAGTGCCTGGCCGCACAGGTCGCGGGTACTCGGTGCGTGTACGCAAGGGTGTGGACGGCAGCAGTGACGGGAGTGAATTCGGTGGCGGTCAAGGCGATGGGTTGGGCGCATTCGTTCCCCGTGTCAGGTGGCGTACGCGCCGGACGGCAGTGGACGCGCAAGCAGTTGGAGTCCCTGCCATGGGCCGCCGAGGAGCCCCAGACGGTGGATTCCGTGGTCCTGGCCGTGTCCGAGTTGCTCACCAACGCTCACGTCCACGCGCACAGCGACGCGCATCTGGTCCTCACCTGGGACGGCGACTGCCTTCATGTGAGCGTCCACGACGAGGACCCGACACTGCCGCGCCAACGTGAGCCGCAGGCGGGCGAGGTGTCCGGTCGCGGAGTGGGGATCGTACGGATGCTCGCTGACGACTTGGAGATGAAGTGCCAGCGGCACGGCAAGACAGTGTCGGCGTGCTTCCGTCCGGAGGCCACCGACCGGTCGAAGGACGACTGAGCTCGCCTTCGACGCTCGGGTGACCGACTGGACGCGCCTTCAAGGCTGCCCGCCCGCCGGTACCGCCGTCGTCCTCGCCTCCGCCCCCGCCCCCGAACAGCCGTGACCGCGGCTCGCCGCGGCTGACGGGACTCCCGCACCGGACGGGCCGCCTCACGCCTTCGCGGGTGGACTCGTTACGGTCACCGAACCGACGGCCGAAGTGAGTGGTGCCCCAACGGTCGTTGTGACGACGGCGGCCTGGAGGAGGGTGAGGCCGCGCGGACCGTTCTCGCCACGACGCGCCAGGGTGGCCCCGCGCTCCGGGCTGTCGAGGCCGGTCACGAGCCGCAGCAGCCACCCTCCGGCGCCTTCTCGGCTCCGGTGCCGACGGGCGCGCCGACGCCGATCCGCACGAGCACGGACGCGGGCGTGGGCGTGGGCGAACAACAGCCGCCGGCGTCGGCCTGCTCGTCGGCGGCCGGGTCGTCGAACAGTCCGGCCCCGCCGCACACCCCGGTCTCCGGCAGGGTGAGTTCGACTCGGTCGGCGGATTCGAGGTCGCCGGCGATCGCCGCGGTGACGGAGCGGACCTGCTCATAGCCGGTCATGGCCAGGAAGGTGGGAGCGCGGCCGTAGGACTTCATGCCGACCAGGTAGACGCCGGGTTCGGGGTGGGACAACTCGCGGTGGCCGTGCGGGTAGACGGTGCCGCAGGAGTGCTGGTTGGGGTCGATGAGAGGCGCCAGCCCGGTGGGCGCCTGGAGCCGTTCGTCGAGACCGAGGCGGAGCTCGGAGAGGAAGGAGAGGTCCGGGCGGAGACCGGTCAGCACGACGACTTCGTCCACCGGGTCGAGGCGACGGCCGTCCTCACTCGTCAGGACCAGTCGGCCCTCGCCGTCGCGCTCGACGGCCTCGGTGCGGAAGCCGGTGACCGCGTCCGCGTACCCGTTGTCGACGGCGGCCTTCGCCGCGAGCCCGAGAGCGCCGCGGGCGGGCAGTTGGTCGGCTTCACCGCCGCCGAACGTGGAACCGGACAGGCCCCTGCGCAGGATCCACACCGCGCGGGTGCCCGGCTCGTCCTCGGCGAGGTCGGCGAGGGTGGCCAGCGCGGTGAAGGCCGAGGCTCCGGAGCCGATGACGGCGGTGCGCCTGCCCGCGTGACGGGCGCGGACGGCCGGATCCGTCAGGTCGGGGACGCGGTAGCTGACGCGGTCGGCGGCGGCCTTCTCCCCGAGGGCGGGCAGGCCGTCGGCACCGGCCGGGCTGGGGGTGGTCCAGGTGCCGGAGGCGTCGATGACGGCCCGGGCGAAGACGCGCTCTTCGCCGTCGGTGGTGGTGAAGTGGACGACGAAGGGCTGGTTCGCGCGGTCGGCGTCGACGACGCGGTCGCGCCCGGCGCGGGAGACGCCGGTGACGATGGCGTCCACGCGGACGCGGTCGCCGAGGACGTCGGCGAGGGGCTGAAGGTATCGCTCGGCCCATTCCCCGCCGGAGGGATACGTCGCCGGGTCCGGCCTGGTCCAGCCGGTGGGGGCGAGCAGCTTCTCGGCGGCCGGGTCGGTCAGCTCGGCCCAGGTGGAGAACAGGCGTACGTGGCCCCACTCGCGCACCGCGGCGGCGGCCGCGGGTCCGGCCTCCAGGACCAGTGGTGCGAGGCCGCGCTCGACGAGGTGCGCGGCGGCCGCGAGGCCCGCCGGGCCGGCGCCGATGACGACGACCGGCAGGTCCGAAGTGGTGGTGGTCATGGCGGTCCTCCGGTTTCGCGCGATCCGGCGGCACCGGCGGCGGCGCCGGACCCCTGCTTCGATCGCTATCGATATACCGACCTTGCCATGCGGCATCGACGAGTGTCAACATAGACACATGTCGAAGTCAGAGGTTGTCGAACTGCCGGTCCTGGACCCCGGGACCGCGGTGCCGTGCTGCCCACCGATCACCGCCGGGGAACTGTCACAGGCCGACGCGGAGAAGATGGCGGTGATGTTCAAGGCGCTCTCCGACCCGGTGCGGCTGCGCCTGTTCTCCAAGGTCGCCTCGCACGCCGGCGGTGAGGCGTGCGTGTGCGACATCTCCGACGTCGGCGTCTCCCAGCCGACCGTGTCCCACCACCTGAAGAAGCTGCGCGAAGCCGGACTGCTCACCTCCGAGCGGCGCGGGACCTGGGTCTACTACCAGGTGGCGCCCACTGTGGTGGCCGCGATGTCCGCCCTGCTCGACCTGCGTTCCTGACCAGCGGCACACGCCCGTCGCGGCGGGTCAGGCGCGGCGTGCCCGGTACTCCGGCGGTGCGCTCAGCCGCCGACCGTCCGGGCGCGCCGGTCGGCCCGCCGGGACCCCTTGCCGCGGCGCAGGTGGTGGCCGGTGGCGCGTCCCGCCCGCCCACCACCGCGCCCACCGGACGCGTTACGGAGCCGTCGTCAGGGCTCCGGCGTGGAACTGCTTGCGCCAGGCCAGGGCGACGTGGACCAGGCCGATCAGGACCGGCACCTCGATGAGCGGGCCCACCACGCCGGACAGTGCCTGCCCGGAGGTGACGCCGAAGGTGGCGATGGCGACCGCGATGGCCAGCTCGAAGTTGTTGCCCGCCGCGGTGAAGGCGAGGGTCGCGGTGCGGTCGTAGGCGAGGCCGAGGCCCTTGCCGAGGAGGAAGGTGCCGAAGAACATGATCGCGAAGTACACGAGCAGAGGCAGCGCGATCCGTGCGACGTCCAGCGGCTGCGAGGTGATCGTCTCCCCCTGGAGGGCGAAGAGGATGACGATCGTGAAGAGCAACCCGTACAGCGCCCAGGGGCCGATCCTCGGCAGGAACCTGGTCTCGTAGCCCTCGCGGCCCATCTTCCGCTCGCCGACGCGGCGGGTGAGGAACCCGGCCAGCAGCGGGACGCCGAGGAAGAGGACGACGTTCAGCCCGATCTCCCACATGGAGATGTCGAGGTGCTCGCCGTCGCCCAGGCCGAGCCAGCCGGGCAGCAGGTCGAGATACAGCCAACCCAGCAGACCGAACGCGATCACCTGGAAGACCGAGTTCAGCGCGACCAGGACGGCGGCCGCTTCGCGGTCGCCGCACGCGAGGTCGTTCCAGATGATGACCATCGCGATGCAGCGGGCGAGACCGACGACGATCAGGCCGGTGCGGTACTCGGGCAGGTCCGGCAGGAAGATCCACGCCAGCGCGAACATGACCGCCGGGCCGACGATCCAGTTGATGACCAGCGAGGAGACCATCAGCTTCTTGTCGCCCGTGACGGAGTCCAGCTTGTCGTAGCGGACCTTCGCCAGCACCGGGTACATCATCACCAGCAGGCCGAGCGCGATCGGCAGGGAGATCCCGCCGACCTCGATCTTCGCCAGCGCGTCGTCCATCCTCACAACGATCCGCCCCAGACCGAGGCCGACGGCCATGGCGAGCAGGATCCACACCGCGAGGTAGCGGTCGAGGGTGGAGAGCTTCTTGACGACGGAGTCGTCACCGGCGCCCGCAGGGGTCGTGGTGGTGGGCTCGGTGGAGGTCACGGGCAGGCCCTCTTGTTCTCGGCGGCGGTACGGGCGGCGGCGGCCAGTGCGACGAACCGCTCGGACAGGCCGGCCAGAACCTCGGGGCGCAGCTTGTAGTAGGTGTAGCGGCCGCACGGCTCGGTATCCACCAGCCCCGCCTCGCGCAGCACCTTCATGTGGTTGGACAGGTTGGTCTGCTTGGCTCCGGTCTCCTCGACCAGGTGTGTCGTGCAGAGCGTCTCGCGCGCCAGCAGGGTCACGATCTTCAGGCGGAGCGGATCGCCCAGCACCCGGATCACATCAGCGTCGACTGAAGTCAGCATGCGCTGATACTGTCACACCGGTACGGCGCTGATACCAGCGCGGGTACGCACGCACGTGGCGCCGATCCCGCCGGAGTTCTCCCGGAACCCCTGACCGAGGAGATCGTGCGGTGCAGCCCGGAGTGCCGTTGACGCCGGTGACGACCGACGGGGTGGCGGATCGCACCCTCACAGGGCCGCCGACATCGTCACCGGCCCTGGGCTGCGGCGTCACCCGTCCAAGCACGCCCCGCCGCACCGAACTGCCGCCCCTGTCCCACCTGTTGCCCCGCTGAACCACCGACGCTCCCCTCCGTGAAGGAAGAATCCATGTCCACCGCCCCGCTCGCCTCCGTTCTCTTCGTCTGCGTCCACAACGCGGGCCGATCGCAGATGGCCGCCGGCTTCCTCTCCCACCTCGCGGGCGACCGGATCGAGGCCCGCTCCGCCGGCTCGGTCCCGGCCGACCAGGTGAACCCCTCGGCCGTCGAAACCATGGCCGAACTCGGTATCGACATCGCCGGCCAGAAGCCGAAGGTGCTGACCACCGAGGCCGTCCAGTCGTCGGACTACGTCATCACCATGGGCTGTGGCGACGCCTGCCCCGTCTTCCCCGGCAAGAAGTACCTCGACTGGGCACTGGAGGACCCGGCGGGCAAGGGGGTCGAGTCCGTCCGCCCCATCCGCGACGAGATCAGGACCCGTATCGAGGCCCTGATCGCCGAGATCGACGCCCGGCGGGAGGCGTGAACTGAGCGGTACGACCACCGCGGTGGCGACACCGCCATGGAGGAGGCGACGTTCCTGCCCCGCTTCGCCGGGTCCGCGGCCGTCGTCCGCCACCACCCAGGAGGGACACCAGGCGGGTCAGGCGGACAGGGCCTGTTCGACGGTGGGATGGCAGGGGATGACCTCGTCCAGGCCGACGAGCCGAAGAACCCGCAGTACGGGTTCCTGAGCGCCGGCGACGCGCAGCCATCCCTGGGCGTCACTCGCGGTCCGGTGGACGGCGATGAGGACGTTGATGCCGCTCGAGTCCATGAACGTCACGCCGCTGAGATCGACCACGATCCGTGGGGCCGCCTCTCCGTCGGGAAGCAGCGCCTGGCCGAACTGGTCGCGGACGCCATGGTCGATCTCGCCGCGCAGGGTGACCACCCGGACGTCGCCGACGACGGTGTGGTCGATCGGCAGTTGGCCGGTCCGCGCTTCTCCGTGTGTGTCTGTCACCGTTTCCTCGACTGCGCTCGCTGATGGGGACTCCTCGGACCCCGACACGATAGTGCGCCGACAGTCTGCCCTGAGGGTATGACGAACGTGCGTTCGGTACCTTAGCCGAGATCCAGAGGCATGTGAGGCATAGTGCGGGGTAGGCGCAGCCATGTGAACGGGGGAGCAGAGGTGGACCAGGTGGATTCAGTCCCCGACGGTGACGGCGGCGTGGCGCCTGGCGCCGATCCGATACAGGACACCGTCGCCCTGGACGGTGATGGGGCTGTCATCGCTGAGGCACGTCATCGTGCGGTGGCTTTTCTCACCCGTGTGCAGGCCGAACACGGCCTGCCGGTGTCCGCGCGTGCGATGGACCTGACCCAGTTGGTGGTCAGCGAGCTGGTCACCAACGCCCGCAAGTACGCGCCCGGTCCGGTGCTGATGGAACTGCGCATCACGGGCGCCGTGGTGGAAGTGGTGGTGTGGGACAGCGATCCCGTGCTGCCGGTGGCCCGGGCCGCCGATGCGGGCAGGGTCGGCCAGCATGGCCTGGAGATCGTCATGGCCGTCGCCCAGGGCTTCGAGGTCCAGCGCGAGCCGGTCGGCAAACGCATCACCGCCCGCATCGCCCTGCCCGACGACCCCGGCGGAGACATCACCGGACGCCGCCCTCAGTAACACCTGCGTTTCCCCCAGCCGTTCCCTCAGCGCACCCGAACCAGGGACCACCCGGCCCCCCACACCGGCGCGTTCGGCGTCGGCGGCATCCCGCCCGTGTGGGCCCAGGCACCCGATTCGAGGGCACCATGCCCCGAGTCGTCCGGATCCTCACGCACATCGAGCCCGACCGCCGCGCACCGACATGGATCATGAGCGCTGTTCTCTGGTGAGGGCCCCTTTCGCCGTGTAACGTCACTGCCAGCTGTCGTGGTTCGCAGTACCCTGCCCGCGCTTTGGCGCGGGCGCTTTGCTGTGCAGTGCCGGACCAGGACGATCACCTCCAGGGCCGCGCGGTGCGGTTCCTGACATCGACCGAGAGGCACCAGCATGGCCAGCGGAACCGTGAAGTGGTTCAACGCCGAAAAGGGCTTCGGCTTCATCGCCCAGGACGGCGGCGGACCGGACGTCTTCGCGCACTACTCCAACATCAACGCCTCCGGCTTCCGCGAGCTGCAGGAAGGCCAGGCGGTGACCTTCGACATCACCCAGGGCCAGAAGGGCCCGCAGGCCGAGAACATCACCCCCGCCTGATCCAGGCAGGGCGTCGTCGGGTCCCCGAGCAGCCGCTCGGGGACCCGACGCGTTTCGGCGCGCTCGGATCCCGGCATGTCACGGAAGAACCCCTTCCGCACCGAGGACAACGGACGACGTCCGGTGGACCCGCGGACGGCCCGCCCTCGCGAGAACTGTCAGCCCTCACAGGGGGCCAGGCCATCCGCAGGCCCACCCGCCGGTCAGTCCACGATCGTCATGGTGCGGGTGGCGGGCGCCGAGCCGACGAGTTCGCCGCCGAAGTTGCCCTCGACCTCGCTCTTCTCGGCCGTGTTCGGGTACGGGTTCGCGCATGAGACACCGGCGCTGGAACCGGACATCAGGCTGGTGCACGGTCCGGGCTTGCGGTCCGGCAGGCCAAGGATGTGACCGAGTTCGTGGGCCGAGATGCGGACGGTGTTGTAGCCCTGGTCGACGGCCTGCCGTCCGATGTAGACCGTTCCGTTGCCGAGCGAGGTCGTCAGCGCCCGGGGCCAGCCGTTGTCGGCCAGGATCCGGATGTTGGCGCGCTGCCCCGCGGCGACCGGGCGCAGTTCGACGGCGTCGACACTCTCGTTCCAGATCGCTGCGCCCCGGTCCACAGCGGCTTTGAACTCCGCCGACGCGCTCGCGTCATAGGTGACGACCCGGGCTGCGAGCAGCTGGTCGCCGGAGTCCGGCACAGCCGCGTAGGCGTGACCGCCGGCCAGGGTGATTGCCGCCGTGAGGGCAGCGGCGAAGCTACGGGCGAACGTGCGCGAGTACATGGTCGTCCTCCTGTGGGGGAAGGTAGGTCATGCTCATGCCACACACTGTCAGGCTCAGGCTCCCTGCCCACTCCACGCAGACGTCAATCCGTCAATCGGCACCACCCTCGGCCCTCCCGCCCGGCCCGGGAACGAGCACTCCTGGAGGCCCTCAGTCCCCCGTGTGCCGAGCCGTGCCGAGCCGTGCCGAGCCATGTTGGAGTGATTCCATGCCGCTCGCCCGTCCCCGGTGGACAACGCTTCGGTGGAGCACCGACACGTCTAGGCTGCGCACATGGAGCAGCGAGAGATCATGCAGAAGGTCGTCGGCATCCTCACCGAGGCACTCGAGATGCGGCGGCAGGTCCGTGAGAATCCCGACGGCCAGGCCTCGCTGACCGGAGCCATCTCCGCGCTGCTCGCGGAGACACTCCCCCATATCCAGCTTCCTGCCGAAGCCGACGGCCGCGCGGTGGCGGACGTCATCTCCGAGGAGTTGGGGCCGGCCATCGCGAGCATCGCCAACTGCTTCTCGTTCGTCTTCGTGCAACTGGCAGAGGTCCATGACGACGGTCGCACCGACGTCAGCGCCGCTGACGTCCTGCGTCACATCTCCCTTCAGTTCGCGCACGAGGCGGAGCGGTAGTCGCGCGCCACAGCTACGAGGACCGGGGCTGGCCACGACTCCGTCACCGGTACCTCTGTCCCGTCCGCCCCAGGGAACAATCGCCTTTCGCGCCGAGCCGCCGGTGGTTAGTGTTCGGGGGCGGTGAGTGACCCACGAGGAGACGAGGAGTCGGGGCATGGTCGGTCGTCCGAGCGCGCGTTGACCTGTAGGCCGTGATCGGCCTGTCATCGCGTGCTGCCCTTGAGACGCGGCACAGCGAGCCTTCCCCTGCCTGGATCGTCGGCGCCCCTGGTGTGCGCCGGGTGATGGGCCTCGTCGCCGTTCCGAGGGACTTTCAGTGACGCCCACTTCCTCCGCCGTGTCCGGTTCCGGTCGATCTCCTTCGCCGAGTCTGTGGCGGGATCGCGACTTCCGCCGGCTCTGGGTGGGTCAGACGGCGTCCCAACTCGGCGAACACACCACTCTGATCGTTCTCCCGCTCCTCGCCGTCCTGACGCTCGACGCCGGCGCCGGCGAGTTGGGCGCCCTCCGCGCGGTGGGACAGGCGCCGCTCCTGTTGTTCTCGCTCTTCGTCGGCGCGTGGGTGGACCGGTGGCGGACCCGCACGGTGATGGTGGTGACGGACGCCGGCCGGACCCTGATACTGGGCGCCGCCGCCGTGGCCGGTCTCCTCGGCCGGCTCGGTCTGCCCGCGCTGCTCGTGATCGCGTTCGCCGTCGGGGCCCTGTCCGTGTTCTTCGACGTGGCCTACCAGGCGTCTCTCGTACGACTGGTGCGCCGCGATCAGTTGGTGCGGGGCAACAGCGCGCTGGAGGGCAGCCGGTCCGCGGCCCAGATCGGCGGGCCCGCCCTCGGCGGTGCGTTGGTGTCACTGCTGTCGGCGCCGATCGCCGCCGCCTCCGGCGCGGTGTTCTTCGCGCTGTCGTTCCTGTCGATCCGGCGGATCCGGCGGACCGAACCGATCCCGGAGATCCCGGAGATCCCGGAGCGCTCGGAGATCCCGGAGATCCCGGAGCGCTCGGAGATCCCGGAGCGCTCGGAGCGTGCTCCGCGGGTATGGCGACGGATCCATGAAGGCCTCCGCTTCGTCGTCGGTGATGCCTCGCTGCGGACCGTGTGCCTCGCCTCGGCCGCCTTCCAGTTCTCCTTCGCCGCCATGATGACCGTCTATCTGCTCTTTCTGCCGCGGGAGTTGGACCTGTCCGGCACCACCGTCGGGCTGGCACTCGCGGCTACGGGGCCGGGCGCGCTGCTCGGCGCCCTGCTGGCCGCTCGCCTGCCGAACCGGTTCGGTCACGGCCCGGTGCTCGTGTCCGCGGCGGCACTCGGTGATGGCGTGTTCCTGTGGGTGCCCGCGCTGCACGGTTCCTCCGCGGTGACCGTTCCCGCGCTCCTGGCGATCAGCTTCGTGTTCGGGACCGCGGGCCAGTTGGTGAACGTCACGGTCATGGCCGTGCGGCAGGCCGTCACTCCGGACGCCATGCAAGGCCGCACGGCCGCGACGATCACGTTCGTCGGCATGGGGATGGCCCCGCTCGGCTCCCTGCTCGGCGGGCTTCTGGCGCTGGAGTGGGGGCTGCGCACCAGCCTCCTGGTGACGGCCGCGGGCATGCTGGTCTCCCCGCTGGTGATGGCTCGGTCCCCGCTCGCACGCCTGGGACGGGCGCTTCCGGCCGTGCGGGACGCGTCGCCGTCGCGGCGGACGCAGGAGTCGCGGCCGTCCTCGGCGCATCCGAGCACCACGAGGCAGTCGCCCCCGGGCAGAGCCTGACCGGCGGGGAGCAACGACGTCTCCGTCGCCCCGGCGCCGGTCGGCCGTCGCACCGGCACCGTCGACCACCGCGTCCGTCGGCGACCCGCTGCGCAGGCCGCACCGGGCAGCGAAGCCAGACAGCCGGCGAAGCCGGCGACGAGCTGTCCCTGTCGTCAGCGAGTGGTGCCGGTGGCCTGGGCGAGCAGCCGGAGCGCTGGCTCCGAGGCTGTTCCCGGTTCCGCTGTCACGACGACGAGTGCCTGGTCGGAGGCGTCGGAGGTGGTGAGCGTCTGCTGGGTGACGGTCAGGGTGCCGACCAGCGGGTGCCGGAGGTCGTGCTGGGGCGGGTCGCAGGACCTCGCGTTCAGTGACGTGGACGCGGTCGTCGACTGCGCCACTCCGTTCACCTCCTACCGTGAACCGGTGGTGCGGGCGGCGATCGACGCGGGCGCGCACTACGTCGACGTCTCCGGCGAGGCACTCCTCATCAAAGGGATCCGCGACGGACCGCGCTGCCGGACCCGGCCCTCGCCGGCCGGTGTCATCATGGGCACCTGACCGCCCGGCCCGTTCCTCCCTCCTCCCCGCTCCCGTTCCTCCTCCCTGTCCTGGCCGACGGCAGGGACAGCTTCGCGGCGGCCTCGCGGCGCGGCGGCCAGACACATGGCGTCGGCATCAGGAAGGTGAACGGATGAGCGCGCGTTTCCAGGAGATCGACTGGCGCCCCACCCCGATGGGCGACATCAGTCTGCGGCGCCGACGGGACCCGGCATCGGGCGACGACGTGTACGAGGTGAAGCTCGGGGACGAGTTCCTGATGTCCAGTCTCTTCACCGCGGGCGAGATCGCCCTGACCCGGATCGGCCTGGCCAAGCTGCCGCATGCCGAACTCGACGTCGCCGTGGGCGGACTCGGCCTGGGTTACACCGCCCGGGCCGCCCTGGACGATCCACGTGTCCGTTCCCTGATCGTGGTCGACGCTCTCGGCGAGGTCATCGAGTGGCACCAGCGCGGACTGGTACCGCTGGGCGCTTCCCTGGCCTCGGATTCCCGCTGCCGCCTGGTTCAGGGCGACTTCTTCGCGATGATCGGCGACGGCGGCCTGGACCCCCTGGAGCCGGACCGTCGTTTCCACGCCATCCTCCTGGACGTGGACCATTCACCGCGCCATGTGCTGCACCCGCGTCACGCGGCGCTCTACCGGCCCGCCGGGATGCGCGCTCTCGCCGACCGTCTCCATCCCGACGGCGTCTTCGCTCTCTGGTCGAACGATCCGCCGGACGAACAGTTCACCGCCGTCCTCGCCGAGGTTTTCGCGGGGTCGGAGGCCCATGTCGTCGACTTCAACAATCCTCTACAGGGAGGAACCGCGACCAACACCGTCTACCTGGCGTGGAAGGCAGCGGACGCGAGCTGACCGCAGGACATGGTCCGTCGCCCGTAACCCATGACCCGTCACTTGTCATCTGTCCCGTCCCTTGTCATCCGCCGCCCGGCTCATCGCCGCACGCGCGGAGCAC
Organism: Streptomyces sp. ALI-76-A; assembly: GCF_030287445.1. GTDB lineage: Bacteria > Actinomycetota > Actinomycetes > Streptomycetales > Streptomycetaceae > Streptomyces. The sequence continues at coordinate 352,043 of NZ_JASVWB010000004.1, read as the reverse complement.
CTGGGACCGCCGGGTTTGTCACGTGCGTATCTAGACCTGTGGGCTTCGCCGGTTCACGGTGGTCCCTCCTACCCGCGTGGAGGGAGCCGACAGTGAGACGAAGGCGATTTGTGGCGGGGACGATCGGCGCGCTTTCGGGGATCGCACTCGGTCCGGGATCGGTACGGGCGTCCGACGCGCAGGCGTCCCCCACACCAGGCCGGCATCCCGGACCCACGCCCCGTGCGGAAGGCTGGCAGGCCGTACCGGCGCCCGGCAGCGTCCCGCCGGCGCAGTTACGCAGCATCGCCGCCGCCGGGCCCCAACTGGCCTGGGCCGTCGGCGAGGAGGACCTCGGCGGACCGTCGGGGGGAGAGGCGCTGGCCATGGTCTGGAACGGCAGCGCCTGGTCGAAGACCGACCTGTCGCATCTGAGCTTCGCCGGCCGGCTGAGCGACGTCGCCGGTAGCAGCTCCGGCGCGGCGTGGGCCGTGGGCCTGCCCGACGGGAACGCGAGCCCACTGCTGCGCTGGGACGGAACCACCTGGCGCGAGGCCTCGTTCCCGGGCAGGGGCGAGCCGGGCGTCCGGCTGGACTCGGTGGCGGTCGGCCCCGACCAGCGGGTGTGGGCCTGCGGCACGCGAGGCGGCGCAGTCCGCCTGCTGTGCGGGGACGGACGGCGCTGGCGCTGGCTGGACCCGCTGCCTGTGGCGAGCGCGAACCTCTACGGCGTCACGCCGGGAGCGCCGGGCGAGGTCTGGGTGAGCGGCGATGTGGGGGCGGGCGGAGGATGGTCGGGGCTGGTGGCCCGCTGGAACGGGGCGTGGACGGTTCTCCCCGCGATCGCGGGACTCCGTCTGGGCATCGCTGATGTGCACGCGGACGGGCCGGACGACGTATGGGCGGTGGGCACCGAGGCCGGCGCCGGCGGACCACCGGGACGCCCGGGCAACCCCGCACTGGCCCACTGGGACGGCACGGCCTGGACGCGGCTGCAACCGGGCTTCGTCGTCGGGTCGCTGACCGGGATCGCGGGCGACGCGCAGGGCCGCGCCGCATGGATATCGGGCTGGAACTACCAGGACCAGAGCCGCAGCACGTACCTGCGACGGGACGGCGGCACCTGGACCGTCGTACGGGGACCGGCCGGTGCGGCGCCCGCGCCGTACCTCAACGACGTGACATCCGTTCCCGGCACCGCGGCGTTCTGGTCGGCGGGCATGACGAGTCCCACCCAGGCCCCTCCGACCGGGGCCTACACGGAACGCCTCGACGGCTGACACGGTCCCGGCCACCGAGCCGGGACCGAGAGTGCTTCCCGGCCCGGCGCGCCCACCGCGCACCGCGCCCACCGCCGTCGCCGAACGAGCGGGGCGGGGCGTGGCCCGCGATCCGCACCAGGGCGGTCACGTCCCGCCCCACCCGGCCGTTCCGGGCGAGCGGTGGCCGAGGCGGTGGGCCGGTCATGCGTACGGGAGCGGTGCGCGTGCTGTCCGTCTGTCTGTCGGGCGGGAGCGGTGCGCGTGCTGCGCTTTCGGGGCCCGTGCTCGGTCGGGTGTACCGAGGGTGCGGGCGGCGGTCCGCTGGCGAAGCATGGGATGCGTGACCGGGCCGGCCCGTGATGCCGGTATGAGTCCCGACTTCCGGAGGCACGAGATGCCCGTCAGCGTGGACTTGGACAAGGTGCTGGGCTTGCCAGTACGAGAACGTACCGCTGGAGCGGGTACGGGACGCTCCGGTGGCCGTGCTGCGGGGCCTGAACGATCAGCGGCGTGACAGCGCTCTGACGGCCACCCCCTGACAACCACCCCCAATGACGGCCGCCCGGTTGCCTGCCCCGGCTCATGAGCCACACCTCCGTGCGCAGTGCGGTGAACCTGTGCGGTGCACGCGGAGAGGGGCGGCCCGAGACGGCGTGAGGACGGTCCCGTGAGTCCAGCCAGACGTGCCACCAAGAGGAACGGCAAGGGCGCGAGACGCTCCCCCGGACCGGAGCGGCCTGCCACCCGGAAAGGCAGCGCTCAGCAGCAGACACGAACCGGGCACCCACCCGCGGAGGCCGCGTCGGCCGATGCCGCGCAGGCCGACACGAGTCCGCCGCGCCCCCAGCAGTCGGTGCGCCGGCCGGCGACCGGTATCGCAGGACCTCATCACCCGTCCGACCTGCGCCGCGAGAACCAAAAGCCCGGGCCCCGTGCCGAACGGGCCGAGCCCCACGTCACGGGACGGCGGAACGGTGCCGATGCCGGAGCGGGGACGGGTGCGGGTGTTGAGGGCGGCGTCGGCGCCGTACGCCGGGCCGGCGCCCGAGGACGCCGTACGCCGAGAACGCGCCGAGCACGGTTGCGGATATCGAGGACCGACCCCTGGTCGGTGATGACGGTGGGCTTCCTCGCCTCCGTGGCCCTGGGCGTGTGCGTGATCGTGACGGTGACCGTGCTGTGGATGCTGCTGGGCACGGTCGACCCGGATCTGCGGCCGTCGCTGGGCTGGGTGCTCGTCATCACCACCGGCGTCACGATTCTGGAGGTGGTGCTGGTCACGGCGCTGACGACCCTGGGCGCCTTTCTCTACAACCTGTCGGCGGGGCTCGTCGGCGGTGTCGAGATGACTCTGACTCAGGACGGACCTGAGTGACGCGGTCGTGAGGAGCGTGCGTATGTACGAGATGTGGATCGGATCCGCGGCAGCCGGCGAGGCACTGGTCTGGCATGTGCTGGCCGCGGACAAGACCGTCACGCTGTGCGGTGTGCAGCGGTCCGACAAAGTCGACCAGCACGCTACCGATCGGCACTGTCTACCGTGCATGGCCGCCTTCCAGCGCGCCATGGAATCCTCCGGGCCGGCGAAGACCGAAGCCGTGCCCGAGTCGTGACCGAGGCCCCTGCCCGGCACCCGTGAGACTTTCCCCGGGCGGGCGGGGCTGAGGCTCATCCAGGTCCCGCACGCCGGGCACCGTACGCCTCTTTCAGCCACGCTCGGAGCGCGATCCGCAGGAGCGCAAGAAGCCGCCCTTTACTTTGTCGAAACGTGAGGAAGCGAGACGGCACCCCTCGGACCTGCCACGGAATCCGCTGGGGCGGGACGAGCGGGAGACGCCGGGGGAGACACCAGGTTCCGCCCCGTCCCGTCCGACTCCGTACGGAACCAGTCACGTTCACACCCTTGACGCACAGCCGTAAGGGCAGTGTGATGTGCGGCAGCGTTCGATTCAGCCGGTTTTTGGTCGGTTGTGGTCTGCCTTGTTTCCTGCGTTGGCACCAAGGCAGCCGAGTGGAAGGGAAAGACCCTCGATGCGCCGTGTCCGGCTCCTCGTCCTCGCCGTGCTGCTCAGCCTCGTCCCCCAGGCCCTCATGACCGGCGCCGCGCACGCGGCGACCGTCACGGTCTCCAACGGGACCCAGTTCACCGACACCGCCGGAGCCGTGGTCCACGCCCACGGCGGCGGTGTGATCAAGGTCGGCTCCTACTACTACTGGTTCGGTGAGAACCGCAACGAGGACAACTCCTTCCGGTACGTGTCCGCGTACCGCTCGACAGACCTGAAGAGCTGGGAGTTCCGGCGCCATGTCCTGACCCAGGCCACCGATCCGGAGCTCGCCTCGGCCAACATCGAGCGGCCGAAGGTCATGTACAACGCGTCCACCGGCAAGTTCGTGATGTGGATGCACAAGGAGCTGGCCACCGACTACACCCAGGCCCGGGCCGCCGTGGCCGTCTCCGACACCGTCGACGGCGACTACACCTGGCAGGGCAGCTTCCGTCCGCTGGGCCACATGTCCCGCGACATCACCGTCTACACGGACGACGACGGTACGGGCTACATGATCTCGGCCGCCCGTGAGAACCGTGACCTGCACATCTACCGCCTCAGCCCCGACTACCTCACCGTCGAGACCCGGGTACAGCTGCTCTGGGCCGGGCAACTGCGGGAAGCGCCCGCCCTGTTCAAGCGGAACGGCGTCTACTTCCTGCTCACCTCCGGTGCCACCGGCTGGCGGCCCAACCAGCAGATGTACGCGACCGCCTCCAGCATCACCGGTACCTGGAGCGACCTGCGCAACGTCGGCGACTCCACCGCCTACGGCTCCCAGACCACGTTCGTCCTGCCCGTGCAGGGCAGCGCGGGCACCGAGTACCTCTACATGGGCGACCGCTGGGGCAACTCCCTCGGCCTGAACGTCAACGCCTCGCGGTACGTCTGGCTGCCGCTGGAGTTCCCCACCGACACCACCATGACCATGGACTGGTTCGCCCAGATCGACATCGACACCGCGGCCGGGAAGGTCGACGGCGTCGGCGGACCCTGGGAGACGGTCACCGCCCGCCACAGCACCAAGTGCCTGGACGTGCCCAGCCGGTCGCAGGACGACGGCACCCAGATCACCCAGTACACCTGCAACGGCGGCATGAACCAGGCGTGGTGGTTCAAGGACATGGGCAGCGGATACGTCCAGCTCGTCGCCCGGCACAGCGGCAAGTGCCTGGACGTGGCCAACAACTCCACCGCCAACGGCAATCCGGTCGTCCAGTGGACCTGCGGCGCCGGCGCCAACCAGCAGTGGCGGCTCCAGGACGCCGGTGACGGCTGGGTGCGGCTCGTCTCACGTCTCAGCGGCAAGTGCCTCGACGTGGCGGACAAGTCCACCGCCGACAACGCCAGGCTCCTCCAGTGGACCTGCGGCACCGGCACCAACCAGCAGTTCAAGCGCGGGGTCTGAGCACCCCCGTCGCCCAGCGGCCCGGCCGGTCTCCCCGGCCGGGCCGCCTCTCGTGCCGGTCACCGAGACGCCGGACCGCACACGCCCCGAGGCGCCCCAGGTCAGCGCCGGGCGCGGCATCCCACCGGCGCGTTTGCCTCAGATGGTCACCTCGTCCACCTGGAACTCGACTCGCTCGCCACCACGCTGCGGCAGAACCAGGAACAGCTGATCGCCAACGTGCCCGCCGCCTACCGCGCGGACAGCGCCGGAGTCGGCCGCAGCTGCGACATGTTCGTCAACCGCGGCGTGGGCGGACCGGGCACCGGCCCCGAGGCCGGCAACCTCACCTGAGCGTGCAGGGAAGCCTTCGGGCCTCAACGGGCCGCACACCGCTTCCCCGCCGCCTCCGCCCTCCGCCCTCCTGTCCGTCCGTTCTCCGCCCTCCGAGGCCGTGCGGCACGGTGTCAGCCGGAGGCGACCCTCTCCGGGTCGTCCGCCGGAGTGCCGAGGCGCAGCCACCGGTAGCCGTAGGCGGGCAGTTCGACGCGGAGCAGGCCGTCGTCGGCCACGGTGAGACCGAGGTGTCCCTCGTCGAGAAGGTCCGTCAGCCTCGCACCGGGGCCGGCTTCGGTCAGCTTCAGCCGCACGGTGGCCGGCCGGCCCGCGAAGTTGTGCACGGCCAGGACCCTCCCGTCGGTGGTGCAGCCGACGTGAGCGAGAACCGCCCGCTCGCCGGTCTCCACGAGGCGGTAGTCGCCCCAGGCCAGCTCGGGAGCCTCCCGGTACCGCTCGACGAACAGCCGCATGCGGCTCAGCAGCGATCCGGGGTCACGGCTCTGCTCGTACACGTTGACCTTCTGCGGTCCGAACGCGCCGTCCGCCAGCGGGTTGGGGAAGGATTCCGGGTCGGCGATGGAGAAGCCGGCGCCGTCCTCCGGCGTCCACTGCATGGGCGTCCGCACGGCCTGGCGTCCCTCGGCGGCCAGGTTCTCCCCCATGCCGATCTCCTCGCCGTAGAAGAGCACGGGGGTGCCCGGCAGGGTGAACAGCAGGCTGTAGGCGAGTTCGATCCGGCGCTGGTCGCCGCCGACCATGGGCGGCAGCCTGCGGCGCAATCCCCGGTCGTACAGCTGCATGTCCTTGTCCGGACCGAACGTGGCGAACACCTCCGCGCGTTCGTCGTCGCTCAGCTTGTCGAGGGTGAGCTCGTCGTGGTTGCGCACGAACGTGGCCCAGTGGGCGTCCCGCGGGGCGGCGGGACGCTCCCGCAGCGCGGCGGCCAGCGGTCCCGCGTCCTCGCGCGCCATCGACAGGTACATCTGCTGCATCCCGACGAAGTCGAAGCACATGGTGAGTTCGTCACCGCGGTCCGAGGCGGGGTCGCCGAAGAAGCGGGCGAGGTCGTCGTACGGCAGGTTGACCTCGCCGAGCAGCACCGACTCGCCGTTGCGGCGGCCGAGGAAGGCGCGCAGGTCGGCGAGGTACTCGTGCGGGTCGGGCAGGTCACCGGCGTCGTCCTGCCCGTCCGTCTCCAGCAGGAACGGCACGGCGTCGACCCGGAAGCCGGACAGTCCGAGCTGCGTCCAGAACCCCATGACCCGGGCTATCTCGTCGCGCACCGCGGGGTTGGCGACATTGAGGTCGGGCTGCTGCTTGTAGAAGCGGTGCAGGTAGTACTGGCCGCTGCCCTCGTCGTACTCCCACAGGCTGTCCTCCGCGTCGGGGAAGACCACACCCTCGGGACCGTCCTCGGGAGGCTCGTCCTTCCAGACGTACCAGTCGCGGTGGGCGGAGTCCCGGCTGGAACGGGCGTCCTTGAACCAGGGATGCTCCTCGGAGGTGTGGTTGACGACGAGGTCAGCGATCACGCGGATGCCGCGGTCGCGGGCGGTGCGGACGAACTCGGTGAAGTCGCCGAGGGTTCCCAGGCGAGGGTCGACACCGTAGAAGTCCGTGATGTCGTATCCGTCGTCGCGCTCCCGGGTCGGGTAGAAGGGCATCAGCCACACACAGGTCACACCGAGGCGCACCAAGTGGTCGATGCGCTGGGTGAGTCCCGCGAAGTCACCGATCCCGTCGCCGTTGCCGTCCTGGTACGTCTCGACGTCCAGGCAGTACACCACCGCGTTCTTCCACCACAGGTCGGACGTGCGGGTCAGACGCATCGGTACTCCTTCGCCGTGGCGGGCAGCGGGCGGGTGACGTCGAGTCGCGGCAGCACCTCGGCGGCGAACGCGTCGATGAACGGGCCCTGTTCACGGCCCACGTGGTGCAGCATCACCGCGTCGAAGCCGAGTTCGGCGTACTCCTGGAGCCAGGCGGTGTGCCGGCCGAGATCGGACGACACGTTGACCGTGCGCGCCACCTGCTCGGGCGTGACGTGCTCACTGACGATGTCGAACAGTTCCGCCGAGTCCAGGTCCCAACTGGCAGGTGGTGTATGCACGTTGGTGCGCCACTGGTCGTGCGCGAGCGCCAGGGCCTCGTCCTCGTCGGGCGCCCAGCTCAGATGCACCTGAAGGTGTACGGGGCCACGGCCGCCCGCGTCACGGTACGCGCCGACGATCTCGCGAAGCCGTTCCGGCGGGGCGTTGACCGTGATCAGGCCGTCCGCCCATTCGGCGCACCAGGCCGCGGTGGCCGTACTGCACGCCGCTCCGATCAGTGGCGGCACGGCGGACGGCAGCGTCCACAGCCGGGCCCGGTCCACGGTCACCAGTCCGTCGTGGCTGACCTCCTCTCCCCGCAACAGGGCACGGATGACGTCGACGCACTCGCGCAGCCGCGCGTTGCGGATGTCCTTGCGGGGCCAACGCGCCCCCGTGATGTGCTCGTTGGAGGCTTCACCACTGCCGAGCGCCACCCAGAACCGGCCCGGGTACATGGACGCGAGACTGGCGACCGCCTGGGCGACGATCGCCGGGTGGTAGCGCTGTCCGGGCGCGTTCACCACGCCGAACGGCACCTGTTCGGTGGCCTGGAGGGCGGCCCCGAGCCACGACCAGGCGAATCCCGACTCCCCCTGGCGGACGCTCCATGGCGAGAAGTGGTCCGAGCACATGGCAGCGGTGAATCCCGCACGTTCCGCGTGCACCACGGCGTCGAGCAGGTCCCCGGGTGGGATCTGCTCGTGCGAGGCGTGCAATCCATAAACCGTCATGACGGGCGGGTACCCCGGGGTTCGCGCCTCACCGGGAACAGGGCCCCAGGCTTTCCTGTGCCGCTCCCGCGTCAGCGGCGTCGAGTACGTGGTTCGCGCGACCGGGAGGGCGGCTGCGAACCGTGTGGACGGACCGAGCCCGGGCGAGTTGCCGCACGTACCGCGCCGTAACGGCGTTGACGGATCCGCGCGGTGACCCGGCGCGGTGACGCACAGCGGTGTTCACCGGGCCGGGCGCGGTGACCAGGCTGGTCACGCCGTGCGCAGCGCGGTGTCACAGGGCCCGGCGCATACAGGCCCGGGGCCACCGGTCCAGGCCGTGTTGCGCTTCGCGTGCGCGGATCTTCCGCAGCCCAGGGGTGAGTTCGCTGTCGTCCAGGAGCCGGAACCCGCAGCGCGTGTAGTAGGGGGCGTTCCACGGGACCTCGGTGAACGTGGTGAGGGTCAGGGCGGGTGCCCGAACGCTCGTGGCGTTCCTGGCCAGATGGTCCAGCAGGGACCGGCCGACACCGCGGCGCGCGCTGTCCGGGTGCACCGATACCTGCTCGACGTGCAGGTTGCCGTCAACCTGGTCGGCGATCAGATAGGCGACCGGGACATCGGCGGCGTCCGCCGCGACCCAGGCCGACCCGGTGTGGTGGTAGCGGGCGAGTTCGTCGAGCGGGAGCGGCTCGTCGTCCGCGATCTCCGGCATGCCGATGTCCCGGAAGCACTGGCCGGCCGCCCTCTCGATGTCCTGGAGGAGAGGCAGTTCGTTCAGACGCACGTCACGGATACGCATGAGCGTATTGTCCGAGGCCGGCCGGAGGACGCCACCGAATTAAGTGGCCCCGTGTGCCCGAGGGAGGCAGCGGGATGAGGCCACGCGGCTGCCGGTGCGGTGGCCGAAGGTGCCGGTGCCCGTCGTCAGACTGCCCCTGGGGACTGGCCGAGGGGGACCGGCATACGTACGCATGAACGTGCGGGCACGCTGCTCATCTCCTGTGACCCCGTCAAGCGAGCACGTCCGCGACGGCGAGCACCACTGCGGTGGCGACGATGACCGCGCAGTAGCCGACCATCACGGTCCGGCTCCACCCGCCCTCCCGTCCGCCGACGGCGTCCGGGTCATCCCCCTCAGGTTCGAAGTCTGCGAGTCCGACAGGGGCCGTGTACGGCACAGCGCCGTCAAAGCGAGGATCCATGCCCGGTCAACGCGTGATCACGATTTTCGACACAGCACGACCGCCGTCTTGCCCTGTTCGGCCCACATACCACCTCCGCCGGCGGCGCTCCTCCTCAGCCGATTCCTCGCGATCGTCGGCGGCGGCGAGCATGCGTGACAGACCGAGGGCAGGCGTCCCGGCCGCCCGTCGCTCCCCCGGGGACCCCGCGAGAACACATGGGCTGTCCCCCGCGACAGCGGGTACAAGGACGGTTTGCGACTCACCGACCTCGACTCACCCACCTCGCGGACACCACAGCTCACAGACGCAGGACACCCGTACCCGACACACCGGGAGGACCCATTGGTCAGCGTTTCCCGTGTTCGCCACCTGGATGCTCGTGCAAGATCTCCAGGGACAGTGACGGCACCCCCGTCCGTCCGTCCGGCGATACACGCCCGCGTAAGGAGATCCCGTTGACCACCTACGTCATCACCGTCCCCGGTACGTTCGTCCACGGCGTCACCGAGGCCTCACGTGCCGATCTGGAACGCAGGCTGCGCCCACAGGACCCCAAGAACACCGACCTGGGCGAGAGCGAGGAGCTGAGTCTCCTCACGGTCGAGGAGAACCACTTCTCCATCCGGCTCGAGGTCGAGGCGCCGGACCAGGCCAGTGCCGAGGCCGAAGCGGTACGCGTCGTTTCCGGCGCACTGCGGGACAGCGGCTTCTCCGAGAACGACGCCCCGCTGGGTCCGGCCACCGTCACCGGGATCGACCGGGAATTCTGACGGCCCTGTGAGTGGCTGTGACGTCGTGCCGGTGTCGGCGGTGACGCGCGCCCGCACGCGGACGGGCGGCGGCCACGAAGGCCCGCCGCCCGTCCGCGGGGGCGTCACATGGGGACGACCGGTGCCGCGTTCTCGTCCACCTCGGAAGGTCCTCGCCGTCGGCACGCTGGACCGCGCGGGCGCCCGGGATCGTCGGGTGCTCGCCGACCTGCTCACCCCCGGCCCGCGCGTGGTCGACGATCAGGCCGCCACCGCCGGCGTAGTGCCTGGCGGTGCCAGGCACTGCCTGCACGGAAACCGGTCGTCGAGCGCCGTTGATCCACTCGGTACCGGGTAGAGGCACTGGCATGGCTGAAGTGGTGCAGGCAGGACTGTGGGGGCTTGTGGCGGGCTCGGCGCTGTTGCTCGGTGCCGCGCTGGGGTACGGGCTGCGGGTGCCGCAGAAGGTGATCGCGACGGTGATGGCCTTCGGTGCCGGTGTGCTGATCTCGGCGGTCTCCTTCGAGCTGGTCGGGGAGGCGTACGAGCAGGCGGGGCTCGCCCCGGCGGCCGTCGGCACCCTCATCGGCGCGCTGGCCTACACCGCGGGCAATGTGTGGCTGGCCCGCCGGGGCGCCCGGCACCGCAAGCGCTCCGGTCACCATCGGACCCAGACGCAGCCGTCCGAGAACCAGCAGGGCGGGTCCGGAGCGGCTCTGGCGCTCGGCGCGCTGCTGGACGGGGTGCCGGAGTCCGCGGTCATCGGGGTGAGCCTGCTCGACGGCGGCGCGGTGAGCCTGGTGACCGTGGCAGCGGTGTTCATCAGCAACGTGCCCGAAGGACTGTCCAGTTCGGCGGGTATGAAGCAGGCCGGCCGCGGCAAGGGGTACGTCTTCGGTGTCTGGGCGGCGATCGCCGCCGCGAGCACGGTGTCGGCGGTCCTCGGTTACACCGTGGTCGGCTCCTTCTCCCCCGCCGTGATCGCCGCGGTGACCGCGGTGGCCGCAGGGGCGATCCTGGCAATGATCGCCGACACGATGATTCCCGAGGCCTTCGAGGACGCCCACCTGGCCATCGGGCTGATCACCGTGAGCGGCTTCCTGGTCTCCTTCGCCCTCTCCCACACCTGACCGTGGGGAGCGCGGGTGAGGCCACCTGGGTCTCCCGCGCCCAGGTGCGGGGTGGATCCCGCCGAGAGCCCGTCGAGCTTTCACATATCAGGGCATCACACCAGGCCATCACGCCCGCCCCTGAGGTACCGGAGCAGGTCGGTTCTCGGATTCGGTCGGTCATGCCGGGCGGTGTTCCACTCACCGCTTCAGCCGCGTTTCCGGTGACTGGTGCCGCCCCAGGCGGTGGTGGCTCCTCCGCCAACGGCGTTCACCGCAGGGTGAGCCGGGTCTCGGACTCGACGTACGACAGCTTCTCGGGGTTGCGGACGTAGTACAGGCCCGTGATGCGGGCGTCCTCGACCCGGGCCGCCATCACGCCGTCGATCTCGCCGTCCAGGCGGACGAGGAGTGCCGGGCTGCCGTTGACCATGGTGGGAGCGACGGTGATCGGGATCTTGTTCTTGCTGAGGCCACCGATCATGAAACGGGCCACCTTGTCGGCGCCGGTGATCGGCCGTAGCGCGGCCTGCTTGATCCCGCCGCCGTCGCCCATCAGGACGACCTCCGGGGCGAGCACCTCGAGGAGGCGCCGCGGGTCCCCGGTCTCGAGGGCGCGCTGGAACGACTCCAGGGCCGCCCGGGTCTCGCCCGGGGAGACCGCCTGGCGGGGCCGGCGGGCATCGACGTGCCGGCGGGCGCGGTGGGCGATCTGGCGCACGGCGACGGGGCTCTTGTCGACGGCGGCGGCGATCTCGTCGTAGCCGAGACCGAAAGCCTCACGCAGGACGAAGACGGCGCGCTCGGTCGGCGACAGGGTTTCGAGGACGAGCATGAGCGCCATCGACACACTTTCGGCGAGCTCGACGTCCTCGGCCACGTCCGGCGCGGTGAGCATCGGCTCGGGCAGCCAGGAGCCGACGTACGACTCCTTGCGGCGCTTCATGGTGCGCAGCCGGTTGAGTGACTGCCGGGTCGTGATCCGGACCAGGTAGGCGCGGTGGTCACGCACCTGCGCCAGGTCGACCTTGACCCATCTCAGCCAGGTCTCCTGGAGGACGTCCTCGGCGTCGGCCGCCGATCCGAGCATCTCGTAGGCGACGGTGAAGAGCAGGTTGCGGTGGGCGACGAACGTCTCGGTCGCCGGGTCACTGGCCTGGTCGCTCATCGCTCGACCCTCTCGTTCTCGGCCGGCTCCGGTCGGCCGGCGGCTGTCAGTCGTGCGTCCACCGCAGGATTCTTCTCGCCGGCGGGCGCTCGGACGGGCATGTGGTGGATGTGGGCCGCGTGCCGTGCGGTGATGCCCTGAGGGCGCGCCGCCGCACGGCACGCGTGCACCGACGGTCCTTCGGAGTGACCGACCACGCCTGCCGCTAGGCCGCCCGCTCCGCGGTGGCCGGCGCCTCGCCGCCCTTGGCCTGGAGCAGTTGCCGGCGCTTGGCGCCTCCTGAGACGCGATGCAGGCGGTACGCACCGGGCTCGTGTGCCTCGGCGGCCAGATGCTTGACGGTGCTCCGGCACACGAACTCCTTGACCTTCGCGCCCGGACGACCGGCGATGTGGAACCACACGGCGACGTCGTACCTGTGGGCGAACTGGAAGATGCCGGCCCGTCGGCCCAGGCTGACGCACTGGCCGGCGAACACCTGGTTGAGGGTCTCGGGCCGCTCGCCCGCGATCTTGCTGAGCACGGTGTCGGCGGCCCGCGCGCCCAGCGGCATCGCGGCCTGGCAGCTCATCCGCAGCGGCAGGTCCGACGGTGCCGCCGAGTCGCCGGCCGCGACGATCCGCGCGTCGTCCACGCTGGTCAACGTCTCGTCCGTGAGCAGGCGGCCCAGGGCGTCGGTGCTCAGGCCACTGCGCACGGCCAGGTCCGGCACGCCGAATCCGGCGGTCCAGATGGTCACCCCGCTCGGCAGTTCCCGGCCGTCGCCGAGCCGCACGGCATCGCGGGTCACCGCCGTCACCTTCGTGCCGGGGCCGTCCAGCACGGCCACACCGAGTTCGGCCAGCCGCCTGGCGACCGTGCGCCGGCCACGAGGGTGCAGGTAGGGGCCGAGCGCCCCTCCGCAGACCAGGGTCACCGCACGGCCCGCCTCCGCCAGCTCGGCGGCGGTCTCGATGCCGCTCGGGCCGGCTCCGACGACCGTCACCGGCGCCGTCGCGGGGGTGGCGTCCAGGACCGGCCGCAGCCGCTCCGCATCCTCCAGGCTGGTGATCGGGTAGGCGAACTCCGCCGCTCCGGGAACACTCGGGTCGGCGCTGCCGCTGCCCACCGCGTAGACCAGGTAGTCGTAGCCGACCGTGCCGCCCGACGCGAGCGTCACCTCGCGCCCGGCCGCGTCGATCCGGGTCACGCTGTCGACGACCAGCCGGACGCGCTCGCCCAGGACCTCTCGGTAGTCGACGACCGCGTCGTCGGACCCGCCCACCAACTGGTGCAGGCGGATCCGCTCGACGAAGGTCCGGCGCGGGTTGATCAGCGTCACCGTCACGTCCTCGCGCCGGGTCAGTCGATTGGCCGCCATGACGCCGGCGTAGCCGCCGCCGATCACGACCACCTCGGTGTTCTGGGTCATGGTGTCTCCTTCGCTCCAAGGGGCTTCGGTCTCAAGACACCGCTCCCTCGATCGCTGTGACAGCGTGTGAGCCAGATCACTCGACAGGAGCGGGAAACGCGGAGACCGCCCCCGATCGTCGAGTGCGGGCGGCCCGGCCTCAGCGCGGTTGACGCAGCCCCGCGACGAGGAGTTCGACCAGTCGGCGGGCGTCGTAGCGGGAGTCGCTGTCCGCGCCGATGCAGAGGTTCCCGACGCCGCGCATGAGCTGGTAGGCGCTGACACCGGAGCGGATCTCGCCGGACGCGGCGGCGGCGTCGAGCAGCTGGGCGCACACCGGCAGGAGCCGGTCGAGGAAGTAGGCGTGCAGCGTCTCGAAGCCGGCCTCGTCGGACCGCAGCGCGGCGGCGAGTCCGTGCTTGGTGACCAGGAAGTCGACGAACAGGTCGACCCATCGCCCGAGGGCGACGTGCGGCGTCGGGCCGGCCGCCAGCAGGCTTGGGCCGGCCTCGGCGCAGGCGTCGACCTGGTGGCGGTAGACGGCGATGATGAGGTCCGCCCGCGTCGGGAAGTGGCGGTAGATGGTGCCCATCCCGACGCCGGCCTTGGCCGCGATGTCACGTACGGGCGCTTCCACGCCTGATGTGACGAAGACCGCGGCGGCCGCGTCGAGCAGGGTCTGCTTGTTCCGCAGCGCGTCCTTGCGCCTGGGCTGAGCCGCGCGCTCCGCACCCTCACCGCTTCCGTTCACCACGCCGCCCAGCTCCCTTTCGCCGCACGCTTGCCAAAACGGAACAGCGCTCCGTATCGTTTCCGGAACGAGGTTCCGCTTGCTCATGATGTCAGAGCCCCGGGCCCGTCACCAAGCCGTGCGCGGAAGGACGAGAGCTCCGTCGGCGGACGAGATGGCGACGCCCAGCCCGCGTCACCGCCCGCCGCCCCGGTGCGCCCGACCCCCAGCACGCCCCGCCCCACCCGCCACGCGAAGACACCGAACGGAAGTAGTCCCATGCCCGACTCGAACACCGCGACCACCGTCACCGCCGACGCGCCGCCTGCGATCGTGTCCGTGAAACCGGTCGTCCTGCCCTCCCCGGGCCGCGGCGAGGACCTCCAGGTCCGCGTGTCCGCGCCCGCGACCGGCGGCGGCCTGCCCGTCCTCGTCTTCTCGCACGGCTACGGCTGGTCGATGGACGGCTACGCCCCGCTCACCGACTTCTGGGCCGCCCACGGCTTCGTGGTCGTGCAACCCACCCATCTCGACTCCAGGACGCTCGGCCTGCCCGCCGAGGACCCCCGTACGCCGCGGATCTGGCGCCTGCGGATCGAGGACGTCACGCGGGTCCTGGACGAACTCGACGTCCTGGAAGCCTCCGTGCCGGGCCTCGGCGGACGCCTCGACCGCGGCCGAGTCGCCGTGGCCGGACACTCCTGGGGCGCCCAGACAGTGAGCGCGCTGCTGGGCGCGCGCGTGCTCGACGCCGACGGCGCCCCCGGGGAGGACCTGTCCGACCCGCGGGTCAAGGCGGGCGTGCTGCTCGCCCTGACCGGCCGGGGCGGCGACGACCTGTCTCCGTTCGCGGCCGAGCACTTCCCCTTCATGAACCCGTCCTTCGACGACATGAGTACGCCCGCTCTCGTCGTCGCCGGGGACCAGGACCAGTCCGCGCTGACCACGCGGGGACCGGACTGGTTCACCGACCCGTACTTCCTCAGCCCGGGAAGCAAGAGCCTGCTCACGCTGTCCGGCGCGGAGCACTCGCTCGGCGGTGTCTCCGGGTACGACGTCGCGGAGACGACCGACGCGAACCCCGAACGAGTCGCCCTGGTCCAGCGGCTCACCTCCGCCTACCTGCGCAGCGCCCTCCACCCGGAGGACACCGGCTGGCAGGCGGCGTGCTCCGCACTGGAGGAGGACCCCCGCGGACTGGGGAAGATCCAGAGCAAGTAGCCCGGATCTCACCGCCCCGCACGCCTCCCGCGCAGGCCCTGCGCGGGAGGCGTGCGGGGCGGGTGGTTGTGGCAGCGAGGTGCCGCGCGTGTCAGCCCTGAGGCCCAGCCGGACCCCTGTCACCGGAGTGCCTCCTGGTGCGTAATACTCGTCCTATGACAGCGAGCATTACGCCTGAGGGCGGGCCGGCCACGATCCGGCGGGCCGTCGCGCGGGATGCCAAACGGCTCACCCGGCTCGTGCGTGGCTCACGCGCCTACCACGGGCAGTACGCGGCCATGGTCGCGGACTACCGGGTGGGTCCCGACTACATCGAGGCCCACCAGGTCTTCGTCGCCGTCGCCACCGACGCGCATGGGAGTCATGTCCTCGGGTTCTACTCGCTCGTCCTCGACCCGCCGGAGCTCGACCTGCTGTTCGTCGCCGACGGAGCACAGGGGCGCGGCTTGGGACGGCTGCTCGTCGCGCACATGAAGACCGAGGCCCGCGCCGCCGGTCTCGACCACGTCCGCGTGGTGTCGCATCCCCCGGCCGAGGGTTTCTACCGCAGCGTGGGCGCGGTGCGTACCGGGACCGCGGCCGCGAACCCGCCCGCCGTGGTGTGGGACCGTCCGGAGCTGGAGTTCCGCCTTCCGCCCGACGTGACGGGGACGGACGGCAAGGTCCGCCGGGGCCTCGCGACCCGGTCGCCGGTGCATGTGGGCCCGGGCGGGACGGCATAGCCGACCGCGGCACCGACCAGCCTCTCCGCCGGCCGCTCGGGACGCGTTCATGGTGTCGGTCCCGCCGGCCTTTCGCCGTGTGACCTGATCGGTGCCACGACAACCGTCCGGATGCGGCACCCCGTCGGGACAGCCCGGACGAGCGCGGCCCGACCACCACGAACCGCGTCCCCGTCCGCGCCGGGTTCGAAGAGCGGGGCACCCGCCGGGCGCCTGCTCCTGACATCCGTCAGGACCGCTCGCACCGCGTTCCTTCCTATGGTGTCGGCGTGGCCTCCGGGCCGCTTCGACGACAGCGGGCCGCGTCGTGGCCCTGGTCATCCGGGCCCTCGTGGCCGACTCCGAAAGGCATGACGTGCGCAGACATCTCCACGGCACCGCCGCACTCGCACCGGCGGCCGGCGCCACGACGGCGGCCGGCACCAGGCAGGTCCGGCCCACGGGCTCAGGGCCCGACCGCCCGTACCACGCGGCGTGCATCCACCCGCGGAACCAGGACGGGCAGTCGGCATGAGGGGGCGATGGGCGACGGTCGTAGCCGCGTTACTGCTGGTGGGGGGCGCGACGGCGTCGGCTGCGGCCGACGCCCCGGCGGACCGCCGGACCGGCACCACCGCTGTGTCGACGGCGGTGGTGCCGGAGGGCGTCACCGCCGGCGTGGCGGTCTTCGACCGGCGGACGGGCACGTTCACCGAGCAGGTCGACGCGCAGGCGCAGTTCCGGTCCGCCTCGGTCGTCAAGCTGCTGCTGGCCCTGGACTACCTGTGGAACCGGGGGCCCGCCTACACCGTCCCGGCCGCGGACCGGGCCTGGCTGGAACCGATGCTGCGCGGCAGCCAGGACACGGCGGCCAACAACTACTGGTCGGCGAACGGCGGTCCGGCGATCATCAGCCGGATGGTGACCCGGCTGAGCCTGAGCGACACCGCGCCGCCGCCCGCCGGATCCGAGGGGTTCTGGGGTTACACCGCGCTCTCGGCCCGCGACACGGTGACCATCTACCGCTACATCCTGGAGAAGGCGCCGGCCCCCGTGCGCGACTTCGTCATGGGCAACCTGCGCCAGTCGACGCGCTGCGCCTCGGACCGCTTCGACCAGCACTTCGGGATCGCCGGGGCGTTCGACCGCCCCTGGGCGGTGAAGCAGGGCTGGGCGGGCCGGTACACGGCGGCGGACACGTGCGGGCCCCAGGGCGCCGCGGCGGCGACCGAGTCGCAGCCACCGTCGGCGTCGGCACCGGCGGCCGAGCCGGGCACCCGGTCCGCGGCGGCGGTGGATCTGACCCGTCCGGCGCTGCACACCACGGGCACGGTGGGCGCGGACGACCGGGCCATCGTGGCCGTGCTGACCCTGCACCCGGTCGGCACGTCGTACGGGAAGGCGTACACGGACATCGGGCGGCTGACCCGCTCGCTGAACGTGCCGGGCGCGGCGCGGCCCGCCGGGAAGTGGTACGGCACCTGGGGCGACGGCGTGAACGTCCGTGAGGACTCCTCCACCGGGACCGCTCCGCTCACCCGGCTTCCCGCCGGAGTGGAGGTGCTGGTGGGCTGCCAGGAGCGGGGCCAGGTGGTCTCCGTGCCGCCCTACACCAACGACTGGTGGGCCTACCTGCCCCAGTACGGCGGCTACATCTCCAACATCTACATCAGCTCGCCGGACAACCGGCTGCCCGACGTCCCGGAGTGCGGCACCCCGCAGGGGTGACGGGGGACGACAGACACGAGCGGTGGGCCGGAACAGGGGACCGGCTCACCGCTCGTACTCGTCGAGGTAGCGCAGCACCTTGTCGACGTGCGGCCGGACCCGCTCGGGGACACCGCCGTTCTCGATGACGACGCGGTCGCTGGTCCGGTAGCCGGCCGTGACCAGCGCGGGCAGGTCCTTCTTCGGCATGTCCGCCTGCTTGAAGCGCTGGTCGAGCCAGCACACGTACACGCTCATGGTCGCGATGGCGTCCGGCGGCGACAGGTGGTCCTTGTCGCCGTCGCCGTCGCCGTCCACCGCCCAGGCCCGGAACACCGACGGTGTCCACATGGCGACGCCGTACTCGTCGCTGGCCGGGCGGGCGGCGTTCACGTCGAAACCGCTCTCCGCCTTGAGCATCGCGGCGAGCAGGGCGGGCGTGACTTCCTCGTCGGTGCAGCGGTGGGCGGCCTTGGTGATGACCGGGCGCAATGCCTTCGGCACGTCGGAGTCGGCGGGGATCTCACCGGACGGCGCGCTGGGCGCGCCGGTGACCACGGCGGAGGTGCCGCGGTCGTCGGCCTGGGACTCGTGCTCGTCGTCCCCGAGCAGCGCCGCCCCGGCGACGGCGGCGGCGGTCAGACCCACCAGCGCGGCGGCGACGGCCGGGACCAGGCGCCCGCGCCGGCCCCGTGACCCGCCCGCCAGTTGCTCGACCCGGCCCGCGACGGTCCTGGCCGTGTGCGGGAGGCGGGAGGCGTGGTCCGGGGCCAGGCAGTCGGCGATCAGCCGGCGCCAGCCCTCGTCGAGCCCGGCGTCCAGCCGCAGGGGCGCGGTGCCGCGTACGTAGGTCTGGGCGGCGAGCGAGCGGGCCCGGGCGGTCGCGCCCGGGAACGGGTGAAGGCCGCCGGTGAGCACCTGGTGGGCGAGGACGCCGAAGGCCCAGATGTCGGCGGTGGGCCGGATCACGGAGCCCTGGCTGCCGGTGCGCTGGGACCACCACTCGGGCGGCAGGTGGTCCAGGGTGCCGAGCGGCGGCAGGTGGGCGTGGCTGCCGTCGAGTTCCGTGGCCAGCCCGAAGTCGGCCAGCCACACCTCACCCTCCGCGCCCAGCAGGACGTTGGCGGGCTTGAGGTCGCCGTGCACCCAGCCCGCGTCGTGCATGTGGGCGAGCCCGGCGGCGACCCCGTGCAGGATCCGGCCCGCGTCGGCGATCGGGCGGCCGGTCCCGGCGGCGTCCAGCGCGTCCCTCAGGCTGCCCTCGGCCCGGTCCATGACCAGCGCGATGGCACCGTCCAGCGCGGGCACCTCCGGTGCCTCGACGGTGCACACGGCACGGGTGCGCACCAGGTGGGGGTGGTCCGCCCCGGCGCTGAACCGCACCTCGCGCGCGACGAGTTCACCGAGCGCGGCGCGCTGCCCGGGAGCCAGCACACCGGTCGGCAGCACCTTGACCGCGGCGGGCGTGCCGTCGGCGACCGTACGGGCCTCGTACACGGTGCCCCAGCCGCCGGAGCCGATGACCGCGCCGAGTTCCCAGCCGTCGATGCGGAACCCGGCCGGCAGGCGGGGCGGCCGCGGTGCGCCCAGGGCCTCGTCGGCGTCCGGCGTCGTCATGCGCGGGCCTCCTGCGGGGCGGGGCGCCCGGCGCCGCGGGACGGCAGCAGGGCGAGGTGTTCCTCACGGACCAGACCGAAGCGCAGCGCCACGGAGGCCAGCCGGGCGCGTTTGGCGCCGGTGCGCGCCCCGTCGGCCCCGGGCTCGTCGGCGACGTCGAGGCGCAGCTTGGCGAAGGCCAGGTAGTCGATGTGGTAGTTGACCGCCGAGCGCGTCAGATCGCGGCACGCCTCCAGCGGGCGCAGCCGCTCCATGATGTCCCCGACGCCGGGCAGCGCCGTGTCGGAGGGGTCGCGCAGCCGCGGTTCGCACAGCGCGACCAGGACGAGGAAGTACTTGGACGTCGGGTCGAGGGCGAAGGGGTGGACGGTCTGCTCACCGGCGCCGTCCGGGGACTGCTCGCCGAGGTAGGCGTGTTGCGGCGCGAACACCTTGAAGGCGGCGTTCCCGGTCAGCGCGGGCAGCACGACCCGGGCGAACTCGAACGGCACGGGAGCGCCGAGACGTCCGGGGGCCACGGTGAGGTACTCGCCGGCGCCCTCCAGGTTCTCCACCGCGTAGGACACGCTGCGGCTGAAGTTGGACAGCCGCCAGTAGTCCCCGGCCGCCTCCAGTTGTCCCGCCCTGCGCGAGATGCCGGGATCGGCGAGGACGATGTCCACTCCTCCCCCGCCGGGCAGCCCGCGCCCGAACCCGACGATGTCACCGGGGCCCAGGTGCAGCAGCTCCGGCCTGCCGGTCTCGTCCCCCGCCGACCGCGCCGCGCCGCCCGGCAACTGGACGATGATCGTTTCCATTGTTCCGACTCCCCCGATTTGGACGCCAGGATTGTACGCGTGCGTTCCGCTCACCGGCGTCCCGGTGCCCTGGGTGTCCGGCCACCGCCGTGCGCCCTCGCATCCGCCCTCCCGTCGGTGCCCGCCACGCCGGTGCGCACGACCGGACAGACGTGCCGTGCGCCGGGCCGGCCGCCCCCCATGCTGGACTCCCGTCCGCGCGACGAACACCCGGCACGCCGAAGGGAGTTGCAGGTTCTCACACCCGGGAGAAGACGTCTGCCGAGGCCGCCTGGAAGAGCACACCCGGCAGCGTACGCCGCCGCACGGTCACCAGAACCCGAACGCGGGTGTCGGTGGCCGCGCGTGCGGCCCCGTGGTGGGCGCCGGCCGTCCTGGAGAGCGGCCGCAGGCCTCACGGGCGTACCGGCGATCTCCCGAACTGGGCCGTGGGAGAACGGAAGATGCAGGAGAACGGAAGGTTCAGGAGAACTGAGGTCGCCGGTGCCCGAGCGCCAGTGCGCGACAGTCCAGCGCCGCCACCTCTGTCGGCGCCCGGGGGCCTGACAGTCCAGTGCCCGACTGTCCAGTGCCCGACTGTCCGGTACCGACAAGAACGGGAGCGCGGCCAGGAACCTCTTCGTGCTCGGCCGGTCTGAGGCGTCCTGTGTGCCTGGTGCCCGGGTGGGGGCCGGGGCCCGCCTGGTCTCGGCGCGCGGGCGACCGGCCTCGGGTACACGACCCGCCCTGCCTCGCGGGCGGGGTGAGTACGCAGGCGACCGGACCGGCGGGGGCGCGGGCGTCCGCTGGTAAAATGAGGGCACGCTTCGACTGCGCCGGGGCCCGTACCAAGGGGTACGGGCCCCGGTGTGTTCCGGGCGCCAGATCAGGAAGGTTCCCCCATGAACGCGAAGCCGTCGGCCTCTGGACCGTCCCAGGTCCGCAAGCCCCAGCGGGCGACAGCGCCGCAGGGCGAACTCTCGATGCCGCGGACGGTGTCCCCGGGCCTGCCGCCGGCCGCCTCCTTCGACGCCCTCGGGCTCCCGCCGGAGCTGGCGAGGACGATGACCGGCCTCGGGGTGACGGAGCCGTTCCCGATCCAGGCGGCGACCCTGCCCAACGCGCTGGCCGGCCGGGACGTCCTCGGCCGCGCTCGCACCGGCTCCGGCAAGACGCTGGCCTTCGGCCTCGCACTGCTCGTCCGGACGGCGGGCCTGCGCGCGGAGTCGAAGCGGCCCCTCGCCCTGGTCCTGGTGCCGACCCGGGAACTCGCACAGCAGGTCAGCGACGCGCTGGCGCCGTACGCGCGGACGCTGAACGTGCGCCTGGCGACAGTGGTCGGCGGGCTGTCGATCAACAAGCAGTCCGCGCTGCTGAAGACCGGCGTCGAGGTGGTGATCGCCACACCGGGTCGGCTGGCCGACCTGGTGTCGCGCCGGGACTGCCACCTCCATCAGGTGCGGATCACGGTGCTGGACGAGGCGGACCAGATGTGCGACCTCGGGTTCCTGCCGCAGGTCTCGGACCTCCTGGACCAGATCCCCGCCGACGGGCAGCGACTGCTGTTCTCGGCGACGCTCGACCGCAACGTCGACCAGCTGGTGCGCGACTGTCTGCACGACCCGGTCCTCGCCTCGGTCGACCGCCTGGCGGGCTCGGTCACCACGATGGAACACCACGTGCTGAACATCCACGCCGCCGACAAGTACGCGACCGCGACCGAGATCGCCGCGCGCGACGGCCGGGTGCTGATGTTCCTGGACACCAAGGCCGGCGTGGACCAGTTCACCCGTCACCTGCGGGCCAGCGGCGTACGGGCGTCCGCCCTGCACAGCGGGAAGTCGCAGCCCCAGCGCACGCACACGCTCGGCCAGTTCAAGGACGGTGAGATCACCGTGCTGGTGGCCACCAACGTGGCGGCGCGGGGCATTCACATCGACGCGCTCGACCTCGTCGTCAACGTCGACCCGCCGGCCGACGCCAAGGACTACCTGCACCGTGGCGGGCGCACGGCGCGCGCCGGGGAGTCCGGGAGTGTGGTCACCCTGGTCACCCCCAACCAGCGGCGCGACGTGAACCGGATGATGTCCGAGGCCAGGATCCGGCCGACGGTCACACAGGTGCGCTCCGGCGAGGAGAAGCTGACCGCCATCACCGGGGCGAAGCGCCCGCCGGCCGGGGTGAGGACCACCTCCGGCAACGCCCCCTTCCGCGGCCTGGGCACCCGTCCGGGCCGCCCCGCGAAGGAGTCCCGCAAGACCGCCGAGGCCCGCAGGACCGCGGAAGCCCGCGCGGCGGCCCGGGTCCGCAAGAGTCGCTGAGGCCGGACGGAGCGGGCGGAGCGGGCGAACGGCAGCTCAGGCCGGGTGGAGCGGTCGGACGGCAGCTTCGCTGCCGCGGTGACACCGCGGACCGCGCAGGTCGGGGGCCGGTGATCCGTACTCGACGCCCGACGCCCGACGCCCGGGACCGCGGCGGAGCACGGGGCGGCGCACCGTCCGCACTACGTCGGCCAGCAGACGCCGACGGCCGACGGCGGCCTCCGGGCGCACCTCGTGCGCAGGGTCCCGGACGTCCTGACCGGGTTCGTCACGGCTCGAAACGGCTCGAAAGCTCCGCCCGCTCACGCGTCCCGCCCCCGGCTCCGGCAGGTGCGGTGCGGAACTCCGCGCTGCGCCCTACAGGTGAGGCTCTCGGCGAGCCGGGATGCCTGGTCTCCTGACGGTCAAGCAATGACAGGACCGCCCCCGCGAACGGAGAACCGGCTTGACCGCGACCAGAGGTGTCCTCCCCCGTATCGGTACCGTCCTCTGCGCGGCGCTCATGGGCGCCGGCTGCATGAACACACCCCGCACCGGGCCCCCTGACGAGGGACCGTCCCCGAGGGCCGGCGCGACCGCCGCCTCCGTCCGTTCCCTCCCCGGCCTGGGCCCGTCCACCCGTGGCCGCCTCCCCGCCGCCACCCGCCAGGCCCTGGTGGTCACCGGCGCCACCGCCGACAGCAACCGGTCGACAGCCATGCTGTACGAGCGGACCGTCAGCCAGGGCTGGCGGTCCGTCGCCGGCCCGTGGCCCGCCCACAACGCCCTGCGGGGCTGGAGTGCCGACCACCGGGCCGGCGATCTGCGCACCCCCGTCGGGGTCTTCGGCCTGGGCGACGCCGGCGGACGGCTGCCCGACCCCGGAACGCGGCTGCCCTACGACCAGGACCCGGAGTTCGCCGTGTCCGGAACCGGCTTCCACGGCGAGCCCCTGGAGGGATCCTTCGACTACGTCGTGGCCATCGACTACAACCGCGTCCCCGGGACGACCCCGCTGGACAAGACCAGGCCCCTGGGCGCCGACAGAGGGGGCGGCGTATGGATCCACGTCGACCACGGCGGTCCCACCCAGGCCTGTGTCTCCCTGACGCAGCCTCACCTGCGGTCGCTGCTCCGCGCCCTCGACCCGGACAAGCGGCCGGTGGTCGTCATGGGCCCGGCCACCGCGCTGGCGAAGTAGGACCCGGGGACCGGCCGGCGTCGGGGCGGGGCACCCGCGGCGCTCTCCGGGCGCCACGACCGGCACGCGGCTCCGCCGCGGGCAACAGGCACGCTCGGCACGCCGAGCAGCGGGCACCGGCCATGCGCCCACACGACCGGCATCCCGACACACACGGCACACTCGACGCCCCAAGCAGCGCGCACCGACCACGCACCCACACCACCGATCCGCCATACACACTCGCGCGCTACAGCACCGGCGAACAGCGATGAACGAGCACAGCAGACACGACCGGCACCCCGCCCCGCCACCCGGACGCCACACACGACACACTCGGCGCCCCAAGCAGCGCGCACCGACCACGCATACCCACACCACCGCGCCGCCGTTCACGCCGGCGCGGCACGCCGTCGGCGGACGGCGGTGACAGCGCGGAGCAGGAGCAGTACGAGCAGCGAGGCGCCCCCGACGACGATGCCCAGGCGCAGACCGGGCGGGCGGAACGTACAGGTGACGCTGGTCGCGGCGCCGTCGAGAGGCACGGCGATCAGTCCGCGGTGCTGCGCCGCGGGTACGGCGGGTGCGTCGCCCGCGGCACAGCGCCAGCCGGCGATCCTCGGGACCGCGACGACGGCGGTTCCCGCGCTGCCTGCGGGAAGTTCCGCCCGGATCGTGCCACCGGAGACGGTCACGTCGGTGGCGCCGGTCGCCGTGAGCCGTTCGACCGAGGTGCGCAGCCGGGCGGTGTCCAGGCAGCCGACCGCGCTGTCCGGGACGGCGCCCGTCCGGTTCGGCGACAGCTCGATCCGCAGGCGTCCGGACGCCGGGACGGTGCCGAGCCGCTGCATGGCGGCGATCTTGGTGACGGGGTGGTCCGCCCGCAACCGTCCGGTCAGGCCGTGGGCGGACTCACCGGTGAGCCGTGCGGTGCCGGCGAAGGGCGGCGCCCACAGGTGCACCTCGCTGCCCGCCGGGCACTGTGCGGTGATCGTCGGCTTCGCTGCGGGGGTCCCGGGCCGGGGCGGACCGATGCGCAGACCCGGCCGGTCGTCGCGGCCGCGGTGCGGCGGATTGCCCGCACTGGTGCGCACGGTGAGGCGGGGCACGGTGTAGACGCGGGTGCCCAGCAGCAGTTCCTGGTTGCGGTACGGGGACGGCCCGAAGGCGGCCCCGGCGGTGCGAGCCGCGGCACCGGGCGGTCGTACCGTGACCAGGACAGCCGGGAGGCCACGGCGGACGTGGCGGTGGCCTCGCCGAGCTGCGTGCCGAGGAGCAGCAGCACGGCCCACACGGCCGGCACGGTGCGTCGACCGTCGCCGAACGGACGTGCCCGGTCCGTGCGGCGGAGCAGGGCCAGCCCGACCAGCGCGCCCGCCGCTGCCAGGAGCAGCACGGGCCACGCGAGGGGGCGTACCAGGTCGCTTCGGCTCGCGATGACGGTGATCAGGGCGAGCAGCGCGCCCGCCGCGCACAGCGCACGCCGGTCGGGCGGGCCGTACGAGAGCGGGTGCCAGGCGGCGACGACCAGCAGCGCGCACAGCACGAAGGCCTGTCGGTACGAGCTGCCCTGCGGCGCGGCGAAGGCATGCCAGAGCAGGTGGGTCGGGCCCCACTGCATGGTCAGGTGTTGAGGAAATGCGGTCGGCCGGCGATCCGGTGATCACCCTGGCATGCGTTCCCTCCTCGTGGGAGGCCGTCCGAGGCGCCCCGGACCGCAGCGTTCATGTGGCGCCTTCCTCGGGGACTCACCGAGGCCCTGCGCCGTGCCCTCCGCGTCGGCTCCGTGCGGGGGTCGGCACGCCCCGTCCGCCCCGCCGGCCCCGCCGGGCTCGTCGGCCCCGCCCGCCTCGTCGCCTCAGAGGGAGATGACGATCTTGCCGCGCGCTCGGCCCCGCTCCAGGTGCCGGATGGCCTGGGGCACCTCGTCGAGCGCGTACGTCCTCTCGATGACCGGGGTGACCCTGCCGTCCTCGATGAGGTGCCTCAACACGTCCAGGTCCGCGGCGCGCTCGGCGGACATGAGGCCGCGCAGCTTCTGCCTGGTGAAGGGAGACAGCACGATCGCCTGGAGCGTGCGGTCCACCCCTTGCAGCCACCGTCCGTCCCCTTCGCCGCCGACCAGGACGAGGGTCCCGCCGGGGGTGAGGGCGCGCCGGAGGAGTGACAGGGGACGGTTGCCCGCGGTGTCGAGGATCAGGTCGTAGCGGCGGGCACCCTCCGCGAAGTGCGTGAAGTCCTCACGGGTGTAGTCGATGACGTGGTCCGCGCCGATCGACCGGACCAGTTCCGTCTTGGTCGTGCTGCACAGGCCCGTGACCTCCGCGCCGAAGGCCTTGGCCAGTTGCACGGCGTACGTTCCGATGCCACCGGCGGCGCCGATGACCAGGACGTTCTGCCCCGGCTGGACCTGGCCCGTGTCGCGAAGGCCCTGGAGCGCGGCGAAGGCGGCGGTGGGAACGGCGGCCGCCTGCTCGAAGGTGAGGTTGGCCGGCTTCGGTGCCAGCCTGTCCTGCCGGCCACGCCCGTACTCGGCGAAGGAGCCGTCGCAGACGCCGTACACCTCGTCGCCCGGACGGAAGCGGGTCACGTTCCCGCCGACGGCCTCGACCCGGCCCGCGACGTCCAGTCCACGGACGCGGGACCTGGGTACGCGGAGCCCGAATCCCATCAGGCGCATCAGATAGGGCTTGCCGGTCATGCAGTGCCAGTCGGCCGGGTTCACTCCCGCCGCGCACACCTGCACGATCACGTCGTCGGGCCCGGGCTCCGGTCTGTCGATGTCCCTGAGGTCCAGGACTTCCGCCGACCCGTACGTGTCCTGAACGACTGCCTTCATGGTGTCTCCTCATCGTGGTCCGCGTACTGGAACACGTCGTCCAGCGGAACTCGGAACACCTTGGCGATCTGGAACGCCATCTCCAGGGACGGCGAATAGCGGCCCTGCTCGATGGCGATGACGGTCTGGCGGGACACCCCGATCCGGTCCGCCAGGTCAGCCTGGGTCATCTCTCCGTGGGCGAATCGGAGGGACCGGATCGAGTTGGTGACTCTGGTGGGCTTGGGCCTGGATGTGCGTTCCGGTCCGGGTTCGGGTTCCGGCCCCGATTCCCGCCTGGCCCTCACCACGGCTGGAAGCCCCGGCGGTACGCGACGATCCTGGCGGCGGATCCGAGGATCGCGGAGAGGACGAACGCCAGGTAGACCGTGTTGGAGATCCAGAAGTAGTGCAGCTCGGCCATCGACATGGCGAGCGCCGACACTCCGCCCACGACGAGGAACGACTGACCGATGTACTCGCCGAACCGCGCGATCTCCTTGTCGCGCTGGTCCTTCTTGCGGGCGTCCGCGGGCGACAGACTCGCGACAAGGACGTGCAGCACGACGGATGCCGCGATCGAGACGCCGACGGCCCACAACATCGCGGACACGTACGCCACTTCGGCAAGGGGGGCCTCTTGTGCCCGCCCCAGGATGACCGCGGCGTAGGCCGCGTACGTTCCGACCGCGAGGACCGCCATGATCCACGCGCTCTTCTCTTCGAATGGCATGCCATGAAGGTAAAGCAGCCTTGACATCATGTCAAGATTTCTTTACATAGCGGGGGGATGGCGGCTGCTCGTCGGTCGAGGGGAGATTCGGCTGGTCCGCCGCCCGCGGGCGGCGGACGCCTCGGACGGCCTACTCGCCGCGGGTCTCCGCGAGGGTGTGGGCGACGAGGGCGTTGGCGTGGCCTAGCGGTACATCGCGCCACGCCCCGTCCTCACGGACCTGGACACGATCGGCGACGGTACCGACGCAATCCTGCCGGTGCCGGTGTCGAGGTGTGGGGCGCGCATCGTGGAGCAAGCGGCTTCATGGCGGCGGCCGGCTCGCCGAGCGGCACACACGGTCGAGGCTCGGCGGGCACCCCGGCGAGGGGGCGTTCGAGGGGGGAACGCATACTCGGTGATCGTCCAGCCCTGCCGTCAGCGCGGTTGCCGGGGGTGTGCTGCGACGCGAGAACGGAAGGACCGATGGAGGACGTGAAGGAAACGTACGCACTGGGCGTTCCCGAAGAGGTGAACAGCCCCGCGCTGCGCGCCCACCCGACCAGCGGCGCCGCGCGGTGGTTGCTGCGCCACCGGGTGCCGCCGGTGGGGCCGGCGGCCGGCGAGTCACCCTCCGAGGCGCACGCCTGGTGGAAGGTGATGTGCCTGACGGGCGTCGACTACTTCTCCAGTCTGGCCTACGTTCCGGCGATCGCGGCTCTCGCGGCCGGTGCGGTGTCGCCACTGGCGACGCTGCTGATCGTGGCGCTGACTCTGGTGGGGATGCTGCCGATGTACCGCCGGGTGGCCCGGGAGAGCCCGCACGGAGCCGGATCCGTGGCCATGCTGGAGGATCTGCTGCCGTTCTGGTGGGGCAAGTTGTTCGTACTCGTCCTGCTCGGGTTCGTCGCCACGTCCTGGATCATCACCATCACCCTGTCCACCGCGGACGCTTCCGTGCACGTGGTGGAGAACCCGTTCTTCCCGCATGCCCTGCACGGGCACGAAGTCGCTCTCACGGTGGCGCTGTTGCTGCTGCTGGGAGGGGTGTTCCTGCTCGGGTTCAGCGAAGCGGTCAAGGTGGCCATCCCGCTGGTGGCTGTCTTCCTGGCGCTCAACGCGGTGGTCATAGGCGTCGGTGTGGTCGATGTCCTCACCACGCCCGGTGCGTTGTCGGGGTGGACGGACGCGCTGGGCGAGGGCGGCGGCGGTCTCGGGGACCTGGCGGGGCCCGCGCTGCTGGCCTTCCCGCTGCTGGTGCTGGGCCTCTCCGGTTTCGAGACCGGGGTGAGCATGATGCCGCTCGTGTCCGCCGACGGCCGTGACGCCGAGGAACGGCTGCATTCGCGCGTCCGCCACACGCGCAGGCTGCTGACGACGGCCGCGCTCGTCATGAGCGTCTACCTGATGTCCGCGAGCTTCGTGACCACCGTCCTCATTCCGCACGCGGAGTTCGAGCCCGGCGGCGCGGCCAACGGCAGGGCCCTGGCCTGGCTGGCGCACGAGCACGTCGGAGAGGTGTTCGGCACGGTCTACGACATCAGCACCATCCTGATCCTCTGGTTCGCGGGCGCGTCGGCGATGGCCGGACTGATCAACATCGTTCCCCGGTACCTCCCCGACTACGGCATGGCCCCGGAATGGGGACGCGCGGTGCGCCCCGTCGTGATCGTCTACACGGCCCTGTGCATCGCCATCACCATCGCGTTCGACGCCGACGTCGACGCGCAGGCCGGCGCCTACGCCACCGGCATCCTGGCCATGATGGTCTCCGGCGCGTTCGCCGTCACCGTCTCCGTCGTCCGCGGCCGTCGGCGGGTGGCCGCCGCGGGCTTCGCGCTCCTCACCGCGGTGCTGCTCTACGCGTTGGTGGCCAACATCGTCGACAAGCCCGACGGCATCGCCATCTCCGGCCTGTTCATCGCCGGCATCATCGCCGTGTCGCTGATCTCCCGGGTCTCCCGCACCACCGAACTGCGCGCCGACCGCATCGTCTTCGACCCGGACGCCCGCCGGTTCATCGCCGACACCCTCGCCCACGACAACGCCATCAACATCATCGCCAACCGGCGTCAGGCCGGGGACAGCGCCGAGTACGCGGCGAAGGAACGTGAGCAGCGAGGCAGCAATCCGGTGCCCGGACCAGCCGACGTGCTGTTCCTGGAGATCGATGTGGTCGACCCGTCCGACTTCAGCGAAACCCTCTCCGTGCACGGCGTCGAGGTCGACGGTCACCGGGTCCTGCGTGCCGAAGCCCCGGCCGCGCCGAACGCCATCGCCGCGATCCTGCTGGCGCTGCGCGATGCCACCGGGGTGCGCCCGCACTGCTACTTCGCCTGGTCCGAAGGGAGCCCGCTGCGGCACATGTTCCGCTACTTCCTTCTCGGCCGCGGCGACACCGCCCCGGTCACCCGCGAGATCATCCGGAGCAACGAGCCCGACCCGGACCGCCGTCCCGGCATCCACGTCGGAGGCTGACCCCACGTCGGTCCGCCCACGGGAAGCCGGTCCGCCCACGGGAAGCACCGCGGTCGGCGCTCGTACGCCAGCCAGTCACTCCGGTCGTCCCCCGGCCAGGCAGGGGATGACTCCCCCACAGAGCCGGGGGACGGCCGGGGCGAGATACGCGGACCACGCCGATAGCGTCCCGCCGACATCGGCCTCTGAGCCGGCCGTCGATCCCACGGACCGCCCGAGCGAACCTGCCGCTGGTCCTGTGGAGGGTCATGTGCGGCGGCTTGACGAGGGTCATGTGCGACGGGTGACGCACGTGAGCCGCGGTCATACGGGACGGCCGGGTCTGTTCGAGCCACTCCGCACGCGTACGGACACTTGTTCCACTCGGTCCACATGACACCTGTCCGGCTCAGTGAACGGAGAACCCGCCGTCCACGAAGATGCTCTGCCCGGTCACGTATCCGGAGGCGCGGCCGGCCAGGAACACCGCCGCGCCGGCGAAGTCCTCGGCCAGTCCGTTGCGTCCGACCATCGTGCGCGCGGCCAGCGCCGCCACCTTCTCCGGGTCCGACGACAACCGGGCGTTGAGCGGCGTCATGACGAATCCGGGCACCAGTGTGTTGCAGGTGACTCCGTGGGGTGACCACGCCTCGGCCTGTGAGCGGGCCAGTGACTCCAGTGCTCCCTTGGAGACGCCGTAGGCGCCGCTGTGGACGAACGCCCGGTGCGCCTGCTGGGAGGTGATGTGGATGATGCGCCCGAAACCCCGCTCGGCCATGCCGGGGCCGAACCGCCGGCCCAGCAGGTAGGGCGCCTCAAGGTTCACCGCCATCGTGGCGTCCCACACGTCCTCGCCCAACTCGTCCATGGGGGGCCGCAGGTTGACCCCTGCGCAGTTCACCAGGATGTCGGGCTCACCGAACACGTCAGCCGCCCGCTCCGCCGCATCGTGTACCCCCTCGCGGGTGCTCAGATCGGCGCTCACCCAGGCCGCCCGGCAGCCTTCCCCCGCCAGCTCATCGGCCGTGGCGGCCAGTTCGGCCTTCCTGCGCGCCACGACCACCACACTCGCCCCGGCTCGCGCGAGGGCGCCCGCGATGGCTCGGCCGATGCCGGAACTGCCGCCGGTCACCATGGCGACCCGGCCGTCCAGGGAGAACAGTTCGGAGAGGTAGCTCTGCGAGGTCATGTCCGCACCCTAGACGGCGCGTCCGCCGACCGGAGTGGCCGGGGTGAACACGGTCCGCAGGTCCGTCGTGAGGGCGCTGAGGCACCGAGTCAGTACGCGGGACATGTGTGAGGAGGACACCATGCTTCCGGTTGTCCGTAGTATCGCTATGACAGGACCCTGTATATGTGTGTCGCGGCCGCCCGGCCGGAGTCACCCATTACGGCACACATGTACGACGGGTTCTTCAACAGCGGCCTCGGGCCGAGGAAAGGTTGTGCACCCATGTCTGAGAACGCCCTCTCCAACGAACTGACATCGCAGTACACCGCTCAAGTGACCGCCGACCTCGAACGCAACACCAAGGAACAGGAGCGCATCGGCGGGGAGATCGCGGCTCTGCAGGAGCAGTTGGCTGTGCTCCAGCGTGACCACACGGTGCTGGTCAGCATCCAGCGGGCGATCGAGGCGTCACCGGTTCGCGCCGAGCCCACGGCCCCGTCGGACACCGTCGCGGTGCCCGCTCCCCGGAAGAAGACGGCCACCAAGACCGGCGCGGCAGCACAGGAGCGGCCGGCCAAGAAGACCGCCAAGACCGCCAAGGCCACCAAGACCGCGAAGCCCGCCGCCAAGTCCCGCCGGAGCACGGCCGCGAAGACGGCCGCCGAGCAGCCCGCGGCCAAGGCCGAACCCGAGAAGACGGCACAGCCGACGCTGGTCGACCTGGTCCGCAACCATCTCGGCGAGCAGAGCGAACCGCGGTCGGCGGCGGAGATCGCCACCGCGCTCGGCGAGGCCCACCCCGAACGCGGCGTCAAGACGACCGTCGTGCGCACCACCCTCGAAGGACTGGTTGCCAGGAACCAGGCACAGCGCACCAAGCAGGGCTCCTCGGTCTTCTACACCACGCCCGGTGCGGCCAAGGAGACCACGCCGTCGTCGGCCGACAAGCAGTCCGCGCCGGCCGACGCCTGACACCACCGGGGCGCGAGACGCCGGACGCCGTGCCCTGACCAGGCACACACGCGAACAGCGCGGCACCAGGGCCGTTCCGTGCGCCAGCCGGCAAGCGCGAGACGGCGGCCAGAAGCGATGCCGACCAGAAGCAGCCTTCGCTGCTTCTGGTCGCGCTGTTCGGTCGCCGTGGAACCTGTCGGGTGAGCCATGGGCGGCCTCGTACTCAGCACCTCGGCCCCGGCCCGTGTGGCGCTCCCGGTCAGTCGCCCGGTCTCGTGCGGGTCATCCCAGGAACAGCGGTGCGGGTCAGCCGAGGAACAGCGGCAGCCTCACGGCCAGTTCACCCAGTTGCGTCAGCTCCGCGTCGGTCGGGGCGCGCCGGCCGGTACCGATCGACAACGCGTCCCTGTCCGAGAACGACGCGGGGAACGCGGCCCGGGCGACCTGCTCCAGCATGTCGCGTGACCGGGCCAGCCCTTCCGTGGACGGTCCAGTCACGTCCGGGAGGTGCGCGACCAGGTCGAGGTGGTGCAGCGTCCACTCCAGGACGTAGGCGGAGAGGTAGTCGCCCGCCGTGAGGACCTGTCCGCGTGTGCTGACCCGGAGCCCGGGGTCGGCGAGCCGGGCGGCGCGTCCGGCGGCGGAGCCCACGTCGTCGAGGTGGAACCTGAGCAGCCCTGGTTCCTGGTACGCGGCGGCCAGCCGGACGGTCAGCGCGTCGAGCGGGTCATCGCCGGCCGGGGGTGTTCCACCGACCTCCCAGTAGGTGACCGCGTCGCGGGTCGGTTCCGTGTCGGCCGGGGTCACGAGGGTGATCAGGACGTCCTGTGCGTCGATGATCAGGTGACACACCAGGTCCCGTACCAGCCAGCCGGAACAGCCGGACGGTTGTGCGAAGTCCTCGTCCTGGAGTTCGGCGACCGCCGAGAGCAACGCTGTCCACGAGCGTGAGAAGAGATCCACCTCGGCAAGGTAGTGCGGCGCCGCGACGACCGACAAGCACATGACGGCGGACAAGCCGGGGGGCGGCCGGCTCACGGCACAGGCGCCTCACTGGTCCCGGTCCGCCCGCGTCGCACCCTGAATCTGACGAACCATCAGCTTAGGATGCGGTGCGTGGACCCCGCCCAGTCGAGCCCCGCCACCTCCTGGCTGCACCACCGCGCCTCCCTCCCGGCCCGGCTGACCGCCGTCGCGCTGTCGGCGGTGATGGTCCATCGGGCCACCACCGTCCCCCGTCCCGGTCTGGACAACACCTTCGTGGTGGCCGCCGCCCGCACCTTCCTCGACGGCGGATCCCCCTACGCCGACCCGCGCTTCCTCTACCTGCCGAGCAGCGTGCTCGCCGCCGTGCCCGAGGCGCTGCTCGACGACCGCCTCCTGCGCGTGGCCGCCCCCTGCACCGCCGCCGCGCTGGTCCTCACCGGCTGGCTCCTCGCCCTGCGGATCTTCGGTGTGCCCGCGAACAGCCGCCTGGCCGTGCTCGTCGCGGGCGGACTCGCCTTCTTCATGCCGTTCTGGAGCGTGGTCGTCCTGGCCAACTGGACCGCCTCCTCGGTGGCACTGATGCCGCTCGCCCTGCTCCTCGCGGTCCGCGACCGCTGGACCGCCGCGGGTGTGGTGACCGGGCTCGCCATCGCGCTGAAACCCATGCTCGCCCCACTGCTCCTGCTCTTCCTCCTCGCGCGGGCATGGCGGGGGGCCGCCGTCCTCGTCCTGGTCCCGCTCGCGGCCTCCGTCACTGCGGCGCTCGCCATGCCCCGGCCCGACCTCTTCTTCACCCGCGTCCTGCCCTTCCTGCTGCGCGGGCAGGACGACTTCGCCCGTCCCTACGACGCCTCACTGGTCACCGTCCTGCCCCGGCTCTCCGTACCGCCCTGGATGGCCACCTCAGTGGCTCTCGTCCTGGCCGGGGCGGGCCTCCTGCTCGCCCATCGGCGCTGGCAGGGCGGCGGCGACCCGCGTCTGCGGCTCGTGGAGACCGCCGCGATGATCATGTTCGCCACGTTCCTCGTCTCCCGGCCCGCGTTCCTCCACTACGCCCTGGTGCCGCTGCTGCCGCTGCTCGCCTCGGCGGGCCTGCCGGGCAGCGCTCCCCGCTCACCCTGGCTCTGGATCGCCCTGCTCCCCCAGGTCCCGGCCTTCGCCTGGCCTCTGCTGGAGGCGCCCGAACGGCGGGCGTTCAAAGACGCGGTGATGCTCTGCCTGCTCGCTGCGGTGGTCGGCGCGCGATGTCTGCGCGCGGCCGGCGACGGGCAGCCGAGGAGCCCTGCCGAGCCGTCGGTCGCCTTCCGGGCGGGAACATGACTGTCGGGTGCGTCAGGCCGGGCATGACACTCGGGTCGGGTCGGGTCGGGTCGGGTCGGGTCGGGACGGGACGGGTCGGGTCGGGTCGGCATTGACCGTTGTCGCCCTCGGGTCGGACCGACCGGACCGGAGCATCCCCTCGTTTCGGACCGACCGGACCGGAGCATCGCCCTCGGGTCGGGTCGGACCATGACCGCCGGGGTGCCGGGCACCGGGTGACGCTGCCGCCGCCTCTGAGTGCGTCCTGTTCCGAGCGCCTCCGCAGCCGCTCCGCGGCTGACGATCGCAGTCTGCTCGCCGTCGCGACACACCTCGGCCGTGCCGGACGTGCGGTGCCCCAGGCCCGCCGTCGGGGGCCGGTGCGAGGGTGCCCCCGGAGCCGACCCGGTTATCTTGCGGGCCTGTCGGGTCACACCGTGCTCGGCGCGGACGCCGGGCGGGCGAAGTGGGCCGTGACGCCCGGGGAGTACAGGACGCTCACCGGCTCGCCCACCGGTCTGGGCAGTCCGGCCGCCACCACCAGGTCCTCGTCGCACTCGATGAGGTCGGCCCGGTGCAGAGGCCAGCGCGGGTGCGTGTTGGGCACGTACAGCGGGCGGCCGAGGAGTGTGGTGTGCAGGCCCCAGCGGGCGGTCAGGAAGTGCTCCACTTCGGTGGGCTCCGGTATGGGTTCGCCCACCTCCACGCTGATGCGGCTGCGGGTGCCGCGCGGGCCGGGCCACCGCCGTGCACCGGCGTAGGTGACGGTGCGTCCGTGGGTGCGGACACCCATGCGTGACCACACGTACGGCATGCCGAAACCGATCCGCCCCACCACGACCGGCACGAGCCGGGAGGCGTCCAGCGAGAGGAAGACGACACCGCGCCGCCCGTGCCCGTCGACCGTGTAGAGGCGGACGTTGGTCTCGGGAAAGCTGCCGAGGTGGGGTACCGGGGGCAGTCCGAGCCAGCCGGAACGGTGCACCCGGAAGGCCACCACGCCCACGTAGGTGACGCCGCCCAGGGTGTCGGGGACGATCCCCGGCGGCAGTACGCCCGCCACGTCGGCCGGATCCGCGGCCCAGTGCAGGAACGTGACGTCCAGCCAGGACTGGCTGAGCAGCGGACGCCGGATCCCGACCGGCGCGTCGGCCGTGACGGGCGGAAGGGGCGGCGGCGGAGGTGAGGACGGCGGCATCCCGCCAGTATCACAGGGCGCCGCCAGGCGGTGTCCCCGAGGGCCACAGGGTTACGGCGTCCCCTCGCCGCGGACGTGAACGGCTGGATCAGGGCGCAGAGGCCGGGATATCCCGTTGCCGCCGCCGTGCGGGCGCCGGTAGCGTCGCACGGCGCGACGGACGCGTGATCGCGGTGGGCGAGGAGGTCGATGAATATGGCTGCCATCGGTCGTGTTCAGCATGCCCTCGTCCGGTTCGCGCACCGTCAGCACGCGGACCGGGTCGTACCGACGACCAGGAGTCTCACGTGTCTTCCTTCCTCTCACCGACCGACGTCGACCTGTGCACCGACCGCCTCGTCCTGCGGCCGTGGTCCGGCGACGACGTCACCGCCGTCCTGCACGGCACCCGGCTCGCCCACTGGGCCGAGGACTTCCCCGCCGAGGGCGACCGGGTCATCGCCGGTCTCCTCGCCGAGCACCCCGAGTGGCTCGGCACCTACGGCCACCGGCTCGTCGTCGAACGCCATGGCGGCCGCGTGATCGGCTCGGCCGGCCTGTTCTGGCCGCCCACCCAGGGCGCCCTCGAAATCGGGTACGGCATCGTCGCCACCCGCCGCGGACACGGGTACGCGGCCGAGGCCACCCGGGCCCTGACCGAGTTCGCCCTGACCGCACCGGAGGTCCACACGGTGCTCGCCACCGTCGAGACCACGAACCCCGCCTCGGTACGCGTGCTGCACAAGGCCGGATTCCGACAGGTCGGCACGGAGGAGGGAATGGCCCGGTACCGGTTCCCGGCCGAGGGACCGACCCAGCCGTAGCCTTCGGCGGCACGGGGGCGGAACAGCGATCCGCCGACTGCCCCCGTGCATCCCGGGCACACCCGCACGAAGCCAGTCGTGCGGCACCCGGACAGCACGGCCGGCCGCGCGCCCCCCGCGCGCGAGGGGCGCGCGGCGAGATCCGATGAGCCCTGCACGCGCCCCCCTTCGCAGGGAAAGAATGCGCCATGTCAGTGATCAAGTGGCCGAGGTGTGGTGACCGCTCCCCGCCACCGACTCGCCGGAAGGGCTGGTGGATTCTCGTGCTGCTTCGTCTGCCCGTGTCCGTGACCGAAGCACAGGAGTGCCTGGCCGAGGGCGCGGTGCCGATAGGCGGTGCGACGCTCGTGTGGGCCACCTGGCAGCGCGACGGCTTCCCCGACCTGGCCATGTCGCTGCGTCACCTGCCGGAGGCGGGAGTGATCGAGCGCGAGGCGCTGGGTGCGGCCGTGCTGCTCCACCAGATGGACGGCCGCGTACCGGAGGCACTGCGGCGGGCGGCCGCCACCGTCGGCACCGGAGCCGTGCGCCGCACCGCCACAGTCGGCGGCAACCTCGTCGGCAGCACCCTGCGCTGTCTCCTGCCCGCCGCACTCGTCCTCGACGCCCGAGCCGTCGTACTGGAGACCGACGGCCTCCGCGAGACCGACCTCACCGAGGCCGTGACCAAGCGACACCTCCTGCTCGGCCTCCGCTGGCACGAGCCGATCGCCAGCGGCTACCGCAAGCAGCCCGGCGAAACGGGCGGACCGCCGCCCTTCGTCACCGCCGTGGCCGTGCACGCGGGCGACGACAGCGGACACCGCCGCCTCCGGGTCGCGGTCCGCGACGGATACGACGTCCACCACGACAGCACCACCTTCGACACCGACGCCGGTGTCGAAGACGTACTCACCGCCCTCCAGGACACCGCCGTCGGCGCACTCGACGCCCCCGGCCGGGCTGTGGTCCGCGAGCACGTCACCGAGCTCCTGGCCGGCCTTCCCCCTCGCTGACGTACGACCGGATTCCGCCGGCGCGGGAGCCGAGCGGGGCGACTTGTCACTCCGTGGGCCCGCGGCCGGCTGCGGCGGGCCGGTGTGCGACGCCCCGCACGGCCACGCGACACGGCGCAAGGGGCGACGCGGCGAGCCGGAGCACATCGTCCGGGGCATGATGCTCGACGCCGTCGACGCCTCCCCGATGTTCCCCGACCCGTCCCGGGTCGTCCTGCGTCCCACGTCTGCGTCCCGAGCCCGAGCCCGAGCCCGAGTCCGCGCCATCCGTTCGCATCCGCGTCCGCCTTCGGTTTCTCGGTGGAATGCGCGGGGTGCCGCCTACAACCCCTGAGGCACGCAAGGTGTCTTACTCAGTGAACGGGGAGCAACCCGACCTTTCGCGCATTCCAACTCGTTCCAACGGGGGAACACATGAGCTTGGCTCGCACCCGCCGCGGCACCGCCGTGGTCCTCACCGCCCTGATGGCGGCCGCTCTCGGAGCCGCCGGCGCCGGGGCCTCCAGTGCCGGCACACCCGCAGCCGCGCCGCAGACACGGCAGATCGCGTCATCCGTGCTCGGCTCCGACTACAAGATCACCCTGACCGCGTTGCGTTCGGCCGACGACGAGTACGCAGCCTCCGTGCGTCTACAGGTCTACACGCGGACCGACGGCGCCTGGAAGGAGTCGGACCGCGTGACCGTGGGCGACGTGGACGGCTGGTTCTGGCACCCCCTCACGGGCAAGGGCGCCGTCTGCCAGTTCTCGACCTCGGGCAGCGAGCCCGCACCCGTCTCCGTGAGCCTGCTGGTCACACCGTCCATCGGCTGCTCCGACCCGGCGCGGTTCGTCGTGCGGGAGGGCAGGGTGTTCGCCGGCTGAGCCCGGAAGCACTTCGTCGATGCGGCCCCGTCACCGTGGGGTTCCTCGACCGGTCGTGCCGACGGCGACGCTCGCCGTCGGCACGACCGGTTCCTGCTCACTCTCACTGCGGCCCTGCGAGGGAGGCACGATGCCCGGGCCTTGTCCGCCGGGCGACGGCGTGGCGGCCGGTGTCGGCCCCGGTCCGCGAACCGCGCCCTCTCCTCATATGCCGAGCGCCACAGGTGAGTTGACGGTATGTCAGTCGTGCGGGGAGGGCCCGCCGCGGGGAGCGGTTCGCAGGGCCCGATGCTCTCCGCGGAGGTCGCTACTGTTCCTTCTGCTCCGTCCGGTTCAGGCCGCGGGCGATCTCCTGGAGGATCTCCTGTTCGGACTTGCCGGTCATGTGGGCCAGTTGGTTCAGCAGCAGTGCGCACAGCGCCGTGGCGCCGTCCGCGACCTGGTCGAGATTCCCGTCGGAGTCGCGGCGTTCCATCATGTACTTCGTCATGAGGTTGTTTCCGGAGATGTACGCGGTCATGGCCTCGATGCCGAGGCGTACCCGGTCGTAGTCGTTGTCTGGCATCCGGACACCGTTCCATGGATCGGCTGGTCCGGCCACTGCCGCGCCCGCGCGGCACCCCAGTCGGGCCGGCCCTGCCCGGACCGGCCGCACGGCTCGCTGTCAGCCGGCGTGGTCGTAGAAGCCGCGGCCGCTCTTGCGGCCGAGCCGGCCGGCGGCGACCATACGGCGCAGCAGCGCGGGCGGTGCGTACAGCGGCTCCTTGAACTCCTCGTACATCGACTCCGCCACCGCCTGCGCGGTGTCGAGGCCGATCAGGTCGAGCAGGCGCAGCGGGCCCATGGGGTGCGCGCAGCCCAGTTCCATGCCGCGGTCGATGTCCTCGGGTGTCGCGGAGCCGGTCTCCACCATGCGCACCGCGGCGAGCAGATAGGGCACGAGGAGCGCGTTGACCACGAAGCCGGAACGGTCGGTCGCCTCGACGACCTCCTTGCCCAGTACCTCGGAGGCGAAGGCTCTGGCCCGTACGAGGGTGTCGGCACTCGTGGTGAGGGCCGGAATGATCTCGACCAGCGCCTGCACCGGTACGGGGTTGAAGAAGTGGAGGCCCAGGACGTGGGTGGGCCGTCCGGTCACCACCGCCAGGTCGACGACGGGGATCGACGAGGTGTTGGTGGCGAGGATGGCTTCGGGGTCGGTGACGACCTGGTCGAGGGTCTTCAGGACGCCGGTCTTCACCTCGCGGTTCTCGGCGACGGCCTCGATCACGAACTGACGGTCGGCCATGTCCTTCAGGTCGGCGGTGTAGGCGAGGCGGGTCCGTGCTCCGTCCCGCTGCTCCTCGGTGATCTTTCCCCGGCGCAGGGCGCGGTCGAGGGAGGCCTCGACGCGCCGGCGGCCGGCGTCGGCGGCGTCGGCGGACGACTCGGCGACGAGGACGTCGACACCGCTCCCGCTGAGGGCGGCTATTTCGGCGATGCCGGAGCCCATGAGGCCGCAGCCGACGACACCGAGACGCGAGACAGTTTCCATGCGGGGCCCTTTGCGTGGGAAAGAGGAGTGGACGCGCCTGCGTTCAGGCGTGCTCAGACGTTGCGGCGGTACTCGCCGCCGACTTCGAAGAACGCCTCGGTGATCTGCTGGAGCGAGCAGACGCGGGCGGCGTCCATCAGAACGGCGAAGGCGTTCTCGCCACTGGTGGCGGCGCGCCTCAGTTCGGCCAGGGCCGCCTCGGCCTCGGCGCGATGGCGGTTGCGGAAGTCCTCCACCCGGGCGAGCTGGGACTGCTTCTCCCCCTCGGTGGCGCGGGCCAGTTCCACCGTCCCGTGTTCGGTGTCGCCGCCGGGCTTGCGGAAGGTGTTGACGCCGATGATCGGCAGGGTGCCGTCGTGCTTGCGCTGCTCGTAGAGCATCGACTCGTCCTGGATCCGGCCGCGTTGGTAGCCGGTCTCCATGGCGCCGAGGACGCCGCCCCGCTCGCTGATCCGCTCGAACTCGGTCAGCACGGCCTCTTCGACGAGGTCGGTGAGTTCGTCGACGACGTACGAACCCTGCGACGGGTTCTCGTTCATCGCCAGGCCCCACTCCCGGTTGATGATCAGCTGGATGGCCAGGGCCCGGCGGACGGAGTCCTCGGTGGGGGTGGTGACGGCCTCGTCGTAGGCGTTGGTGTGCAGGCTGTTGCAGTTGTCGTAGATCGCGATGAGTGCCTGGAGAGTGGTGCGGATGTCGTTGAAGTCCATCTCCTGGGCGTGCAGGGAGCGGCCGGAGGTCTGGACGTGGTACTTCAGCCTCTGGCTGCGCTCCCCCGCCCCGTACCGCTCGCGCAGGGCCACCGCCCAGATGCGGCGGGCGACGCGGCCGAGGACGGTGTACTCGGGGTCCATGCCGTTGGAGAAGAAGAAGGACAGGTTGGGCGCGAAGTCGTCGACGGACATCCCGCGGGCCAGATACGCCTCGACGTAGGTGAAGCCGTTGGCGAGGGTGAAGGCGAGCTGGCTGATGGGGTTCGCGCCGGCCTCGGCGATGTGGTAGCCGGAGATGGACACCGAGTAGAAGTTGCGCACTCCCTGCTCGATGAACCACTCCTGGATGTCGGCCATCATGCGCAGGCTGAACTCGGTGGAGAACAGGCAGGTGTTCTGGCCCTGGTCCTCCTTGAGGATGTCGGCCTGGACCGTGCCCCGGGTGTTCTGGAGGACGTATCGGCGGATCCCGTCCGCCTCCTCGGCGGTCGGTTCGCGGCCGTGCTCGGCGGTGAAGGCGTCGAGCCGCTGGTCGACGGCCGTGTTGAGGAAGAAGGCCAGCACGGTGGGGGCCGGGCCGTTGATGGTCATGGAGACCGAGGTGGTGGGGGCGGTGAGGTCGAAGCCCGCGTAGAGCGCCTTCATGTCGTCGAGGGTGGCCACGGACACGCCCGACGTGCCGATCTTGCCGTAGATGTCGGGGCGCAGGGCCGGGTCGTGGCCGTAGAGGGTGACGGAGTCGAAGGCGGTGGACAGGCGGCTGGCCTCGCTGTGCCGGGAGAGGTAGTGGAAGCGCCGGTTGGTGCGCTGGGGGTCGCCTTCTCCCGCGAACATCCGCGCCGGGTCCTCGCCCTCGCGCTTGAACGGGAACACACCGGCGGTGAACGGGAAGCGGCCGGGCAGGTTCTCCGCGCGCAGGAAGCGCAGGAGTTCACCGTGGTCGGTGTGACGGGGCAGGGCGACGCGGGGGATGAGGCTGCCGGAGAGTGACTCGCGGACGAGGGCGGTGCGCAGTTCGCGGCCCCGGGTGACGGTCACCAGTTCCTCGCCGGAGTACGCGAGCACGGTCTCCGGCCAGTCCTCGAGCAGCCCGCGCGCGGCCGGGTGCAGGCTGTCCTCGGCGTCCACCAGCAGCTTCTCGACGTCGGCGGTGGACGCCCCGGCCGTGTGCAGCTCGTCCCGCACCGCGGCCAGCCGCTGCACGCGCCGGGCGGCCTCGGACTGGGTACCGGTGTCGGCGTGGTAGCCGCGGACGGTCTCGGCGATCTCGGCGAGGTAGCGGACCCGGGCGGTGGGCACGATCTGCGCGGCGCCGGTGGAGTGGCGCACGGCCGTCGCCGGGAGGGTGCCGGGGCCGGCCGGGAGGCCGTGGGCGGTGAGCAGGCCGAGCAGGTGCTGGTACAGGGCGGTGACGCCGTCGTCGTTGAAGGTGGCGGCGCTGGTGCCGAAGACCGGCATCTCCTCGGGCCGGGAGTGGAACGCCTCACGGTTGCGGACCAGTTGGCGGCCGACGTCGCGCAGGGCGTCCGCCGCGCCGCGCCGTTCGAACTTGTTGATCGCGACCACGTCGGCGAAGTCCAGCATGTCGATCTTCTCGAGCTGGGAAGCGGCGCCGAACTCGGGGGTCATCACGTACAGCGAGACGTCCGAGTGCGGGACGATGGCGGCGTCGCCCTGTCCGATGCCGGGCGTCTCCACGATGACCAGGTCGTATCCGGCGGCCTTGCAGGCGGCGATGGAGTCGGTGAGGCCCTCGGGGAGTTCGTGGTGGCCGCGGGTGGCCAGGGACCGGAAGAAGACCCGGTCGCCGTCCAGGCTGTTCATCCGGATCCGGTCGCCGAGCAGGGCTCCGCCGCCGCGCCGCCGGGTGGGGTCGACGGCGAGCACGGCGACCCGCAGCTTGTCCTGCTGGTCGACGCGCAGCCGCCGGACGAGTTCGTCGGTGAGGGAGGACTTGCCCGCGCCGCCGGTGCCGGTGATGCCGAGGACGGGTACGGAGCGGGCGGCGGCGCGGCGCAGCGCCCGTACGTCCTCCTCCGGCACGGTGGCGGACTGCAGGGCGCTGATCAGCCGGGCGAGGGCGGGGCGTTCGCCCGCGAGCACCGCCGCGAGCGGGGCCGGGGCATCCTGCCAGGGGGCGCTGTCGCACTCCCGGACGATGGTGTTGATCATTTCGGTGAGGCCGAGACGCTGCCCGTCCTCCGGGGAGAAGATCCGTACTCCGGCGTCGGCGAGCCGCTGGATCTCCTCGGGGACGATCACCCCTCCGCCGCCGCCGAAGACCTTCACATGGCCGGCGCCGCGTGCGCGGAGCAGTTCGGCGAGGTATTCGAAGTACTCGACATGACCGCCCTGGTAGGAGCTGACGGCCACGCCCTGGACGTCCTCCTCCACGGCCGCGTCGACGATCTCGGCCACCGAGCGGTTGTGGCCGAGGTGGATGACCTCGGCCCCCTGTGCCTGGAGGATCCGGCGCATGATGTTGATCGAGGCGTCGTGGCCGTCGAAGAGGCTGGAGGCGGTGACGAGGCGCACGGGATGCTGCGCCTGGTGGAGCTGCGGTGTGCTGGAGCCAGCGGGCACGGTGTACTCCGGACGGCCTGCCCGTGGTGACGGGCGACGGGCAGGGGGCCGATTAACCAGGTCGTCCTGGTAATCGGGGGCGGGAAGGCCGTACGGCCCGCGGGGTGGGTCCCCGCGCCGCACGGCGGTGGAAGCTTCCCTCATCACCTGACTGGAGTCAATGAAAAGAAAGTCAGGTGTGGGCGGAGGGCCGGCGCTCCCTCAGGAGCCGGCGGATCCGCCCTCGCGAGGCCGGCGGTACGACTTCACCGCCCGGCGG
This sequence comes from Streptomyces sp. ALI-76-A, assembly GCF_030287445.1. Classification (GTDB taxonomy): domain Bacteria; phylum Actinomycetota; class Actinomycetes; order Streptomycetales; family Streptomycetaceae; genus Streptomyces. The sequence goes on along the minus strand of NZ_JASVWB010000004.1, from coordinate 309,040 downwards.
GCGATGGCGAACCGGTGGGTCTCCGAGGGTCCGTCATAGATGCGGAACGGCCGCACCTCCCGGATCAGGCGGGCCAGCGGAGCGTCCTCGGCCGAGATGCCGAGTGCGCCGCAGATCTGCACGGCCCGGTCGACGACCCGGCCCACCGCCTCCGCCACGAAGACCTTCGACACCGAGGAGAACTGGGCGGCGCTCGCGGTGTCGTGGTCCAGCTCCCAGGCGGTACGCCAGATCAGCGCCCGGCTCGCCTCGATGTCGATCTCGGAGTCGGCCAGCATCTGCTGCACCATGCCGAGGTCCCCCAGCAGCGACCCGAAGGCCTCGCGGGTCCCGGCGCGCTCCAGGGCGACGTCCTGGGCGCGCCGCGCGGACCCGAGCCAGCGCATGCAGTGCGTCAGCCGGGCGGGGCCGAGCCTGACCTGGGCGTTCACGAAGCCCTGGTGGACCTGTCCGAGGACCTGCTCCTCCCCCACCACGCAGTTCTCGAACACGAGCTCGCTGTGGCCGGCGAAGAGGCTCTCGTCCAGCGTGTCGATGTTCCTGACGATGCTCATGCCCGGGTGGCCGGCGTCGACCAGGAGCATGGTGGCGCCGCCCGGGCTGCCGGGTTCGCCGTCGGTGCGGGCCATCACGATGGTGAAGGCGGCGCCGTCGGCCCCGGTGATGAACCACTTGCGGCCGTCGATGCGCCAGCCTCCGGGGACCCGCACCGCCGTGGTGCGCAGGGCGCGGGGGTCGGCGCCGGCCCCCGGCGCCGGTTCGGTCATCGCGAAGCAGGAGCGGCTCTCACCGGCCGCCAGCGGACGCAGATAGCGCTCCCGCTGCTCGTCGGAGGCCACCTTCTCCAGCAGGTGCATGTTGCCCTCGTCCGGGGCCGCGCAGTTCAGCGCCAGCGGGCCGAGCACGGAGTACCCGGCCGCCTCGAACACGACGGCCTGCCCCCGCAGGTCCAGCCCGTGCCCACCCCAGCGCTCGGGGACGTGCGGCGCGAACACACCCGCCGCACGCGCCCCCTTCTGCAGGGCCTCCCGCAGATCCCGCGGGGCGTCGTGGACGGATCCGCCGCACTGCCGCTCGGCCGGGATCACCACCTCGCGGACGAACGCGGTGGTGGCCTCGGCAAGCCGGGCTACTGACGGATCGACATCGAACTGGATCGGCACGGTTCCTCCCGCCGACGGGCGTACGGGCGCCAGTGCCCGTCGCATCGTTGAAACTGTACATCGAGTTAAGTATCTAACCTCCCGCAGCGAGCAAACGGGGGCCCCGCACGAGGCTGACCGGCAGTACGCAGGACCGACCGTTGCCGAAACTGTATGACGGGTCCAGTATGTGAGCTCCCTTTCTCGACGAGCTCCCTTTCTCGACGCGCTCACCGCGACGAGCCCACCGCGACGAGCCCACCGCGACGGACCCTTCCCGGCGCGCGGTCCCCATGCGCCGCCCCTCGCGGGCCACCCCCTCCCAGCGTCCCCGACGACGGAAGAAGACCTCCGATGAGCACCCAGCCGGTCCGGATCGTCCGCCATCCCGACGGAATCGTCGAGCTGCTGCTGGACGACCCCCGACGCGGAAACGCCCTGGACCTCCCGACCGCCGAGGCCCTGCGCGACGCCGCCGCCCTGATCACCGCGGACCCGGGCGGCGCCGTCCTGGTGCGGTCCACGGGCGGCGCCTTCTGCGTGGGCGGTGACCTGCGCGCCTTCGCCGGCCGGGGCGCGGACACCGCCCCCTACGTGCAGGCGGTCGCCACCGCGGGGCACGCCGCCGTCCAGGCCCTGCACGAGCTGCCGGTGCCGGTGGTGAGCGCCGTGCGCGGCGCCGCGGCGGGCGGCGGGATCGGGCTGGCCCTGGCGGCCGACCTCGTGGTGGCGGCCCGGTCGGCGCGCTTCCGGCTGGCGTACACGGCGATCGGGCTCACGCCGGACTGCGGCGCCTCCTGGATCCTGCAGCGTCTGCTGGGCCCTCGGCGGGCGGCGGACCTGATCCTCACCAACCGGGTCCTGACCGGCGAGGAGGCCGAGCGGTGGGGACTGGTGTCCCGGGTGGTGGAGGACGACGACCTGGAGGAGACGGCGTACCGGACCGCGGCCTCCCTGGCGGCCGGCTCCGGTGCCGCTCTGCGGGCCGCCAAGGAGTTGCTGCGGGCGGGCGTCGAGGCGCCGCTGGAGAGGCAGCTCGCCGAGGAGGCGTGCTCGATCGCCGCGCTCGCGGGCGGCGCGGAGGCCCAGGCCGCGATGGACTCGTTCCTCGCCGCCCGGTCTCGCGGCACAGCGCCTTCCATGGCGCCGGCACAGGAAGAGCCGCAAAGTGTTTCTTGAGTACCTCTTCACTAACAGGCCCCCTCGGGCGTAACCTCCGGGCAACACAGATCGCAGTCCCCTGCGACCCCACGCATCGCGATTCCCGCGAGCCGGCCCCCGTCGCCGCGCGGCCTCAGCCCGCGCCCCCACAGAGAAGGTGTGGAGATGCATTCTGCTGCCGCGGAGCGGACAGACACACTCGACAAATCCCTCACCGACGCCGTCATCGACCTTGTCCTGCGGGGCATGTGGCGTGGTGTGCCGGAGTCCCGGTACCGCGCACTGGTCGACGCCGGGCTCGCCCTGGTGAAGGGCCCGCTGGTGCTGCCCACCGAGTACGCCAAGAAGGCCGCGGCCCAGATGCTGCGGATTCCGGCGGGGTCGGAGCTCCAGGACCGGATCAACGCCGTCTACGAGGCGTTCCTGCCGGTCAACAGGAAGGTGCGCGAGGTCTGCACCGCCTGGCAGTGCCGCCCCGACGGCAGCGTCAACGACCACAGTGACAGCGCCTACGACGCCGAGGTGCGCGAGATGCTGGAGGACGTGCACGAGGCCATCCAGCCCGTCCTGCGCCGGCTGGAGCGGCTGCTCGCGGGCAGCGGCCGGTATCTCACCGGCCTGGAGGAGGCCCTCGACAAGTTCGACGACGGCGGCGCCCCGTGGCTCGCCTCCCCGCTGTGCGACTCGTGCCACACCGTGTGGATGCGGTTGCACCAGGAACTGCTGCTGGTCCTGGGGATCAGCCGGGCCGAGGACGAGGCCCTCGAGGAGGCGCTGGTGCGAAGGAGCCGAGGTTGAGCATCACGGACCGCCCGGCGGACACCGTCCCGCACGCACAGCCCCCCGGACTCGCCCTGGTGCCGTACGGCCAGGGGCGCACCCGGGGGCTGGCGGCCGACGAGCTGGGCGCGCACGGCATGGCGATGGACCGGCTGGTGGCCCTCGGACTGCCGGTGGTCCCCGGGCTGACCGTGCCCGTCGGCTCCGCGCGGGCGCTGGGCGAGACAGGCACCGCCCGGGTGGCCGTCGGACTGGTCGAGCAACTGGCGGGGCGCCGCATCGGCGACCCGGCCCGGCCGCTGCTGCTGCGGCTGTCCGCGAGCGCGCCGGGCGAGGTCGCCGGACTGCCACCGGATCTCGCCTGTCTCGGAGTCACCCCGGACACCGCCGACGCCCTGTGCGCCGTCATCGGCCGCGCGGAGGCCCTGTACGAGGTGTGGGCGAGCACGGTCCGGATGATCGCGGAGTACGCCCTCGACGTACCGGCGGCCGTGCTCGACGACGCGCTCCTCGACGCTCCGGAGCCCCGGGCCCGGGTCGAGGCACTGCTGTCCCTGGTCGCCCGGCACGCCGAGCGGCCCTATCCCGACGACCCGGCCGAGCAGCTGGCCCTGGCCGCCCGGGCGGTCCTCGCCCGCTGGGACGCGCCGCGCGCCAAGCGGTCGCGCCGGGCCCAGAAGCTCCCCGCCGACCTGGCGATCGCGCTGCACGTACAGGCCCTGCGCATCGGCCCCGCGAACCGCTCCGGCTACGGCACAGCGGTCAGCCGCCACCCCGAGACCGGTGTGTTCTCCGCGGAGGGCTCCTACTTCCGGGGTGTACGCCGCAGCGCCCCGCCCCCGCACACCGGGGAACCGCTGCACAAGGCGGACGGGGGCACCGCGCTGCTGGAACACGCGCTGCTCACCCTCGAACGCCATCTGCACGCACCGGTCTCCGTCGACTTCGAGGTGCGCGACGGCGAGATCTCGCTGCTCGCGGCCTCGGTGCAGAGCCGCCCGCCACTGCGCGCCTCGGTGTGTCTGGCGGCCGACCTCGCCCGGGACGGGGCGCTGGAGAAGACGGAGGCGGTACGCCGGATCTCTCCCGCACAGGTGCAGGAGCTGCTGCACCCGCAGCTGAAGCTGACCGGCGACGAGGAGCTTCTGGTGCGCGGGCTGCCCGCGTCCCCCGGAGCCGCCGCCGGCGTGGTCGCGCTGTCCAGCGAACGCGCTCTGGAGTTCGCCGCCGAGGGCACGCCCGCCGTCCTGGTGATGCACGAGACCACACCGGCCGACGTCCCCGGGATGCTGGCCGCCGCCGCGGTACTGACCGGCAGCGGCGGCATCGCCTCGCACGCGGCGGTCGTGGCGCGCGGCGCCGGCACGCCGGCGGTGTGCGGCGCCGAGGGACTGCGGGCGGACCGGGCGGCCGGCACGGTACGCATCGGGGGCCGGGTGCTGCGCGAGGGCGAGCCGGTGTCGCTCGACGGCCGGACCGGCGCCGTCTACGCCGGGACGCTGCGAATCACGGTCGCCGGACCACCGCCCGCGCTGTCCACCCTGCTGGGCTGGGCGGACAGCACACGGCGGCTCGGGGTACGGGTCAACGCGGACAACGCGGCCGAGGTGAGCACCGCCGTCGCCCTCGGCGCGGAGGGGGTGGGCCTGTGCCGTACGGAACACCAGTTCCTCGGCGAGCGGCTGCCGCTGATCCGCAGCGTCATCCTGGCCGCCGACCCGGCGGCCCGCGACGAGGCACTGGTCGCCCTGGAGCACGCCCAGCACGAGGACTTCGAGGCGCTGCTGACCGCGGTCGGCGACCGTCCGGTCACCGTGCGCCTGCTGGACGCGCCGCTGCACGAGTTCCTGCCCGCTCCCGGCGCGGCCGGTGACGAGGCGGCCGAGCAGCGGGCGGCGTCCCTGCGGGAGGCCAACCCCATGCTCGGACTGCGGGGCGTGCGTCTGGCGCTGCTGCACGAGCGGCTGTACCCGGCGCAGGCCGAGGCGCTGTTCTCCGCCTGGGCCGATGTCGCCGCGACCGGTGTCCGGCCCCGGCTGGAGGTGATGATCCCGCTGGTCAGCCTGCCGGAGGAGCTGGAGGCGGCGGCCGGGTTCGTGCGCGATGCCGCCAGGACGGTGGCCGCCCGCACCGGCGTGGAGGTCCCGTACCGGCTGGGCACGATGATCGAGACGCCGCGGGCCGCGCTGATGGCCGCCGAACTGGCCGAGCACGCCGAGTTCTTCTCCTTCGGCACCAATGACCTCACCCAGCTCACCTACGGGTTCTCCCGGGACGACGTGGAGCGCCAGGTGCTCGCCTCCTACCAGGAGCGCGGGTTCCTGACCGCCAGCCCGTTCGCCCGGCTCGACCCGCACGGCGTGGGCGCGCTGATCGCACTGGCCGTGGAACGGGGCCGGAGCGTACGGCCGGACATCAAGCTCGGCGTGTGCGGTGAGCACGGCGGGGATCCCGAGTCGATCGCGTTCTGCGACGACCTGGGACTGGACTACGTCTCCTGCTCCGCGCACCGTGTGCCGGTCGCCCGGATGGCGGCCGCGCACAGCGTGCTGCGGACGAGCGTGAACGACCGGAACAGGACGGCGACATGACCACGGTGACCGACTCCGCGGGCCACGTGAGCGAGGCCTCCGCGGCCGAGCTGGAGGACCTGCGGGAGACCGTGCGTTCGGTGTGCGCGGACGCGGGCGGCATCGCGGCGGTGCGCGGGCTCGACGAGTCCTGCCCCGGCGTCGACGCCGGTCTGTGGGACACCCTCGGCCGGCAGGTGGGCCTCGCCGCCCTCGGCCTGCCGGAGGACGTGGGCGGCGTCGGCGGCCTCGCCGAGATCGCCGTGGTCTGCGAGGAACTCGGCCGGACGCTGACGCCGGTGCCGCTGCTGTCCTCCACCGTGCTGGCCGGGCAGGTGCTGGCCGGGTGCGGTACCGCCGCCGAGTCGCTGGCCGAACTTGCTGAAGGCCGGATCCACGCACTGGCGGTGACCGCGCCCGACGGCGTGTGGCGGCCGGACGCCGTGCCGGTGGGGGTGACCTGGCGAGGCGGCGTGGCGGTGCTCGACGGCACCGCGCCGTTCGTGCTGGACGGCGCCGACGCCGAGGCTCTGGTGGTCGCCGCCGCCGAGCCCGACGGCGTGGACCTGTTCCTGGTCGACCCGCGCGGGCCGGGTGTGACCGTCCGCCGGGTGCCCACGCTGGACCTGAGCCGGGGGCAGGCGGTGCTCACGTTCACCGGGGCCCGGGCTCGCCCGCTGACCGCCGGCGGCGAGGGGACCGAGGTCGTCACCCGCGCCCTCGACACCGCCCTGGTGGCGCTGGCGGCGGAACAACTGGGCGGTGCGCAGGCGGCGTTGGACATGACGGTGGCGCATGTGCGGGACCGTACGCAGTTCGGCAGGGCGCTCGGCAGTTTCCAGGCGGTCAAGCACACCTGCGCGGACATGCTGCTCCAGGTGGAGTCGGCGCGGTCCGCCGTGCTGCGCGCGGTGCGTGCCGCCGGGTCCCCCGAAGCGCTCGCCGAGGCCGCCGCCGTGGCTCAGTCCTGGTGCGGCGAGGCGTTCACGTTCGTCGCGGCCGAGTGCGTCCAGTTGCACGGCGGCATGGGCTTCACCTGGGAACACGACGCGCACCTCTACTTCCGGCGCGCGCAGTCCGACGCCGTGCTGCTGGGCGGCGCGGACCACCACCGGGAACGGCTCGCCGGACTGCTGGGCTGGTAGCCCGTGGGCCACGGCCGGCGAAAGGACAGGACACCGGCATGACCACCAGACTCATCGACGAGGGCCTCTTCGACGGCGCGGACCCCCCGCGCCTGGTGGGGGCGCGCTGCACGGGATGCGGCACCGTCGTCTTCCCCCGGCAGGACTCCTGCCCCAAGTGCTCGGCCGGCCCCCTGTCCGCGCACCCGCTGCCGGTGAACGGGAGCGTGTGGTCGTGGACGGTGCAGGCCTTCGCGCCCAAACCGCCGTACCGGCCACCATTCGGGGGACACCAGCCGTATCTCGTGGGCTACGTGGACCTCGGTGACGTGCTCGTCGAGACCCGGCTGGCGGTGTCCCGCCCGGAGATCCGGATCGGCCTTCCGGTCCGGCTCACCACGGTGGCCGCGTACCAGGAGGAGGACGGCACCGACGTGCTGACCTTCGCGTTCCGCCCGGACCCGCACACGCAAGGGCAGCGATGAGCCGCACCGACGAGGTCTACGTGGTCGGGTGCGGGATGCACCCCTTCGGCCGCGACGAGACCGTGACCGGGATGGACATGGCCGCCTACGCGGTACGGGAGGCCCTGGCCGACGCCGGTGTCGCCTGGGAGGACATCGGCTACGCGGCCGGCGGCTCCGACGTGTCCGGCAAGCCCGACACACTGGTGGGCCGGCTCGGGCTGACCGGAGTGCCGTTCGTCAACGTGCAGAACGGCTGCGCCACCGGCGCCTCGACGGTGCTCACGGTGGCCAACGCGCTGCGGGCGGGCGAGGCCTCGCTGGGGCTGGCCGTGGGGTTCGACAAGCACGAGCGGGGCGCGTTCCACGTCTCCGCGGCCCGTTACGGCCTCGGCGACTGGTACGCGGAGACCGGGATGATGCTGACGACCCAGTTCTTCGCCCTGAAGACGCAGCGCTATCTGCACGAGCACGGCATTGCCGAACGGGCCCTGGCGTCGGTGGCCGCGCGCGCCTTCCGCAACGGCTCCCGCCACCCCCTGGCCTGGCGGCGCAAGGAGCTCACGGAGGAGGAGATCCTGCACTCCCCCGAGGTGAGCCCGCCGCTCACCCAGTACATGTTCTGTTCGCCGGGCCAGGGCGCGGCGGCACTGGTGCTGGCCCGCGGCGACCGCGCGTTCGACCTGTGCGAACGGCCGGTGCGGCTGGCCTCGCTGGCCTTCCGGACCAGACGGTTCGGCTCGTTCGAGGTCTTCTCGCCCTGGCTGCCGCCGGGACCGCACCGCAGTCCGAGCGTCGACGCGGCGGAGGCGGTCTTCCGGGGGGCGGGGCTGGGGCCCGCCGATGTACGGGTGGCCCAGTTGCAGGACACCGACAGCGGCTCGGAGTTGATCCACCTGGCCGAGACCGGGCTGTGCGGGCACGGCGAGCAGGAGGAGCTGCTGTCCTCGGGGGCCACCGACCCGACGGGCCGGATCCCCGTCAACACCGACGGCGGCTGCCTCGCGGGCGGCGAACCGGTCGGCGCCTCGGGACTGCGCCAGTTCCACGAGGTCGTACGGCAGTTGCAGGGCCGCGCACCGGGCGTACAGGTGCCCGGCGGTCCCGAGGTGGGCTTCACCCACGTGTACGGGGCGCCCGGGATCAGCGCCTGCGCGGTACTGACGGTCTGACCGGCCCGGCCGCACCCCAGCACTCCCCCACCACCCGAACCAGTGAGGACCCGACATGAGCGAGCGCAGGACCGCCCTGGTCACCGGTGGCGCGCGCGGGATCGGCGCGGAGATCTGCCGGCAGCTCGCGGACGGGGGCTGCGGGTCCTGGTCGGGGCGCGGAACCGGGAGGCGGCCGAGGAGGTGTGCCGCGCCGTCGGGCCGGCGGCCCTGCCGCTCGCCCTGGACGTGGGTTCCGCGTCGAGCGTCGCCGAGACGATGCGCGAGGCCGGGGCACTGATCGGCCCTGGTGAACCGGCTGTCACGGAGCGTGATGGGTCCGGCTCTCGCGGACACCGGCTGAAGCGGCGGTCACGGGCCGCACCGGCGGTCGCCGCACCACTGCGGCCCTACGCCGAGGTGGCCGCGGACTCGGCCTGCTGGTCGGCGGCGACGATGCGCAGCGCCAGCGACCTGACCGCCTTCTGCACGGACCGGGACGGCAGCCGGGACAGCGGTCCGCCCTCCGCCCGCAGCGCGGTCACCAGGATGGTCGTGCTGATGAGCGTACGGACCGCGAGCGCCTGCGAGGCGTGCCGGGCCTTGGCCGCCCGGGGGCTGCGGGTGGTGCTCTCGGGCAGGTAGTCGTACGCCCGTTGGATGTGCCGCTGCTCGAACTCGTCTCGCATGAGCTTGATGTTGCCGTTGGCCGAGGCGATCTGTACCTGGTACAGCCGGGCCTCGTCCGGGTTCTTCTCCACCCAGTCCCACACGGCGTCGATGACGCGCATCAGGCCCTCGGCGTCACCCGGCTCGGTGTCCGGCCGGGCCGTCTCCACGACGGTGTTCAGCTGGTCGAAGACCCTCCGCATGGCGAGTTCGAGCAGCTCCTCCTTGCCCGCGAAGTGGTAGTAGACGGCCGTGGGCACCACCTGGGCCTCGTCCGCGATGTCCTGCACACTGGTCTCCGCGAAGCCGTTGCGGCCGAACACCCGCACGGCGGCGTCGATGATGTGCTGACGTCGTGAGGGACGGTGGGCCGGCTGCTTGCCGTGCGCGGGCTGCTTGCCGTTCGTGGTGGCCATCATGCTCCCTGGCGGTTGCCGCGACCGGTGTGCCTGTGCGCTCCGGCGTACTGACCATGTTATCCAGTTACTCCCCCTGGTCCGTCCCGTGAATCCTGGCACCCGCGTGGTTCTGGAGCGGGAAGATCACGGCATACTTGACACCATGACTACATCCGGGACGCGCGCAGCTCACCGCCCTTCGCGCAGGCAGTGGGTGATCGAGGCGGCCACCGAGCTCTTCGCCACCCAGCCGCCGGACGAGGTGACGGTGGCCGACATCGCGGCGCGGGCGGAGATGACGTCGGCCGCGGTGTACTACCACTTCTCCTCCAAGGACCAGGTCCTGGTGGAGGGGATGCGGGTGTTCGCCGCCGCGCTCCGCGAGCAGGTGGAGACGCTCGCCGAGGCGCACGCGCCCGGCTCGGACATCGGACCGGCCGTCACGTCGCTGGTGGTCTGGCTCGGCGAGCACCGGGCCGCCGCCACCGTGTTCTTCGTGTCCTCGGCCGGCATGAGCCAGGAGGCGGAGGCGCTGCGCCACAGGATCCGTACGGAGCTGCTGGACCGCCTGGTGCTGCTGGTCCGCAAGGGCCGCGAGCCGGTGACCGAGGCGGAGGCCGCGGTGATCGGTCTGGGGGTGCTGGCGCTGCTGGAGACCGCGGCGGTCTCGCAGGTCCGGGGGGACGACGTCTACCGCTCCCTCGGGCACCGTTCCTTCCTGCGCGAGGTGGGCCGGCTCGCCGAGCGGATCGCCGATCCGGTGGCCGAGTAGCGGACTGCCCGGGGAACGGGCCGCGCCCGCCGACCGGATGGGGTGGAAACGGTCGACAGGCGCGGGGCTGGGAACGTCACACCAGGAGCCGCAGCGGCTTGCGCAGCAGCGCGCCGACCGTGCGCAGGTACTCGGCCGCCGGCGCTCCGTCCACCGCGCGGTGGTCGAAGGTGAGACTCAGAGTGAGCACCTGGGTGCGGCGCGGCTGGTCGTCCACCCACTCGACACCGTCCCTGAGCCTGCCCACGCCGAGAATGGCGACGTTGCCGGGGTTGATGACGGGGGTGAAGAAGTCGACGCCGTAGCCGCCCAGTGAGGTGACGGTGAACGTGCCTCCTTCCAGCAGCGCCGGGGAGATCCGGCCGGACCGGGCGTTGTCGGCCAACTCCCGCGACCTGAGGGCCATGCCGGGCAGTGACAGCTCCGCCGCGTCCTCGATCACGGGGACGAGCAGGCCGCCCGGTACCGCGACCGCGAACCCGAGATGGACGCCCTCGTACAGGTGGACGCCGTCCTCGAATACCCCCGCGTTGAGCAGCGGGTGTTCCCGCAGGCCCAGGGCGGCGGCCTTCATCAGGAAGTCGTTCAGGCTGGGCACCGGCAGGTCGTCGTCGGCCCACTCCCGCTTCAACTGCGTTCGCAGGGCCACGACGGCGTCCATCCGCACCTCGTAGCCGTGTGTGAGCTGGGCCATCTCCTGGAGGCTGGCGTGCATCCGGCGGGCGATGGTGCCGCGCATGCCGGTGAGCGGGATGACGTCCCCGGGCCGCGGTGCGGCATAGGCCTCGCGGGCCGTCGCCGGGGGCGGTGCCGACGCGGCCGCCGGAATGGCTGCGTCCAGGTCGGCCCGTCTGATCCGGCCGCCCGCGCCCGTGCCGCGGACGTCCGCGAGGTCGATGCCCCGCTCCTTCGCCTGGCGGCGGACCAGCGGGGAGACCGGGGTGACCGCGTCGGTCGGCAGGCTGACCGGCGGTTGCGGCGCGGGGACGAGGAGGTACTCCTCCACGTCCTCGGAGACGATCCGGCCGCCGGGCCCGGTGCCGCGCAGGGCTGTCAGGTCGACGCCGGAGTCCGCCGCCACCCGCCGGGCGTTCGGCGAGGTCAGGAGCCGGCCGCCGGAGCCGTCGAGCGCCGGTGAGCCGTTGCCCGGCACGGTGCCGTTGAGCGCTCCGGTGCCGTTGACCGCCGCCGCCACCTCCGAGGGGACGCCGCCGGCCGCGGACCCCGCGTCCGCGCCGGGCGACGCCGATTCGGCGGGCGTCGACGTGCCGCCCTGTCCCGGTGGCTGCTCGCCCTCCTCCAGCAGCCAGCCGATGAGCGCTCCGGCCGGAACGGTCGCCCCGGCCTCGACCACGGGGTGGAACAGTCCCTGGGCCTCCGCCTCGACGTCGACGTCGACCTTGTCGGTGGCCAGCCGCAGCAGCGCCTCGCCCTCCGCGACGAAGCCGCCGACGGGCACGAGCCACTCGTCGATCGTGCCTTCCTGCATGGTCAGGCCGATCTTCGGCAGCAGAACCTCGACCGCCACTACGTCACGACCTTTCGAGCAGACGCCGGCAGCCCCGCACGATGCGGGCCTGGTCGGGTACGTAGGCCTTCTCCAGGACCGGGGAGAACGGCACCGGGGAGAAGGGGGCGCCGACGCGCAGGACGGGCGCGTCCAGGTGGTCGAAGGCCGCGTCCTGGATCTGGGCGGCGATCTCCGCGCCGAGCCCGCCGAAGGTGACGGCCTCGTGCACCACGAGGACCCGGTTGGTGCGGCGCGCGGAGGCGATCATCGTGTCGGTGTCCAGGGGTTGCACGGTGCGCGGGTCGATCACCTCGACCTCGATGCCCTCGGCGGCCAGTTCCCCGGCCGCGGCCAGGGCCTCGCCCACCATGCGGCCCAGGGCGATGACGGTGACGTCGGAGCCCTGCCGCGCGGTGTGGGCCTGGCCGAGCGGGATGCCGTAGATGTGCTCGGGCACCTCGCTCTTGCTGCCGAGCAGGACCTTGTTGAGCATCACGACGACCGGGTTGTCGTCCCGGATCGCGGAGACGGTCAGGCCCTTGGCGGTGTACGCGTCGGACGGCATCACGACCTTGAGGCCGGGCACGTGGCAGAGCCAGGCCTCCAGGCTCTGACTGTGCTGCGCGGCGGCGCCCAGGCCCGCACCGGAGGCCGTGGTGATGGTGAGCGGCACCGACACGGAGCCGCCGAACATGTACTTCATCTTGGCGGCCTGGTTGACGATCTGGTCCAGGCAGACGCCGATGAAGTCCATGAACATCAGGTCGACGACGGGGCGCAGGCCCCGGGCGGCGGCGCCCACGCCCAGGCCGACGAGCGCGGCCTCGGAGATCGGGGTGTCGATCATGCGGCGGGGGCCGAACTCGTCGAGCAGGTTGTCGAACATCCGGAAGACACCGCCGTAGCCGGCGACGTCCTCGCCGGCGACGAAGACGTTCTCGTCCTCGCGCATGGCCTGCGCCAGACCCTCGTTGAAGGCCTTGACGTAGCTGAGCTCGCGGCCTGTGCCGTCCGCGGCGAGGGCCGGAGCTTCGGTGATGGTGGTCATGGCGGTCATCCCGAGTAGACGTTGAGGAGGAGGTCTGCGGTGTCGGGCAGCGGGCTGGCCTCGGCGTAGGCGATGGCCTCGGCGATCTCGTCGCGGGTGCGCTGCCAGGTGTCGTCCAGCTCGGCGCGGGTGGCGGTGCCGTCGGCGAGGGCACGGGCCTCCAGCAGGTCGATCGCGTCGCGGGCCTTCCACTCCTCGACCTCGGCGTCCGAGCGGTAGGGGTGGCGCAGCCCCTTGACGCCCTGGTGGTCGTAGTAGCGGTAGGTCTTGGCCTCGATGAACATGGGGCCCTCGCCGGCCCGGGCGTGCGCGACGGCCTCGACGGTGGCCTGGTGGACGGCGAGCGCGTCCATGCCGTCGACGATCACGCTGGGCATGCCGTAGGACGCGGCGCGGTCGGCGACATCGGTGATCAGCATGTGCTTCGACTGCGGGGTGAACTCGGCGTAGCCGTTGTTCTCGCAGACGAACAGGACCGACAGACGCAGGATGGCGGCCATGTTCGCGGCCTCGTGGAAGCTGCCGATGTTGGTGGCGCCGTCGCCGAAGAAGGTGACGGCGATGTTGTCCTCGCCCCGGTACTGGGCGGCGAAGGCGGCGCCGACGGCGATCGGGATGCCGGCGCCGACGATGCCGTTGGCGCCGAGCATGCCGAGGGTGACGTCGTTGATGTGCATGCTGCCGCCGCGGCCGAGGCAGGCGCCGGTCACCCGGCCGTACAGCTCCGAGTACATGTGGTTGAAGCTGACGCCCTTGGCCACGGCGTGGCCGTGTCCGCGGTGCGTGGAGGTGATCTGGTCGTCGTCACGCAGGGCCGCCATCACACCCGCGGCGACGGCCTCCTGACCGACGTAGAGATGCAGGAAGCCCGGCAGCTTGCCGGCCTCCATGAGCTTTCCCGCCTCTGTCTCGAACAGGCGGATGCGCACCATGCGCTCGTGCAGATCCCTGATGACCTGCGCGGATGTCTGGTTCGCGGCCGGATCGGCCGACTTCTTCGATGCCCTCTGAGCCATCGTCCGCCCCTTCGCCCCGAGCGAGGTGTGTCACGCGATCGGACTTTGTTGTGCCGGTCTACAGTAACCAGCTGAGGGCACCTTACTGAAGAGGTTCTCTAATTACTACGGCCCGGACGGACCCGGCTCCCGAACGTCTGCGCGCCCGTCGACCAGCTCCAGCGCGTTGCCCTCCGGATCCGCCCAGAAACTGATCCGGCGGCCACGCGCCCGGACGACGACCGGGTCCGACAGCGGCCGGGCGCCCCCGGCCACCAGAGCCGCCACGACCGGGTCCAGGTCGTCCGGGTGGAAGGTGAGACAGGACAGGCCCCGGCGCGCGGTCAGCGGCAGTACCGGTTCGGTGGGCGCCGGGGCGGACCGGGGCCGGATCAGCTTCACCCGCCCCCCCCGCCGGCACCTGGAGCCAGACGACGAGGAGTTCGTCACCGAGTCCGGCCGGCAGGGCGACCGACATCGGCACCCGGGAGCGGTGCACCTCGAAGCAGCCGAGCACCTCCCGGCAGAAGCGCTCCATCAACCCCAGGTCACGCACGACGACACCCGCCTCGAACGGCTCGGTCATACGCGCCCCCACCTCGGACATCCGGCCGGCCCTGTCGTCGTCCATCGCACCACCTCTCCGCCGAGCGTGCGGCCATCACACTCCCGCAACTGGAGCCGGTCAATAGAAAGATCGGCCGATCACACGACCTTTTTGTCCCGGGCGAAGGTGATGTGACCTGGGGGCCACCGAGCCGCCACTTCCGCACTTTCTATTGACAGACAACACTTACCCCTGTTGTCGTGTGGCTCACAGCCCAGCTGCCATATCAGAGGCCCTTCCCGAACTCGCGGCTGGAAGGATTGTGAGGACATCGTGGTCCAGACCAGTTCCCCGGAGACCCGGGGGGCCGACGCCGAGCGTCACGTTCCCCCGGCGCCGGCATACTCCTCGTGGATCAGCCAGGACCGGTCGACCGACGCCGCGTCCGTGGCGATGCGGCGGGAAGCCGCCGAACTCGTCGAGCGCGTGATGGAGCACTACCGCGGCAACACGACGCACGAGGCGGACGGCCAGTGGACGGAACCCGTCGCCCACTACTCCGACGCCGACCGCTGGCAGCGGGAGATGGACGCGGTCCACCGCACCGTTCCCCTGCCGCTCGCCATGTCGGCCGAGCTGCCCGGGCCGAACACCTACAAGGCGCTGGACGTCCTCGGTGTCCCGGTCCTGATCACCCGCGACCGGCAGGGCGTCGTCCACGCGATGATCAACGCCTGCCGCCACCGCGGGGCCAAGATCATCGAGCCCGGCTGCGGGGTGTCGAAGCGGCTCACCTGCCCGTACCACTCCTGGTCGTACGACCTGGCGGGCGAGTTGCGGGGCGTGTACGCCGAGCAGACCTTCGGCGACGTGTCACGCGCGGGACGCAGCCTGCTGCGGCTCCCGGCCGGGGAACGCGCCGGCATCGTCTTCGTCTCGCTGGACCCGGCGGCCGAGCCCGACCTGGACGAGTGGCTCGGTGACCTCCAGCCGCTCCTCGAGGGGATGCGTCTCGGGGACTGCCACCACTACTCGACCAAGGAGCTGACCAGCCCCAACTGGAAGGTCACGCTCGACGGCTATCTGGAGACGTACCACTTCGCCTCGCTGCACCCGAAGACGGTGTTCGAGACGAACCTCTCCAACATGATGGCCCACGACACCTGGGGCCCTCACCAGCGCCTCTCAGCGGCCCTGCGCCCCATCGCGCAGGCGGTCGAGCTGCCTCCGGACCAGCGCGACCCCGGCGAGTGCGTCGGAGCCATCTACTGGCTCTACCCCGGTCTCGCGATAGCCGGCGGCTGGCGCAACAAGATCGCCGTCTCCCTGGTCCTCCCCCGGACGGCCACCGAGTCGGTCACCCAGCAGATCATCCTGCTGCGCGATCCGGCGGTCACCGACGAGGAGCGGCACGCCGCCGACACGTTCGGCGAGTGGTTCCACGAGGTGGTCCGCGACGAGGACTACGCGACCACCTACGGAGTCCAGCAGGGGCTTGCGGCCCTGAACGGGACCGACTTCGTCTTCGGACGCAACGAGCCCGGACTCCAGCACTTCCACCGCACCGTTCACGCACACCTGGACCACGCGGCGAGAGCCGCCAGGTGACCAACCCACAAGACGCGCAGGAGAACAACATGGTGGCTACGGGCAGCCTCGACGGACGTGTCGCGGTGATCACGGGCAGCACACGCAGCATCGGACGGGCCATCGCCGAGTCCTTCCTGGCCCAGGGCGCCACGGTGGTCATCAGCGGCCGTTCCGAGCTCAAGGGCAAGCAGGCCCTGGAGGAGATCGGTGCCGGGGACCGGGCGGTCTTCCACCCCTGCGACGCCAACAGCCAGGAGGACATCGAGGCCCTCGCGGACTTCGCCGCGGAGCGCTTCGGCCGGCTCGACATCTGGGTCAACAACGTCGGCGGCACCTCGGGCTTCGCCCCCGTCCACCAGCTCAGCGACGAGGCCTGGCACAACGCTCTCAACCTGAACCTCAACGCCTACTTCTACGGCACCCGCCGGGCGCTGCCGAAGATGCTGGAGGGCGGCTGGGGCCGCATCATCAACATCTCCTCGGTCGAGGGCAAGCAGGCCAACAAGCCGGCCATCAGCCACTACATCACCAACAAGCACGCCATCCACGGCCTGACCAAGGCGACCGCCTTCGAGTACGGCACCCAGGGCATCACCTGCAACGCCATCTGCCCCGGCGCCGTCGACACCGACCTGATGCGGGAGGCCGGTCCGGCCGCGGCCGAGGCCGAGGGCATCTCGTACGAGGTGTGGCTGGGCCGTTTCGCCGAGCACGCCGCCACCAAGCAGATCACCACCGTGGAGCAGATCGCGGCGGTCGCCACGCTGCTGGCGAGCGACAACGGCGCGGGTATCACGGGCACGCTGATCAGCGTGGACGGCGGAACGGCGCAGTGGTAGCCGATGGCGGACGCGAGCACGGAGAGCGGGAGAGCCTCGGCATGAAGAGCTGGATCACCGACTGGCGGCGCAGCGAGCGGCTGCCGCACTACACCCGCGCCAACGCGGGCGAGACCCTGCCCGAGCCGGCCAGCCCGCTGGGCTGGTCCCTGGTGTGGGGACGCGGTCTGCACGGCTGGCGCAACGGCTTCGTCGGCTTCGGCATCTACCGCGAGGAGGAGGTGACCGGCCCCCGGCCGCCCTTCGTCGGGATGTTCGGCGGTTACTTCTACCTCAACCTCTCCCACATGCGACTGTTCGGCATCCGCATGGGGCAGACCGCCGACCAGATCGACACGGCCTTCGTCGGCCAGCGCTCGGACACCCCGGTGTACGTGGCGCATCCGCAGGACCAGGACGGGGAACTGACGGCCAAGGCCGGGGCGACGGTCCAGCGCATGCTGGGCCAGAGCAACTTCCCCGAGGCCGACGCCGACCGGGAGCGGCTGCGCCGCGTCCGCCGCGAGCGGCCGGACCTGGCCCGGCTGTCCGACACGGAACTGGTGGCACACGCCCGCTCACTGCTGGACGACGTGGAGATCACCTTCCAGCGCCATGTCGAGTCGTCGCTGCCCGCGTCCGTCGGACCGGCGATCCTCGGCCCGCTGTGCGCGAGCCTGGACCGCCCCGGCGCCATGCTGGACCTGATCGCCGGACTCGGTGACGTCGACTCCGCCTCCCCCTCGACCGGGCTGTGGGCGCTGTCCCGGCAGGTGGTGGCCTCGGCCGAGCTGACCGCGCTGTTCGCCCAGGGACCGGCCGCGGTGCAGCGGGCGCTCGACGGGGCGAGCGGGGACGTGAAGGCGTTCCGGGACTCCTTCGAGGAGTTCCTGGCGGCCTCCGGCGACCGCGGCCCCAACGAGTGGGACATCCACGCGCTGTCCTGGGAGGCCTCGCCCGTCCAGGCGCTGGCCCTGGTCGACCGGATCCGGCACAGTCCCGACGACGACTCCCCCGCCGAGCGCCACCGCCGGCTCACGGAGCGCCGTACGCAGATCGCGGCGGAGATCCGGGCCGCGCTCCCGGAGGACGTACGGCCGATGTTCGACGCCGGCATGCACGCCTCGCAGGTGTGGATCCCGGCCCGCGAGCGCACCAAGGCCAACTGCGTGTCCGTCATCAACGAGATCCGGATGACGGTACGGGAGCTGGGCCGCCGTGGGGTCGAGGCGGGACGCTTCGCCGCGCCCGAGGACGTGATGATGCTGCTGGACACCGAGCTGGACGACTATGTCGCCGCCCCGGACTCCTTCGGCCCCGTCATCGCCCAGCGGCTCGTGGAGTACGCCGGCCTGCGGGAACTGGAGCCGCCGTTCTTCATCGCGGCGGACGCGCAGACCGAGATCGACACCTGGCCGCGGCGCCGCGAGGAAGGAATCGCGGCCGCCCGGGAGAGCGACGTGCTGACCGGGGTCGGCGGCAGCCAGGGCACGTACACCGGCAGGGTGCGGGTGGTCTCCGACCCGGCCTCGTGCGAGGCGCTGGAACCGGGCGAGGTCCTGGTGGCACCGATCACGGACGCCGCCTGGACCCCGCTGTTCCTGGTCGCCGGAGCGGCCGTCGTGGATGTGGGCGCGCTCAACAGCCACGCCGTCGTGGTCTGCCGCGAGCTGGGCATCCCGGCCGTCATCTCCGTCGAAGGCGGTACGCAACGGCTGCGGGACGGCATGGTGATCACGGTCGACGGCACCAAGGGCACGGTCACCGTGGACAGCGTCCCGGCGGCACTCGCCATCTGAACGGCCCGCGGGCCCGTCGTTCCTTCCTGACAGAGGGCGACGGGCCCACGGGCATGAGCAGGGAGAGGATCACCGTGGCAGAGGACAACGAGGCGGACAACGCGGCGGAAGCGGAGCAGATCATCGTCGCCGGCTGGATGGACTACGAGCCGGCGGACCGCGACACGATGCTGGGCCACCTCGTCGAGGTCGGGAAGCGGACCCGTGCGGAGGAGCCCGGCTGTCTGGACTACGCCATGGCCGCGGACCCGTCCGACGAGCGCAGGATCCGGGTGTACGAGCGATGGATCTCCCAGCAGGCCCTGGACGAGCACTTCGGCACGGCGCACATCAAGGACTTCCGCGCGGCCACGTCAGGGCTGTCCCGGGTGGGGGTCTCCCTGGAGACCTTCGGCGTCACGGCGGCGCGGTCCCTGCGCTAGCCACCCCCGCACATTCATCTTCAAAGGGCTGAAACACGCTTACTCATGAACATAGTTCTAATATCTACATGAGAGCGGCGGCTTCCCGAACGGCGAGCGAACCGGACGGCAGCCGACCACGGTCCGACGAGGGAAGTGATCCGCATGGGATTTGTGGGGGATTCCATCGGTCCCTCACGTGCCCGTGAGCGGTTCCTGGAGGGCGGACCGGTCGAGGGAGGCGTGCGGGACCTGATCCTGAGTTCCTGGCAGCGCTCCGTGCTGCTCGGGCTCTCCCCGGACCAGTCCGAGCTGCCCTTCCGCGAGGACGTCGATCTGGACAGCCGGCTCGTGCACGCGGCCGGGCCGGTGCTCGACTGGCTGCAGTCCAGGTTCGCGGGCCGTCGCATGAACGTGGCTCTGGCCGACGCGAGCGGGACGGTGCTGCGGCGCCGCTTCGGCGAGGCGTCCATGGCCAGGCAACTCGCCCCCATCCAGAGCGTTCCGGGGTTCGTGTTCGCCGAGGAGGTCGCCGGAACCAACGGCATCGGCATCGCGCTCGCGGAACGGCGGCTGTGCCAGGTCTACGGAGCCGAGCACTTCGCGGAGCGCTCACAGGCGAACGCCTGCTCGGCGATCCCCGTGCGTGATCTGCTCAGCGGAGATGTCGAGGGCATCCTCTCCCTCGGGTGTCCGCACACCGACGTGGATCCCGCGATGGACACCGTGATACGCGAGGCGGCAGGCGCCATCGAGCGGCGACTCCTGGCGGACAACTCGGCGCGGGAGCGCGGGCTGCTGAGCGCGTATCTCGACGCCAGGCGCCGGTTGCGGGCCGGTGCGGCGGACGGGGACGGGCACCTGCTCCCGGTGGACGAGCTGGTCCGCAGCGGCCTCGACCGGCGTGATCGGACGGTCCTCACGGAGAAGGCCGCCGAGTTGATCGCCTCGGCCCAGCGGGCCGGCGTCGAGGTGACCCTCTCGGACGGCCGGCGGGTCGTTCTGCTGAGCCATGTCGTGACAAGCGCCTCCGGTGTGGCAGGCGTCGCCGTCGAGGCGGTCCTCACCGACACCTCACCGGGGCAGCGGCCCGCACCCGCGCACCCGCGTGCGCGGCTCGGTCACGCGGCACACGCAGGCCCCGCGGCAGGGGAAGGCCCCCCGGCACGGGAAGCCGTCGCACCCGCCGTCCTGCCGGCCGGACGCCCGGCCCATGTCGCCGCGCCGGCACCGGCCCACCCCGCGGCCGGGGTACCGGCGCGGCCCACGACCGCCCGCACGGCCGAGCCGGCCACCGCGCCCGGCGGCGCCGACGGCCTCACCGGCGGACGGCTGGTGCTGCTGGGCGAACCGGGCGTGGGCATGCACGCCGTCGCGGCACGGCGGCGCCTGGAGCTGCTGTCCGAGGCCAGCGCCCGCATCGGTACCACCCTGGACGTGCCCCGCACCGCCCACGAACTCGCCGACATGGCCGTGCCGCGCCTGGCCGACTTCGTCACCATCGACCTTTCCGAGGCCGTGCTGCGCGGCGAGGAGTCCGCCGATCCCCGTACCGACCTGCACCGCCTGGTGATCCACGGCATCCGCGACGACGGCCCCTTCCAGGCGCTCGGCGAGCGGATCGGCCTGCGTCCCGGCACTCCCCGGCTCCGTTGCCTGACCGACGAACAGGCAGTGCTGGAACCCGATCTGAGGGCCGCCGCCGACCGGTTCTCGCAGGACCCGGAGCACACCGGAGGCCTTCTCGCGTACGGGCTGCGCTCTCTCATCACCGCCCCGCTGCTCGCCCGCGGCGTCGTCCTGGGCATCGTCAGCTTCTACCGCACGCGCGAGCGCGCCCCCTTCGGGGACGACGACCGTTCGCTGGCCCAGGAACTCGCCACGCGCGCCGCGGTCTGCATCGACAACGCCCGCCGCTACACCCGCGAACACACCATGGTCCTGGCCCTGCAACGCAGTCTGCTTCCGCAGCGCCTGCCCGAGCAGGACGCCGTCGAGGTCGCCCATCGCTATCTGCCCGCCGAGTCCGGAGTGGGCGGCGACTGGTTCGACGTCATCCCCCTGTCCGGCACCCGCGTCGCCCTCGTCGTCGGCGACGTCGTCGGCCACGGCCTGCACGCCGCCGTCACCATGGGCCGGCTGCGTATCGCCGCACGCAACTTCGCCGAGCTGGACCTGGCGCCCGACGAGGTCCTCACCCAGCTCGACAACCTCGTCGCCCGCCTCGACCGGGACGAGGGCGGCGAGGAACCGGGCACCGAAGGCATCGGCATCATCGGCGCCACCTGCCTGTACGCCATCTACGACCCGACCTCGCAGCTGTGCACCCTGGCACGCGCCGGCCACCCCCCGCCCGCCCTGGTCCACCCCGACGGCACGGTGACGTTTCCCGGCCTGCCGGCCGGACCGCCCCTCGGACTGGGCGGCCTGCCCTTCGAGACGGCCGAGATCCACGTCCCCGAAGGCAGTCGGCTCGTCCTCTACACCGACGGACTCATCGAAGACCGCCACCGCGACATCGACACGGCCCTCGACCAGCTGCGGGACGCCCTCGCCCGGTCGGGACCCTCGCCCGAGGACACCTGCCGGGCGGTGGTGGACGCCGTGGTGCCCGACCACCCCGCCGACGACATCGCGCTGCTCGTCGCCCGTACCCAGACCCTGGCGCACGGCCGGATCGCCACCTGGGACCTGCCCGCGGACCCGGCCCGTGTCTCCGGCGTACGCGCCGACGTCACCCGCCGGCTCACCGAGTGGGGGCTCGACGAGGCCGTGTTCTCCGCCGAGCTGCTGCTCAGCGAGCTGGTCACCAACGCCATCCGCCACGCCGGCGGCCCCCTTCGGGTACGCGTGATCCATGGCCGCACCCTGATCTTCGAGGTCTCCGACACCAGCAGCACCGCTCCCCGGCTGCGGCACGCGGCCGCCACCGACGAGGGTGGTCGCGGCCTGTTCCTCGTCGCCCGGCTCGCTCAGGCCTGGGGGACCCGCTACACCGACGGCGGCAAGGTCATCTGGGCCGAGTGCGCTCTGGATGTCCCTACGACGATGCCGTCCGTCACCGGGATAGATTGGGATGATATTCCCGACATCGGATAGACGAGCCGATCCGTACGGTCGGGAAGGAACGCGGTAGCCGACCCCCCGGAGAGAGTCTGTGCACGACGCTCCCGACGCCCCGACAAGCCGATCCGTGGGCCGCGGCCAGGACCCTCTGGTCCGGATCCGGGGTCTCGGCAAGCGATTCGGCGGTACTCGCGCGCTGGCCGAGGTCGACCTCGACGTCCGGCGCGGTACCGTCCTCGCCCTTCTGGGCCCCAACGGCGCCGGGAAATCCACCCTCATCAAGGTGCTCGCCGGTGTCCATCGCGCCGACGAGGGCGAGGTGACCGTGGCCGGCCACCCGCTCGGCACCGCCGCGGCCTCGCGGCACATGGCCTTCATCCACCAGGACCTCGGTCTCGTCGAGTGGATGACGGTCGCCGAGAACATCGCCCTGGGCACCGGCTACCCGCGCCGCCGGGGGCTGATCTCCTGGCGGACGGCGCGCGAGCGCTGCGTGGAGGCCCTGGAGATCGTCGCCGGACATCTCGCGCCCGAGGCCCGCATCGCCGACCTGACCCGCGCCGAACGTTCGCTGGTCGCCATCGCGCGGGCCCTGTCGACCCGGGCGGAACTCCTCGTGCTCGACGAGCCGACCGCCAGCCTCCCCGCGGCCGACTGTGCCCGCGTCTTCCGCGTCCTGCGCGAGCTGTGCGACCGCGGTCACGGCATCGTCCACGTCAGCCACCGGATCGACGAGGTGTACCAGGTCGCCGACTCCTTCGCCGTCCTGCGCGACGGCCGGATCATCAGCCGGGGCCGGCTCGCCGGCCACAGCCCGGCTCGTCTGGTGCGGGACATCGTGGGCCGCGACCCGGCTCGCCGGCCACCCGCCGCCGCCCTTCCCGGCACCGAGGCGCCCGCCGTCCTGCGCCTCGACGGCGTACGGACCGAGAACGCCGGCCCGGTCGGCCTCCGGCTGCGCCCCGGCGAGATCCTGGGCATGGTGGGCCTCATCGGCGCCGGACACATGGACCTGGGCAGGGCGCTGGCCGGGGTCCGGCCCCTCACGGGCGGGCGCGTGCTGCTGGACGGGCGGCCCTACCGTCCGCGTACGGTCGCCGCCGCCGTCGGTGCCGGGGTCGGCCTGGTGACCAGCAACCGGCTGGAGGAGGGGTGCGCCGCCGAACTGACCGTACGGGAGAACCTGCTGGCCAACCCGCACGCCGACGCCACGCCGGGGCCGCGCTGGATCAGCCCCCGGCGCGAGCGCGCCAAGGCCATGGCCCTCGTCGAACGCTTCCGGGTGCGCCCCCACGACAGCGAGACACCGATCGCCGTCCTGTCCGGCGGCAACCAGCAGAAGGTCATGCTCGGCCGGTGGCTCCACAGCAAGCGCCGGCTGCTGATCCTCGAGGAGCCGACAGCCGGCGTGGACGTGGGCGCCAAGGCGGAGATCTACCGCCTGCTGGACGAGGAACTGGCCGCCGGGCTCGCCGTCCTGCTCATCTCCACCGATTTCGAGGAGGTCGCGAACGTGTGCCACCGCGCCCTGGTGTTCGTCCGAGGGACCGTGGCGGCCGAGCTGACCGGCGAAGCCCTCACCGTCACCCGGCTCACCCGCACCGCGTCCGCCGTACCGCCCCTCACCGGAACGGAGACGGACGGATGAGCGCGGAACCGACGGGCGACGGGACGAGCCGGCCGACGTCGACGTCACCGGCTCCCCGCTCACGGCCGCGGCGCTCCCCCGGACACTTCATCGGCGCGTACGGACTGCTCGCACTCGCCGTCCTGCTCTTCCTCGTCTTCTCCCTGACCCTGCCCGACACCTTCCCCACGCTCGACAACGTCTCCTCGATCCTGTCCAACCAGTCGGTCCCCGCGATCCTCGCGCTCGGCGCGATGGTCCCCATCGTCACGGGCCGGTTCGACCTGTCCATCGGCTACGGTCTCGGCCTGGCACACGTCATGGTGCTCCAGCTGATCGTCAGCGAGGGCTGGTCCTGGCCGCTCGCCTGCGCGGTGGTGATCATCGGCGGAGCGGTCGTCGGGGTCCTCAACGGCGTGGTCGTCGAGTTCGCCCGGATCGACTCCTTCATCGCCACCCTCGGCACCGGCAGCGTGCTGTACGCCGTCACCGGCTGGATCACCGGCGGCACCCGCATCGTCTCCGGACCGAACGGGCTGCCGCCCGCCTTCACCGACCTCCACGACTCCACGTTCCTCGGTCTGCCGGTGCCCGCGTTCTACGTCCTCGGGCTGGTCGTCCTGCTCTGGCTGCTGCTGGAGCGCCTCCCGCTGGGCCGCTACCTCTACGTCATCGGTTCGAACCCCCGCGCCGCCGACCTGGTCGGCATCCCCACGCGCCGCTACAGCGTCTACGCCTTCGCCCTGTCCGGCCTGATCGTCGGCTTCGCCGGCGTCCTGCTCGCCGCGCAGCAGCAGATCGGCAACCCCAGCGTCGGCCTCGACTACCTCCTGCCTGCCTTCGTCGGGGCCCTGCTCGGCTCCACCGCGATCAGGCCCGGCCGCCCCAACGCGCTGGGCACCCTCGTGGCGGTCGCCGTCCTCGCCATCGGGCTCGCCGGCATCGGCCAGCTCGGCGCGCAGTTCTGGGTCACCCCGCTGTTCAACGGCGCCACCCTGCTGCTCGCCGTCGGCTTCGCCGGGTACTCCGCCCGCCGTCGGCTGCGCTCCGGCGCCACCGCGCACCGTCGGGGCAGCAAGGTGGCGGGCACCTCCCAGGAGGCCCAGGACGTCCCGTAGCCCGTGGCCCGCTCGCGCTCCGCGTCCGCCCCCGGCCTGCGGAGGCGTCCGCCCGTCGTCGTCACCGCGTCCGCCCGTCGTCGTCACCCCCAGCCGTCATCACCACAGCAAGGAGCACCCGTGATCCCGTACCGCAGGACCGCCGCGGCCCTCGCGGCCCTGACCACGGTCGTCGTCACCGTCGTCGGGTGTGAGCGAGGCTCGTCCACCGGCCCGGGAAACCCCACCGAGGGAGGCACGGCGGGCTGCCCGGCGGCCCTCGCCGAGGCGAGGTCCGCCGTCCGGCGGGCCGAGAAGGTGGACGTGTCGTGGAACGGGCCCACCACCGGCCCCGCGGCCCGGCCGGACAGAACGATCGTCTACGTCGCACAGACCATGACCAACCCCGGAGTCGCCGGTGTCGCCGACGGGCTGCGGGAGGCCGCGAAGGTGATCGGCTGGAACGTCCGGGTCATCGACGGGCAGGGCACACCCGCCGGCATCCAGGCGGCCCTCAGCCAGGCGGTCGGCGTCCGGCCCTCCGGCATCGTCCTCGGCGGCTTCGACCCCAACGCGACGTCGGCCCAGGTCGCGCGAGCCGACGCGGCGGGCATCCCGCTGATCGGCTGGCACGCGGTCGGCTCCCCCGGACCGAGCAGGCAACCCAAGCTCTTCACCAACGTCACGACCCAGGTCGAGGACGTGGCGCGGATCAGCGCGGACTGGATCATCGCGCACTCGGGCGGCCGGGCGGGGGTCGTCGTCTTCACCGACGCCTCGATCCCCTTCGCCAGGAACAAGTCCCAGTTGATCGAGGAACACCTGGCCACCTGCCCCGACGTGCGTCTGCTGGCGTCCGAGAACATCCCCATCCCGGACGCGAGCAGCCGCACCCCCCAGGCGGTCTCCTCGCTCATCTCCCGCTACGGCAACAGGTGGACGTACTCCGTGGCCATCAACGACCTCTACTTCGCCGACGCGGCGCCCGCGCTGCGCGAGGCCGGCCGCAAGGGCTCCGGTCCCCCCTTCAACATCGGCGCCGGAGACGGCGACCCGTCGGCCTTCCAGCGCATCGACAGCCGGCGGTTCCAGGCCGCCACCGTCCCGGAACCGCTCGCCGAACAGGGCTGGCAGATCGTCGACGAGTTCAACCGCGCCTTCGCCGGCGAGCCCGCCAGCGGGTACGTCGCCCCGGTCCACATCGCCACGGCGGCCAACAGCCGCGGAGCGACGACCTGGGACCCGCCCGGCTACCGCGAGGCGTACCGGAGGATCTGGGGCAGGTGACAGCCGTCGGCCACGCGTCGTGCGTGACCGGATCCCGCGTCGGCCGTCGCCCTCTGCCGCTAGGGGGTGTACGGATCGTCCGCCAGCCGGACCAGCATCTTGCCGACGTTGCCGCCGGCCAGCAGGGCCAGCAGGGCGCCCGGCGCACTGTCGAGGCCGTCCGTCACCGTCTCGCGGGCGGTGATCCGGCCGGAGCGGAGCCAGTCGGCCACGCGGCGCTCGAACTCCGGGCGCAGGTCCTCGTGGTCGCGGACGATGAAGCCGCGCAGGGTCAGCCGCTTGAGGACCGCCTGGATCAGCTGGTTGATGTCGGCGGACCGCCGCTCGGCGCCGAACTGAGACATCATGCCGCACAGCGCGATCCGGCCGCCTGTCCGCAACGCGTGCAGCGCGGCGGCGAGTTGCTCTCCGCCGACGTTGTCGAAGTAGACGTCGACCCCGTCGGGCGCCAGCCGGGCCAGGGCGTCGCGCACCGGCTCGGCGCGGTAGTCCGCGGCGGCGTCGTAGCCGAACTCCTTGACCAGCAGGGCGCACTTGTCGGGGCCTCCGGCGGTTCCGACGACGCGCTCCGCGCCCAGCAGCCGGGCGAACTGTCCGGCGGCGGTGCCCACGGCCCCGGCCGCCGCCGACACCAGGACGGTGTCGCCGGGCCGCACCTGGGCGACCCTGGCGAGTCCGACGTAGGCGGTGAAGCCGGTCTGTCCGAGCAGCCCCAGCCAGGTGGGCAGCGGGGCGAGTCGCGGGTCGACGCGGCCCGCGGCGTCGGTGTCGGCCGGGTCGAGGACGGCCCGCTCCCGCCAGCCGAGCTGGTGGCGTACGAAGGTGCCCGGCGGCACGGAGGGACAGCGGCTCTCCTCGACGACGCCGAGGGCCCGGCCGTCCAGGGGCGATCCGGGCGTGAAGTTGTGCGTGTAGTGCTTCTCGGTGCTCTCCAGCCGCCCGCGCATCGACGGGTCGACGCTCATGTAGAGGTTGCGGACGAGCAGCTGTCCCTCGTCCAGGGACGGGAGCGGGCGCTCCTCGACGGCGAAGTCCGCCAGGGCCGGCTCCCCCTCGGGCCGGCGCACCAGGCAGACCACCCGGGTGGTGCGGGGCGGCACCGGCTCACGCCTCCGGCGGCCGGGTGCCGCGCCGCTGGGCGAGGCGGCCCACCCAGCCGGCCATCTGGAGGTCGGCGTGGCGCAGTTCCCCGGACTGCCAGCGGGCCTGGAAGTCGAAGATGCCCTGGGCCCCGCTCCGGGGGTCGGTCACCTCCACCAGCCCGTCCTCGGTGAGCCGGTACACGTGCCCGGTCAGCGGATGAGTCACTTGCTTGGCGCTCACGGTCACTCCTGCGGTCTGCGGCGTACGCCGCGCTTGGTCACGGTCACCGGGCCCTCGACCCGGAGTCGGCAGGCGAGCCGGGTCAGGCCGTCCACCGGCTTGCGCAGGGCCTCGATGCCCTCGCGCTCCAGCGGGCCCACGGGCGAGCAGTTCTCGGCGCCCTCCTCGACCGCCACGAAGCAGGTGCGGCAGGTGGCCTTGCCGCCGCAGACGGTGGGCCAGCGGTAACCGAGCCGCTGGGCGGCGCTGAACAGGTCCTCGCCGTCCCGTACCTCCAGCTCGACGCCTGAGGGCCGGACCGCGACCCGGTGGGTCACGGTCACTTCCCCATCCACTGGTCGAGCGTCCGGTTGAAGTGGCGGATGCGGCTCTCCTGGTAGTCGGCCAGGGTGATGCCGGGCTTGCGCATCGTCTTCAGCCCCTGCTGGACGTACGGGAGGTTCTCGCAGTCCTGGTCGAAGACCGGCCCGAGCACTCCGAGTTCGGGGATGTCGGCGAAGAGCATGTCCTCCGGCACCCAGCGGATCTTGACCGGGGGCGGCATCTCGCCGGGCTGCTTCGGCGCCGACATGAAGATGATCTCGGCGGTGCAGGAGTCGGGGTCGAGGCCGTTCGGCTTGAACCGGTAGATGATGTTGGACTTGGCGCCGCCCCACGGGTTGAAGTTGGGGAACAGCAGGTAGTTGATGGCGTCCAGCAGTTCGGTGTCGGCGGTCTGCGAGAAGTCCTGCTGCGAGGTGGCCGCCAGCTGGGCGCGCATCCGCTCGGCGAGGACCTGGCGAGCGGTGCCGCCGGGCGGGATCGCGGGCATCTCGTCGCCCTCCTGGATCACCAGGTCACGGCCCTGGGCGGCCGCGTAGAAGGCACGCGAGTCGTAGAACGTCTCCAGGACGTCCTCCTGCGTGACCGAGTCGGCGACGTGGGGACTGGGAGCGCCCTGGATGTTGATCATGCGGTTCCAGTGGGGCTGGTCCGCCATGACGTCGTACTGGGAGTTGGCGTCGGCGAGCCAGGGCAGCATCTGCGGGTGCGTGGCGATCACGTGGAAGGACTCGATGAACGCGTCCTGGGCGATCTTCCAGTTGCACGGCAGCACCTTGGCGATGTGCAGCGACTTGTAGCGGTCCTGCAACGGCCAGATGTAGTACTCGTCGAAGGTGCCGCGGTAGCTGTCGAAGGACTCCGCGTACGGGTCCATGGTGATGAAGACGAAGCCGCGCCAGGTGGCCACCTTGGCCTCGGGAAGCGCGAACTTCTCCGGGGTGACGTGGGGGAAGTCCCAGACGCAGGGCGGAGTCTGCATCGTGCCGTCGAGGTTCCAGGCGAAGCCGTGGAAGGGGCAGCGGAACTCGCCGACGTTGCCGCCGCCGGTGCGCAGTTTGCGGCCGCGGTGCAGGCACGCGTTGACGTACGCGCGGATCTCGTCCGGCGCCGTGCGCACGATGATCAGGGAGTCGTCGCCGATCTCGTAGATCTCGTGGTCGCCGACCTCGGGGATCTCGCTCTCCAGGCAGGCGAACTGCCAGGCGCGGCGCCACACCTGCCGCATCTCGCGCTCGGCCCATTCGCGGGACGTGAAGCGGGCCGTGTCGATGTCCTCGCTGCCGAGGTAGTCGTTGTTGACGTACCTCAGGGCGGGGGGAACCGGCCGGCTGTCCCGGTCGAGGTAGTCCTGGACGCTGGGCCCGGGGCACCGCGCCGTGCCCGACTCCGACGGTTCGTCCATCTTCGCTCCCTCAGCCAGAAACTTTAGAGTGAGTGTAGTTAGCAGTGGCGGTCAGGAGCAATACTCGCGACTCCATCAGGGCACCGAAGGGCCTGGATATCCGGCAGTCGACAGGGCCCACCTTGAATTAGTTGCGATTGCCCCCTCCCCAAGCCGGACAGCGCGTGCCACACTCCGTCGCACCCGAGGCTGTAGGACCTCACAAGTTTCTCCTTGTCCGGGACAGTGTCTTCCGTGTCCTCGGCGTCTTGGCCACAGCGCCGCCCGCCTTCCGGGGGCGGCCCGCGTCGTACCCCACGACGGCGATCCATCCAGCCCTTTCGATCAGCTCATGCGTGCCGTCCCGGAACGGGCGGCACAGGATCCGCCTGTACGGAGCCGGCCATCGCGGACGCGGGAGCGCCGCGGGCCGCGGCAGCGCAGGCGCCACACCACGGGAGTACTCAAAGATGAGTTCCAGACCCGGCCGCGCGGTCCATCGCGCGTTCACCGCGATCGCCTCCGTCGCCGCCCTGCTCGCCCTGGCGGCGTGCGGCAGCGCCACGACCCCGGCCGCCGACTCCGCCAAGGCGACGGCTGCGGACTCGCCCGGCCTGGCCGCCGCCCGCAAGGCCCTGGCGAAGTACTCGGAGCGGCCCGGAAAGATCCCCGTCACCCAGCCGGTGGGCAAGCCCATCCCCGCGGGCAAGACGATCGACTTCATCCTGTGCGGCGTGCAGTCGTGCAAGGACCTGGCCGACTTCTTCACCGAGGGGGCCAACCAGCTCGGCTGGACGGTCCAGCAGATCCCCACGCAGGGCACGCCGGAGTCCGTCCAGTCCGCCTACGAGCAGGCACTGCGCGACAAGCCGGACGCCGTCGTCGCCTCCGGATTCCCGCGCGCGGTCTACGCCAAGCAGCTGGCGAAGCTGAAGGAGGCCGGCATCCCGGTCATCCAGTCGAACGCCGACGACGTGGTGGGCGACGGCATCGCGCTGCTGAAGAACGGGCCGAAGGACGTCGCCGTCCAGGGCGAGATGCTCGCCTCGTGGGTGGTGGCCGACAGTGACGCGCAGGCGAACACCGTCTACTTCGACCTGCCCGCGTACACCATCCTCAAGCCCGTCAAGGACATGTTCGCCACCAAGTACAAGGAATGGTGCGAGGGCTGTGCCCTGGACAACGTCGACGTGCCGATCACCGCGATCGGCAAGGACATGGCCGACCGCGTGGTGTCGTACGTCCGCTCGCACCCGAAGGTGACGCACATCGTCTTCGGCCTGGGCCTGCTCAACGTGGGCGTCCCGTCCGCGCTGAAGACGGCCGGCATCGCCGACAAGCACATCGCCGTCAACGTCGGTGACGCCCAGAACTACCAGTACATCCAGAACGACCTCAGCCACGGCGCGATGGCGCTGAACTCGCACGAGACCGCCTGGACCCAGGTCGACGCGCTGGCGCGCCACTTCACCGGCCAGTCGATGGAGGTGGACCAGAAGGCGGTGCTGCCCAACATGCTGATCACCAAGGACAACCTGACCGTCACGATCGGCGACTTCCCGCTCGTCGAGGACTACCAGGCGCAGTTCAAGGCGCTCTGGGGCCTGAACTGACCGACCCGGCCCCCGCCGCCGGCCACCGGCCGGCGGCGGCGCCCCTGACGGATGGAGCAGCGGTGCACGCTGACACACCGACGGAGACCACGAAGCCGGCGCGGACCGCACCAGGAACGGCCTGGACCGAGGGCAGCGGCCGGCCCGTGCTGCGGGTGTCCGGGCTGTCGAAGCGATTCGGCGGAACCCAGGCGCTCGAGGACGTCGACCTCGACATCGCCCACGGCGAGATCCACGCGCTGATCGGGCCCAACGGCTCCGGCAAGTCCACTCTCATCAAGATCCTCGCCGGCTACCACCACGCCGAGCCCGGAGCGGTCGCCGAACTCGACGGCGAGCCGTTCGGCCTGGGCCAGGTCACCGGCTCGCGGCACGACCGGCTCCGCTTCGTCCACCAGGAGCTGGGGCTGGTCGGCGAACTGAGCGCCACGGACAATCTCGCGCTCAGTCACGGCTTCGCCCGTACCGCCCTCGGCAACATCCGCTGGCCGGAGATGGAGCGCCGGACGGCGGCCCTGGTCGAGCGGTTCGGCCTCGGCGTCGACGTACGCCGTCCCCTGTCGACGGCCACCCCGGTCCAGCGCGCGGTGGTGGCCATCGCCGCCGCGCTCCAGGGCTGGGAGGGCCGCCGCGGCGTCCTCGTCCTCGACGAGCCGACGGCCGTGCTGCCGCCCGGCGAGGTGGCCCGGCTCTTCGACATCGTGCGGGAGGTCCGCGACGCCGGAGCCAGCGTCCTGTACGTCTCGCACCGCATGGACGAGATCTTCGCGCTGGCCGACCGGGTCACCGTGATCCGCGGCGGACGCCGGATCGCCACCCGCCGGGTCGCCGAACTCACTCCCCGGTCGCTGGCCGAGCTGATGGCCGGCGAGGAGATGGAGACGACGTACCGTCCGCGGCTGCCGTCCTCGCCCGACAGGGCGGTCCTGGAGGTCCGCGACCTGTGGGCGGGCCCGCTGCGCGGCATCGGCTTCGACCTGGCCCGCGGCGAACGGCTGGGCATCACCGGCCTGGTGGGCTCCGGCCATGAGGTGGTGCCCTACGCCGTGTGCGGGGCCCACACCGGACCGGTGCGCGGCCGGATCCGCCTTCCGGAGCGCGCCCGGCGCTGGCTCGACGCGAAGGACGCCCGTGGTCTGGGCATTCCGCTGGTCCCCGCGGACCGGGCCGCCGAGGGCGTGATCGGTGACTTCTCCGTCGGGGAGAACCTCACCCTGCCCCTGCTCGACCGGCTTCGCGCACGAGCGGGACAGCTGCACCGGCGCCGCGTGTCCGCGCTCGCCGAGCAGTGGATCCGGCGGGTGGACGTACGCACGGCCGGACGCGACGCCCGGATCACCACACTGAGCGGCGGCAACCAGCAGAAGGTCGTCATGGCCCGCTGCCTGGCCCAGCAGCCACCGGTGCTGGTGCTGTGCGAACCCACGGCGGGCGTCGACATCGCGACCCGCCTCCAGCTCTACGACCTGATCGAGCGTCAGGCCGACGACGGCATGGGCGTGATCGTGTCCTCCTCGGACACGGAGGACCTGCTCGCCCTGTGCACCCGCGTCCTGGTGGTGCGGGACGGCCGGATCGTCCGGGAGATCAGCGGCCCGGACATCACCGAACCGGCGCTGGTCCACGCCATGGAGGGAACCGAGTCGACCATGGAAAGAAGCGAGTGACATGACAACCACCCCCACCCGGGCCGCCGGGCTCCGCCCGAGCGGACCGGACCTGCCGGTGCCCGCGGTGTCCCGCACCGGCGTCCTGGGCCGACGGGCGCTGACCGCCCTGTCGTTCCGCAACATCGGCGCCGTCCACGTGTGGCTGCTGATCGCCGTGCTCTTCTCCGTGTGGGTTCCGGACACGTTCCCGACCGTCACCACGGTCAAGCAGGTCCTGAACGGCAACGCCGTGGCCGGGCTGGTCGCGCTCAGCGTCGTCCTTCCGCTGGCCGCCCGTGTCTTCGACCTGTCGGTCGCCTTCACCATGTCGCTCACGAGTGTGCTGACCGCGTACTTCCTGGTCACCACGGGCCTCGGCCCCGGCACCGCGATCGCCCTTTCCATGACCGCCGCCCTGTGCGTCGGAGTGGTCAACGGCATCGTCGTGGTGGTGCTGCGGGTCGACTCGTTCATCGCGACCCTGGCCACCGGCGCCCTGATCCAGTCCCTGATCACCATGGTCACCAACGACAGCTCCATCACCGGCGTCGAGCTGCTGGCCAAGCCGTTCTCCGGCATCGCGCAACTGGACGCGGGCGGCATCACGCTTCCCGTGCTGTACCTGCTGCTCGCCGCGACGGCCATCTGGTTCCTGCTGGAACACACGGCCACCGGACGCCGGCTGTACGCGACCGGCTTCAACGCGGACGCGGCCCGCCTGCAAGGGGTACGCACCGACCGGTTGCGCTTCCTGACCCTGGTGGCGTCCGCGCTGCTCTCCGGTCTCGCCGGAGTCGTCTTCGCGTCCTCGGTGGGATCGGGATCGCCGAGCGCGGGCACGCCGTATCTGCTGTCCGCCTACGCGGCGGCCTTCGTCGGGGCGACACAGCTGCGCGCGGGCCGCTTCAACGCCTGGGGCACGGTGATCGCGGTGCTGCTGCTCGGCACCGGCATCACGGGCCTCGGGCTGGCCACCAGCGCGCAGTGGGCGGCGAGTCTGTTCACCGGCTCGGTCCTCATCGTGGCGCTCGTCCTCACCGGCGGCCGGATCGCCCTGCCGACGGTACTGCGCCGCCGCAAGGCACCGCCGGCCGCCGACGCCGCCGAAGGACCCGGCGCGGACGGGGAGGTCGCCCGATGAAGGCGGTCCAGTACCGGACGGTGGGCGGCGCGCCCGAGGTCGTCGAGGTGCCCGTACCCGAGCCGGGCCCCGGCCAGGTGCTGCTGAAGGTGACGGCCGCGGGGCTGTGCCACTCCGACCTGGCGGTCATGAGCTGGCCCGAGGAACAGTTCCCCTACGCGTTGCCGATGACGCTCGGGCACGAGGGCGTCGGGACCGTCGCCGCTCTGGGCGTCGGGGTCGCCGGGGTGGCGGAGGGCGACGAGGTGGCGGTCTACGGCCCGTGGGGCTGTGGCCGCTGCCGCATGTGCGCCGAGGGCCGGGAGAACTGCTGCCCGCACGCCGCGGGGCTCGGCATCATGCCGCCCGGGCTCGGCTCTCCGGGCGCTCTCGCCGAGTACCTGGTGGTGGACTCACCGCGCCATCTGGTGCCGCTGAACGGCCTGGACCCGGTCCAGGCCGCACCGCTCACCGACGCCGGCCTGACGCCGTACCACGCGATCCGCGCCCTGCTGCCCAAGCTCGTGCCGGGCAGTACGGCGGTGGTGATCGGTGTCGGCGGCCTCGGCCATATCGCGGTCCAGCTGCTGCGCGCCCTGTCGCCGACCCGGGTGGTCGCGCTCGACGTGAGCAAGGAGAAGCTGGAACTCGCGCGTGCCGTGGGCGCCCACGAGACGCTCCGGTCCGACGACGGGGCGGCGGCGCGGGTGCGGGAGCTGACCGGCGGGGTGGGGGCGGAGGTGGTGCTGGACTTCGTGGGGGCCGGGGCGACCCTCGCGGTGGCGGCGGCGTCGGTGGCGGTCGCCGGGGACGTGACCGTCGTCGGGATCGGCGGGGGCACGCTGGCGGTGGGGTTCGGCGGGGGGCTGCCGTTCGAGGTGTCCGCGTCGGCCCCCTACTGGGGCAGCCGTCCCGAACTCATCGAGGTCGTCGACCTCGCACGGCAGGGCCTCGTCTCCTCCCACGTCGAGACCTTCCCGATCGAGGATGCCCCGCTGGCCTACGAGCGCCTGCACGCGGGCGACATCAACGGCCGTGCGGTGGTGCTGCCGCACGGGTGAACGGGGGCGCGGTGGTGGCTTCTTCGCCCCGCCGCCCCTTCCCGTCCCGTCCCTGGGGGCTTCGCCCCCAGACCCCCCTTCGGCCCTGAAGGGGCCTCGTCCTCAAACGCCGGACGGGCTGGAAAATCAGCCTCTCCGGCGTTTGAGGAGCGGGGGTCGGGGGCGGAGCGCCCAGGGGTCGGGAACGGGAAGGGGCGGCGGGGGCGAAACCCCTAGGGCAGCACCCGCTCGTCCACCATCCGCTCCACGCAGCGCCCCAGCACCGTGAGGAACTCCGGTGTCTGCCAGGGCCCCCGGTCCACCCGCCCGGTGTCGTCCACGCCCAGGTCCTGCACGTCGTACCGGCCACGGCAATGCCCGAGAGTGAAGTAACAGACCTCGCCCACCCCGTGCCGCTTCAGGTAGAGCACCGGACGGGCCGCCTCGTCGGCCGCCGCCGTGCCGCCCTCGTCGAACCCGCGGCACGGCCCCGTGTACTCGGCGTGCAGCAGCACCTCCAGCTCCCCGTGCAGCTCACACACGTACAACTCGTCGGTCACCGTGAACGGCTGGACACCCTCGACCAGCGGGTGGCCGGGCCGCGTCACCCGCACCTCGTACGGTTCGATCGGCGGGTGGGCGAGGAACTGGCTGCCGAGCACGCCGGCCAGCTCACCGAGCAGCCGCGGGGTGGTGAACACCCGGGTCCCGCCGTCGGCCGGCCCCTCGATCACCGCGTTGGTGCCGTGCAGGGCGAGCCAGCGCCCGCCCCGCTCGACGAACCGGGCCAGCGCGGCCCGCTGGGCGGGACGGGGCCGTACATCGCAGGTGTAGGTCACCAGCAGGTCCGCCCGGTCCAGTGCGGGCAGGCAGTCGTAGTCCTCGTAGACCCGGGTGCGGACCTGGGGATGGCCGTCCAACAGGTCCAGCAGCCGCAGCCGCGCGTAGTCGAAGTCGTGCCACTTGCCGCCGCAGACCAGTACGGCGTCCAGGCGGCCGGCCGGGCCCGCCACGGCTCAGTACTGGACGCGGGTGAGCAGCCCGCCGTCCACCACGAGGTTGACGCCGACGCAGAAGGAGCCGGTGCGGCCCAGCAGGAACGCCACCGCGGCGGCCACGTCCTCCGCGCTGCCGTAGCGGCCGATGGGCAGCTTGGCGAGGACCTCCTCGTAGACCTCGGGGCGGCTGGTGCGGATGGTCTCCCAGGCGCCGCCGGGGAAGTCGATGGGGCCGGGCGAGACGGTGTTGACCCGGATGCCCTTCGGGGCGAGCGCGTGGGCGAGGGCGGAGGCGTGCTGGACGACGGCGGCCTTCAGGGCGGAGTACGAGTTGGCCCCGGCCGGGCGGGCGGTGTCGGAGGCGTTGGTGGTGCCGATGGCCACCACGGCGGCCCTCTCGGAGGCCTCCAGGTAGGGCATGGCCGCCTCGACGAGTCCCGCGAACGGCATCAGGTCACCGCGCAGGCTGGCCTCCCACGACTCGGGCCCCTTGACGTTGCCCGCCGAGACGTTGGACACCAGCAGGTCCAAGCCGCCCAGCTCACCGGCCGCCCGCTCCACGAAGCCCGCCAGCGCCGCCGGGTCGGTCACGTCGACCGGCTCGGCGAACACGGTCGCTCCCTCGGCACGCAGTTCGGCGGCGGCCTTGGCGAGGGCCTCCTCGCCCCGGGCGCACAGCGCCAGCGCGCAGCCCTCGGCGGCCAGCGTCCCCGCGATCGCCCGGCCGATGCCCCGGCTCGCGCCGGTCACCAGCGCGTTCGCACCTGTCAGTCCCAGATCCATCGATGTCACTCCTCAGTGCGTGGTGTTGCCTTCAGTGGCCTGCCGTGGTGGCGCGTGCCTCGGTGGCCGCGTTCAGTTTCCGGACAGTTCGGAGAACGGCACCTTGTCGACCCGCGGCTCCCCCGGCAGCTTCAGCACCCGCTCGCTGATCAGGTTGCGCTGGATCTGGTCGGTGCCCCCGGCCAGCCGGTAGCCGGGCGCGCCCAGCAGGTGTTCCGTCCAGGCGAAGGTGCCCGGCTCGCCGGTGTCGGCGGTGATCCGGGCGCCCATCAGTTCGGCGGCCACCTGCCCGGTGCGCGTCAGAAGGTCGGATGCCATGAGCTTGGTCAGCGAGGCCTCGGGGCCCGGCCGTCCGCCGGCCGCGCTCGCCCGGGCGACGCGGTCCACGGTGGCGGCCCGCAGCGCGCCGCGCACATACAGGTCGGCGAGACGCCGGCGCACCAGCGGGTCCCCGGTCCGCTCCAGCGAGCGGGCGAGGGCGAGGACGTCGTCGAAGGTGCCGCCCTTGCGCCGGTTGCCGGAGCCGGAGGCGGTGCGTTCGAAGGCGAGGGTGGCGTTGGCCACTTCCCAGCCCTGGCCGGGGCGGCCGATCCGCAGCCCGTCGGGGACGCGTACGCCGCTGAGGAACACCTCGTTGAAGGAGGCGCCGCCGCTCATCTGGCGGATGGGGCGGATCTCCACGCCCGGGCTGTCCATGGGCACCAGGAAGGCGGTGATGCCGGCCTGCTTCACGACGTCCGGGTCGGTTCGGGCGAGCAGCAGGCCGTACTCGGCGAACTGGGCGCCCGAGGTCCACACCTTCTGCCCGTCGATCACCCAGTCCTCGCCGTCGCGCCGGGCACGGGTGCGCAGGGCGGCCAGGTCGGAGCCGGCACCGGGTTCGCTGAAGAGCTGGCAGGCCAGCAGGTCCGTACGGAGGAAGGCGCGGGCGTGGGTCGCGCGCTGCTCGGGCGTGCCGAACAGGGAGACCGACATGGCGACCAGTCGCACCGTGACGCTGATCAGCTCGGTGGAGGGCGGTACGTCGAACGCCGCCTCCTCCTGTGCGAAGACGGCCGCGTGGGCGGCGGTCAGGCCCTGGCCGCCGTTCTCCGTGGGGAGGGTGAGGGCCTGGTAGCCGGCGTCGTGCCGGGCGCGCTGGTAGGCGCGGCAGCGGTCGAGCAGCTCGCGCTCCTGCGCGTCCGTGAGGTTGTGGAAGACGGCGAGGTCGGCGGCGGTGTGACCCGGAGTGTCGGCTGCCTGCCGGGGTGCCAGTGTCGCGGCCAGCCACTGGCGGACCTCGGCCCGCCACGTGTCGACCTTCGGTTGGGGCATGGTGACCTCCTTGTCACACGTGTCCGGGCTCACTTACCAGACGGCTGCTTGAGTAACGGCTACTCGGGTCGGAGCAGAACGCCTTTCCAACGTGGGTGAGTGTCGTCCGCTCGGGTCAGAGTGTTCCGCACTTTCTTGATAAACGCTACAGTCTTGGCGTCGACTCTCCCCCCTGCCCGGCCGCTGGGCGGACGGGGTGCGCCCCGTGGAGCGAGGGAGAGGACGAACCGAGGAGCGCCGGAGGATTGATGCCCCAACAGCCACTGGACTCGCGCGCCCGCGACCTGCCGGACGCGACCGCCCTGGCCGACGACACGGAGAGCCTGTCCTGGTCCCGCCTGGCCGATCAGGTGGCACGCCTGACCGGGCGCCTCCTGGAGGTCGCGCCCGGGCCCGAGGACCGGGTCGCCGTCCTGGGCGACAACGCCGTGGCCACCCTGGTGGCCCATCTGGCCGGCCTGCGGGCGGGTGTCGGAACGGTGGCCGCCTCGCGGCAGCTCACCGTGCGGGAACTGGTCGACCTGCTCACCGACGCGGGAGCGAAGGCCGTGATCAGCGGCCCGGCGGGCGAGTCGGCAGCCCGGCGGGCGGGCGCGGAACTGGGCCTCCCGGTCGTGGTGCACGGGACACCGGCCAAGGACGACGCCATCGGCTGGACCGAGTGGCTGGCCGGGGCGGAACCGGTGGCCCAGCCCGCCGGCCGCCCCGCCCGGCCCCCGCTCGTCTACACCTCGGGCACCACGGGACGGGCCCGCGGCACCGAGGTGCGCTGGGTGCGGGGGCCGGTGACCGACAGCTCCGCGTACCTGGAGGCGGTGGCCGCCCGCCCCGGTTTCCCGCCGGGACCGCACCTGGTGTGCGGCCCGCTCCAGCACAACGGCCCGCTCACCGCCCTGCGTCATCTCGCGGCCGGGCGGCCGGTGGTGATCCTCGGCAGGTTCGACGCGGAGACCTTCCTGCACCAGGTGGAGCGGTGGCGGGTCACCTCGTCGGTGATGGTGCCGACCCACTTCGGCCGCCTCCTCGCGCTGCCGCCGGAGACCCGCGTCCGCTACGACGTCTCCAGCCTGGTGCAGATCTCGCACACCGGCTCCGCGTGCCCGCCGGAGGTGAAGCGGGCCATGATCGACTGGCTCGGTCCGGTGCTGACCGAGTCGTACGGGGCCAGCGAGGCGGGCACGGTCGCGCGCATCGACAGCACCGAGTGGCTGGAGCACCCCGGTTCGGTGGGGCGCGTCCAGCCTCCCTTCGACGTCCTGGTGACCGGCGACGACGGCAGCCCCCTGCCCGCCGGAGAACTCGGGCTGCTGTCCTTCCGGGCGCCGGAGGGCCGCGGTGTGCGCTACCACGCGGACGAGGAAAAGACGAAGGCCGCCTACGTGGCCCCCGGCGTCTTCACCCTCGGCGACATCGGCTACGTCGATCCGGACGGCTACATCTTCATCACCGACCGGGCCGCGGACGTCGTGGTATCCGGCGGGGTGAACCTCTATCCGGCGGAGAGCGAGGCGGTGCTGCGCGAGCACCCGCGGGTCGCCGAGGTCGCGGTCATCGGCGTGCCCGACCCGGACTTCGGCGAGTCACTGCGGGCCCTGGTCGTCGTGACGGACGACGGCGCGCCGGCGGACGGGGAGCTGCACGCGTTCTGCCGCGAGCGGCTGGCCGCGTACAAGTGCCCGAAGACGTACGAGGTGGTCCCGGAACTCCTGCGCAACGCCATGGGCAAGCTCGACAAACGGGCGATGCGCCGCCCGTACTGGGACTCCGACCGGACGATCGCCGGCTGAGCCCCGCCGCCTCCCCCCTCTCCTCTTCGCGCGAGCCCTCCCTCGCACAAGCCCTTCTCGGCACAAGCCCTTCTCCGTACAAGGACCCTCATGACGGAACTTCTGCTCGTCCGGCACGGCCTTCCCGTCTCGGGCGTCTTCGATCCCGAGCTGTCGCCGGACGGCATCGCCCAGGCCGAGCGCCTCGCCCCCTGGCTGGCGGACGAGGGCATCGACGCGCTCTACGTCAGCCCGTACCGGCGCGCCCGGGAGACGGCGGCGCCGCTCGAACGGCTGACGGGCCTGACCGCCACCGTGCTGGACGACCTGCGCGAGTGGGACACCGATGTCTCCCACCCCTACACCCCGCCGGAGCAGATCCTCCCGGACGACCCCCGGTCGGTGGCGCTCTCCGAGGGACGGTACGAGGACTTCGTACCGGATCTGGACCGGGACGCCTTCCGGGCGCGGGCGGTGCGGGCGGTGCGCACCATGCTGGACGCGCACCCCGGCGGACGGATCGCGGCCGTGTGCCACGGCGGGATCACCAACACCTACCTGGCGACCGTCCTCGACATCCCCCGGATGTTCTGGTTCCACCCGGGCTACACCTCGGTCAGCCGCGTGCGGCGCATGCCGGGCGGGCGGATCGTGCTGCACTCCGTGAACGAGACGGCTCATCTGGTCGCGGAGCGGGCCGTCGACTCCGTCGGCTGACCCCCCACCCACCCACTCCCCAGCTCCCCCCTTCGACACCCACCCCCAGGAGGCACCGGACATGCCCGGATCCGTCATCGTCGCCGGAGCGAGAACGCCCATCGGCAAGCTCATGGGCGGGCTGAGCAGCCTGTCCGCCGCGGACCTCGGCGGCCGGGCCATCCGCGCCGCGCTGTCCGCGGCACTCGTGGACCCGGCGGCCGTGGAGGCCGTCGTGATGGGCCATGTCGTCCAGGCCGGCGCCGGTCCCAACCCGGCCCGGCAGGCCGCGGTGGCCGCCGGAATCCCGTTCGCCGTACCGGCCGGCACGGTCAACAAGCTGTGCCTGTCCGGGCTGCACGCCATCGCCCTGGCCGATCTCATGGTCGCCTCGGGGCGCCACGAGGTGGTCGTGGCGGGCGGCATGGAGTCCATGTCCGGCGCCCCGCACCTGCTGCGCGGGTCCCGCACCGGCTGGAAGTACGGGGCGGCCTCCGTCGAGGACGCCCTGGATCGCGACGCGCTGACCTGCGCCTTCGACGGGGTCTCCATGGGCGCGGCCACCGAGCGCTACCAGCGGCCCTTCGCGTTCACCCGCGAGGAGCAGGACGAGTACAGCGCGCTGTCGCACCAGCGGGCCCACCGTGCCCAGGAGTCCGGCGCGTTCGCCGCGGAGATCACGCCGGTGACCGTGGCCGGGCGGCGGGGCGAGACGGTGGTGGCGTCCGACGAGGGCGTCCGGCCGCAGAGCACCGCTCAGAGCCTCGGGCGCCTGAGGCCCGCCTTCTCCGCCGAGGGCACGATCACCGCGGGCAACGCCTCGCAGCTGTCCGACGGGGCCGCGGCCGTCGTCGTGATGAGCGCGGACCGCGCCCGCCGGGAGGGCCTGACACCGCTCGCCGAGATCGGCGCCTACGGCACCGTGGCGGGCCCCGACCCCTCCCTGGTGGTGCAGCCGGCCGGTGCGGTGCGCGACGCCCTGTCCCGCGACGGCCGGCTGAAGGCCGGGGACCTCGACCTGCTGGAGATCAACGAGGCGTTCGCCGGGGTCGCCCTGGCCTCCGTACGGGAACTCGGTGTCCCGCTGGAGAAGGTGAACGTCAACGGCGGTGCCATCGCCCTCGGCCATCCCGTCGGCATGACCGGTGCCCGGCTCGTGGTGACCCTCACCCGGGAGCTGCTGCGGCGCGGAGGCGGCACCGGAGCCGCCGCGCTGTGCGGGGGCGGCGGCCAGGGCGACGCGCTGCTGCTGAACGTACCGCGCGGCTGACGCCTCCTCCCCACCAGCTCCGTCCTCTCCCCCACCCGTACGAGACTCAGGTTGACGCACATGACCAGCCAGCCACTCCAGGCCCCCCGAGTACCGCAGTCCGTCCAGCGGGAGGACGAGGCGACTCTCGTCGTGGGCAGCCGCGTCGACGCCGCCGACGGCGTCGTCTCCCTGGTGCTGCGCCACCCGGAGGGCGACCCGCTCCCGGTCTGGGCACCGGGAGCCCACATCGACCTGCTGCTGGACAACGGCCTCGTCCGTCAGTACTCCCTGTGCGGGGACCCCGCCGACCGGGGGGCCTGGCAGATCGCCGTCCTGCGCGCGCCGGAGGGCCGCGGCGGTTCCTCGTACGTCCACGACCGGCTGCGGGAGGGTTCGGCCGTGCGGGTGCGGGGGCCGCGGAACAACTTCCCCCTGCGCCCGGCCGAGCGCCATCTCTTCGTCGCGGGCGGGGTCGGCATCACCGTGATCCTGGCGATGGTGGAGGCCGCCGAGGCCGCGGGAGCCGACTGGCGGCTGCTGTACGGCGGCCGCACCCGCGGTTCCATGGCGTTCCTGGACCGCCTCGCGCCCTACGGGGACCGGGTGATGATCCGGCCGCAGGACGAGTACGGCCTGCTGGACCTCGCCGCCTTCGTCGGCTCCCCCCGCGCGGGCACGCTGGTGCACGCCTGCGGTCCGGAGCCGCTGCTTCGTGCCGCACAGGAGCAGTGCGCCTCCTGGCCCTCGGGCACGCTGGGCATCGAGCGGTTCGCTCCGGTCGCGCCGTCGGCCGGGGCGGCGCCGGCCGAGGCCTTCGAGGTGGTGCTCACCC
This sequence comes from Streptomyces sp. ALI-76-A, assembly GCF_030287445.1. Classification (GTDB taxonomy): domain Bacteria; phylum Actinomycetota; class Actinomycetes; order Streptomycetales; family Streptomycetaceae; genus Streptomyces. The sequence goes on along the minus strand of NZ_JASVWB010000004.1, from coordinate 266,933 downwards.
GGTCCGGACACACGCTCACGGTCCCGCCGGACCGCTCGGTGCTCGACGTGGCGGAGGAAGCGGGTGTCCCGGTGCTGTTCTCCTGCCGGGAAGGCACCTGCGGCACGTGCGAGACGGACGTGCTGGAGGGGACGCCGGACCACCGGGACTCCCTGCTCGACGAGGACGAGCGGGCCGCCGGCGAAACCATGCTCATCTGCGTCTCGCGTTCCTGCGGCCCTCGGTTGGTGCTCGACCTCTGAGGCCGCGCGCCCCCGGTCGCCCGAGCCCGCGTGGCGCCCCGGTCGCCGAGCGGGTGCTGTCGGGTCTGTCCTCAAGGAAATGTGAACTGGTGTGCGCGACCGCCCTGTTGGCACGTACGTTGTGCGGTGAATCATCCACACCTCGGCCGAAAGACGGACGCCACCCATGACGGACCCCGCGCAGACGCCCGGATCAGCGGTGCAGCAGAAGATCGACACGTCGGTGCCGCATTCGGCCCGTATCTGGAACTACTGGCTGGGCGGGAAGGACAACTACCCGGTCGACGAGGAAGCCGGCGACGCCTACACCGCCGTGTTCCCCGGCATTGTCACCATCGCCCGCAGCAGCCGCGCGTTCCTGCGCCGCAACATCACGTACCTGGTCTCCGAGGCGGGCATCCGGCAGTTCCTGGACATCGGCACCGGCCTGCCGACCGCCGACAACACCCACGAGGTCGCGCAGCGGATCGCCCCCGAGGCCAGGATCGTCTACGTCGACAACGACCCGATGGTCCTGGCCCACGCCCGTGCCCTGCTCTACTCCACCGCGGAGGGCGCGACCGCCTACGTCGACGCCGATGTGCTGGACCCGGACCGCATCCTGGCGGCCGCCGCCGAGACGCTGGACCTCACCCGCCCCACGGCCCTCATCCTCAGCAACATCCTGGGTCACGTCGCCGACGACGACCAGGCCCGCTCCATCGTCACCCGCCTGATGGACGCGCTGCCCTCCGGCAGCCACCTCTCCATCAACGACGGGTCACGGGGCATCGACCCCGCCTTCGAGCGGGCCCAGGACGCGTACAACGAGAGCGGCGCGGTCCCGTACAACCTGCGCACCGTCGACCAGATCACCGCGTTCTTCGACGGCCTGGAGCTCATCGAGCCCGGTGTCGTCCCGGTCCCCCTGTGGCGCCCGGAGCCCGGCGCCCCCGTCCCGGGACCCATCGGCGAACACGGCGGCCTCGCCCGCAAACCGTGACGCGGCGCGCGCGTCCCACGCCATGACGACCGCCACCCAGGGGCCGTCGTGGCGTGGGACGCGCGGCCGGCAGCCGGGAGGGCCGGTCCCGTGTGGGCGGGGCGGGTAGCGTGATCGCCTCGTGATCAAGGGGGCGTGGTGCGCGCGATACCGACCGTGGTGACGGCCGGAGTGGCCTGCCTGGTGGCGGGGGCCGCCGTGACCGGTTGCACGGACGACACCAGCGGGGACGAACTCTCCGCCCAGCGGATGCTCGACCGCGCGAACGGGACCATGAACGACCTGAAGTTCAGTGCCTTCGACAAGCCCCTGGACGTACGGGCCCCGGCCGCGGCCGACGTCCTGGACGCGAGCGGCGTCGGCGGCGGACGACCGATGGCGGACGACCGGTGGCGGTGAACCCGGGCGCGCAGCGACCGCCGCGGTCTCAGTCGTCCGAGCCGTCCGCGACGGTGTCCGACCGGTTCACGCCTCGAACTCGGTGAGATCGATGGCATGGACGCTCAGCGGCAGACCGTACACCGGGTGTTCGGTCTGCAGCACCGGCACCATGCCGAGCTTGCGGATGATGTTCTCGGAGGCGTCGTCGCCGGCCCGGCTGATGCTGATGACGCGGTCGAGGCCACGGTCCTGGAGGGCGAACTCCAGCGTGGCCTGGGCGGCCTCGGACGCGTACCCCTGGCCCCAGAACGACGAGCCGAACCGCCAGCTGATCGCCACGGCGGGCATCACCTCCGGCAGGAACTCGGGCACGGACAGGCCGGTGAAACCGGCCAGTTCACCCGAGGCCAGCAGTTCGACGGCGAAGAGACCGAAGCCCTCCTCGTCCCACTCCTCCTCCCACCGCTCGATGGCCTCGGCGGTGTCGTCCAGGTCGCGCACCGAACCGTCGTCGACCCAGTGCATGACCTGCGGGTCCGCGTTGATCTCCGCCATGGGCGCGAGGTCGTCGTCGTGCCAGCGACGGAGGATGAGGCGGGGCGTGCGGATCTCGGTCATGGCGCCCATCCTGCCCAAGGCAGGGGGCTCACCGGTAATCGGCGGCCCGCGCGGCCCGCCGATCACCGGACCGCACAGCGCGTACGGGCCACGGGTCACGAAATTTCCGGTACGGGCGGCGCGTTCCTCCCGGTACGGCGTCCGAGCGCCGGCCTGGCCGGAGACGGGGGGAAGTCGGTGCGGAGGGCGGGGCGGGACAGTGGTCCGCGGATCGCCGTCGTCGGCGCGGGGATAGGCGGCCTGACCCTGGCCGCGGCGCTGCGGACGGCCGGCGTTCCCTGTGTGGTCTACGAGCAGACGCGGGAGTTCTCCGAGATCGGCGCGGGCGTCCAGCTCGCCCCGAACGCGGTGCGCCCGCTGCGCCGGCTCGGGCTCGGTCCCGCGCTGGACGAGCACGCGGTTCGGATCGACGCGGTCGAGTTCCGGACCTGGCAGGGCGCGTCCATCGCCCGCACCGAACTGGGCGCCGAGTGCGAACGGCTCTTCGGCGCCCCTTACTACAGCGTGCACCGGGCACATCTGCACGAGGCTCTGCGGGAACGCGCGGAGCCCGCCTCGCTCCGGCCGGGCCGGCGCCTGCTGCGGGTGGAGGAGCACGCGGACCGGGTACGCCTGGTGTTCGAGGACGGCACCGTCCACGAGGCCGATGTCGTGGTGGGCGCCGACGGAATCCACTCGGTGGTCCGCGACGCCCTCGTCCGGGACGCCCCGGTCTTCTCGGGCCTGAGCGCGTTCCGCGGACTGGTGCCCGCCGACCGCGTCTCGCCGGCCGCCCGGCAGCCCCGGGTCAGGCTGTGGCTGGGACCGGGCGGGCACTTCGTGTGCTACCCCGTGTCCGGGGGCGAGCTGATCAGCTTCGCGGCGATCGCCGCCCTGGACGTCCCGCCGGCCGAGTCGTGGTCGGCCACGGCGGATCCGGCCTCCGTACGTACCGCCTTCGACGGCTGGCACGGCTCGGTCTCCGAGATCCTGCACGCCGCCGGCCAGGTCCGTCACTGGGCGCTGCACGATCGCGAGCCTCTTCACCACTGGTCCACCGACCGGCTGACCGTACTCGGTGACGCCGCGCACCCCATGCTGCCGTTCATGGCCCAGGGCGCCAACCAGGCCGTCGAAGACGCGATGGACCTCGCCGTGTGCCTGGCCGGGGCGCGCCTGGACACCGTGCCGGCGGCGTTGCGCCGGTACCAGTCGCTCCGTGCCCCTCGCACCGCCGGGATACAGCGCCGCTCCCGCGACAGCGCGGCCGGTCTGCACCTCCCCGACGGCCCGGAACAGCAGGCCCGCGACGAGGCCATGCGTCGCTCCGCGGCACCGCGTCACCGGGCGTGGCTGTACTCCTACGAGACCGAGGACACCCGGTCGCCCCTCACCCGATGACCGGGCGGCACGCCCCGAACGCCCGGACGGGGACCCGGGCCCGGCCGCCGGTCATGCCGCGCGGGCCCGCCGGTGCGCTGTTCGTACGGGCGCGGCCGGGGTGCGGACGGAACGGACGCGGTACGTCGTCCTGGTCGGGTCGACGACCGGGTCACCGAGGGTGATCCTGCCCGCGGAGTGCAGCGCGTCGCATGCGGCGGTGGCCAGGGCGACGTAACAGCTTCCCCTTCCGGCGGTGGGGTCGAACGGCTGCCAGTAGCTGTATCTGCGACGTCCGTCCGCGTGCACCGTGAGGAACACGGGGGTGCGGGGGTCGGAGACGATACGCAGCACGTCCTTGCCGGCGGGGCTGAGCGGAGCGGCGGACCGGCTGCGGTGGGGCAGAAGCATCCTCAGTCCTCCCCGACCGTGACCCGCGGACCCCGCGTGGCGCCGGCCGACGTGCTCCGTCGCGGCGGACGGCCGGAGCGGGCGGCGGCGAACGCGCCGCGCGCGACGGCCGTGCCGGCTGCTTCAGGTGCCTGCCGGCCCTCGGCGGCCTCGCACCGGCGCGAGGTGGACGAGGGAGCGGGGTCCTGTGGTGCTTCGGGGGTGGACTGCATCAGCGGTGGCCTTCCTGAGGCGGGACTCAGGATCGTCTACCCAGTGCGGACGATCTTGATCACGCTTTCTCCGCATTGTGCAGCACGGCACTGACAACGCGGTCGCACGCGGGCTCGCACGGCACCGGCGGTGAGGGGCAGCCTGGAGCGGGAAGCACGGAGAAGGCCGACGCCCCGAGGGCGTCGGCCTGTCGTGATGCCGGGCGGATTCCTCCCGGCATGAACCGCGCGGCCCGGCGGTGTCGGTTCGCCGGGCCGCCAGGTTGTGCGGCGGATTCGGTCAGCGATGCCCGCGCTGGCCGCGGAACTTGCCCAGCAAGCGCTGGGCCTGGGCCCGCCGTCGGGGGTCGGACGCGGTGCGTCGGGCCTGCTCGGCCGTGCGTCGCCCCTGAGGGCTCTTCGCGAACTGCTTGATGCGTTCCATCATGCCGGGCATGTGGATCCTCCCTCGGGTGCCAGCGGTTTCCCTGCTCCACCCGCCTACCCTGCGTGGGCCGACTCATCCCTTCATCCGGCCTGCGGCCGGGAGCTTCCTGCTCCTGTCTTCCCGCGTGGTGCCTCCTGCTGCCCGCCCGCCACCGGGCCCTCTCACGAGCGCACGGCCCTTGACGGCCACCCGAGTACCGCCGACGCGGCCGTCGTGTCATCCGGGCCGTCGGCGGAGCCGGACGTAGCTTGGTCCGCGGCGGAGGCGGATCCACCCGACGGCGAACCCTGGTGGCGTGATGTGTTGGAGTGCGACGGCCGATCTGGTGGCGGGCACCGCTGTCACGGGTGTGGGTGTCGCGTGCGTGGCGCGGGCGCGCGGCGGCCGGGATCTGCCGCTCGCCGCGCTGCCGCTGCTGCTCGGTGTCCACCAGATCGTCGAGGCGGTCGTCTGGGAATCGGGGGGTGGCCGCGGGCCCGCCACCATGGTCTGGGCCGTCATCGCGCTGCCCCTCCTGGCGGTGTGGGTGCCGGCGGGCGTGCTGTGTGTCGCCCCACCGCACGCCCGACGCCGGCTGGTCCTCCCGCTGGCCGTCGGAGCCGCGACGGCCGCTGTGCTCGCGTACGGGCTCGTCACCGCCCCGGTGACGGCTGAGATCCGTGAGCACACGGTCCGCTACGGCTTCGGCCTGTCCCACGCGGCGCTGCTCGTCGCCGGGTACCTCCTGGCGACCGTCGGTTCGCTGCTGCTGTCCGGTGACCGGCGGCTGCTGATGCTGGGCGTGCTGGCCGCCCTGGGCGCGTTCGTCTGCTGGGCCCTGTGGCGGCTGGAGTTCGTCTCGACCTGGTGCGCCTACGCGGCCGTGTGCTCCGTGGTGCTGTTCCGCTGGGTGCGCGCACGGCCGGACCCCGGGCGGACGGCGCCCGACCCGGCCGCGCGGACACCGGGCCGCAGGACCGGCTGAAGGGCGCGGATCGGCGACGGCGCCCGCTCTTCCGCCCTTGCGGCCCCTCCGGTCAGTGACCTCAGTGACCCTTCAACCCTTGCGGCCCCTCCGGTCAGTGACCTCAGTGACCCTTCAACCCTTCCGGCCCCTCCGGTCAGTGACCCTTCAGCCCCTCCGGCCCCTCCGGTCAGTGACCCTTCAACCCTTCCGGCCCGTCCGATCAGTGACCCTCGAAGCCGGAAGAGCCGGCCCGACGCGTCGCCGCCGAGCCGGCCCTTCCGGTGGTCCGTGCCCCGGGGAGCGTCGAGGCCCGCGCTCGACGGGCCCGGTCAGTCCGTGCCGGCCTCCATCGCGGCGCGGTCCAGCATCGCCTCGTCCTCGGAGACCTGGCCGCGGGAGGCGATGGCCTCCGCGCCGCCCTCCGGCATGGTGCCGATGAGCCCGGTCGCGGCGGCCTGGGCGGCCCCCATGGCGGGACTGGCGGTGCCGATCAGGCCGAGGCCGGCGTACTGCTCCAGCTTGGCCCGCGAGTCGGCGATGTCGAGGTTGCGCATGGTGAGCTGGCCGATCCGGTCCACCGGGCCGAACGCGGAGTCCTCGGTGCGCTCCATCGACAGCTTGTCCGGGTGGTAGCTGAACGCCGGGCCCGTCGTGTCGAGGATCGAGTAGTCCTCACCGCGCCGCAGCCGCAGCGTCACCGTGCCGGTGACCGCGGAGCCGACCCAGCGCTGCAACGACTCGCGCACCATCAGCGCCTGCGGGTCCAGCCAGCGGCCCTCGTACATCAGGCGGCCCAGGCGGCGACCCTCGTTGTGGTACTGGGCGAGGGTGTCCTCGTTGTGGATGGCGTTCACCAGGCGCTCGTACGCCGCGTGCAGCAGCGCCATGCCGGGCGCCTCGTAGATGCCGCGGCTCTTGGCCTCGATGATCCGGTTCTCGATCTGGTCCGACATACCCAGGCCGTGGCGGCCGCCGATGGCGTTGGCCTCCATCACCAGGTCGACCGGGGAGGCGAACTCCTTGCCGTCGACCGTCACCGGGCGGCCCTGGTCGAAGCCGATCGTCACGTCCTCGGTGGCGATCTCGACCTCGGGGTCCCAGAACCGCACGCCCATGATCGGCTCCACGGTCTCCACGCCCGTGTCCAGGTGCTCCAGGGTCTTGGCCTCGTGGGTGGCGCCCCAGATGTTGGCGTCGGTGGAGTACGCCTTCTCCGTGCTGTCGCGGTAGGGCAGGTCGTGGGCGAGCAGCCACTCCGACATCTCCTTGCGGCCGCCGAGCTCGGTCACGAAGTCCGCGTCCAGCCAGGGCTTGTAGATCCGCAGGTGCGGGTTGGCGAGCAGCCCGTAGCGGTAGAACCGCTCGATGTCGTTGCCCTTGAAGGTCGAGCCGTCGCCCCAGATCTGGACGTCGTCCTCCATCATCGCCCGCACCAGCAGGGTGCCGGTGACGGCCCGGCCGAGCGGGGTGGTGTTGAAGTACGCCCGCCCGCCCGAACGGATGTGGAACGCCCCGCAGGTGAGCGCGGCCAGGCCCTCCTCGACCAGCGCCGCACGGCAGTCGACCAGGCGCGCGATCTCGGCACCGTAGGTCCGCGCGCGGCCGGGCACCGAGGCGATGTCGGGCTCGTCGTACTGGCCGATGTCGGCGGTGTAGGTGCACGGGACGGCACCCTTGTCGCGCATCCACGCGACCGCGACGGAGGTGTCGAGGCCGCCCGAGAAGGCGATGCCGACACGCTCGCCGGCGGGAAGGGAGGTGAGGACCTTAGACATAGGAAGAGTATGCAGAATCCCGCATGACAATGCAAAGGCTGTCCGGATCCCCTGTCGGCGGGACGAGGGTGAAGGGAACCGGCCATACCGCGGGGCCGCCGGCACGGTGGACCGGCAGCGGCGGGTCGACCCCACACCAGCGGGTCACAACGGCGCGCCGACCCCGGCCCACCCGCACATTACCGAACCGTAACCTGCCGACCGCTACCGCCGGTAACAGCCTCGCCGCTACCGTCCTGACAGTCCGTCTAAGAGTGGCGCGGGGTGCGCGCGGTGGGACGACCGGGCGCACCCCTGCGTCACAGCCCCCACAGCCGTCCCATCGGACCGTCAGCCGCCCGAGCCGCACGCGAAGCTCGGCCTCCCTCCCCCCTCGGAGGTCCGTCATGCCCGCATCCGCCCGCCTCCTGGCCACAGCCGTCGCCGCTGCCGCCTGCCTCGGCGCCACGGCCGTCCCGGCCACCGCGACCACGGACACCGACCCCGTGGTCTCGCGCGGTGTCACCATCCCCACGTTCTACAACCCGCCCGCCACCCTGCCGGCCGCCGACGGGGCCCTCGTCCGCAGCGAGCCGCTCCCGCTCGCGCTGAGCCTGCCCGGTGTGGGCGGCCCGCTGCCCGGCACGGCCACCCGCCTGATGTACAGGTCGACGGACTCGAACGGCCGGCCCGTGGCGGTCACCGGTGCCTACATCGAGCCGGCCGCAGCCTGGAAGGGCGGCGGCGCACGGCCGTTGGCCGCCGTCGCGCCCGGCACCATGGGGCAGGGCGACCAGTGCGCCGCCTCACTCGGCCTGGAGCACCCTCTCCGGCTCAACGGACAGACCGTGTCGGTCGGTTACGAGAACCTGGCGATCTACCGCCTGCTCGCCAAGGGCATCGCCGTCGTGGTCACCGACTACGCCGGGCTGGGTGCCACGGACCGCCTGCACACCTACGTCAACCGCGTCGACGAGGCCCATGCCGTCCTGGACGCCGTCCGCGCGGCTCGGTCGGTGCGTGGCGCCTCGGTCACCGCCGACTCCCGAGTGGCCCTCTTCGGGTACAGCCAGGGCGGCGGCGCGACCGCGGCCGCCGCCGAACTCCAGGCCACCTACGCACCCGACGTCACGCTCGCCGGCACCTACTCCGGAGCACCGCCCGCCGACCTGACCGACGTCACCGAAGCCATCGACGGCAGCGACCTCGCCGGAGCCCTGGGCTGGTCGGTCAACGGCTTCCTTCAGTCCGACCCCGCCCTGCGGCCGATCGCCGAGGCCCACCTCAACGACGCGGGCCGGGCCGCCCTCGCCGACCTGTCGACCATGTGCGTCGGTGACGCCCTGTTCGCCTACAACTCGGTGCGCAGCACGGGCTGGACCACCGACGGACGGCCGATCAGCGACATCATCGCGGCCGAACCGGCGCTGCGCGCGTTCCTGGACGACCAGCGCGTCGGCAGGCTGCGGCCGAGCGGTCCCGTCCGCCTGGCGACCGGCACCAGCGACAACCTCGTCCCCCACGGGCAGGCCCGTCAGCTCGCCGTCGACTGGTGCCGCAAAGGCGCCGACGTCACCTACAAGGCCGTGGCCCTGCCCGACGTGGGCCGCCCGCTGATCAACCACTTCGCCCCCCTGCTCACCGACCAGGGCGAAGCCGTCTCCTGGCTCACCGACCGCCTCGCCGGCAAGCCCGCCACGTCCACCTGCCCGGCCCTGCTGTCGAAGTCCTGAGCAGCGCCGGGCCCGTCCCACCCGCGTCGCCGCGCACCCAGCGGCACGCCGCAGTGCGCCGAGCGGGCCGTCCGACGCGGCCCGCTCGGCGCACGTCCGCCCACCATGACGAGTACGCCCGCACCCATGACGCGTCCGCCTCTCCGCGCTCGCTCCCCTCGTCCCAGTCCCACGCCGAGACGTCAACCGATGCCGAGGTACAGTCAGCCCGCGGTGTCGACGGAACGGTTCACGGGGCAACCGGACAGGGGAGCCACCGCACGACAAGGAGCGTCCGCGCCATGGGTACCACCGTCCACGTTCCGCAGACCCGGGACATGATCGGAGAAGAGCTCTCCGGCGACGAGGCGTTCACCGCCCTGCGCCACTACGGCGGGCTGCGGCTGCTGATCGACGCCTTCACCCGGTTCCGTTACGCGGACGGCTTCACCAACGCGCGCGCCCTCGCCTTCCAAGTGGTGGTCGGCCTCGTCCCGTTCACCGTGGCGCTCGTGGGCCTGGCCACCTCGGTGCACACCGACAGCGTGGGCCGGATCATCGAACTCTCCCTCGGCCAGATCGTGCCCGGCGCGAGCGCCGATGTCGTCGCCGACGCCTTCGACGGCACGCGGCGCAGCGCCGAGGGCGGCGCCTGGAGCGCGCTCGCCCTGTGGCTCGGGCTCGCCTTCGCCCTGCTGAACCTCGCCTCGGCCATGGGGCAGATCGAGCGCGGGGCCAACCGTATCTACGGCATCGAGCGCGACCGTCCGTTCCCGCGCAAGTACGCGCGCGCGTTGGTGCTCGCGCTCTCGGCCGGCATGCCGATGGTCCTGGGGTTCGTGGTGCTCGTCGCCGGCGAGGCCGTCGGTGACGCGGTGGCGCACACCGCCGGGTGGAAGGACGGCGGGCCGCAGTGGTGGGGCGTGCTCGACATCCCGGTGGGGCTCGCCCTGGCCTGGGTAGCCTCCGCGGTGATCTTCCGCTGGTCGCCCCGCCGGGTCCAGCCCGGCTACACCTGGCTGGCGTTCGGCTCGGCCGTCCACCTGCTGCTGTGGGTGTCGGCCACGTGGCTGCTCGCGCTGTACGTGGAGGAGAGCGGCGCCTTCGGTGCCGTGTACGGTCCGCTCACCGCCTTCATCGCTCTGCTGCTGTGGGCCAACCTCACCGCCGTCGCGCTCTTCCTCGGCATCGCGTTCGCCGCCCAGCTCGAAGCGGCCCGCGCCGGCATCCAGGCGCCCGTGCACCCGGACCCCGGTCCCGGTGCGTGACGGATCGTCACCACTCCTCAGCCGCCTGCTTTCTGGCGGCTCCACGCCCGATTCCTTTGGTATGGACCTGACAGCCGCCTGGAGCTAAGCTTCGCCCAACGCCGAAGAGAGCGCTCTCAATCGCGTTGTTCCGCCCCCACCTCGCTGGAACGACGAAAGGCATCTCCATGAGACGCACCAGACTCCAGAACGTCGGCCTGGCCGTTCTCCTCATGCTCGGCAGCTGGGCCGCGGCAGGGACCTTGCCCGCCTCGGCGAGCGACTCCCCCACCTCCTCAGCCGCCCCCTCCGGATCCGAGTCCGCGCCCGCCTCACCCGCTCTTCTCCAGGCCATGCAGCGGGACTTCGGTCTCTCCCGGGCCGAGGCCGAGACCCGACTGGCCGCGGAGCGCGGCGCCACCGACCTCGCGCCCGCGGCACGCCGGGCCGCCGGAGCCGCGTACGGCGGCTCGTGGTTCGACGCCGAGCACCGACGTCTGACCGTGGCGCTCACCTCGGACGCCACGTCCACGACGGTCCGTGCCGTCCGGGCCACCGGCGCGCACGTCCGGACCGTCGAGCACAGCGCCCGGCACCTGGACGCCGCCAAGGCGCGGATCGACCGCCTGCGGGCACCGGCCGGTGTCAGCAGCTGGTCCGTCGACCCGGTGGCCAACGCGGTGGTGGTGAACGTGGTCGAGGGCGAGCGGGCCGACAACGATGTCCAGCGGTTCGTCGCCCGGGCCCACGAAGCCGGCCCGGTCACGGTACGGACGGTGTCCGCCGCGCCCGAGACCCTCGCCGCCGGAACGGTGGGCGGAGACCCCTACTACACCGGCAACGTCCGCTGCTCCATCGGCTTCTCGGTCCACGGCGGGTTCGTCACCGCCGGGCACTGCGGCCGGGCGGGCGCCGGGGTCAGCGGCTGGGACCGCTCCTACATCGGCACCTTCCAGGGCTCCTCGTTCCCCGACAACGACTACGCGTGGGTCAGCGTGGGCAGCGGCTGGTGGACGGTTCCGGTCGTCCTCGGCTGGGGCACGGTCCCGGACCAGCTCGTGCGCGGCTCGACCGAGGCCCCGGTGGGCGCCTCGATCTGCCGCTCCGGCTCCACCACCCGCTGGCACTGCGGCAGGGTCCTGGCCAAGAACGAGACGGTCAACTACAGCCAGGGCGCGGTGCGCCAGATGACGAAGACCAGCGTCTGCGCCGAACCCGGCGACTCCGGCGGCTCCTTCATCAGCGGTGACCAGGCGCAAGGCGTCACCTCCGGAGGCTGGGGCAACTGCTCCGGCGGCGGGGAGACCTGGTACCAGCCGGTCAACGAGATCCTCGCCCGCTACGGGCTCACCCTGCACACCGCCTGATCCGGCGACACCCGGCGGTGCCCGGTGACGACCGGTGGCACCCGTCGACATCCGGACGACCGGCGAGGACCGGTGGATCGCGCGCATGTCCGGCGCGGTCCACCGGTCACCGGCTCGCCATGCCCCATGCCCATAGCCCGTAGCCCATACGCCATCGCCCACAGCCGCGCCCATCCGCAGCCCGCCCCCTCCGCGGCCCGACGAGGTCCGGACCGGCGGGGCCGGCTCGGGACAGTCGCCCCACAACTGCTGAGCGAACCGGGCGCGTCCTGGCACCCGTGCGCGGGCTCCCCACCCGGGTGACCCGCCCGGCCGCCCGGAAAGCCTCCGGCCCCGCCACCGACGGGCGGCCGGGCGGACCGGAGCCGCTGCACGCGCCGCCCCGGCCGGCGGCAGCGGGCGCAGGGGCACGGGGCCGAGCAGCGGGCCTGCCGGGAAAGAGGCGCGTTCCCGGTCTGACGGCCGGGTGCGCTCACATGACAGACGGGCGCGCCCATGGCATGCGTGCCGAGGACCCGCCCCCTGTCCGTGTGGCGGAGGAGCTGTCAGCCCACGACTCGCTGGACGTACGGCACCAGGCGGACGGGACCCATGAGTCCATACGCCTGACGGGTGACGGCGCCGAAGACGCCCGGCTGGGCCACCCGGAGCCGGTTGATGAGCGGGGTCGCCACCTCGACCTCGATCACGTTGCCGCCGGGCCGCAGGTGTCCGCCGAGGTCCACGACCGGGTGGAGCCGATCGGCGGGAGGCAGCCGGGTGCCGTTGACGGTGACCCGGAAGGTGTCGCTGACCTGGCCCAGTTCGAGGTGGGCACCGTGCTCCGAGGTCCAGCCGGACGGCAGCACGACGGTGGTCCGGTAGCGGCCCACCCCCGCGGAGTCGGCCAGTTCGGGGATCTGCGACCAGGGCTGCAGGGTGTCCAGGGTGAGCGTGCGCCGGACGATGTCGGTGCGGGTCGGCTGCGAGCCGGGGCGCCAGTCCTCGACGTCGAGCTGCCAGCGCGCCGGTGTGACGGGCTCGGGCACCGAGCGCACGGTGGTGGTCACCGTACGGCCCCGTGAGAGCCGGGTGGTGTAGGTGCCCGGCGCCGAGACGCGCACGGCGAGGCCGCGGTCGGTGAACAGCACGCGGTCGGCGTCGCCGGCCACCGCGTGCGGACGGTGGCCGGCGCGGTCCCCGAAGAGTCCGGGCCGGCCGAGCGCGACGACCGTGGCCTGGCCGGGGTCGAGGGTGACGCGCACGGTGACGCCGTCGCCGTCCTCGGTGTAGCGCCCGATGCGGGTCACCGCGCCCGTCCACGGGTCGAGCAGGTAGGGGACGGTGGGACCGCGCCGGGTGCGGCGCAGCGTGACGTCGTGGTCGACGGGCGCGACGGGCGGCTTGACGGTCTCGGCGTGCTTGCCGTTGCAGAGGTAGTAGAAGTCGGTGTCGCCGCTGACGCGGTGGGCGTTGAGGAGCGTGGAGGAGGTGGCGTGGCGGGCGTCGGGGGTGACGCCGAGGGCGGTGAGGGCGTCGCCGAGGGCGGCCTTGTCCGTGACGGCTCTGACATGCGGCAGCGCGAGGAGCCGGGCGAGGACGTCCCGCAGCCGGTCGGTCTCCTCCAGGTCGGGCACGCCCGGCGTGAGCGCCTGGTCGAAGGCGCCGAGCAGCACCATCGGCAACCCCGCCCGGGCCAGCTTCAGCAGCCTGCGGGCGTCGGTGAGCGCGAGGGTCGGGGTGGAACCGTGGAAGAAGTCGCCCTCGACGAACAGGGCCTTGTAGGCGGGGCCGTCGGGAGCGAGGCGCCCGCCGCGGACACGGGCGCTGGGCAGGTCGAGGAGCGGGCCGCTGAGGAACTGGTGGGTCCAGCCGAGCGGTACGCCGGTCGAGGTGAACCAGGAGGCGCCGATGCCGGTGGCGGTGTAACCGGTCTGCCGGAAGACGGCCACGTCGGCGCGCGGGGTACCGGTCTGCAGGACCTGGTGCACGCGGCCGAGGTAGCCGGCGATGTCCTCGGCGTGCCGCCAGGTGGGCTGCCGGGGCCCCCAGGACTCGCCGTAGCCGGAGGCGCCGTTGTAGGGGCTGAAGGCGGCGAAGCCGGGCCAGCTCACACCGGGGGCGGTGGCGTACGAGAAGCCGTGCACGACCGTCTGGTTGACGCCGGCCGCGTAGGCGCCGCCCATGGTGCGCAGGAACCTGTCCCAGGTCGTGCTGTACGCGGAACCGTTGTACGCGCCCGCTTCGCAGGACAGCACCGTGTGCCCGGCCATGTCCCGCCCGCCGGCCAGACAGCGGTAGTCGTCCAGGTTCTTGAAGCCGAGCGACTCGCCCTCGGCGATGTCGAGGAGCGCGGCGGAGGCGATGGCGTCGGTCTGCAGGCCGTACGGCTGCGCCCGCAGTTCCATGCCGAAGGAGTGGGCCCAGTCCCGCAGAGCCGTGACGTGGTGGGTGTTGAAGAGCTGGGAGACGGTCGCCCAGAAGTCGTGCCGGATCTGCCGGGTGATCTGTGCCTCGAACGCGAAGACCTGGTTGCTGTTGTCGAGGACGATGGCCGGCAGGTACGGCAGGAGGGAGCGGCCCGTTCTCTTCTCGAAGGCCTCGGGCAGCGCCGAGGTCCACACGACGGAGTCGGTCTCCAGCTCGATGGAGTCCTCGAAGAAGGCGCCGCCCGCGGTCTTGAGCAGCCGTCGGACGGTGCCGGTCAGCAGCTCGCGCTCCCAGAAGCCGGTGACGGCGGCGGTGCCGGCGGAGCTGAAGTGGTCGATGACATGGGCGGCCGGGGAGGAGTGGGGGCCGGACTCGGGCTGTTGGGCGCTGCCGCGCTGCCAGTAGGAGATCAGCACCCAGTCGCCCTCCGCGGGGGCGGTCCAGGTCAGGGCGCCGTCGCGAACCGTGGCGGTGAGGTCGCGGACGCTCGCGAGGTCGAGACCGGTCTCCTTGCGGGTGGCGTTGGCCGGCTCGACGCGGGCGGCCTGGACGACGAGCAGGCGCCGCCGGGTGACGCCGGCGGCGGCCTCGTGCACCGGTTCGGGGACAGGTCCCTGGTAGGTGGCGCCGGCGGCCACGGCCGCGCGGCCGTGGGCGAGTTCCTGGGCGGCCGCGTCGTCGTCGGGGGTGACGCCGGGGACGGCGACGGGCCAGCTGGGGCCGAGCGTGAGATCGACGGTGAGACCGCGACGGGCCGCCTGGCGCAATGCCGCCTCGACGCCCTCGCGCCAGGAGGTGCTGCCCCAGCCGTGGTGCGCGGTGTCGAGGACGGACTTGTCCTTGATGCTGTGGTGGACGGCGGCGATCTCGGCCCCGCCGAAGCCGGCGTCGGCGATCTGGTCGATCTCGCGGGCGATCTCCGCCGGGTCGACCAGGCCGTCCGGCCACCACCAGCGGAACAAGGGCCGGACCGAGCGCGGCGCCCGCGCGAACCAGTCGCGGGACAGCTCCTGACGCCCGGTCAGGGGGGCGGCTGCGGCACCCGTCGGGCCCGCCGCCGCGAACGCCGCGCCGGTTCCGGTGGCGAGCGAGGCGGCCAGGACCGCGCGCCGCGATAACCCGCCACGCGGCGGGATGAACTTCTGCATGTGTCGCCCCAAGCCTTTGAATCGTTTCAATCGCACGCAAACGCAGGAACGGTAAACCGGGGGTTCGGGCAGGGGCAAGAGGTCGGCCCGCATCAAGTCACCGTCGCGACCGGAGAACACGGCTCGGCGATACCGACGGGCGGGCCGATGGCCGACGACCGGGCTGTGCACGTACCCAATCCATAGCACCGAAGAACACGCCTTCCACCTGTACGAAATCCTCGTGACACACACATTTACAGCTCCTGTTACCTCCTCTACTGTGAACGTTCACGGACACCCCTACATGCGCATGTCAGGCCCCTCGGCCTCGACTTCGCCCCGTCTCGATCAAAGGAGGTCGGGATGACCGTGAACGGTCCAGGCCGCACAGTGAAGGTCGCCTTGCTCATGGCGGCCGTCGCCCTGCCCGCGTCCCTGCTCACCACGCCCACGAGCGCCTCTGCCGCGAACTCGCTCAGCATGCGGGGCGCCGACGTCTCGACCGCGCAGCGCGCTCTCGACCTCGGCGCCAAGTACTACGACGCGAGCGGCACCGCCAAGGATCCGCTCGACATCCTCAAGGGCCTCGGCGTGAACTACGTCCGCCTACGGGTCTGGAACAACCCCGCCAGCGGCTACAACAACAAGGCCAAGGTGCTGGCGTACGCGAAGCAGGTGAAGGCCAAGGGCCTCAAGCTGCTGGTGGACTTCCACTACTCGGACACCTGGGCGGACCCGGGCAAGCAGTACAAGCCCGCGGCCTGGTCGGGCCACGGCATCAACCAGTTGCAGACGGACGTGTACAACTACACGTACGACGTCTGCAACAGCCTCAAGTCCCAGGGCACCACCCCGGACAGCGTGCAGATCGGCAACGAGATCAACGTCGGCATGCTGTGGGACGACGGCAAGGTGGTCAACAACGACTTCACCAACCTCAGTCTGCTGCTCAAGTCCGGGTACAACGCGACCAAGGCGTGCAACAGCGGCACCCAGGTGATCATTCACACCGCCAACGCGGACAGCGACGCGCACGCACGCTGGTTCTACGACGGCATCAAGGCCAAGGGCGTCAACTGGGACATCACCGGGCTGTCCTACTACTGCCCGTGGCACGGCACGCTGGCCAACATGGGCAGTGTCGTGTCCGACATGAAGGCCCGGTACGGCAAGGACGTCGTCATCGCCGAGACGGCCTACCCGTTCACCTCGGCGAACGCGGACGGCACCGGCAACTCCATCACCTCCGGCTGCTCGGGCTATCCGCTCAGCTGGCAGGGGCAGGCCGACAACTTCACCGCCGTACAGAACACGGCCCGCAACGCCGGCGCGATCGGCGTCTTCTACTGGGAGCCGACCTGGTACGCGGTCAAGGGCAATGGATGGGACCCGGCCGACATCAACAACAGCGGCAACGGCTGGGACAACATGGCCATCTTCAACTGGACCGGCCAGGTGAACCCGAACATCAAGTGGACCCCGTAGGCGCCGGGTACCCGGCGCGGACCTGACGGCTCCGGTCCCGCCGGGAGGGCCGACGGCCGCCGCTCGACGGGGCACCAGGACCAGGAACGGCGCCGCCCGAGGGCGGCGCCGTTCCTGCTGCGGCGGGGGACCTCACCCGCCCAGAGCCGAGCGGACCACGCTCTTGGCCTCCTCCTGCACCTGACCGAGGTGGTCGGGGCCGAGGAAGGACTCGGCGTAGATCTTGTAGACGTCCTCGGTGCCCGAAGGGCGCGCCGCGAACCAGGCGTTGGCCGTGGTCACCTTGATGCCGCCGATGGCCGCCTGGTTGCCGGGCGCCTCGGTGAGTACGGCGGTGACCGCCTCGCCGGCCAGGGTGTCCGCGCTGACCTGGGCGGGCGAGAGCTTGCCGAGCAGTGCCTTCTCCTCGCGTGTCGCGGGCGCGTCGATGCGGGCGTAGGCGGGCTCGCCGAACCGGGCGGTCATCGCGGTGTAGTGCTCCGACGGCGTCTTCCCGGTGACCGCGAGGATCTCGGAGGCCAGCAGCGCCAGGATGATGCCGTCCTTGTCGGTGGTCCACACCGAGCCGTCGCGCCGCAGGAACGACGCCCCGGCCGACTCCTCGCCGCCGAAACCGAGCGACCCGTCGACGAGTCCGTCCACGAACCACTTGAACCCGACGGGCACTTCGACCAGCCGGCGCCCCAGGTCGGCGGCGACCCGGTCGATCATCCCCGACGACACCAGCGTCTTGCCGATCCCCGCGTCGGCGGGCCATCCCGTGCGGTGGGAGTAGAGGTAGGAGATGGCCGCGGCCAGGTAGTGGTTGGGGTTCATCAGGCCCGCGTCCGGCGTGACGATGCCGTGCCGGTCGGCGTCGGCGTCGTTGCCGGTGGCGATCTGGAAACGGTCGCGCTGCTCGATGAGCGAGGCCATGGCGAACGGCGACGAGCAGTCCATCCGGATCTTGCCGTCCCAGTCCAGCGTCATGAATCGCCAGGTGGGGTCCGCGAGCGGGTTGACCACGGTCAGGTCGAGCCGGTGCTCCTCGGCGATACGGCCCCAGTAGGCGACCGAAGCGCCACCCAGCGGATCGGCGCCGATCCGGACACCGGCCGCGCGGACCGCGTCCAGGTCCAGGACGCTCGGCAGGTCGGCGACGTAGGCGCCGAGGAAGTCGTGGCGGGCGGTGCTCGCGGCGCTGAGCGCACGGGCGTAGGGGACGCGCCGGACGTCCTTGAGGCCGTTCGCGATGATCTCGTTGGCCCGGTCCTGGATCCAGGTCGTCGCCTGGGAGGCGGCCGGGCCGCCGCTCGGCGGGTTGTACTTGAAGCCGCCGTCGGCGGGCGGGTTGTGCGAGGGCGTGACCACGACACCGTCCGCGAGGCCCGAGGTCCGTCCGCGGTTGTGGGTGAGGATGGCATGCGAGACCGCCGGGGTGGGCGTGTAGCCGTCCGCGCTGTCGATGAGCACGGTCACCTCGTTGGCCGCGAACACCTCCAGGGCGGTGACCTTCGCCGGCTCCGACAGGGCGTGCGTGTCGGCTCCCAGGAACAGGGGGCCGTCGGTGCCCTGGCCGGCGCGGTACTCGCAGATGGCCTGGCTGGTCGCCGCGATGTGGGCCTCGTTGAACGAGACCGACAGCGACGATCCGCGGTGTCCGGACGTCCCGAACGCGACGCGTTGCCCCGGCTCGGCCGGATCGGGGTGCAACGCGTAGTACGCGGTGACCAGTTGGGCGACATCGACGAGGTCCGCCGGATCGGCCGGCTTGCCCGCTCGCTCGTGCTGCATGCCCGCTCCCACACATCGTTCGACACACGCTGACGCCCCCATCTTTCCTCGTCACGGCCGTGTTACGCGAGTCCGCCCCCGGTTCGCCGTTCGCCGGGCCGCGCGGACGGCCTTCCGCACAGCCGCCGTCGGACCGGGTCGTCGCGCACCCGACCCCCTGCCGGTCGGACCCGGCGGCGCCGGGACGGCCGGCAGCGCCGAGGACGCCGGCCTCGACGGCACGCCGGTGCCGTGGAAGGTCAAGTACCCGCCCGCCGCGGAGATCGCGCCCTTGCATAAGGTGTGGGCGGGGTCGCCGGTGACACCGGCGAGGCGCCCCGCGCGGGAACGTAGCCGAGGGGGAGACAGCCGTCCCATGAATCAGATCCTGTTCGCCGGGGCCGTCGGCCTCTTTCTGACCCTGCTCGGCACCCCACTGCTGATCAAGCTGCTGGCCCGCAAGGGGTACGGGCAGTTCATCCGGGACGACGGACCGCGCGGTCACCACGGCAAACGCGGGACGCCGACGATGGGCGGCATCGCCTTCATCCTGGCCACCCTCCTCGCGTACGCCCTGACCAAGATCATCACCGGTGAGAGCGTGACCTACCCGGGACTGCTGGTGCTGTTCCTGATGGCGGGCATGGGCGTCGTCGGATTCCTGGACGACTACATCAAGATCGTCAAGCGGCGCTCGCTGGGGCTGCGGGCCGGGGCGAAGATGGCCGGCCAGCTGATCGTCGGCATCGTGTTCGCCGTCCTGGCCATCCAGTTCGCGGACGAGCGCGGTCAGACCCCGGCCTCCATGAGGCTGTCGTTCGTCACCGACTTCGGCTGGACCCTCGGGCCCGTGCTGTTCGTCCTGTGGGCGCTGTTCATGATCCTGGCCATGTCGAACGGGGTGAACCTGACGGACGGTCTGGACGGGCTGGCGACCGGCGCCTCGGTCATGGTCTTCGGCGGATACACCTTCATCGGTCTGTGGCAGTTCCAGAACTCCTGCGCCAACGCGATGAACCTCACCGACCCGGCCGCCTGCATGGAGGTCCGCGACCCGCTCGACCTCGCCGTCATCGCCTCCGCGCTCATGGGGGCCTGCTTCGGGTTCCTGTGGTGGAACACCTCACCCGCCAAGATCTTCATGGGGGACACCGGCTCGCTCGCCCTCGGCGGCGCCCTGGCCGGACTGGCCATCTGCTCCCGTACCCAGCTGCTGCTGGTCCTGCTGGGCGGCCTGTTCGTGCTGATCACGCTGTCCGTGGTGATCCAGGTCGGCTCGTTCAAGATGACCGGCAAGCGGGTCTTCAAGATGGCGCCGCTCCAGCATCACTTCGAGCTCAAGGGCTGGTCCGAGGTACTGGTCGTGGTCCGTTTCTGGACAATCCAGGGCATGTGTGTGATCGTCGGCCTCGGCCTGTTCTACGCGGGGTGGGCGGCGGGCTGAGCCGGGCCTGGCCTGTCGCGCCGGGACGCCGGTCACACCCTGGCCCGTCACGGCGGGACACCGGCCAGGGACCCGGGGGCCGGGCGCGGCCTCGTCCGCCATGCCGCCGGCGGGTGCCGCTGTGACGCTCCCCGGCGCCCTCTGCGGGCACACCGGCGAGACGACCTCAAGGGGCTGCGGGCTCACCTGGCGGGACGGCCCGCTCTCGCCGGTCGTCCGGGGCGGGACGGGGGGTTCTGCCGGGTTTGATCCGTGCTGATACGAGTACGCGCAGAGTATGGCCCAGTCGAAACGTGAGACCGAACGCAAGTACGCGGCCCCGGCGGCCGACGACACCTCCTGGCTGCCCGACCTCACCGACGTGGACGGCGTCGCGTCGGTCGTGGACCGGGGCACCGACGACCTCGACGCCGTGTACTACGACACCGTGGACCTGCGGCTGGCCGGCGCCTCGGCCACCCTGCGGCGCCGGACCGGCGGGGCCGACGCGGGCTGGCACCTCAAGCTCCCCCTGACCGGTGACAGCCGGGAGGAGGTGCACGCCCCGCTGTCCGACGTGGTCCCGGGCGAGCTGCGTGACCTGATGGTCTCCCGCACCCGGGGCGCGGACGTGGGGCCCGTCGTCCGCATCCGCACCACGCGCCGCAGGCGGGAACTGGTCGACGCCGAGGGCACCGTGCTGGGCGAGCTGAGCGTCGACGCCGTCGACGCCGAGTCCCTGCTCGCCGGCGCCACCCGCGCCTCGTGGACGGAGCTGGAGGTCGAACTCGCCGAGGACGCCGACCCCGCGCTGCTGAGGGCCGTGGACAAGAGGCTGCGCAAGAACGGCGTCGAGCGGCTGCCCGGTCCCTCCAAGCTGGCCCGGGCGCTGGAGGAGACGGGGGTGGGCGCGCCCCGCCTGCCGGACGTCCGCGCCGAGGAGGTGGTGCCGGGCTCGGCTGGCGATCTGCTCCTCGGGTACGTGGAGAAGCAGGTGCGGACCTTGGTGGACCTCGATCCCGCGGTCCGCCGGAACCTGCCGGACTCGGTGCACCAGATGCGGGTCACCTGCCGGCGGCTGCGCAGTGTGCTGCGGTCGTACCGTTCGGTCCTGGACCGCGAGGCCACCGATCCCGTCCGCAGGGAGCTCAGGTGGCTGGCCGGCGAGCTCGGCGCGGAACGCGACCACGAGGTGCTCCGGGAGCGGCTCAGCACGCAGGTGGAGGCCCTGCCCCGGGAACTGGTCCTGGGTCCCGTGGCCGCCCGGCTGCAGGCGTGGCACGTCACCAAGAGTTCCGAGGCCCGGACCCGCACGCAGGACGCCCTCGCCTCGGGACGCTATCTGGCCCTGCTGGACGCGCTGGCCGAACTGGTCGCGCGGCCTCCGCTGCGCCCCAAGGCCGCCCGGAAACCGGAGGACGTGGCCGCCAAGGCGGTCCTCAAGGAGTACGACCGGTTCGCCGGCCGCGTCACGGCCGCACTGGAGCCGTCGCCGGGGGCGGACCGGGACACGGCCCTGCACCAGGCGCGCAAGGCGGCCAAGAAGGCCCGCTACGCGACAGAGCCGGCCCTCGCCGCGCTCGGCAAGCCCGTCAAGCGTCTGGGGAAGCGCGTCCAGGCCGTGCAGAAGGTGCTCGGCGAACACCAGGACAGCGTGGTGGCCCGCCACGAGCTGCGGCGCCTGGCGGTGGCGGCGGGCACGGTGGGCGAGGCCGGCTTCACTTGGGGGCTGCTGTACGGGCAGGAGCAGGCGGCGGCCGGTGAGCAGCAGCGGGAGCTGCCGCGGGTGTGGGCACGCGCGTCGGAGCCCGGGCTGCGTAAGGCGATCGGGGGCTGAGGGGGCGTAGGGGCTGAGATGTCGGAGGGGCTGAGAGGTCGGGGGCGGAGGGGTCGGGGAGGGCCGGGGCCGGTTCTCCCCGGTCGTCCCGGCGAACGGGCGCGGGTGCGGGGTGCGGGGTGCGAGTGATCAGCTTCCCGCCGGTCGGTGCCGGGGATCATCGGTGTCCCGGTCCTCTCGGGTGTCACTGATCCCTCGGAGCTCTTGGAACTCCTGGATCTCTTTCTCCGTTGCCTCGCGTGGCGGCTGCGCGCGGGGGGTGTCGCCGGCGGTGAGGTGCTCCAGGACCTCGACGAGTTCCTGGCAGGCTCGTTCGACCGAGCGTCGGGTGTTGCGCTGCTCGGTGATCACGGCGGACAGGAGCAGGGCGGTCAGGGCCATGGAGCCGTTGAAGGCCTGCAGTTTCATCATCACCTCGATATGGGTCAGCCCTTCGAAGGGCCCGACTTCGTCCGTAGCGGAGACGGTGGCCAGGACGGACGTGAACAGGGCGCAGAGCATGCTGCCGGCCAGTTGGAAGCGCAGCGCCGCCCAGATCAGCAGCGGGTAGACGAGGAACAGCAGGCTGGCCCTGTTGTGCGTGGCCAGCGGGACGACGCCGCAGGCGATGATGCTCAGCCCCACGGCCTCCTTCCACCGGGGCATCCGCAGAGGCAGGCGGGCCCCGTGCAGCAACAGCAGGAGCGGGGTGACGATCAGGACGCCCATCGCGTCGCCCACCCACCACGCCAGCCACACCGACCAGAAGCTGCCCGTGGGGATCCGGTCCGTGATCACGAGCATGCCGACGCCGACGGTGGCGCTGATCAGCATGCTGGTCAGGGCGCCCAGGAACACCAGGGCGAGGCCGTCCCGCAGCCGGCTCAGATCGGTGCGGAAGCCGACCCTGCGCAGCATGAGGTACGCGCAGACGGGGGCGGCGGTGTTGCCCAGCAGGTTGCCGAGCACCTCGGGCCGCAGCGAGGTGAGGTGCGTGATGATGAGCAGGACACCGAGTGCGATGCCGGGCCAGGCGCGCAGCCCCAAGATCAGCAGGCAGGCCACCGCGACGCCCGTGGGCGGCCAGATGGGGGTGAAGACCGCGCCCTCGACGGCCAGGTTCCGCAGCAGTCCCAGCCGCCCCGCCGCGTAGTAGCCGAGGGCGACCGCCAGCGTCTGGAGGGCGAGGACGCCAGGCCGGCGCAGATCCTGGGTACGCACCACACCAGTCATCAGACACCGGTGTCGTGGTCCCGGCGAGGCGGGAGGCGTGCTGTGCGGCCCTATGGCTGACCTTCGGCCCCGCTCTTCGGCTGACGTTCGGCCCCGTCCTTCGGCTGACCGTCGGGCCCGTCATAGCCGAGGACCAGCACCGCGGCGTCGTCCTCGTGGCCCACGCGGTCGGCACCCTTGATCACGGCGGCGGCGAGCGAGTCCGCCGTCAGACCGGCCACGGCGGCGACGCCCGCGAGCCGGACCACCTGGTCCAGCCCTTCGTCGACCTCCAGCAGGGGGCCTTCCACCACGCCGTCCGTGAGCAGGACGAAGACTCCGCCGGTGGTGAGCCGGTGCCGGGTCACGGGGTAGGTCATCCCTTCCTGGATGCCCAGGGGCGGGCCCTCTTCCCCGCCGGCGATGCCGGACCTCCCGTCCGCGGTGGCCCAGACGCACGGGATGTGTCCGGCCCGCGCGCTCTCCAGCACACCGGTGGACGGGTCGAGGCGCATGAAGGTGCAGGTGGCGAACAGTTCCGTACCGAGGGACAGGAGCAGGTCGTTGGTCCGGGCCAGGAGTTCGCCGGGCTCGCTCGTGACGGAGGCGAGGGCGCGCAGGCCGACCCGCACCTGCCCCATGAAGGCGGCGGCCTCGATGTTGTGACCCTGGACGTCGCCGATCGACAGCCCGATACGCCCGTCGGGCATCGTGAAGGCGTCGTACCAGTCACCCCCCACGTTCAGTCCATGACAGGCCGGGGCGTAGCGGACCGCGAGGTGGTAGCGGGGCGCCGTGGGCATGTCCGTGGGCAGCATGCCGCGCTGTAGGGCGATGGCCAGTTCGACCCGTGAGCGTTGCAGCTCCGCGTGCTCGCGCGCCTGCGCGGTCAGCGACCCGAGCCTGGTCAGCAGCTCGTCGCCGTCGTCCGGGGGGCGCGTGCGGGACATTGATCACTCCGGGAGGATGTCGACCCGTTCGGGGCGGATATCCCCAAATAGTCCTTATCGGATGATAGCGATGTCGGAGTGCGGCTTGAATCCCCTGGGCCCCGCCCTCGTGGCAGCCGGGCCGGAGCCCGGGTCACGGCTCTCGCGCCGCGCGGCTCCGCCGGCCTGGAACCCACCGCGCGTCGGGACGGCCCGACCGGGCCGGAGAGCGCGCCGCAGGGCCCGCCCGGTCGGTGGGCGCGGGCTTCCCGGGGTGCGGGTCGAGGGAGTCCCTCAGGTCCGCGGAGCCGCCGGTGCCTTGGGTCCGGCCCTCCCACCCGACCGTGCGCGGAGGCACCTGGCCGCTCAGCCCGGTCCGGTCCGGTCCGGTCCGGTCCAAGGTAGACGCTCTCCCGGTCCACCCCGCGCGACGTCTCGCGGCAGGCAAGGACACGGCCCCGTACCCAACCAGCACCAGCACCAGCACCCTGCCGTACGCCCACCCAGCCGCCCGTCGAGTCACAGCGCCCGCCCGACCGGGCGCACCCTCGCCCCCACACCTCGCCGAACACAGGTACGACACCCTCAAGCGGGCATCCCGGCATCCCGGCATCCGGGCATCCGCACCGACCGAGCACCGGTCGGCATCCGTCGTGACCCGGCCTCGATCACCGCCGGGACGGTGCCCTGCCGCGGACACGTGAGCGGCGGGCCGGCATCACGGAGCCCAGCCGGGTCAGTGAGCCCGGCCGGGTCCGTCGGCGGCACCGGGAGGCCGTCGGCCGAGCCACCGGAGTCGATCGGCGACCGGTCCGGGGTCCACGGCCCGGCGACCAACCCCACATGGTTCAGGGCGCGTTGTCGGCGGACGGACTCCATTCGGCCGTACGGCACGGTGTTCGGGGCCGGGACTCGGCTCCTCCCCCATTCCGGTGATCCGTCGCGCTCGCCGGTCCCTCCGGAGGGACGCGCCACCGCACGGCGTACGCCGACGGGGACGGACCGGACCGGACGCCACCGCGTGCCCGACTCGCAGCAGGCGCTCGGACCACCCCTCGCAGCACCGCCGGGCCGAGGGCGGACCACTCCCCCGAAAGGACGCGCGTTCGCCCGTGTGAGCGCCTTGAGTGGTGGGATCCCCGGGTCTGACTGACGGTAAATCATGTCGAGGCCGGGTCAGTCCAGCTGACGCGACGCCAGCTGCCCGCGCCGAGACGGAAGGAATTCCGGATGCGCTCCACACGCATGCTCCTGGCCACCGCGGCCGCCTCCGCCGTTCTCGCGATCACCGCGCCCGGCGCCTACGCGGGCGACTGGGACCACGAGGACTCGTCCTACAGCAAGGAGCACGACAAGTACGGCAAGCACGACTCGCCGCGCGGCGGCATGCACACCGGTGGTGGCGCGCTGACCGCGGTGAACGAGGACGAGTGGGGCACCGCGCGGGACCCGAAGCACGACCCGGAGACGTACAAGGACCCCAAGCACGACTCGGAGAGCTACAAGGACAGCGAGCACGAGAAGGACTCGTACGGCGGTGGCCACGAGAAGGCGTACGGCGGTGACCACGACAAGCCCCGTGGCGGCGTGCACACCGGTGGCGGCGCGCTCGCCTCGCCGGGGGTGACCACGGGCGGTCTCGCCGTCCTGGCGGTCGCCGGGACCGGCCTGTACGCCGTGCGGCGCAACAAGTCGGCCCACAACGCGGCCTGAGTCATGCCTGACGCGATAGCAGTCCGGGCCGCCGCCTTTACGAGTTCGGCGGCGGCCCGGCCCGCTGTCGTGCGTTCCCCCTCCTGTGCTGCCGTGTCCGAGTGAGAGTGAGGTGCTGTCCGATGGCAGCCGGTCCTTCTTCCCCCGCCGACAGCGAGCCGGTGCCGGCCGAGCGGAGTTCCCGCGCCGGTGTGGCGGTGCTGGGTGCCGTGGCCGCCCTGGTGGTGGCGACGAGTCTGTTCGGCGGAAGAGACACGCCGTCAGAGGCTTCCCGCCCGCCTCAGGGTGCGCAGGCCGCCGCACCCGTCAGCCCGTCGGCCGCCTCCGCCCGGCCCGGGAAGGACAGGCACCTGCCGAGGTCGAGGCCGCTGCGCCTGGTCATCCCGAAGATCTCGGTCGACGCCCCCTTCACGGATCTCGCCGTCGGCCGGAGCGGGCAGCTCGAAGCCCCGCCCGCCGACGACACCAACCTCGTGGGCTGGCACGCCAAGGGTTCCTCCCCCGGCGAGCCGGGCACCGCGATCATCGCCGGGCACGTCGACACGGCCACCTCCCCCGCGGTCTTCGCCGAGCTCAGTGAGCTGGAGAAGGGCGACACCTTCCGGGTGGTGCGGGCCGACCGGCGCAAGGCGACCTTCGTGGTCGACAGTGTGGAGACGTTCGACAAGGACGACTTCCCCGACTGGCGCGTGTACGGCGACACTCCGCAGGCCCAGGTCCGGCTCATCACCTGTGCGGGTGACTACGACCGTTCGGCGCGGGACTACACGGAGAACCTGGTCGTGTTCGCGCACCTCGTCTGACGCTCACCGCGCGCCCGCATCCTGACAGGTGTCAGGCACCGGTCGGCGGCGGGGCCTCCTAGGGTCGACTCGCGAGCGGTCGCCGACGCACGCGTCGGCCGTCCGACGTTCGCTCAGTGCACGCCGACACAGGAAAGAGGGGCTCATGAGCCGCCGATCACTCACGACTCTGCTGGCCGCGGGGGGCGCCGCCGCGGTGATGGCGCTCACTCCGGTATCCGCGCAGGCGGCGTCGTTCCAGGGGGGCAACTACGGGGCGTACGGGAACGAGGGCCAGTACCCCACCCTCTCCAGTTGCGTGGGCACGTTCCGCCAGGTCGGTCCCACGCAGTTCGCCTCCGGCATGGCCCTGAAGTACTTCTACTCCGACACGTGCGGGTCCTTCGCCCGGATCGAGAACTCCCGCGCCAACTGTGCCGCCGTTCTGCAGCGCTCGGACTCCGGCGTCGGACGCGTCGACGGTTGGGTCTCCGAGACCGTCGACCCGGGCATCAACTACGCCTACACGAAGCTCGGCAACAACCTGCACGGCCGCGTCTCGCGCGCACTGCTCGCGTGCGACGGCCACGATCTGGCCTGGACCGCCTGGTACTGAGCTCCCGTCAGCCCGCGCTGACGCCTCTCCATCGGTGGACCGCCCTCCCGGGCGGTCCACCGTCGTGCGTTGTGGGGCGCGGCACGGCAGCTCCGGGGTCCCGGTTGTCCAGAACCCGCGTACTCCGGCACCCCCACACCCGCCGCGTCGCCAAGTTGCGCCCTTCAACTTTCCGGCGTCGAATTTCCCGTGCGGACAGTTGATCAATGTAGCTACTTTCGCCCTGGGACACGCTGCTGGCCCGGCACCTACTGCTCCCCCTGCGGCTCGACGGGATCGCCCTGCACCCGGGCGGCCCGGACCTCGACGCGGTAGGTCACCGCAGGGACGGGACACCCCCACGCTCTCGCTGGACATCGGCGGATTCCGGGCGGCCGGCGCCGTCCGGGGCACGCCGGACGACCTGCTCTCACCTTCGCCGAGGCGCATCTGACGCCGTCCCGCTCGGCGCTGGCCGACGCGCTGTGGACGGTGCGCCGCCCCGTGCTCCGCCGCGGCCTCGGGCACCGGCACGCGCACACGATCGGCTGGTTCCAGCATCCGACCGAGCGCGGACCGGTGTACTTCCACTGCGGGGCGACACTCGGCCGGCAGGCCTTCCCGGGGTTCTGACCCGGGCACCGGCACGGCGCTGGCGGCCGTGTGCACCCGCCGGTTCCGCGCCCGTGACACCTTCGTGCCCACCGCCTACGGCCTGCTCGCCGACCCGTGACGCGCGGAACCACCGCGCGAGGGCGGTGGAAGCACGGCCGAAGCACGGCCGAGCGGCACGCGCACCGGCTCGGTGTGCGTACCGCTCGGCCGTCGCGCTCCGTCGTCGCGCTGGGTCACACGCGCTGCCACAGCGCGGGTGTCGCCGCGGGCTGCCAGGCGCCCTGCGCCTGGTGGCCCTGGAGGCACAGGTAGGTGACGCCGTCGTACGTCACCCGCGCTCCGGTGTCGTAGACCCGGCCGCTCGACCAGGTACCGGACTGGCCGACGGGGGTGCCGGGGGTCTCGGTCTGGGCCGCGGTGGTCTTCAACACGAGGCCGTAGGTGCTGAGCAGCGGGTTGATCGGCTGGTAGAAGGTGGTGCCGCCGGTCGTGCAGTCGCCGGAGCCGCCCGAGGTGACGCCCTGCGCCTGCGTGCCCGAGAGGTAGGGGCCGCCCGAGTCGCCCGGTTCGGCGCACACCGTCGTCCGCGTCACGCCGTCGACGGTGCCCTCCGCGTAGCTGACGCTGGTCTCGTGCTGCTCGACCGTGCCGCAGTGCCAGCCGGTGGTGGAGCCCGAGCGGCAGATCGCGGCGCCGACCAGTGCCTTCACCGAGCCCCCGACCTGGACGTTCGTGTCCCCTTCGGCCTTGACGTCGGGCGTGGCCGACCAGTCGCTGTTGACCGCCACCCACGACATGTCCTGCCCGGGGAACACGGAGGCCTCGAAGACACCCTGGGCCACCTTGTTGAAGCCGGCGGTCTTCTCCCCCGCCTTGCCGCAGTGCCCGGCGCTGGCGAAGCCCTGCTGCTCCGCCCTGGTGACGGCGAAACCGACCGAGCAGCGGGCGGTCTCCTCGATGTAGTAGGCGTCGCCGCCACGGACGTCGTGCAGGGCGCGCGGGCGGTCCGCCGAGACCTTGACGTCCACCAGCTCGCTGTCGACCCCGGCGGCGGCGACCAGGGCGTCCGCCGCGGTACGGCTCGTGGCCTGGACGGTCACGCGGTTGGTGCGCACGTCGACGTACCGCACCGGCGCCTCCCGGGCCGTGGCAGCGGTGGTGGCGCCGTCCAACCTGGCCTTGGCGGCCCTGAGGTCGTCCAGGCCGGTCCTGACGACGACGGCCTGGGCCCCGTCGGCCTCGATGATCGGGACGTCCGCGGCGTCGGTGGTGGCGACGGTGAGGTCGGCGGACGCCGGGCCCTTCACCCAGGCGCCGGCGAAGTGCTTGCCCAGGGCGAGTTGCAGCCGTCCCGCGCGCGTGCCCGCCTCGGCCTCGTTCTCCAGCCGGACCCTGGCCTGACGTTCCGTCAGCCGCAGGTCGCGCTGCATCGCGCGCAGCACCGCCGTCGACGGGGAGTCCGCCCCGAGGGTCCGCGCGGCCGAGGGACCGTCCGCCGGCGCGGGAGGCGTGGCGGCCGTCGCCTCGGGCAGCCCCGTCAGCGCGAGCGCGCCGAACGCGGTCATGGCGGCGCAGGCCGCACCGATGTGTCTGTTGGGCATGCAGGTCTCCTCGGTCTCAGCGGAAGGGTGTCTCGAATCAACAGCTTGTGCCGTGGGCCGGGCGGACATGTCCGGCGCCCGGCGGTTCCGCGTATCGGACGACACGCCAGGGACC
Source organism: Streptomyces sp. ALI-76-A (assembly GCF_030287445.1). Lineage (GTDB taxonomy): Bacteria > Actinomycetota > Actinomycetes > Streptomycetales > Streptomycetaceae > Streptomyces. Next base: position 237,698 of record NZ_JASVWB010000004.1, on the reverse strand, counting down.
CGCCCGGCGCAACGGAGCCCCGCTCACGCGGGCTGGAGCCCCGGACTGCCCGCCTCGACCACGAAGGAGGCGGCCGTCGTGACCGGCGCTCCCGGAACGGTCACCGCCGAGACGGTCCGGAAGTCGGCCCGCGCCTCCTGCCGCCCCAGTTCGACCCGCACGTAGCCGCGCCGCCCGTTGTAGAACTTCAGGTGCGGGTTGGCCTTCATGTAGGTCTCCCAGTTGCCGGGCTGGTCGGCTCCGTCCTTGCCGCTCGCGACGGAGGTGGCGACGATCTCGGTGCCCAGGGTCCTGGACGCGGGATCGTCGAAGACGTCCTTGATGTCGAAGGCGTAGCCGACGTGGACGTCACCGGTCAGGACCATCAGGTTCTCGACTCCGGCCGACTTCGCTCCCCCGAGGATGCGGTTGCGGGAGGCGCGGTAGCCGTCCCAGGCGTCCATGGACATCAGTGCCTGCTCGTCGAGATCGAGCCTGCGCTGTGAGAAGCAGACCTGCTGGGGCATCACGTTCCACAGCGCGTTCGAGGCGCGCCAGCCCTCGATCAGCCAGTTCTCCTGCGTCTGCCCGGTCATGGTGCGCGCCGGATCGTCCGACTGAGGCCCCGGCACGTGCTTGGTGTCGCCGTACGCCTGGTCGGAGCGGTACTGCCGGGTGTCGAGGACGTCGAACTGGGCGAGTGTGCCCCAGTGCAGCCGCCGGTAGAGCTGAAGGTCGGGGCCGACGGGCTTCTGGGCGCCGCGCAGCGGCTGGTTCTCCCAGTAGGCGCGGTAGGCGGCGGCCCGGCGGACCAGGAACTCCTCGGCCGGACTGCCGTGTTCGTCGACGGCGCCGGCGTAGTTGTTCTCGGTCTCGTGGTCGTCCCAGGTGACGACGAAGGGGTGCGCCGCGTGGACCGCCCGCAGGTCGAGGTCGCTCTTGTACAGCGCGTACCGCAGCCGGTAGTCCTCCAGCGTGACGGTCTCCCGGTCGAAGATGTCGGGGAGGGTGCCGCTGGGGTAGCCGCGGGCGCCGCCGGCCGAGTTGACGGCGCACTCGTACAGGTAGTCGCCGAGATGGAAGACCACGTCGACGTCGTCCTGGGCGAGGTGGCGGTGCACGGTGTAGTGGCCCTCGTGGTAGGCCTGGCAGGACACGGCGGCGAAGGTCAGGGAGGCGACGGCGGAGGTGCCGGCGGGCGCCGTACGGGTGCGGCCCGTCTCGCTGATCCACGCCCCCGCTCTGAAGCGGTAGTAGTACTCACGGCCGGGATCGAGGCCGTCGACCTCCAGGTGAACGGTGTGGTCGTACTCGGGGTGGGCGATCTCGGCGCCGCTGCGCACGACGACGGCGAACCGTTCGTCCGTGGCCACCTCCCAGAGCACCGCGGCGGCGAGCTTGGCCATGCCGCCGCCCGGCTCGTACGGGGAGGGGGCCAGCCGGGTCCACAGCACCACGGATCCGGGCTGCGGGTCCCCGGAGGCGACGCCCAGGGTGAAGGGGTTGTCGGCGATCTTCGCGGTGTCCAGCTCGCCCCTGCCGGCCGCGCCCGCGGCCGGCACGTTCGTGGTGAAGGCCAGGGCGGCGGCCGCGGCGGTGAGGGAGAGGAATCGGCGGCGTCCGAAGTGACGGGCTGCGGCCCGCAGTTCGCGGTCTGCTGAGCTCATACGGTCCTGGTTCACGGTCGGCGGTGCGCAGACATGCCGGCTCCACAGGCCCGAACCGGAATGCAAGGGACGTGCGGACCCTAAGGAGACGAAGATCGAAATCCGGACAATCACACGGCCCACTACGCCACCCGTGGATCAACAGGCCTGCGCGCGCACCCGTTTGGGGCCGTCGTACGCATTGACATGCACTCGTCGCGCCGCGACTCTGAGAGCGCTCTCAGAAGGTACGGACCAATCGCCGTACCGGACCCGCACGGAGGTGGAGCGTGCTAGGAAGACTCAAACCCCGGTTCATGTCCGCGACGGCGGCGGGCGCGCTGCTGGTCTCGCTGCTCACGTTCGCCGCGCCGGCGCCCGCCCAGGCGGCGGTGCCGGCCACGATCCCGCTGAAACTGACCAACAACTCCGGCCGCTCCGAGCCGGTCCACGTCTACACCATCGGTACGTCACTGACCGACGGCCGGCAGGGCTGGGCCGACGCGAACGGCACGTTCCACGCCTGGCCCGCCGGCGGCATACCGCCCGTCCCGGCGCCCGACGCGTCCATCCCCGGACCGGCCGCCGGACAGTCCAAGACCATCCGGATCCCCAAGCTCTCCGGACGGATCTACTTCTCGTACGGGCAGAAGCTCGTCTTCAAGCTGGCCACCGGCGGCCTGGTGCAGCCGGCCGTGCAGAACCCGAGCGATCCCAACCGCGACATCCAGTTCAACTGGTCGGAGTACACACTCAACGACTCCGGGCTGTGGCTCAACAGCACACAGGTGGACATGTTCTCCGCCCCCTACGCGGTCGGCGTGCAGCGCGCCGACGGCAGCACGGCGAACACCGGGCACCTCAAGCCGGGCGGTTACCACGCCGTCTTCAACGCCCTGCGGGCACAGCCGGGCGGCTGGGCGGGGCTGGTCCAGACACGCTCCGACGGAACGCCGCTGCGGGCGCTCTCACCCGGTCACGGGGTCCAGACCGGCGCCCTGCCCGCCTCGGTGATGGACGGTTACATCAACCGGGTCTGGCAGAAGTACACGACGCAGACGCTGACCGTGACCCCGTTCGCCGACCAGCCCGGAACCCGGTACTTCGGCCGGGTCTCCGGCAACGTCATGCACTTCACCAACGGCGCCGGCGCGGTGGTCACGAGCTTCCAGAAGCCCGACGCGGACAGCGTCTTCGGGTGTCACAGGCTGCTCGACGCCCCGAACGACGCGGTGCGCGGCCCCATCTCCCGCACCCTGTGCGCGGGCTTCAACCGCTCCACGCTGCTGGTCAACCCCAACCAGCCCGACACCTCCGCGGCGGCCTTCTACCAGGACGCCGGGACCAACCACTACGCGCGGATCATCCATGACCGGATGGCCGACGGAAAGGCCTACGCGTTCGCCTTCGACGACGTCGGTCACCACGAGTCGCTGGTGCACGACGGCAACCCGCGGCAGGCGTATCTGACGCTGGACCCGTTCAGCTGAGACCGCCGGGCGCACCGGGTGCGGGGGCGCCGCCACGGCCACGCCGGGGCAGGTTCCGCTCCAGCAGGGCCGTGGACTCGGCGACCCCCACTCCGGTGTGCTCCTCCACCGGCGCGAGCCGTCCGTCGGCCGCCTTGAGTTCGGTGAGCGCGGCCTCGATGGCCCGGTGCGCCGCGAACAGACACGCCGTGCTGTAGACCACCGCGTCGACGCCCAGCGCGGACAGCTCGCCGAGCGGGAGCCGGGGGGATCTGCCACCCGCGATCTGGTTGAACAGCACGGGCTTGGCGCCGGCCTCCGCACGGATCCGGCGGATCCACTCCACGCTGCGCACCCCGTCCACCAGCACCACGTCGGCGCCGGTGGCGGCCAGGGCCTTCGCGCGCAGCACGATGTCGTCCTCGTCGGTGGCGTCCGTGCGGGCGACGACCACCAGGTCCCGCCGGGTGGCGAGCACCGCCTCCAGCTTGTCCAGGTACTCGTCCAGCGGCAGCACCTGCTTGCCGTCGGCGTGCCCGCAGCGGCGCGGGCGCCTCTGGTCCTCCAGGACCACTCCCAAGGCCCCGATCCGCTCCAGGCTCGCCACGACGTGGCAGGCCACCTCGGTGACGACGTAGCCGTCGTCGATGTCCACCAGCGGGTCGTGGCGCGGGAAGGCGCCGCGCAGCCGCCGGACGAAGGCCACCATGTCCGGCCAGGCGATGAACCCGATGTCGGGCAGGCCGTAGTGGGAGGCGGCGAAGCCGAACCCGGACACGAACATCCCGTCGTAGTGCCGGGCCGCCAGGGAGGCGGAGTACATGTCGTGGACGCCGATCAGCGGGGTGGTCCCCGGTGCGGCGATCCGGTCGCGCAAGGTGCTCCCGTAGGTCACGGTCGTCTCCTCCTCGGGCAACGGCGGCCCGTCTCGTACGGCCGTCGACCGTGCGGGGCCGCCGATCGGCGGCCCCTGCCGACGCCAGATGTTCCAGGGCCCGCTCGGCCACCGCGTCGGTGCGGACGGTTCCGCTCACTCGCCCGGAGTAGCGCGTTCACCGCAGAAACGTCACTCGAACCCGGCCGAGCACGCGAGGGGGCACTTCTCGGAGCGATCGTTATGATGGCGCGCATCGATCAAACGTACATCTGCGTGCTGGGAGGCCCTCGTGCGGGAGCCGGTCGATGTCAGACGGCAGCGGATCCTGGCCGCGGTGGAGGCGCGCGGCCAGGCGCGGGTCCGGGATCTCGCCGTGGAGTTGCAGGTCTCGGTGGTGACGGTGCGCCGGGACGTGGAGGAGCTGACCCGCGAGGGCAGGCTGCGCCGCGGACACGGGGTCGTGCACTCGACGCTGCCCGCCCAGGAACTGCCCGGCTCCGACCCGGCGCGCACGGACGGGGACACCGTGGCCGTGGTGGTGCCGGAGCGGCACTCGTACCTGTACGAGACGCTGCACGGCGCCCGCTCGGTGCTGGAGGAGGCCGGGATGCGCGTCGCGCTGCACATCGTGCCGCCCGCGGGCGGAGCCGAGCGCCCCCTGGTGGAGCGGGCGCTCGCCGACGGCGCCCGGGGCCTGCTGCTGGCGCCCCGGTGGCGGACCCCGGCCGTGGAGGAGGCCGACCACGGGTGGCTCGCCGCGCTGGAGGTGCCGGCGGTGCTGATGGAGCGGCGCCCGCGGCCGGGCAGCGCGCTGCACGCGGGGGACTCGGTGTGTTCGGACCACTGGTACGGCGCCCATCTCGCGGTGGAGCACCTGGTGGGGCTCGGCCACCGGCGGATCGTGTTCGCGACGCGCGACGACAGCCCCACCGCGCGCAGCCTGCGGGCCGCCTTCAGGGAGATCGCCGAGGCGCATCCGCTGGTGGAGAGGTGGACGTGGACGCTGAGTTCGCCGGAGGCCGGCCAGGACGGGCCGTACGCGGCGCACGAGACGGCGGACGTGCCGGCACTGCTGCGCGAACTCGGTGCGACGGCGGCGGTGCTGCACAGCGACGTGGACGCGCTGATGGTCGTGCAGCGGCTCGCGGAGGACGGCGTGCGGGTGCCCGAGGACTGCTCGGTGGTGGCCTACGACGACGTCCTGGCGGGCCTGGGCAGTATTCCGCTCACCGCCGTGGCCCCGCCCAAGGCGGAGGTCGGACGGGTGGCCGCGGAGCTGTTGCTCCAGCGGCTGGCGGGCGGGCCCGGCGCCGGGTCGCCGGTGCGCCGCGTCGAGTTGCTGCCCGCCCTGACGGTGCGCGGCTCGACCCGTGGTCCCGCCCCCGTTCCCTCGTGATCGTTTGACCGCTTTATTTTCTTCTGATCGTTCTCTTGACCGTTTGCGGTCGGCGCGATGAGGATTCCCGTGTCCCGAATCGCCGTGTCCCCCGACACGCAGAGCCGCGGGAGGCCCCATGCTCGGTCGGCCCAGTCGCCGGTCCGTGCTCGCCGCGACGGCCGCCGTGCCGCTGTCAGGAGCCGTGAGCGCCTGCAGCGGCTCGTCGGACTCGCCGTCGCGCGGCACCGGAAAGACCGGCACCGGAAAGACCACGCGCGTCACCTTCTGGTCCGCCCTGCGCGGCAGCCAGGAGGTGGTCGACGCCTTCAACAAGACCCACGACCGCGTCCAGGTCGACTTCCAGCAGATCCCCTCCGGAACCCAGGGCGGCTACGCGAAGCTCAGCAACGCCGCCCGGGCCGGCAACGCCCCCGACGTCGCCACCATCGAGTACCCGCAGATACCCGGGTTCGCCATCGACGGTGTCGCCCGGGACATCACCGACCTGGTCGGCGACAGCCTGCGCCGCAAACTGCTGCCGCAGGCGCTCGGGCTGACCACCTTCCAGGGGCGGGTGTTCAGCGTCCCGCTCGACGTCGAGCCCATGGTGATGCACTACCGCACCGACCTGTTCGAACGGTACGGCCTGCGCGTCCCGCGGACCTGGGAGGAGTTCGCCGAACTGGCCCACACCGTGCGCCGCAGGGCGTCCGGCCGGCGGTTGGTGCTCTTCCCCACGGACGGGGGGACCCAGTTCGCCTGCTACTCCTGGCAGGCGGGCGCGCAGTGGTTCGACACCGGCGAGGGCGCCTGGAACGTCTCCCTCGCCGACGCGCCCACCCGGCGCGTGGCGGCGTACTGGCAGCGGCTCATCGACCGCGAGGACGTGTTCGTGAACGCCGTCGAGAGCAGGCAGTCCGACGCGCAGATCGGCGACGGACTGGTGCTCACCCGGCTCAGCGGTGCCTGGGACGCGGGCGCGCAGATGAACGCGCGGCCCGGGCAGAAGGGGCAGTGGCGGATCGCGCCCCTGCCGCAGTGGGACACGAAGAGCCCGTCCGTCGGCACGCACGGCGGTTCCACGTTCGCCGTCACCAAGGACAGCCGGCATCCCGAGGCCGCGATGGAGTTCATCGAGTGGCAGGTGTCCCACCCGGACGCCCTGCGCGCCCGTCTGTCCAGCGGCACCAGCAGCCAGTACCCGGCCGCCTCCGCACTGGTCGCCGTCGGCCGCGAGGCGTTCGACCGCTCCTACTACGGCGGCCAGGACATCTACACGCTCTTCCAGCGGGAGGCCGACAAGATCCGGGACGGCTGGGTGTGGGGGCCGCGGATGACCGCCACGCTGAGGGTGATGCAGGACAACTTCGCCCGCGCCGGCGGCGGTCAGGGCTCCCTCATCGACTCCGTGCGCGCGGCCCAGGACGGCACCATGCCCGACCTCAGGGCCCTCGGCCTGTCCACCACGCAGCACAGCACCTGAGCCGCCCCGAAAGGCAGGTGAACTCCCCCATGACCGCGACCACCCGGCACCCGGTACCGGCCACCGCGCCACCGGCCGCCGCCCCCGCCCCCGCCCCCGCCCCCGCCCACCGTGCCCGCAGGGCGGCCCGCCGCCGTCGACTCGCCGCCTGCGGCGTGCTGATGGCGCCGTTCTTCGCCCTGCTGGTCACCGTCTTCCTGATCCCCGTCGGCACCGCCGTCCACCTGAGCTTCTTCAGCGACGACCAGCCCGGCCTCGGCTTCGGCCCCGAACGCACCGTCTTCGTGGGCCTGCGCAGCTACGTGGCGGTCCTGACCGACCCGACGTTCCTCGGCGGCCTCGGCACCGTCGCCCTGTACTGCCTCCTCTACATCCCGCTCATGGTCGCCGGCGCGCTCGTCCTCGCCCTGCTGCTGGACTCCGGGGTCGTACGGCTGCGCGCCTGGGCGCAGTTGGGGCTGTTCCTGCCGCACGCGGTGCCCGGCATCATCGCGGCGCTGATCTGGCTGTACCTGTACACACCCGGCATCAGCCCGGTCATCGACCTGTTCGCCCGCGCCGACATCACGATCGACTTCCTGGGCGTGCACACCGTCCTCCCGTCCATCGTGAACATCGCCCTGTGGAGCAACCTCGGCTACAACATGGTGGTCTTCTACGCGGCCCTCCAGGCCGTGCCCCGCGAGGTGATCGAGGCCTCCGTCGTGGACGGCGCCGGGCCGGTGCGCACGGCGTTGCAGGTCAAGACGCCGCTGGTGCGCGCCTCGATCGTCATGGTCGCGATGTTCACCCTGATCTGGGCGTTGCAGCTGTTCACCGAGCCGGTGCTGCTCAGCCAGTCCTCACCGATGATCAACTCCCGGTTCTCGCCGAGCATGTACATCTACGACGCGGCGTTCACCCGCAACAACTACAGCCTGGCGGCGGCCGCCTCGGTCGTGCTGCTGCTGTGCACGATCGCCCTGTCCTACGGCGTGACCCGCTGGACCAGCCGCGCCGACGCCCAGGAGGCCCGATGAGCGCCACCGACAGCACCCTGCCGCGTCCGCGACTGCTCGGCCGTACGACGGTCAACGCCGTGGTCGCGCTCTCCGTCCTCTACACCCTGCTGCCGGTGCTGTGGCTGGTGCTCGCCGCGTCCAAGGGCCGGGACGCGCTGTTCGGCAGCGACCTGCTGTCGCTGGGCGACTTCTCCTTCGCGCAGAACCTGCGCGACCTGTTCGCCATGGACGGCGGCCTGTACGGGCGCTGGTACGCCAACAGCCTGCTGTACGCGGTACTCGGGGCCGGAATCGGCGCGCTGGTGAGCGTCGCCTGCGGGTACGCCTTCGACAAGTACCGCTTCCGGCACAAGGAGAAGCTGTTCGGTCTGGTCCTCGCGGCGGTCATGGTGCCGCAGACGGTACTGGCGCTGCCGTTGTACCTGATGGCGTCGGAGGCCGGGCTGGTCAACACCTTCTGGGCGGTGTTCATCCCCGTCCTGTTCAACCCGTTCGGTGTCTACCTGGGCCGGATCTTCAGCCAGGGGTACGTGCCCGACGAGGTGCTGGAGGCGGCGCGCATGGACGGCGCGGGCGAGCTGACCGCCTATGCGCGGGTGGCGCTGCGGATGCTCGGGCCCGGGCTGGTGACCGTGTTCCTGTTTCAGCTCACGGCGATCTGGAACAACTTCTTCCTGCCCATGGTGATGCTGTCCGACCAGGACCTGTATCCCGTGAGCCTCGGCCTGTACCAGTGGAACAGCTCGGCGTCCGTGTCGCCGGAGTACTATCCCGTCGTGATCATGGGTTCGCTGCTCGCCGTGCTGCCGCTGATCCTCGCCTTCGTCCTGCTCCAGCGTTTCTGGCGGGGCGGTCTGACCGCCGGAGCCGTCAAGTGACCGCGTTCCGGCCGCGTGCGGCAGTGGCCATGTCCCAGGAGGCCGCCCGGGCCGTCCTCGATCCCGAGTCCCTGGACGCCCTCGGCCGGATCTGCGACCTCGCCCCGCTCCCGGCCCTGGATGACCTGACCACACCGCGCGCCCGTGACGTGCTCGCCGACGTCGACCTGCTGGTCACCGGCTGGGGCTGCCCGCCGCTGGACGCGGCGGCGCTGCGGGCCGCGCCCCGGCTGCGGGCGGTGGTGCACACCGCGGGCAGCGTGCGCGGCCATGTCACCGACGCCTGCTGGGAGCGCGGCATCGAGGTGTGCTCCGCCGCCGCGGCCAACGCCGTGCCGGTCGCCGAGTACACCCTCGCCATGATCCTGCTCACCGGCAAGCACGTCCTGGAGCGGGCCCGCGACTACCGTGCCTCCCGGCGGCGCGGGGACTGGCTGGGCACTCCGCGCGCCGTCGGCAACTACCGCCGCACCGTGGGCATCCTCTCGGCCTCGCTCGTCGGCCGCCGGGTGATCGAGCTGCTGCGCCCGCACGACGTCGACGTCCTGCTGTACGACCCGTACGTCTCCGCCGCCGACGCGGCCGGACTCGGCGTTCGGCGCGTGGAGTTGGCGGAGCTGTTCGCCCGCTGCGACACCGTCAGCGTGCACACGCCGCTGCTGCCCGCGACCCGTGGACTGGTCAGCCGTGCGCTGATCGACTCGATGCCCGCCGACGCCGTGCTGATCAACACCGCGCGCGGTGCGGTGGTCGACCAGGAGGCGCTCACCGACGCCGTCCAGGACAGTCGCATCCGGGCCGTCCTGGACGTCACCGACCCCGAAGTGCTCCCGCCCGAGCACCCGTTGTGGTCCTGCGACAACGCGCTCATCACTCCCCACCTCGCCGGATCCGAGGGCAACGAGTGGCGCCGGCTGGCCGACCACGCCGTGGCCGAGACCGCGCGCTGGGCCTCCGGCGCCGGGTTCCTGCATCCCGTACGACGCGAAAGGCTGGCGTACCTGGCATGAGCATCCCGTTCGAACTGCCCGTGGACGACCGCGAGTCGAGCCCGTACACCGGCTACACCCGGGCGCACTGGGAAGCGGTGGCGGACGGGCTCCTGACGGCGGCGTGGCGCTGGGCCACGCCCGGCGGCGCGCTGCTCGACCTGCCCGGCCGGCCCTCGCGTTCAGGTGTGCGCTCCGACGGACTGGAGGGGTACGCGCGGACGTTCCTCGCCGCCGCGTTCCGGGTGGCGGGTGCCGGCGGGGACGATCCGCACGGCTGGCTCGACCGCTACGCGCGCGGCCTCACCGCGGGCACCCGCACCCCGGGACGGGACGACGCCGAGTCCTGGCCGCTGATCCTCGATCACGACGTGCAGGGCCAGCCGATGGTCGAGTCGGCGTCGGTCGCGCTCGGGCTGCGGCTGACGGCGCCCTGGCTGTGGAAGCACCTCGACGACGGCGTACGGGACCGGGCCGAGGAGTGGCTGCGCGGGGCGCTGCGGCACACGCCCGCGCCGAACAACTGGTACCTGTTCCCCTTCACGGTGGCCGGTTTCCTGGAGTCCGTGGGCCGTGGCGACGCACAGACCGCGGCCGTGCGGGAGCGCGCGCTGGAGCTGATGGAGACGTGGTACCGGGGCGACGGCTGGTACGCCGACGGCGACGGACGCGCCTTCGACCACTACAACGGCTGGGCCCTGCACCTGTACCCGGTGCTCGACGCGCACCTCGGCGGCGACACCGAACTCGCCGCCCGCTACGGTCCCCGGCTGCGCGCCCACCTCGACGGCTTCGCGCTGACGTTCGGCGCGGACGGGGCGCCGCTGCACTTCGGCCGGTCCCTGTCGTACCGGTTCGCCGCCTCGGCGGCCGTGGGCCTGGGCGCCCTGACCGGGGACACGCCGCTGTCCCCCGGCACCTCCCGGCGGCTGGCGAGCGGCAGCCTGCGCTACTTCCTGGAGCGCGGGGCGCTGACCGGTGACGGACTGCTGAGTCTGGGCTGGTACGGCCCGCACGAGGCGACGCTCCAGTCCTACTCGGGCCCGGCGTCCCCGTACTGGGCGTCGAAGGCGTTCGTTTCGCTGCTGGCGCCCGCCGGCCATCCGCTGTGGACGTCCCGGGAGGAGGCGGCGCCGGTCGAGGAGGCCGACCGGGTGCTGTCCCTGCCGGCGCCGGGGCTGCTGGTGCAGGCGACGCGGGCCGACGGGATCGTACGGCTGCACAACCACGGCAGCGACCATGTGCGCCCGCACGAGGGGGAGGCACCGGAGGGCGACGATCCGCACTACGGGCGCCAGGCGTACTCGACCCGGACCGGGCCGACCGCGGCTGGGAACGTGGCCGACAACCACCTGTCCGTGGAGGTGGACGGGCGGCGCAGCGTACGGCGGCGGATCCACCCGCTCGGCGCGGGACACGGCGACGGCTGGGGCTGGGCGGCGTCGTGGCACCGGCCGGTCTTCACCGGCGGGCCGCCGATGGTGCCGGGGCTGCGGGTGGAGAGCGTGACGGTGGCGCACGGGCGGTACGAGCTGCGGGTGCACCGGGTGGTCGGGGCTCCGGCCGGCGCCCGGGTGACGCAGACCGGGTGGGCCACCGGGCCCGAGGAGGACCTGGTCTCGGCGTTGCACGGTCTGCACGGCTGGAGCGGGTCCGCCGAACCGGCCCGCGCGCCGCAGGGCACCGCGTACACGCGCTGGGCGCGGGTGCCGAGGCTGGTGGGCCGGGCCGGGGGCACCACGGTGCACGTCGGTCTCGCGACGTTGACCGGCGAGGCGGTGACGGACGGTCCGGGCGAGGCGGTCACGTCCGTGGCCGTCGAGGGCGCCGAGGTCGAGGTCGTGTGGGCCGGTGGCGGGGCGCGGACGCGGATCGCGTTCGATCCGGTGCGGGTGTCGCACGAGGCGGGATAGCGCCGCGTCGTGCGGCCCCGTCAGGTCGTGCGGCACCCGTCAGGACACCTCACTCGGCGTCGGGCGCCTTGATGATCTTGCCGTTCTCGTCGACGGTGTGGGTGTTCCAGTAGGTGTCCCACTTGTCGCCGACGTGCTCGGGGACCTTGCCCTCGGGGTAGCGGACGTACCCCTTGGGCGGCTCCTCGCCGTCGGACACGCACGCGCTGCCGGTGCTGCCCACCGCCAGGACCGGGTACTCTCCGCCTCCGCAGCTCGCGTCCTCGGTCGAGCAGCCGACCAGCAGCGCGGCGCTCGCGGCGGCCAGCGCCAGGGCCCATACGGGCCGCATCGCGGCGGACATCCGGTGAACTCGCTCGTTGTCACGCACAGTTGACTCCCCCTGAGTGGCTTGTGGGACCAGCCTGCGGGAAGCCGGTGGATCATTCATGAGTACGCGTACTCATGATTCGCGGATCGGCCTACCCAGGCGGGCGGGCGGCCGTCGCGTGCCGCCAGGACGGGGCGGCGCCCAAGCACCGGCCCCCGCCGATCGTTGTCATGATCATGGCGTATCAGAGTTTCCCGTCCCTTGTCACGCTGTGACACACCAGTGGCTCCGCGCACTCACCTCCGGCAAACGCCACCCCGATCCGCCCGGTCCTCCCCTCTGTCGCTGCCATATTCGAAGGCGATTCCGGAGGTGCTTGTGACGACTGAGGCGACAACGTCCGAGGCACGACAGACCGCGCAGTCAGTACCCGACCGCACCGCCGACCGGATCGCCGACCTGGAACGGCGCCGGGCGGGAGCGGTGGCCCCGGGCGGGCCGAGAAGACGGGGGGAGTTCAGCGCCCGGGAGCGGATCGAACGGCTGCTGGACCCCGGCACGTTCACCGAGACGGGACTGTTCGTCCGGGCCCGCTTCGCCGGGGACGGGGCCCGCCGGCCCTACGGCGACGGGGTGGTCACCGGGACCGGCACCGTCGACGGCCGCCCCGTCTGCGTGTTCGCGCAGGACTCCACCGTCTTCGGCGGCAGCATGGGCGAGGCGTTCGGCGAGAAGACCCTCGCCCTCATGGACCTCGCCCTCAAGACCGGCTGCCCGGTGATCGGGCTCAACGACGGCGGCGGCGCGCGCATCCAGGAGGGCGTCACCTCGCTCGCCCTGTACGCCGAACTGGTCCGCCGCAACGTGCAGGCGTCCGGGGTGATCCCGCAGATCTCGGTGGTGCTGGGCCCGTGCGCGGGCGGGGCCGCCTACTCGCCGGCGATCACCGACTTCACGGTGATGGTGGACGGCGCCTCGCACATGTTCGTCACCGGCCCCGACGTGATCGAGACGGTCACCGGCGAACGCACCACCGCCGAGGAACTGGGCGGCGCGCACACCAGCAACTCCGTCAACGGCAACGCCCACTTCCTCGCCGCCGACGAGGAGGAGGCCCTCGACACCGTCCGCGACCTGCTGTCCTACCTGCCGGCCAACAACCTGGAGCGGCCTCCGGAGTACGCGCCCGCGCTGCCCGCCGACGACGCCGTGCCGCTCGACGAGGTCGTCCCCGACCGGCTCGGGCAGGCGTACGACATGCGGGACGTGCTGCGGGCGGTCGTCGACGACGGCGAACTCCTCGACGTGCAGGAGCTGTTCGCACCGAACATCATCTGTGCCCTGGCCCGGGTCGAGGGCCGCTCGGTCGGCGTCGTCGCCAGCCAGCCGCTGCACTCCGCCGGGGTCCTCGACATCGACGCCTCCGAGAAGGCCGCGCGGTTCGTGCGGTTCTGCGACGCGTTCGGCATCCCGCTGCTGACCTTCGCCGACGTCCCCGGCTACCTCTCCGGGGTCCGTCAGGAGCACGGCGGCATCATCCGCCGCGGCGCCAAACTGCTGTACGCGTACGCCGAGGCGACCGTGCCCAAGGTCACCGTGGTGGTGCGCAAGGCCTACGGCGGCGGGTACGCCGTGATGGGCTCCAAGCACCTGGGCGCCGACGTCAACCTCGCCTGGCCCACCGCCCGGATCGCCGTCATGGGCGCCGAGGGCGCCGTGAGCCTGCTGCACCGGCGCGAACTGGCCGCCGCCGCCGACCCCGAGGCACTGCGGGCACGGCTCGTGGCCGGCTACGAGAGCACCTACGGCACCCCCTACCTCGCCGCCGAACGTGGCTACGTGGACGCCGTCATCGCCCCCCGCGAGACCCGTGACCAGATCTGCCGCGCCCTGCGCTCCCTGCACGGCAAACGCGCCCCGATGCCGCAGCGGCGGCACGGCAACATCCCGCTCTGACCCGCCCGGCCCCCACCGGACCGCCCCCGACCCGCGCCCCCCGCAAGCCACCTCCCCGCGACCTGAGGAGCCCCTCCCCCCATGGACAGCCGCCGTCCCCCGCTCGCGCCCCCGTGCCGGACCCTGCCGGACCTCGTGCGGCACTGGGCCGGGACCACCCCCGACCGCCGGGCGTTCACCTACGTCGACCACCCCGCCCCGCACTCGCGCGGCGTGCACCGCACCCTGACCTGGCGGCGCCTGGACGTGCGCGTACGGGCGCTGGCCGCCCGGCTCGCCGAGGAGGCCGAACCGGGCGCGCGGGTCGCGCTGTTGTGCCCGCAGGGCACGGAGTACGTCACCGGGTTCCTGGCGACGCTGGCGGCCGGCCTGGTCGCCGTACCGCTGTATCCGCCGAGCCTACCCGGGCACGCCGACCGGCTGGCGGGCGTGCTGGCCGACGCGGCGCCGACGGTCGTGGTGACCACGAGCCGCGCCCGGGCGGAGGTCCGGGACTTCTGCGACCGCGACACGGTACGGGTCGTCGCCGCGGACGACGTCCCCGACTCCGCCGCCGACACCTGGCAGCCGGTACCGGTGGACGAGCGGGCGACCGCCTACCTCCAGTACACCTCCGGTTCGACGCGGGCCCCGGCCGGCGTCGAGATCACCCACGGCAACGTCGTCGCCAACGCCCGGCAGGCGCTGTCGGCCTACGGCGCCGACGCGCACCCGGTGACCTGTGTGGGCTGGCTGCCGCTCTACCACGACATGGGGCTGGTGCTCAGCATCGCCGCCCCCGTCGTGCGCGGGACACTGTCGGTGCTCATGGACCCGGCCGCGTTCCTGCACCAGCCGGTGCGCTGGCTGCGGCTGCTCGCCGCGCATCCGCGCGCGCTCAGTGCCGCGCCCAACTTCGCCTACGACTACTGCTCCTCCGCCGTCACCGCCGAGCAGAAGGCGGATCTGCGCCTCGACGGCGTCGCCGCGCTGATCAACGGCAGCGAGCCGGTCCGCCCCGGCACCGCCGACCGGTTCCACGAGGCCTTCGCCGAGCAGGGGCTCGCGCCGGAGACCCACTGCCCGTCGTACGGGCTCGCCGAGGCCACCGTGTTCGTCAGTGCCGCCCGGCCCGGTGAGCCGCTCCGCCGGTTCGCGCTCGACCGGGACGCCCTGGCCGCGGGCAAGGCGCTGCCCGCCCGGCCCGACGACCCCCGGGCGGTGCTGCTGGCCGGCTGCGGCGCCCCCGCGGGCCAGCTCCTGCGCGTCACCGACCCGGCGACCGGTGCCGTGCTGTCCGAGGGGGAGATCGGGGAGATCCGGGTGCAGGGTCCCAACGTCGGCCGCGGCTACTGGAACCGGGAGGCCGACACCCGGCGCGTCTTCCGCGCCGGGACCGCCGGGACCGCTGGGACCGCTGGGACCGCCACGGACGGCTCCGCCGCCACGGACGGCCACGGCGGGTGGCTGCGCACGGGCGACCTGGGGACCGTGCTGGACGGGCAGCTGGTCGTCACCGGGCGGCTGAAGGACCTCATCGTCGTCGACGGGCGCAACCACTACCCGCAGGACGTCGAGGGCACGGTCCAGGACACGCACCCGGCGGTGCGCCGCGACCGGCTCGCCGCGTTCTCCGTGCCGGGCCCGGCCGGCGAGCGGGTCGTGGTCGTGGCCGAGCACGGACGGTCCACCAGCCTGGCCGAACTCGACGTACCGGCGCTGGTGCGGGCGGTACGCGGGGCCGTCTCCTCCCGGCACGGGCTGCGGCTCGCCGACGTGGTGCTGGTGCCCCCGGGGACCGTGCCGCGTACGTCCAGCGGCAAGGTGTCCCGGGCGCTGACCCGGGCCCGGTACCTGGAGGGCGCCTACAGTGCGGCCGCCGGGGCGTCGGAGGTCGCGGGATGAGCACCGTCGGTGAGGCCGCGCTGCGCCGTCTGATCGCCGAGCGGGTGGCCGCCTGGAACGACATGCCCGTCGGCTCCGTCCCGATGGACCGGCCGCTCGCCGACCTCGGCATGGCCTCGCGGGACGCGGTCGCCCTGGCCGGGGAGCTGTCGCGGGCTCTGGGCCGCGAACTGCCGTCGACGCTGCTGTGGGAGACGCCGACCGGCGACGCCCTGGTGGCACGTCTGTGCGCGGTGACGGAGGAGGGCGGTCCGGCGGCGGAGAGCCGTCCGCCGCGTCCGGTCGTCGACGTGCCGCCCGGGGAGCCCGTCGCGGTGATCGGGGTCGGCTGCCGGCTGCCGGGCGGAGTGCACGGCCCGGACGACTTCTGGCGGCTGCTGGGCGAGGGCGGCGACGCGATCCGGCGGGTGCCCGAGGACAGGTGGCGGGACTTCACCGCGTTCCCGCCGGCCGGCGCGCCCGCCTACGGCGGCTATCTCGACGACGTCGCCGGATTCGACGCGGACTTCTTCCACATCACCCCGCGCGAGGCCGCCGTGATGGATCCGCAGCAGCGGATCCTCCTGGAGGTCGTGCACGAGGCCCTCGCGCACGCCGCCGTCCCGGCGGCCTCCCTCGCCGGCACCGCCACCGGCGTCTTCGTCGGGATCTCCGCGCCCGAGTACGGGCAGCTGACCGGCGCCGACCCGGCCACCGTGGACCCCTGGGCCCCGGCCGGGGCGGCCCTCAGCGTGGCCGCCGGCCGACTGGCGTACGTCCTGGACACGCGCGGGCCGAGCATGGCCGTGGACACCGCCTGCTCCTCCTCGCTGGTCGCCGTGCACCACGCCTGCGTCAGCCTGCGCACCGGCGAGAGCGACACGGCGATCGCCGCCGGGGTCAACGTGCTGCTCTCCCCCACCGTCACCATGGCGTTCCAGCGGGCGGGGGCGCTCGCGCCGGACGGGCGGTGCAAGCCGTTCTCGGCGACGGCCGACGGCATCGGCCGCGGCGAGGGCTGCGCGGCCGTGGTGCTGAAGCGGCTGTCGGACGCCGAGCGGGACGGCGACCGCGTGCTCGCGGTCGTCCGGGCGACCGCCGTCAACTCCGACGGCCGTTCGGGCGGCCTCATGGCCCCCAACCCGGCCGCCCAGCGTGCGGTGCTGAGCACCGCGTACACACGGGCCGGCCTCGCTCCGGAGGCCGTCGACTACGTGGAGGCCCACGGCACCGGCACCCCGCTCGGCGACCCGATCGAGGCGGGCGCGCTCGACGCCGTGCTCGGCCGGGACCGCGACCCGGACCAGCCGCTGCTGCTCGGCTCCGTGAAGGGCAACCTCGGCCATCTGGAGTCGGCCGCGGGCATCGCCGGCCTGGTGAAGACCGTCCTCGCCCTCCACCACGACCGCCTTCCGCCCTCCCTGCACTGCGCGGACGGCAGCGCGCTGGGCGAGGCACGGCTGCGGGTGGTGACGGAGGCCGAACCGTGGCCCCGCTACGGCGGCACGGCCACCGCCGGGGTGTCCGGCTTCGGGTTCGGCGGCACCAACGCCCACGCGGTCCTGGAGGAATGGCAGCCGGGAAGCCCGCTGCCCGACGGGGGCGGGGAGCCCGCCGCCCATCTGTTCCCGCTGTCCGACGTCGACGCCGAACGCGTCCGCGACACCGCGGCCCGGATCGGCGACTGGCTGCGCACGGGCAGGGGCCGCACCGCTCGCCCGGCCGACGTGGCGCGCACCCTCGCCGGGCGCACCGGCCGCGGGCGGGTACGGGCCGCCGTCACGGCCCGCGACCGCGACGAACTCGCCGACGCGCTGGACGCGTTGGCCGGGCAGCGGATCCACCCGCGGGTCGTCGAGGGCGAGGGCGACCGGATCGGACGCGGCCCGGTGTGGGTGTTCTCCGGGTACGGCGGTCAGTGGGCCGGCATGGGCAGACGGCTGCTGGCCGAGGAGCCCGCGTTCGCCGCCGCCGTGGAGAAGCTCGATCCGCAGCTGGCCGCCGAGTGCGGGCTGTCGCTGTACGACCACCTGGCGTCCGGCGGCGGCCTGGACCGCCTGGAGGTCGCCCAGCCCGTGCTGTTCGGCGTCCAGGTGGCGCTCGCCGAGCTGTGGCGGTCCCGTGGGGCCGAACCGGCGGCGGTGATCGGGCACTCCATGGGCGAGGTGGCCGCCGCCGTGTGCGCGGGCGCCCTGGACGTGCCGGACGCGGCCCGGGTGGTCGCCGTACGGGCCCGGCTGCTCAGCGGGCTGAGCGGCGGCGCGATGGCCGTGGTCGACCTGGAGGACACCGAACTGGACGAACTGCGACGCGACTTCCCCGGGGTGCACGTCGCCGTGCACTCCTCGCCCCGGCACAAGGTCGTCACCGGTGAGGAGCCGGAGGTGACCCGGCTCGTACGGCGGCTGGAGGAGCGGGGGCGGGCCGCCCGGGCCATGCGGGTGGTCGGCGCCGGGCACTCGCCGCAGGTGGACCCGCTGCTGCCGGAGCTGACCGAGGCGCTGGCCGGGCTGCGGGGCCGTCCACCGCGGGTTCCCGTCTACTCCACCGTCCTGGACGACCCGCGCGGGGAGTGCGTCTTCGACACCGCCCACTGGGCCGCCAACCTGCGGCGGCCGGTGCGCCTGGACCGCGCGGTCGCGGCGGCGGCGGCGGACGGGCACACCGCCTTCGTCGAGATCTCGCCCCACCCGGTGCTCACCCGGGCGGTCACCGACTCCGTCCCGGACGCGCTCGTCGTCCACACCCTGCGCCGGGACGCGGACGACTCCGCCACGTTCGTGACCCAGCTCGCCACCCTGTACACGGCGGGCCTGCGCCTGCCGCTCCCGGCCGGCCGGGTGGTCGACGTGCCCGCGCCGCGCTGGCGGCACACGCGGCACTGGTGGACCGACGGGGGCCGCGACCGCCCCGCCGGGCCGGCGGCCGCACCCGCTCCCGCGCCCCGCCCGGAGACGGCCGCGGCACGGCCCGGCTCCGTCCTGGCCCGGCTGACGCACCACATCGCCGCCGTCACCGGGCACACGCCGGCCCGGATCACGCCCGCCACGGCGTGGGCGGACCTCGGCCTGGACTCGCTCATGGCCGTCCGGATCCGCACGGCCGTGGAGCGCGAGTTCGGCATCGAGCTGCCGCTGCGGGACCTGCTGGCCGCCGCGACCGTCGACGAGGCGGCCGACCGCATCGGGCAGGCGCTGCCGGCCCGGACCACGGAGGAGGACTCCCCGGTGCGGGTGCTGCGCGCCACCGGCTCGCGCCCCCCGCTCTTCCTCTTCCACGCCGCCGGCGGCTCCACCGACGTCTACCGGCGCCTCGCCGAACGACTCGGGGACGACCGACCGGTGTACGGGCTGGAGCGGATGGAGGAGGCGCGCACGGTGACGGAGAAGGCCCGTCGCTGCGCCGAGGCCATCACCGCGATCCATCCCGACGGGCCCTGTCTGCTGGGCGGCTGGTCCTTCGGCGGCTTCGTCGCCCAGGAGACCGCGCGGCAGCTGACGGCCGCCGGGCGGACCGTCGACCTGGTGGTCCTCATCGACTCCGTACGCCCCCTCCCCCAGCCCGGCCGCACACCGGACGACCGGATCCGCGCCCACCTCACGGGCTTCGCCCGGCACGTCGCCGACGCCTACGGTGCCCGCCTGGACCTGCCGTACGACGAGCTGGTGGCCCTGGACGACGACGGTGAGCGCATCGACGCCGTGCTGCGGGCCGTGCGCGAGGCCGTCGACGTGCCGCCCGCCGCGCTGGAGCACCAGCGGGCCTCCTACCTCGACCTGCGGACCGGTGAGGCCCACCGGCCGGGCCGCCACGACGGCCGGGTGATCCTGTACCGGGCGGGCGAGCCCGCGCCGCACACCGTGCGCGACCCGGCGTACGAGCGCGACGACGAGGCGCTGGGCTGGGACGAGGTGTGCCCGCGGCTGGAGGTCGTCCCGGTGCGCGGACACCATCTGTCGCTGCTCGATCCGCCGCACGTCGACGAGATCGCCGTACATCTGCGCCGGGCGCTCGCCGGACCGGCCCGCTGACGCGGACCGCGAACGGCCCGGCCGCACCAGCGAGTCCGAGCAGGAACCCCCTAGGAGCCGCCATGTACCACCGCCCCACTCCCGTCTCCCGGCGTGCCGTCACCAAGGCGGCGGCCGCCGCCGGTCTGGCCGCCCTGTTCGGAGCCGGGGCCGCCACCGGCAGCGCCCGGGCCGCGACCCGGCTCGGGCCGCGCACCCTGGACGTGTCCGTGCCCTCCGCCGCGCTCGGCCGCAGCGCGCCCGTGCGGCTCATCCTGCCGTCGGGGTTCGGCACGCGGCCGGGCCGGACGTATCCCGTGCTGTACCTGCTGCACGGCGCCCACGACGACTACACGTCCTGGACGCGGGAGACCGGCATCGAGGCGTTCACCGAGGGCCGCGACCTGATCGTGGCGATGCCGGACGGCGGGCCCACCGGGATCCCGACCGCCTGGCGCGACGGACCCGACTACGAGACGTTCCAGCTGACGGAGGTCCACGCGCTGCTGCGCCGCGACTACCGGGCCTCCGGCACCCGGGCCGTCGCCGGGGTCTCGACCGGCGGCTACGGGGCGATGGCGCACGCCGCCCGGCACCCCGGTGTGTTCGCCGCCGCGGCCTCCTACAGCGGCATCCTCGACACCACCGCGCCCGGTGTCCCCCTGATCGTGGACGCCATCGTGGCCCGGGAGAACCTGTCGCCCCGCGCCCTGTGGGGCAACCCGGTGTTGAACCTCCTCACCTGGCGCGACTTCAACCCGCGCGCCCGCGCCGCGGGGCTGCGGGGCACCGCCCTGTACGTCTCCAGCGGCAGCGGCCTCGCGGGCGGCAGCGGTGATCTGCTGCCCGAGGCGCTGGAGAGCGCGCTGTGGCCCTCCGCGCACCTGTTCACCGCCGCGCTGGCCCGCCTGGGCATTCCGGTGACCACGCACCTCTACTCCGGGGGAGGCCACGACTGGCCTTTCTGGAAGCGGGAGTTCACGGCATCGTGGCCGATGCTCGCCCGTGCGCTGGGGCTGCCCGAGTGATGTCGGAGCCATGGGGGCACGGAACGGAGCGCAGGGGACGTCCGTCCAACACGGGACGTCCCACTCGCCTCACGGGAAACAACCCGCGGGTGAGTCGCTTCCGGGTGAAAGGAGTGTCCGCGATGGCTTTTCCCGCCCCGCACGGCGGCCTGGCCGGCCCAGAAGCCGCACCGGTACCGCCCGAACTGGCCAAACTGCTGCGCGACCAACTGGCGACGGTCGCCGACGAGGTGGAGGAGGAGGTCCGCCGGCAGGTACCCGAGTACGCGCGACCGGCCGACGGGACCTACCGGGAGAACATCAGAGCCGGCGTGGTGCAGGCGCTGACCCTGTTCGTCGACCACATCGCCGACCCGCGCGGCCGGGGCGACGCCATCGCCGCGACGTACTACGAACTGGGCCGCGGTGAGGCCCTGGAAGGCCGCAGCCTGGACGCGTTGCAGTCGGCGCTGCGGGTCGGCGGCCTGCACGCCTGGCGGCTGATGGGCCGTACGGCCGAGACGCTCGGGCTGGACTCGGCGGCCGTGACCGCGCTCGGCGAGCTGGCCTTCCGGACCGTGCACGAGGTCGCGGAGGCGGCGGCGGCCGGTTACGCGGAGGCCCGGCTGCGCAGCACGGACGAGCTGGAACGGCGGCGCCGGCGTCTGCTGGACCTGCTGCTGGGCGAGGGGCCGGTGTCCCTGGAAGCCGTGCACGATCTGGCGCACGGTGCCCGCTGGTCGGTGCCGCGGCAGGTGGCCGTGGTCGCCCTCGCGGCCGGCCAGGAGCAGCGCGAGGAGGACCGGCCGCTGGCCGCGGCGGGCGCGCTGGTGGACATGGCGTCCCGGCCGCCGCGCATGCTGGTCCCCGATCCGGACGGCTCCGGCCGGTTCGGCCGGGCGTTCGCCCTCGCGCTGCGGGGCCGGCCGGCCGCGATCGGCCCGACGGTGCCGCTCACCGAGGCGGCCCGGTCGCTGCACTGGGCCACCCGGGCGCTGGGGCTGATGGGCCGGGGGATCCTTCCCCGGCAGGGCGTGGTGCACTGCGCCGACCACCTGTCGACGCTGCTGCTGCACGGCGACGAGCCGCTGCTGGCGCAGTTGCGGGCGCGGGTCCTCGGCCCCCTCGACTCCGTGTCGGCGGGGCAGCGTCCCCGGCTCGCGGAGACCCTGCTGGCCTGGCTGCTCAGCGGCAGCAACGTCCCGGACGTCGCCGCACGTCTGCACGTGCACCCGCAGACGGTCCGCTACCGCCTGCGGCAGCTGGAGAAGCTGTTCGGTGACGCCCTGCACGAGCCGGACACCCGCCTGGACCTCGTGCTGGCATTGCGTGCCGAGGCATTGCGGGAGCAGGTGCCGGACAGCCGATGAAATAACTTTCGAGGACGATGCTCACGGGAGCACAAAAAGCCGCGGCAATTCCATAATCCACTGCATAACATTCCGCCAGGCAAGCGAATACGGTCGGGACCGTTCCACTTAGCAGGCGCATCACGCGCCCCGCACGCGGAGGATTCCCCATGCGTATCCGCTTGTGCCTCGCCGCGCTTTCACTGGCCGGCGGGGCCGGACTGGCGACTGTCTCGGCCCCCACCGCAACAGCCGCTCCCTGCACCGACGTCGAGGTCGTCTCGGCGCGCGGCACCTTCGAGCCGGGCACACTCGGCTTCATCGTCGGCGACCCGGTGTATTCCGAACTCCGGAAGAAAATCACCGGCAAAACCCTGTCCAGCTATCGCGTGGACTATCCGGCGAACCTTTCCCTGACGTCGGCCGCGCAGGGCAACCGGGATCTCGTCAACCACGTCACGAGCCAGGCGGCACAATGCCCGAACCAGCGCTTCATTCTGGTGGGGTATTCGCAGGGCGCGAACGTCGTGGACAACTCGATCGGCATCAGCAGCGCGGGGGCGGTGGTCGGCAGCCCGATCGTCGCCACCCTCCCCGCCGCGGTGGAGCCGAAGGTCGCCGCCGTGCTGCTGTTCGGCAACCCGATCCGGGCGCTCGGCAAGAGCGTCACCGGCGTCTACCAGAGCCGCACACTCGACATCTGCGCGGACGGCGACCCCGTCTGCGAGGGCGGCGGGGGTGACACGGGGGCCCACCTGAGCTACCGCGACAACGCCGCGGAGGCGGCCACGTTCGCCGCCGGCAGGGTCTGAGCCGTCGAGGAGCCGCACAAGCCGGTGGGCCCGGGAGGTGACGATCACCTCCCGGGCCCACCGTGTGTGCGGGAACGTGCGGAACCCTGCGGGGACTCCTACTCGGGCGAGCGGGCGAACCGCGCGAGGTTGTGGGAGACGGGCTCGGGCCGCCCGTTGTTCTGGACGGGCGCGGCGGTCAGGACGTCGAGATGCTGGTAGCCCTCGGCGACGACCGGGTCCAGATCGGCCGGGACGCGGCCCGCCAGCAGTCCGTCGCCCGCCAGCACGGTGAGCGTCGGGTTGGCGGTGAGCCCCTCGGGGTGCACCACCAGCCGCTTCACCTGCGGTGACGTCGACAGCTGGATGTCGGTGACCAGCTTGGTCGGGAAGTACTGCTCGGTGAAGTCCAGTGGCTGCTCGGCCATGCTGCGGGCCAGCTCCTGGATGTCGGTGACCTCCTTGGCGGCCGAGGTGAACGGCGTGCCGTCGGCGGAACGGTGTCCGGGGTCGTCGGGGTCGCCGACCCGGTCGTAGTTGCGCCAGGTGTACAGCGGACCGTTCGGCTGGGCGGGGATGGCCTTGTACTCGGTGCCGAACAGGCCTGGCCGGTCGTCGCCGCCGTTGGCGGCGGGGAAGTTCTTGTCGGCGACCGGGCCGCCGTCGAAGAAGCCCACGCTGCTCTGCAGGAAGGCCAGCGGGACGGAGTGGTCGTCCATGAAGGTGCCCAGGAGCGCCTCGTTGGTGAGCCGGAAGTCCTCCAGCGCGGGTGTGCCGCTGAGGAAGGTCGCGGCGTCCCTGGAGAACAGGAAACGGTTGGTGGTCCGGATGTTGGCGTTGGCGGGCAGGTAGCGGGGCAGGTCGGCCTCGGCGCCGGGGGCCTGGACCGCGCCCAGGCCCGCGATGGCGAGGACGGTCATGGTCTCCGGGTTGAGCAGCACCGGCGCCGACAGGGAGCGGGGCAGCAGACCGCTGTCGAGGCCCGCCTGCACCGCGCCGTGTCCGAGGCCGATGTCGGGCAGGTTGGTGTCGTCCGGGATGCTGCCGCTGAGGTCACCCAGGGAGGTCGAGACGGTGGTGTCGAGGGCGAAGTAGCCGGCGCACTGGTTGTACCCGGCGTCCGCGGTGGTGGCCCGGTCGCCGTCGAAGTCTGCGGCCGCGAAGTACCCGGTGATCACTCCGCCCAGCGAGTGGCCGCCGCACAGGACCTTGTCCTTGCGCAGGGACGGGTCGGGGAGTTCGGCGGCGAGCAGGTCGTACTCGTCGCGGACGGTCTGTTCGATGCCGAGCCTCGCCATCCAGCCCAGCCGGTCGTTGCCGACGTATCCGGCGAAGGTGCGGCCGGCGACCTGCTTGCCGCGGTAGTAGTAGTCGACGGCGGTGTGCTGGTCGCCGGAGGCGATGCCGGTGCGGTCCTCCAGACAGTTGGACCGCCGGTCCAGGGCCCAGAACTCGATGTGACTGCCCTGCTCGGCGGCCCGGGCCACGGTGCTGCGAGCGACACTGTCGAAGGCCCCGGCGCCCTCCAGGATGCCCGGCTGGGCGACGAGGATCCTGTCCGCGTCGGCCGAGGCGGCCGGGCCGTCGGCGGAGCGGTAGCGCAGGTACGACAGCCAGTCGCACGCCGCCGGACGGGCCCCGAAGGACGTCGGCAGCGGCACCTTCACCCGCACCATCGATTCGGTCACGCCGTCGGCCGGCGCCGTCGTGCGCACCGGTGTCTCGGTCCGCACGTCCTGTGCCTGAGCTCCCGGGGTGACGGCTGTCAGCGCCCCCGCGGTCAGCAGCACCGCCGTCGCGCCGCTTCGCCACGTTCTCTTTCTGCTGCGACTCGTCTTCATAGCGGGACGGTAGGGCGCGGGGCGCCGTCCGCTCAGGCGGTGCTCACAGGAATTCAGCTCTCCGGATCGCCGTTTGTCACCGGATGACACAGAACCCGGCGGAGGACACAGAACAACGGGACCCCGTCCGATGGACGGGGTCCCGTCAGAGCTTTCTCAGTGTGACGCTCGGTGCCTGATGAACGCTCAGTGCTTGAAGGTGTCCTTCGCCTTCTCCTTGGCCTGACGCGCGTCGCCCTTCGACTGCGCGGCGCGGCCCTCGGCTTCCATCCGCTCGTTGCCCACCGTGCGGCCGATCGCCTCCTTGGCCTTTCCCTTGGCCTGTTCCTTCTTCGCCTTGGCCTTCTGGTCTCCGGCCACGCTCCATCACTCCAAGTCGTAGTCGACTCCGGTGTCACCACGGCGGGTAACCGTGTGCGCGATTTCCAAACCGGGCGACGAATTCCGCTTCCCTTCCCGGGAAGCCGGAAGCCGTACCTTTCCGGCCCACGGGCCCCGGGCGGCCCATGAGCGAGCAGGAGGCGACGGGATGATGTTCGACGGCTTCCGTGCCACGACGATCGATGTCGGCGAGGCCTCGATCTTCGTGCGGTACGGCGGACAGGGCCCGCCGCTCCTGTTGCTGCACGGTCACCCCCGCACCTCGGCGACCTGGCATCGGGTCGCGCCGCGGCTGGTCGCGCGCGGCTTCACGGTCGTCTGCCCGGACCTGCGGGGATACGGCCGCTCGCGCGGGCCCGAGCCCACCCCGGACCACACCGCCCACTCCAAGCGCGCCGTCGCCGGGGACATGGCGCGGGTGATGCGGGCACTCGGACACGACCGGTTCGGGGTGGCCGGACACGACCGGGGTGCCCCGGTCGCCCTGCGCCTGACCCTGGACCACCCCGAGGCCGTGTCACGGGTGGCCTTCCTGGACGGCCTGCCGCTGACGGAGCACCTGTCGCGCGTCGACGCGCGGTTCGCCACGCAGTGGTGGCACTGGTTCTTCTTCGCCCAGCCGGAGATCCCGGAACGGGTCATCACCGCCGATCCCGACAGCTGGTACCGGGGTGACCCGCGGGAGATGGGCCAGGAGAACCACGACGAGTGGCGCGCCGCCACCCGCGATCCCCGCGTGGTGCGCGCCATGCTGGAGGACTATCGCGCGGGCCTCACCGTCGACGCGCGGGACGAGGAGGCCGACCGGGCCGCGGGCGTCCGGATCCGGTGCCCCGCCCTGGTGCTGTGGTCGCTGCGGGACGACCTGGAGCAGCTCTACGGCGATCCGGTGGCCATCTGGCGCGACTGGGCCGACGACGTACGCGGACACGGGATCGACTCCGGGCACCACGTGGCGGAGCAGGCTCCCGGGCCGCTGGCCGACGCCCTGGCGGAGTTCTTCACCGGCTGAGTCGCGGCGGCCCGCCGCCGGTGGCGGCGGGCCGTCGCGCTGGTGACGCCGGTACGGCACCGGTGCGCAGGAGTCGAGAAGGAGACCCTCATGAACGTGTCGCCTCCTGTCCTGGCCGCGGCGCTGACCGTGGCGGCGCTGTCCGCCGGCTCCGCGCACGCCGCCGTGCCGTCGGCCCCCGGTCCCACCGTCCGCGGTGCCGCGCACGCACCGGCCGACATCTCCGCCGCGGAGTGCGTGCAGGGGGGCGGCATGATCATCGTCACGGCGGACGGGCAGGGCGCGAACTCGTACACCGTGCGCTGCCAGGGCGGGACCCACGACGGCGAGACGATCATCTGAGACCGTCACGGGGCACCGCCCCGGCCTGGTCAGCGAGTGGCGAGGAACTCGAGCGTGTCGATCACCCGGTTGGAGAAGCCCCACTCGTTGTCGTACCAGGCGACGACCTTGACGTGGCGGCCGTCGACGCGGGTGAGGGCCGAGTCGAAGATCGACGAGGCGGGATTGCCCACGATGTCCGAGGAGACGAGCGGGTCGTCCGAGTACTCGAGGACGCCGGCGAGCGGCCCCTGCGCCGCGGCGCGGTAGGCCGCCAGCACGTCGTCGCGCGTCACGTCACGGGCGACGGCCGTGTTGAGCTCGACGATCGAGCCCACCGGCACCGGCACGCGGATCGAGTCGCCCGACAGCTTGCCGTCCAGGTTCGGCAGCACCAGGCCGATCGCCTTGGCGGCGCCGGTCGTGGTCGGCACGATGTTGACGCCGGCGGCCCGGGCGCGACGGGCGTCGCGGTGCGGACCGTCCTGGAGGTTCTGCTCCTGCGTGTAGGCGTGCACGGTCGTCATGAAGCCGTGTTCGATACCGGCGAGGTCGTCCAGCACCTTGGCCAGCGGCGCGAGCGCGTTGGTGGTGCAGGAGGCGTTCGAGACGACCGTGTGCACGGCCGGGTCGTAGGCGTCGGTGTTGACCCCGAACGCGAGCGTGACGTCGGCGCCGTCCGACGGCGCGCCGACGAGCACCTTCTTCGCGCCCGCGTCGAGGTGGGCCCGGGCGGCCTCGGCCGAGGTGAAGCGGCCGGTGGCCTCCAGGACGATGTCGACGCCGAGTTCCGCCCACGGCAGCCGCGCCGGTTCGCGCTCGGCCAGCACCGTGATCCGACGGCCGTCGACGACGAGGGCGTCCCCGTCCACGGTCACCGGGCGCCCGAGCCGGCCGGCCGTGCTGTCGTAGGCGAGCAGCCGGGCGAGAGCGGCGGGCTCCGTCAGGTCGTTGACGGCGACGAGTTCGAGGGCGCTGCCGCGCTCCAGCAGTGCCCGCACCACAGTGCGTCCGATGCGGCCGAATCCGTTGATGGCGATACGAGTCATGAGTGAGTCCCTTCCCTTCGCCACCAGGCTCGCCCGCGGCTCCCGCCGCTGACAGTGGCGGGATCGCCACGGTTCACGAGGATCCCGCCACGCGGTGCCGGGCCCGGGTCACTCGCCCCGGGTGAAGGTGCGCCGGTACTCGCTCGGTGTGGTGCCGAGGATGCGCTGGAAGTGCAGGCGCAGGTTCGCGCCGGTGCCGAGCCCGACGTCGGCGGCGATCTGTTCGACACCGCGCTGCGACCGTTCGAGCAGTTCGCGGGCGAGGTCGACGCGGGCACGCATCACCCACTGCATCGGTGTGCAGCCGGTCTCCTCGACGAAGCGGCGGGAGAACGTGCGCGGCGAGACCCCCGCCTGCCGCGCCAGTAGGTCGAGGGTGAGGGGCTCGCCGAGCCGGCGCAGCGCCCACTCGCGGGTGGCGGCGAACCGCTCGCCGAGCGGCTCGGGGACGCTGCGCGGCACGTACTGGGCCTGGCCGCCGCTGCGGTAGGGGGCGGCGACCAGGCGCCGGGCCGCGTGGTTGGACGCCGCCACTCCGAGGTCGCCGCGCAGGATGTGCAGGCACAGGTCGATGCCGGAGGCGGCGCCGGCCGAGGTGAGCACGCTGCCCTCGTCGACGAACAGCACGTTCTCGTCGACCTGGACGAGCGGATGTCTGGCCATGAGTGCCCGCGTGTAGTGCCAGTGCGTCGTGGCACGCCTGCCGTCGAGCAGGCCCGTGGCGGCGAGCGCGAAGGCGCCCGTCGAGATGGCGGCGAGCCGCGCGCCCCGGTCGTGGGCGGCGATCAGGGCGTCGACGACGGCCCGCGGCGGGTCGTCACGGTCCGGGAACCGGTAGCCGGGGACGAAGACGATGTCGGCCCAGGCGAGCGCGTCGAGACCATGGGCGACGGAGTACGCGAGGCCGTCGCCGCCGGTCACGAGCCCGGGTGTCGCCCCGCACACCCGCACCTCGTACGGCATGCTCGCGCGGGTCGTGAACACCTGAGCGGGAATGCCGACGTCGAGCGGCTTCGCACCTTCGAGCACCAGGACGGCGACGCGATGCGGGCGGGGTGCGGGCACAGGAAGAGGTTACGTGGGGCGTGACGTCGATGAGCACCGCGCGGACCGGGCGGACGACACCGGCCGGGCCGTCTTCCAGTGCGGTCCACCGCCCGTCGCGCCCGTCGCCGGCGGAGACACTCGGAGCCCGGCACGGACGCCGGCCGGCGGGCTCAGCACAGCACGCGCAGTGCCCCGGGCAGTACCTTCACGGTGACGGGCAGGACGGCGTCGACCTCGCCGTCGGCGCCGTAGGGCACCGGGCGGTCCGCCTCGACACGGATCTCCCTGCCCCGCAGGACGTGTACCTCGGGACGGCGCACGTGGGTACCGGACCGCAGCTCGTTCATCAGGGCGAAGAACAGCCGGCGCGGTGCCTCGCGGATCAGCACGACGTCCAGCAGGCCGTCGTCGAGGCGGGCGTCGGGGGCGATGAGGCGGCCGGAGCCGTAGTAGCCGGAGTTGGCGGCCACCACCGTGTAGCCGGTGTGCGGGTGTTCCTCCCCGTCGACGGTGACCCGGTAGCGCGCCGGCCGCCAGGTGGCGACCGCCCGGAGGCCGCCCGCGTAGTAGGAGGCGGTGCCGCGCAGGAGGCGCGCGTGGTTGGCGTGGCGGTTGGCCACCGCGTCGACGCCGGCGTACACGCTGCCGAGCACGACCACGTGGTCGTGGAACGCGGAACGCACCTCGATGGTGTCCACCGGACGGGGCGCGTGGTGCAGCAGGATGCGGGCCAGGGCGTCCGGGTCGGTGGGCAGTCCCAGCGCCCGGGCGAAGTCGTTGCCGCGGCCGGCCGGGACGATCCCGAACAGGGCGCCGGTGCCGCTGAGGGCTCCGCCGATCCGGCCGGTGATCCCGTCGCCGCCGACGGCGAGGACCGCCTTTCCCCGCTCCCCCGCCTGCCGGGCGAGGTCCTGGGCGTGGCCGAGGCTGCGGCTGTACTCGGTGTCCAGCCCGGCACCCGCCTCCCGCAGCAGCCGTGCCACCGCGAGCAGGGCCGCGGCGCCGGCGGAGCCACCCGCGGTGGGGTTGACGACGGCGGTGAACTGTCGCATGCGGATGCCTCCGGGGCTGACGGGGTCGAGGGCCGGTGATGGGAGCGGGAGCGGGGGTGGGCGGAGGTGGGGAAGGGGCGGGCTGTCGGGGCGAAGGGGCGTGGGGCCGGTTCGCGGCGTGGGCGTGGGGCCGGTTCGCGGCGTGGGCGTGCGGGCCCTGGGATCGTAGGGCGCGCTGGAGGCAGGTCGGTCCCCCGCGCTCGGTGGGGGCCGTCCACCAGGCCCGGCTCGGGTCGGTCCGCCGGCGGAGCGCGGGTTTCCGCCGGCTGCCCGCGGGTCAGTCCGCGGGCAGCAGCACCCCGGGGTTGAGCAGCCCGGCCGGGTCCAGGCGCCGTTTGACCGCGCGCAGGGCGTCCGCACCGAGGGCGCCGGCTTCCCGGACGTACCAGTCGCGGTGGTCGGTGCCCACGCCGTGGTGGTGGCTGATGGTGCCGCCCGCGGCGAGGATCGCGTCGTTCGCGGCGTGCTTGGCGGGGGTCCAGTGGGCCACGGGCTCGTCGCCCTGGGCCGAGACGACGGTGAAGTACAGCGAGGCGCCGTTCTCGTAGACGTGGGAGATGTGGCACATGACCAGGGGCGGGGTGCCCGCCTCGGTGAGGGTGGCGGTGAGCGCTTCCCGGACGGCCGCGTACAGGCCGGGGACGCGGGACCAGAAGGCCGCCGTCTCCAGGGTCTCCACGAAGGCCCCGGCGTCGAGGAGGGAGTCGCGCAGATAGGGGGTGGTGTAGCGGCCGTGGGCCCAGCGCCGTCCCGGTTCCGCGCCGAGGGGAGTTCCACCGCAGTCGCGCAGGATCTCGGCGGCCCGGTCCCGGCGGTACGCGGTGTCCTCCTCCGTGCCCTCGAAGCCGGCGACGGCCGTGCAGCCGTCGGGCCGCGGTGGGGATGAGGAGCCGTCGGCCTCCCGTGCCGACGGGAGGCCGTCGGGCCGCGGCGCGGGCGAGGTCCCGAGGGCGTCGGGCTGGGCGAGGCCGACGAGGGTCTCGGTCTCGTCGGACAGCCGCAGGACCGTGGGGCGCGGCCCGTCCTGGGCGAGCCGGCGCAGGGCGGCGGTGCCGTCCGCGAAGGAGGCGAAGTGCCAGCCCTCGTAGCGGCGGAACTGCGGGACGGGGCGGATCCGGACGGTCACGGAGGTGATGACGCCGAACGCTCCCTCGGAGCCGAGGATCAGCTGGCGCAGGTCGGGTCCGGCGGCCGAGCGCGGGGCGCGGCCCGTGTCCAGGGTGCCTTCGGGGGTGGCGAGGGTGAGTCCGAGAACCATCTCGTCGAAGCGTCCGTACCCCGCGGACGCCTGTCCGCTGGAGCGGGTGGCGGCGAAGCCGCCGATGGTGGCCCACTCGTAGGACTGGGGGAAGTGGCCGAGGGTGAAGCCGTGTGCGGCCAGGAGTTCCTCGGCCTGCGGGGCGCGCAGGCCGGGCTGCAGGGTGGCGGTGCGGGAGACCGGGTCGAGGGCGAGCAGGCGGTCCATGCGGCGCAGGTCCAGGGCGACGAACGCGCTCCGCCGGCCGGGGGTGAGGCCGCCGACCACGGAGGTGCCGCCGCCGAACGGGACGAGGGCCAGGTGGTGCTGGGCACAGGTCCGCAGCACCGCGAGCACCTCGTCGTGGCCCGCCGGGAGGACGACCGCCGCCGGGACGTCGTCGACGTCGCCGTCCCGTATCCGCAGCAGGTCGGGGGTGGACTTGCCGCGGGTGTGCCGGATCCGGGTCTCGGCGTCGGTGCGCACGTGTTCCCCGCCGCCGACGGCGGCCGACAGGGACCGCAGCGCGGCCGGGGGCAGCGACGAGGGCGGGACGGGGATCTCCGCGAGGGTGACCGGCCGCGTGCCGCGCGGCTGGACGCCGAGCAGGTCGCGCAACAGCCCGGCCACCGTGTCCGGCAACGGCTGGGCCCTCGCCGGGTCGCCCCAGCCACTCCACAGCATGTCCATGCCTGTCGTCCTCACGGTCGGTCGATTCCAGTACTGCCGTCGCACGGGCCCGTCCCTGGGGTCCGGGCCGTCCGGGCGGTCCCGAGCGGGTTCCCTCCGGGTCGCGGCGCGTTACACTGTGACACATGACGCCTATTCGTCACAACAACGCGCACGACGCGGTCCTCGACGCGGTACGCGACTGCGTCCTGGCCGTCGGGGTCCGCCGCACCACGCTGACCGACGTGGCCCGCCGCGCCGGGGTCTCCCGGATGACCCTGTACCGCCGCTGGCCCGACGTCCGGACCCTGGTCGGCGATCTCATGACCCGGGAGTGGGTCGGCGTGGCCACCCGGGCCATGCCCGAACCGCGCCCCGGAACGGACGCGCGGACGCTGATCGTCGACGGGCTGGTGGCCGGGGTGGAGGCCTTCCGCGCCCATCCCCTGTTCCGCAAGATCGTCGACGTCGATCCCGAACTGCTCCTGCCCTACGTGCTGGACCGGCGCGGCGCCAGTCAGATCGCCCTGCTGGAGCTGCTCGCCGAGGCGCTGCGGGACGGCCACGCCGACGGGTCGGTGCGCCCGGGCCACGTCGAGCGGCAGGCACGCTCCGTGCTGCTGATCGTGCAGTCCTTCACCCTGTCCCTGCGGACCATGACCGACGAGGACGACGCCGAGCTGACCGGCGCGGCCTTCCTCGGGGAACTGCGGACCGTCCTGGAGAGGACCCTCACACCATGAGCCCGAGCAGTGGCCCGGGCGGTGGCTCGAGCGGTGGCCCGGGCAGCGGCCCTCCGGCCTCGCCGTCGTTCCCGTCCCGGTCGTCCTCGTCCCGATCGCCGTCGTCCGGATCCTCCCCGTCCCGGTCGTCGTCCCTGTCCGCCGCCCGGCGCGCGCGTGAACTGGCCGCCACGGTCGAAGGACCCGTCGTGGACGTCCTGGTCGTCGGCCTCGGCGCGACCGGCGCGGGAGCCGCCCTGGACGCCGCCGCCCGCGGCCTGGACGTGGTCGCCGTCGACGCGCACGACCTGGCGTTCGGCACCTCCCGCTGGAGCTCCAAACTCATCCACGGCGGGCTGCGCTACCTGGCGTCCGGGCAGCTCGGTGTGGCGCACGAGAGCGCGGTCGAGCGCGGGGTGCTGATGGAACGCACCGCGCCGCACCTGGTGCGCGCCCAGCCGTTCGTGCTGCCGCTGACCGGGCTGGTCCCGCACGGCCGGGCCGCCCTGACGTGGGCGGGTCTCCGGGCCGGTGACACCCTGCGCCTGGCGGCCCGCACGGCCCGGGCCACCCTGCCCGCACCGCGCCGGCTGTCCGCGGTGGAGACCCGCCAGCTGGCTCCGGCGCTGCGTTCCGGCGGCCTGCGCGGCGGCCTGCTGTCCTGGGACGGCCGCCTCACCGACGACGCCCGGCTGGTGACCGCGCTCGCCCGCACCGCCGCCGCGCACGGTGCCCGTGTCCTGACCCGTGTACGGGCCCTGGAACTCACCGGTTCCGGTGCCCGGGTGCGCGACGAACTCACCGGCCAGGAGGGCCACATCCGCGCCCGCGCGGTGATCAGCGCCGCCGGCGTGTGGGCGGGCGGCCTGGTCGACGGCATCCGGATACGGCCGTCGCGCGGCACCCACCTCGTCCTGCGGGCGGAGCACCTCGGCCCGCTCCCCACGGGCCTGCACATCCCCGTCCCCGGGGAGACCAGCCGTTTCGTCCTCGTGCTGCCCCAGGGCGACGGCCGGGTCTACGTGGGGCTCACCGACGAACCCGTCGAGGGCGACGTCCCGGACGTGCCCGAGGCCCCCGAGACGGACATCGGCTTCCTGCTCGACGTCCTCGGCTCCGTCCTGGACGTCCCCGTGCGACGCGCCGACGTCGTCGGGACGTTCGCCGGTCTGCGCCCGCTGCTGGACACCGCGGCGCACTCCGGTACGGCGGCCCGGACCGCCGACCTCTCCCGCCGGCACGCGGTGCTGACCTCACCCGACGGTGTGGTCACCGTGGTCGGCGGCAAGCTCACCACCTACCGGCGGATGGCCGAGGACGCCGTCGACGCCGCCGTCGCCGCCCGCCGCCTCGACGCCGGCCCCTCCCCCACCGCCTCGCTCCCGCTCGTCGGCGCCGCGGCACCGCACGTCCTCGGCGGCGTGCCCGCACCCCGGCGCCTGCTCACGCGGTACGGCACCGAGGCCGCGGCCGTCCACGCCCTCGGCGCGACCGATCCCCGCCTCCGCGAGCCCGTGGCACCGGGCCACCCCGTCACCCGGGCCGAACTGCTGTGGGCGGTACGCCACGAGGGAGCCCTCGACGAGTCCGACCTCCTGGACCGCCGCACCCGGATCGGCCTCGTCCCCACCGACCGCGCGGCAGCCCTGGAAGCGGCCCACGAGATCACCGCCGAGGCGATGGCCGAACGGGGTTGATGCCGGGGCCGTCGGGCGCCGTAACCCCCGGGCGCCCGGCGCCTGGCGCGGCTGCCGGTACGCGAGCTGAGACACCAGACCACCATCAGGGCACGTGGCCTGGGGAGTCGTGGGGCGCCCGGCTCGCGGGTGTCACTGGTCGGACGCGGGCTGAGACACCGGGCCGTCCGGGCGCCAAGCCCTCGGGGGCCGCCCCGGGCGCCGGTCCGTCAGCTGTCGTCGCGCCGGATTCGCCACACGTTGTCGTCGCGGTGGCCCTCGGTCCCCTCCGGGGAGAGGCTCGGCCTGCGCACTGTTTCGAGGGTGTGCACGGTCCAGTCCGCGTCCGGGAGCGCGAGGCCCGCCAGCAGGCCCTTGAGCGTGGGGAAGTCCGCTTCGAAGGGAGCCTCTTCCTGCCACGACGGCCATCCCGCGTGCATGACGACGAGGAGGGTGCCGCCCGGCGCCACCGCGGCGGCCGCCCGCGCCAGCACCCCGTCCTGGTCCAGCGGCACCGGGGACTGCAAGAACTGGGCGCTGACCAGGTCGAAGGACCCTTCGGGGAACGTCACGCCCAGTTCGTGGCGCTCCCACACGACGCGGTCGCCGACTCCGGCGTCGGCGGCGTGGCCGGCCGCGCGGTCCAGGGCCGTACGGGAGACGTCGACTCCCGTGACCCGCCAGCCGCGCGAGGCCAGCCACACCGCGTCGGCCCCCTCACCGCAGCCCAGGTCGAGCGCGCTGCCCGGCGCGAGGTCGCTCACCTCACGCACGAGCAGCGGATTGGGGCGGCCGCTCCAGATACGGCCACCGCCCTGGTAACGGGCCTCCCAGAACTCGGCGGCCCGGGTCGGACGGATGGGATGCATGGCGCCTCCTGCACGGAACACGACGGGTCATCACGGGAAGCCTCCGCCGTGACGGGCCGCCGGAGCAATCCAAGTTGCCGATACCGCAACAAGGACGGCGCCTGGGACGGCGGCCCCGGGCTACTCCGGTTCCCGTCGCCGCACAGCCGCCTCCACGTCCGCCTGGACCTCCTGCCGCGGGCGGCCCCGCTCCTTCGCGTACTCCGCCAGCGTGGACCGGGCGTCACGGTCCAGGTCGCGCCAGGCACGCAACGCGGTCTCGTACGTGGCGGTCTGCTGCTGGGTCCACAGGTGCTCCGTGGGCGGGCCGAACGAGTGCCGCAGTTCTTCGACCCGGTTGTGCGCCTGGTCCGCCGCACGCTGTTTCGCCACCAGCTCCTCGAACGCGTGCGTCGTGTGCTCAGCCATCGGCGAGTGCCCGGAGCCTGTCGGTGGACCCGTTGAACTTGTCGTGGTCGCCGACGGTCGGGCCGGTGGAGGTGTACTGCCACATCGTGTACGTGTTCCAGCCGGTCGGCAGCGTGCCCGCGGTCGAGGCGTAGCGGGCGATCCACAGCGGGTTGGCGGAGGCGAAGCCGGCGTAGTCGCCGGTGCACTGGGTCCACCAGCTGGTGGCCGTGTAGATGACGGCGTCCCGTCCGGTCCGCGCCTTGTAGCGGTCCAGGAAGTCACGGATCCAGGCGGTCATCGCGCTCTGCGACTTGCCGTAGCAGGCGCCGCCGTACGGGTTCCACTCGATGTCGAGGGCGCCGGGCAGCGTCCTGCCGTCCCTGGACCAGCCACCGCCGTGGTCGACGAAGTAGTCGGCCTGGGCGGCGCCGCCGGCGGTGTCCGGGGTCGCGAAGTGGTACGCCCCGCGGACCATGCCCACGCCGTACGAGCCGCCGTACTGCTGCGTGAAGCGGGGGTTCCGGTAGGAGGTGCCCTCGGTCGCCTTGGCGTAGGCCCAGCGGACCCCGCTGTTCCACAGGGTCGGCCAGGCGACGTCACCCTGGTAGCTGGCGACGTCCACGCCCTCGGTCTGGGTGGCCCGGGTGGCGGCGGGGACGCCGCCGCGGCCGTCGTGGGCGAGGACGCCCATGCCCATGAAGGCGGAACCGCGGGCGGGGGTGGTGGGTTCGCCCGCCGCGGAGGCGGCGGGCGGGGGGAGGTGGACGGAACAGGCGGCGAGCAGGGCGCCGGCCGCCAGGAGACGGGAGCGGCTCAGGGCCGCGGTGATGGATATGTGCACGGGATCCATCTGAACCGCGACCCGCTCCCACGGCTCGGGCTACTGATCCGTGGGAGTGAACGCCGCCCCCGTCAGCGACTCACGCGGATCCGCGCCTGCTGCGCATGAACAGTACGAAACCGCAGATCAGCAGTACTCCTCCGGCTGCGGCCGGCCACAGCTGCGTGCCGGTCTCGGCGAGGTTGCCGCCGACCGCCTGCGGTTCGGTCCGCGCGCCGCCGGAAGGCTGCGCCACGGCACCGACCGTCGGTCCCGCGGTGACCGCCTCGCCGATGTCCTGGGCCTCGACCTCGTTGCCGGGCTCGGTCGGCGCGGCGTCCGCGGTCGGGGCGGTCGAGGGGGAGGTGTAGACCTTGGGGTCGTCGCGGCCGGGTTCGACCGGCGAGTCGTCCTGCGGCGCGCCGGCGCCCGGCGTTGCGGCCGGGGGCAGCGCGGTCTCCTCGTCGCCCGCGCCACCGGGCTCGGCGTTCCCGTTCCCCTCGTCCGGGGCGTCCGAGGCGGGCGGCGTCGGCTGCTGCGTCGGCTCCTCGGTGGGCTCCTCCGTCGGCTCCTCGCCCCCGCCGGAGCCCTGGTCCCCGCCTCCGCCGGAACCGTTGTCACCACCGTTGTCACCACCGGCGTCACCACCGTTGTCACCACCGGCGTCACCACCGTTGTCACCACCGTTGTCACCACCGGCGTCACCACCGCCCGCGCCCGCGTCGCAGTTGCGGCCGTCGTTGATGCAGTCGACCATCTCCGCCATCAGGTCCTCACCGAAGACGTTGATGAAGTCGCCGTGGTCGGTGACGGGCTTGTGCAGCTGCTCGGGGAAGGAGTCCACGGCGAACAGCGGGGTCGTGCGGCCACCGTCCTGGAGGCTCGGCGCGTCGACGTCGTAGACGATGCGCTGCACCAGCTGCGGGATGGCCTGGAAGCCGGCCGGGCAGGAGCCGTCCGCCTGCGCGAACGCCACGTGGGTACGGTGGTTGGCGCTGTCGATGTTGCGTCCGTCCCAGCAGCTCTGGAACTTGAAGGTGCGCACCACGTCACTGCCCTGCGGGCACAGCGGGTACTTGTCCTTCAGCTGCCGGTCCTCGAACCCGGTGCAGCTCCAGGACGCGTTGGCATTGGCGGTTCCGTTGACGAACGCCTTGGCGTCGCCGGTGATGATGCGCAGCAGCCGCGGCATGGCCGTGACCTTGCCGCGCGGGTTGCCCACGAAGGTGAGGGTGGCCTGCTTGGGGGTGACGATCTCACCGGCGTTGCCCTCGATACCGCCGCCGGGGGCGTCGGCGTCCTGCTCCTGGGTGCCGTTCTGCAACCGCAGCACGGGCCAGAAGTAAGAGGACTTGTCATCCTGGTCCGCACAACTCGTCTCGGCGTTCGCCAGGTCGTCGTCGCTCGCGAAGGCGTCGTTGGACTGGTTGCCGACGTAGTCGTGGAAGTGGTGGGCCCCGTTGGAGACGCCCGGGGCGACGATCACGTTGTCCGAGTTGAACAGGCCGTTCTCGTTCACTCCGCAACTGGTGGCGAAGGTGCCCCGGGAGCCGCCCCCTTGGGCCTGCGGGCCCTGCGCGGCGGGCTGGACGGTGGTGATGTCGGCGTAGTCGCCGGCGACGGGACCGTTGCCGGCCTGACCGCCGTTGCCCTGCTGGCCGCCGTCCTGGCCCTGCCCGCCCTCGGCGTCGTCGCCCTGCTCCTGACCGCCGTCCGCCCCGCCGTCCTGGTTCTCGGCCTTGCGCAGAGTGCAGGGCGCGAGGGTGTCGAGCCCCTCCGGCCGGTCCCCGACACGGTCGATCGCGGCGGCGATCCGCTCGATCGTCGCGGCGCGCTCCTCGCCCAGCGGATCGGTGATCCCCTCGGCGACCGCGTCGTCACTGCTGAACCGCGCGGCGGTCGCCGGGTCCTGGAGCCGCTGGTAGGCCTCGGCGATCTGCTGGTCCAGGAAGGCGAGTTCCTTGTCGACGTCCACCCGCGCCTCGTCCGGCACGGTCGTCAACTCGGCGCCGACGTCCGGGCAGTCGATGGTGGCGGCTCGCGGAGCCTGCGCACCCGGCTGCCCCTCGCCCTCGCCTCCCTCGGTGGCGGACGCGTACACATTGACGCCTACCAATCCACCACCACCCACCATGAGTGCCACTGCGGCAAAGGTCGCACGTCGTGCGCCTGTCGGGCGTCTGCGCCTGTTGCGTCCCACGGAAGTAACTCCTGCGCCTGTCGACCGGTCGAACATGGAAATCCCCCGCCCCATACGCACGCCGGTCCCCAGGTGTTCAACCGTCCCGGAAATTCACAGAAACCTCCTACGAGATCTTGGAAACCCCGAACGGACGGCCCCGAACGAACGGCCCCGGACGGACAGTCGGCCGGGCGGGCCGGCGGCCGCGTCCGCATGGTGGACAGCCCGTCGGGTACACGGGAGTTCCACAGACGTGCGAGGGAAGGGAAGGGCTCGTGACGGTGAGGGAAGAGCCGGGAAGCACCGGCCTCGGCACACTGGAACCGGGGACCAGGCAGCGCGGGCAACTGCGCACGCGCGTCGCGGACATCGCCTGGACGGCCCTGTGTGTGGTGCTCGCCCTGTGGGCGGTGTGGAGCGCCGTGGGCCTCGCGCGTGGCGTGACGGCGTGGGCGTACTGCGCGGTGGCCTGGGTGCTGTTGGCCGTCGCGCTGGCCCTGCGGGTCGCGGCGATCCGGCGCCGGACGCGGCTCTAGCCGGAGGCGGTATCCGTGGAGAAGGTCAACTTACTGCTGGCCAGGAACCTGTGGCTCCAGGTCGTGCTGTCCGTCCTGTGCGCCGCCGCGGTCGTCCTGGTGCTCTTTCCGGGCAGCTCGGTGGGGTCGGTGCTGCTGCGGCTCGCCGTCTCGTCGATCGGCGGGGTGATAGTCCTGGTAGTCGTCCGTTCCCGGGAGAAGCGTGCGATCGGGGGCTCGTCCGCGGACGTCGTCTCCCTGGACGCCAAGCTGCGCAAGGGCGATGTGCCGTCGGCCCCCGAGGAACGGCGGGCGATGCGTGAGCTGGTCGGGCAGCGGCTGCACCGCACCCGTCACCGGCGGGCCGCGCTGGTGATGCTGTTCGTGCTCGTCGCCATGGTCGTGGCCGGCACGGCGCTCACGGCCCAGCCGCGGGCGAGCGTGGGCATAGCCCTGCTCAGCGGGGTCTTCCTGGCCTGGCTCGCCTGGTTCGGCCACGTCCAGATCCGCCGGCTGCGCTACATGGACCAGGCTCTGAGGGACGAGCGGCGGCCCGCCGCCGAGCGAGCGGACGCGCCCGGCCGGTGAGCGGCACGGCGGGGCCGGTCACCGGCGGTCCGTCCCGCGACCTGGGATCCCTCTCGCGACCGGCCCGCGGCCCGGGCCCGTCCGCGCGACGCCCGCGCCCCGCGCCCGTCCTCGCGCCCGGCGGTCCGGGCGACCGCCGGGCGGACGGTGCCGGTCAGTCCGCCGTGTCGTCGACGTGCAGCCGGACCTGCTCCTCCAGCCGCCGCAGGCTGCTGTCCAGGGCGTCGTGCACGGCCTGTCGGCCCGGATCGTGGCCGGCGTCGAAGAACGACAGGTGCACGGTCACCTCGCTGGCCCCGCTGTCGAGGCCGGCGACCTGGAGCCATCCGGCGTAGCTGCCCTGGTCGCGGGTGCCCCATTCGAGGCGCAGTTGCTCGGGCCGGGCCTGCAACAGGGCGCGGGTGTCCTCGCCGTGGCGGTCCTCGTGGACTGTGACGGCCGGCGGGTCGCCGGCGCGCACGTGCAGCGTGCCCGGCAGCCACTCGTCGAGCTGGTCCACGTGGGCCGCCTGGTCGAAGATCTGCTCGGGCCGCGCCGGCATCGTACGGGAACGTTCGTACTCGGTCATGGGGTCCACCGTCCGTCCGGTCGTGGCGTTCGGCAGGACGCGTTCCCGGTCTGCCGGAACCGAACCGGATCGGCCCCGGCGGCGACCGGATCGGCCGTCGGCCGTCCGTGTCCGCCGCCGGGGCGTCGAATGAGCCGGCCTCCGGCGGGGAACCCGGCCCCCGCAGCGTTGTCCCTGTCCGACATCCGAACGTCCCAGGAGGGTCCATGAGTCTTCTCCGTCTGGCCGGCCGCCCCTTGCTCGCCTCCATGTTCGTCGCCGGCGGCCTGAACTCCGTCCGCAACCCGAAGGAGGTGGCCCCGGTCGCCGAGCCGGTCGTACGCCCGGTCGCCGAGCGTGTCTCCGCGCTGCCGGACCGCACCGAGCAGGTGGTACGGCTGAACGGGGCCGTGCAGGTGGTGGCGGGTGCCCTGCTCGGCATGGGACGTGTGCCCCGGCCGGCGGCCCTGGCCATCGCGGCCACGCTCGTGCCCACCACCCTGGCGGCCCACCGTTTCTGGGAGGCCGAGGACCCCACCGAGCGGGCCCAGCAGCGGATCCACTTCCTGAAGAACATGTCGATGCTCGGTGGTCTGCTCATCGCGGCCGACGACACCGGCGGCCGTCCCTCCGTGTGGTGGCGCAGCCGCCACACGGCCCGCGGTCTGCGCCGCGACGCCCACCTGGTGCGCCGCTCGGTGCGCGCCACGGCACGGCCCGCCACCGCGGCCGGCCGGGTCCGCGCCAAGCTGCCCGTCTGACGCACGGGAACCGACCCGGAACGGGTGCGGGGCGCGGGCCCAATGGCCCGCGCCCCGCACCCGTGTATGGGCGACATGGCCCGCGCCCCGCACCCGTGTATGGGCGACATGGCCCGCGCCCCGCACCCGTGTATGGGCGACCCGGCGACTCACGTCACCCGCTCACGCCTACCTGGTGACCACGTGCCGCTCGTCCGGGACGCAGTGGGTCATGGTGAGCCCCTCGACGTCCCGCGGCGGGTTCTTGCCCAGGTTGGCCAGACGCTCGCGGTCCTCGTCGGTCAGGTCCTGGGACGCCAGCGGTTCGAGCCCGGCGACGTCCTCGGGGCTGATGCCGAGCCCCTCACCGACCCTCAGTCCCAGGTCGTTCTCGACCAGCAGGAAGTGCCAGACCATACGTTCCTGCACCGGCCGGTCGCACTGCGACAGCAGGTTGACGAAGTTGCCGACCAGGTCGTCGCGCTCCCAGTCCTCCATCAGCAGGTAGCGCTGGCCGGCCTGCAGGTAGTCGTTGGTGCGGGGGATGCGCTTGCGGGTGAGCCGCCCGACGATCTCCGGCCCCTGCTCGTCGTGCGTGGGATACGCCGCCTCCCGCAGGCCGCCCCTGATCGAGGGCTCGTAGTTGACGTCCGGGTTCTCGCCTCCGCCGTCCTGGTGGTAGGCCATCATGCCGTCGCGCTGGTTGGTGCGGACGTTGGCGTTCTTGGCCTGGTTCACCGGGAGCTGGAGGTAGTTGGGGCCGACCCGGTAGCGCTGGGTGTCGCTGTAGGAGAAGGTGCGGCCGACGAGCATCTTGTCGTCGGAGAAGTCCAGGCCGTCGACGAGGACACCGGTGCCGAAGGAGATCTGCTCGTTCTCGGCGAAGTAGTTCTCCGGCATCCGGTTCAGCACCATCTTGCCCACCGGCTTGGGCGGGAACTCCTGCTCGGGCCAGGTCTTGGTGTCGTCCAGCGGGTCGAAGTCGAGCTCCGGGTGGTCGTGGTCGTCCATCATCTGGACCAGCAGTTCCCACTCCGGGTACTCGCCGCGCCCCACCGCCTCGTACAGGTCCTTGGTCGCGTGGCCGAGGCCCTCCGCCTGGACGTTCGCGGCGTCCTCCTCGGTCATGCTGCGCACGCCCTGCTTCGGCATCCAGTGGTACTTGACGAGCTTGGTCTCGCCGGCCTCGTTGACCCACTTGTAGGTGTTGACGCCGAATCCCTGCATGTGCCGGTAGTCCGCCGGTATGCCACGCGGGCTGAACAGGTTGACCAGCATGTGCATCGCCTCGGGCGTCTGCGACATGAAGTCGAAGATGCGCCGGGGCTGCTGCTCGAAGGTCACCGGGTCGGGCTTCAGGGCGTGGATGACGTCCGGGAACTTGATCGCGTCCCGGATGAAGAACACGCCCAGGTTGTTGCCGACCAGGTCCCAGTTGCCGTCCTCCGTGTAGAACTTCACGGCGAAACCGCGCGGGTCACGGGCGGCCTCGGAGGAGTCCCGGCCGCCGATGACGGTGGAGAAGCGGACGGCCAGGTCGGTGCGCTTGCCGGGCTCCTGGAACAGCTTGGCCCTGGTGTAGCGGCTGATGGGCTCGTCGCCCCAGGCCCCGTACGCCTCGAAGTAGCCGTACGCCGTCACCCCGCGGGCGTGGACGACGCGCTCCGGGATGCGTTCCCGGTCGAAGTGGCTGATCTTCTCCAGGAACTGGTAGTTCTCCAAAGTGGCCGGGCCGCGGGCGCCGACCGTGCGCTGGTTCTGGTTGTCGTAGACCGGGTGCCCCTGCCGGTTGGTGAGCACCTCACGGTCGTCGTCGGGGGCGGGTCCCTTGCTCGAGACGTCCGTCATGTTCGTGGGCTCCTTCGACTCGTGGCTGCGGTGACAGGAGACCGGACCGTGCGGCGGTCGCCGACCGGCCGGTCACAGCCGGAGGCTCCGGGTACCCGGAGCGCGGGCTCCGTCACACGCGCGCGCGGGATCGGCCGGATCTTCGGGTTGTGGCAGCGTGCGGCAAGGCAGGTGCGGCCAGGGCGGCGTTTCGGCGCCTGCCTGGTCGCGGCCCGTCCGGCCGGCCGGTGTCAGAGCGGGTGCCCCTGTGCGGTCAGCCAGCGGTGGACCGCCTCCTTGTCCGCGGGGGTGATCCGGACGGAACCGTCGACGTGGGGGCCCTCGTCCTCGTTGAAGCCCGTGTCGGTGACCCGGGCGGTGACCCAGTGCGCGAGGTCCTCGGCGGCCCCGGCCGGCAGCGAGCCCCGCTCCCACCCGGCGCGGGCTTCGCGGGCCGCCGCGGCGTCGTGCCGCTCCGTCTCCTCGAGCCAGGCCGGTACGAGCCGCTCGACGACCGCGTACTCCTCCGCGTGCTCCGTCGAGGGAGCCGGCTGATGTTCGCTCCTGTGCTCCATGCGGTCCGGGTGCCCGGATCCGCCGTCCCGAAAGACCGGTCCGGGCACCTCGCGCGTCGTGTTCCGCACACCCGGCGCCGCCCCGGCCCTGCGGCGCTCCGGACGCCCCGCACCGTGTCCGTGTGGCGCTCCGGACGTCCCGCACCGTGTCCGTGTCGAAGACGGCACGCCGGGTACCCGAGCCTCGCCGTCATGGTCCCGCGCCCACGGGCCCCGGACGCGGGCCGGGCGACGGGACGATCAGAAAGGGGACAGCGATGGCGCAGCACGCCGACGACAACGCTTTCGACCAGCGCGCCGGCGTCGCCGAGCTGCGGCTGGCGACAGGAGATCCTGAACTCGTGCCTCAGAACCAGGTACTCACGGGCGAACTGCCCCTCGACCGCAACCAGGCGATCCTGCAGGCCGCCAAGCAGGTCGGCGCGATCCTGAAGCGGGCGGGGCATCCGTTCGCGCTCGCGGGCAGTGTCGCCGTGTACGCGCACGGAAGCACCCAGAACCTCCAGCACGACGTCGACTTCTGCATCCGCCCCGAGGACGCCGAAGCCGTCGCCCAGACCCTCCGTGAGGCCGGACTCCAGGTGTTCACACCGCCGGAGGACTGGCTGCTGAAGGCGAACTGCCTCGGCCAGCAGGTCGACATCATCTTCGAGCTCGCGCACCAGCCCGTCACCACCCAGATGCTGGACCGGGCTCACGAGCTGTCGGTCGACTCGGTGTTCATGCCGGTGCTGGCACCGACCGACCTGGTGCACAGCCTGCTGTCCGCGTTCTCCGAGCACCACTGCGACTTCGGGGCCGTCCTCCCCATCGCCCGCACCCTGCGCGAGAAGGTCGACTGGGACGCGGTGCGCGAGGCCTGCGGGGACGC
Organism: Streptomyces sp. ALI-76-A; assembly: GCF_030287445.1. GTDB lineage: Bacteria > Actinomycetota > Actinomycetes > Streptomycetales > Streptomycetaceae > Streptomyces. Next base: position 193,868 of record NZ_JASVWB010000004.1, on the reverse strand, counting down.
CCCGATGCCCGACGCGTTCTTCTACTTCCTGGAACGGCTGGGCGTCATCGAGCCCAGGCCGAAGGAGGAGCAGCGATGAGCGAGCCCGCCGTGCCCCGCCCGGCCGCCCCGCGCGGGGTGGCCGAGAACGCCGAGAACACACAGAACGTCGAATACCGGGTGGCCCACCTGCGTGACCGGCTCGCCGCCGAGGAGCTGGGGGAGCTGGGCGTACGGGCCGAGGTACGGGCCGGAGCGGTGGTGGTCACCGGCACGGTCCCGTCCGCCCAGTGCCGGGAGACGCTGCTGCGGACCGTCCACGAGGAACTGGCCGGGCTCGCCGTGCACACCGACGTCGTGGTGGCGGAGAACGCCTCCCCCGATCATGCCGAGGAGCTGTCGTGATCCGCGTCGCCGCCGTGGGAGACATCCACATGGGACCGGACAGCCAGGGCCTGCTGCGGCCCGCCTTCGACACCCTGCCGGAATGCGCCGACCTGCTGCTGCTGGCCGGGGACCTGACCCGGCACGGCACACCGGAGGAGGCCCGGGTGGTGGCCCAGGAGGTGACGGGGCTGCCGGTGCCGGTCGTCGCCGTCCTCGGCAACCACGACCACCACGACGAGCAGCCCGAGAAGGTCACCGCCATCCTCCAGGACGCGGGTGTGACCGTGCTGGAGGGCGAGGGCACGGTCGTGGAGTGCGGCGGAACCCGGCTGGGGATCGCCGGGACGAAGGGCTTCGGCGGCGGGTTCGTCGGCCGCAGCGCCGGGGAGTTCGGCGAGCCGCTGATGAAGGAGTTCGTCCGCTACACCCGGCGCAGCGCGGACGGACTGCGCATCGCCCTGGAGGACCTCGAGGGGCAGGGGTGCGAGGTGCGGGTGGCGCTGACGCACTTCTCCCCGGTGGCCGACACGCTCGCCGGTGAGCCGCTGGAGATCTACCCGTTCCTCGGCAGCTACCTGCTGGCCGAGGCGATCGACACGGCCGGCGCCGACCTCTCCGTCCACGGCCACGCCCACGCGGGCACCGAACACGGGATGACGGCCGGTGGTGTGCGGGTGCGGAACGTGGCCCAGCCGGTCATCCGGCGGGCGTTCAACGTGTACCAGCTGCACACCACCGACTGACCGCGCCGCACGCCACCGGCTGACCGCCGCCGCCCGCCTCATCCGGCCCCGGCCGCGTGGTCGTCCCACGCCTTCCGGCGTACGTCGCCGCGCAGCAGGACCTCCACGGCCGTGCAGGCGAGGGCCTCCGTCGCCGCCAGCAGCACCTCGCGGCCGCGTGCGGACACGGCCGCCGCGGCGAACTCGGGAGTGTGGTCGGAGCCGTCCGGATCCATGATGGCCACGAACGGGTGGATGGCCGGCACCCGCCCGCTGACGTTGCCGATGTCGGAGGAGCCCAGGTACACGCCCGGCGTGGGCGGTGTCACCGTGAGGCCGGCGCGTTCCAGGTGCCGGGCGAACCGCCCGGACAGCACCGCGCTGTCGCGGAAGTGCTCGTAGCGGGGCGTGGCCCGTTCCACCGCGGCCGTCGTGCCCATGGCCCGGGCCACGCCGTACGCGCAGGTGAGCAGCTCCCCCGCCAGGTCCTCCAGGGCCTCGGTCGTCGCCGCGCGCAGACCGAACAGACCCTCCGCGTACTCGGGGACGATGTTCGTCGCCCGGCCGCCGTCCGTGATGATGCCCTGGACGTGCGAGCCCTCCGGGAGCCGTCGGCCGACGACGGCGAGGGTGTTGAACAGCTGGATGAGCGCCGCGAGGGCGTCGATGCCCTCGGTGGGGTTGCCGGTGGGGTGGGCGGCGCGGCCGTGGAAGCCGACCCGGTACTGGGCCTGCGCGGTCAGCGGGGCCCACTGCCAGCTGTGCACGCCGGGATGGAACATCAGCGCGGCGTCGATCCCGTCGAACAGACCCGCCTCGACCTCGGTGACCTTCCCGCCGCCGCCTTCCTCGGCGGGTGTGCCGACGGCCCACACCGTGCCCTCGTCGCCGTCCAGCACGGCCCGCGCGGCGAGCGCGGCGCCGAGTCCGGCGGCGGCGATCAGGTTGTGGCCGCAGGCGTGGCCGAGACCGGGCAGTGCGTCGTACTCCAGCAGCAGGGCCACGGCCGGCCGGGAACGCGCACCCGCCCGCGCGGCGAACGCGGTGGGCAGTCCGGCCACACCGCGTTCGACGGCGAAGCCCTCCCGTTCCAGTTCCGCGCCGAGCAGCGCGGCGGCCCGGTGCTCGTCGAAGGCGTACTCCGGATCGGCGTGCAGCGTCCGCGCGACCTCCCACAGCCGCTCCGCCCGCACCGCCACCTCCTCGCGCACCTGTTCGAGCAGTTCGTCGACGGCATCGGTCACGTGGGCCTCCCGGGTCCTGCGGCTGCGGTGTCCCGGTCCGGGTTCCAACGACCGCCCCGCCCCACACCCCCCTCTCGGTGGCCCGTGACGGCTCCGGCCCCGCGGGGGCCCGGACACCGTCCGGACGCCCTCGTCGAGGATCGCTCCCCCTCGTCCCGCGATCCTCCCGGCCGGTCCGGGGCCGGGCCGTGACCAGGGGTAGGACGGCCCGCGCGGGGCACTCGGGCCGGGTGGCGGGACCGCACCGGAGCCGCCACCCCCCGGCTGGAGGTGAAGGGCATGGGACACGGAGGAGACGTCGTCGACGAGCTGGTGACCGACCACAGGGAGGTCGAGGAGCTCTTCGGCCGGATCGAGTCGCTGCCGTCGGGTGACAAGGACCGCAAGGTGTACGCGGACCAGGTCACCATGGAGCTGGTGCGGCACTCGGTGGCCGAGGAGGCCTATCTCTACCCGGCGGTGCGCGAGCACCTGGCGGACGGGAACGCCCTGGCGGACCGGGAGCTCCAGGACCACGCCGAGGCCGAGCAGATCATGAAGGACCTGGAGAGCCGCGAGCCGGGCGACCCCGAGTTCGACCGGCTCGTCGGACGGCTGATGAGCGAGATCCGCTCCCACATCACCGACGAGGAGGCGAACCTCTTCCCGCAGCTGCGCCTCGCCTGCTCCGCGGAAGCGCTGGACGATCTCGGCGACAAGGTGCGCACGGCCAAGAAGGTCGCGCCGACCCGGCCGCACCCGGCCGCCCCGGACAAGCCCCCGGCGAACAAGCTGCTGGCACCGGGTGCCGGGCTGGTCGACCGGCTGCGGGACACCCTGACGGGACGCGGCAAGCAGGACTGACCCACCCGGATCACATGCTGAGGGGCCCGCCGCGGTGGCGGCGGGCCCCTCAGCATGTGATCAACCGCACTCGGAGGACCAAGTCCCGGACCGCCATGGCCGTTTGGCGGCGGGCACGGCAGCGGTACGGTCCGCGTCGGCGTCCACTCACCCGTCCCGTCTGTCACCATGAGCGCGCCGTATCCCGGCACTCCGGACCGACCGCGCAGCGCAGCCGGCGTTCCTGTCTCCCGCCGATACCCCTGCCTGAGTCTCCGACTCGTCTCCGAGTGCCGCACTGTGTCTTCCTCCCTTTCCCCTGCCCCGCTCCCCCCTGCGCCGGAATCCGCCTCCGCGTCGCCGAAGGGCGCCTCGCGTTCGCCGTGGCGGTCCCTGCGGCACCGGAGCATGCGCTGGTGGTCCGTCGCCAACTTCGTGTCCAACGCCGGTACGTGGATGCAGCTGACGGTCCAGAACCTGCTGGTCCTCCAGATCACCGGCTCGGCCGCCGCGGCAGGGCTGTCCATGTCCGTGCAGGCCGCGCCCGCCCTGCTGATGAGCCTGCTGGGCGGCGCGGCCGTCGACCGCTGGCCCCGGAAGCTGACGGCCTCGATCAGCCAGGCGCTGCTGGGCGCCGTCGCCTTCGTCATGGCGGTGCTCGTGGCACTGGACCGGCTGGACCTGACGACCCTGCTCGTCCTCGCCGCCGTGACCGGTGTCGTCGCCACGGTCGACGGACCGGCCTGCGCCCTGCTGGGCAACGACCTCGTCCCGCCGCAGGACGTCCCGTCCGCGATCGGGGTGGGCGCGCTGGTGCACAGCGCCGGCCGGCTGGTGGGGACGGCCCTGGCCGGCCTGACGATCGGTTTCCTCGGCACGGCCGCCGCGTATGCCGCCAACGGTCTGTCGTTCCTGTTCGTGGCCTCGGTCGTCCCGTTCCTGCGCCCGGCGCCGGGCGCCGCCGAGCCGCCCGGGACGGCGGTGCGTACGGTCGCGGTGCCGCGCGAGGCGGGCTCCGACATGACCGTGCGGCAGGGCCTGGTGTTCTTCGCCCGCCGGCCCCGGCTGGTCGCGCTCGCCGGTGTCACCGGGATCAGCGCGGTCCTCGGCCGCAATTACGGACTCACCCTGGCGGTGCTGGTCACCGGCCCGCTCGCGGGCGGTGCCGAGGCGTTCGGGACCGTCTCCACGGTGCTCGCCGTCGGCGGGATCCTCGGCGCGGTGCTCGGTGCCCGCCTGCGCCGGCCGTCCGTACGGCTGGTCGGCGCACTGGCCGCCACGGGCGCCCTGCTCCAGGTGGTGGCGGGGCTGTCGCCGTCCCTCGCCGTGCTGCTGGTGCTGGTCCTGCCGATGGCCGTCGTGGAGTCCGTCTCCGACACCGCCGGCACGGCCGTCCTCCAGACCGACCCGCCCGCCCGGCTGCGCGGTCGCGTCCTCGGTGTGTGGGGCAGCATCGGCACGGTCTGGGGCCTCGGCGGACCGCCCGCCCTCGGACTCCTCATGGAACTGGCCGGCGCCCGCGGCGCCCTGGTCCTCGGCGGACTGATCATCGCCGGCACGATCGGAACCGGGTTCGCCCTGCGGGCCCGTCGCGCGCCCACGATGGTCCTGAAGACGGAGGAGGACGACCTGCCGGCCCGGACGGCACTGGAGACGGCTGCCTGAGCAGCACGACGGCAAACCCCACCCGACCCCGGCACACACCCCGGACCCGCCTCCACCGCCCTCCCCCGAGCGGGCACATCCGGCCGAGGACGACCTGCCGGCCCGGACGATCAGCACAGCCACCCGCACGGGAGACCGGCACGCCCACCCCGACGTCAGGCGATCAGCATCCGCCCCTGCCCCAAGCGGTTCAGAAGCTGACCCTGGTGCAGTGCGGCCACGGGTGCGAGCAGGTCGGGGTGGCGCAGGAGTGCCGCGGCCCGGCGGTCCGTCTCGTCGGGTGCGGTCAGGCGGCGGAACTCGAGGGCCGCACCGGCGGCCGTGTGACCGTCCTCGGCGACCGCGGTCACCGCGAGGGCGGCCAGTTCCGGGTCGGTGAGCAGGCAGGCCGCCCAGCTCGCGACGACCTCGTCGACCCAGGTCCGCCAGGCGTCCTCGTCCGCCTCCGGAGCGCCCGCGCGGTCCCCGCCGGTGATCCGGTCCAGCCGGGCGGAGCCGCCGGAGCCGGCCATCCGGACCAGCGCGGCGTCCATCGGCGTGGGGTAGCGCAGCCAGGCGGCGACGGTCACGGCCTGCCGGGCCTGTACCTCGCAGAGGGCGGAGGCGAGCGCGCCGCCGCCCGACGGGTAGGCGCGTGTCAGCCACTGGGCGGTCGCCGCTATGAGCGGGGAGAGGTCTGCGAGCACGGCCGTCCGAACTGTTGCGTGGGGACAGGGAGACTGCACAGCACGGTAGCCCGAGGTCAGACCCCGAGGGCATGGCCCGGACCTCGTCGGCGAAGTGGCTTCGGCCACACCGGCCGAGCGGCTCCGGTCGCCTCCGACCGGCTCCGCTCCTACGTCAGGCCCGTCCCCCGTGCCCGGGCGGCGGTGCCGTGCTGGCCCGCAGCACCAACCGGGTCGGCACCAGTGTCGTCCCCCGCTCCGGCCCCTCCTGGCGCACCTTGCGCAGCACCGCCTCCACGCAGAGCCGGCCCACCTCGGCGAAGTCCTGGTGCAGGGTGGTGAGCGGCGGCAGGAAGGAACTCGCCTCGGCGATGTCGTCGAAGCCGATGACGCTGACGTCGTCCGGCACGTGCCGCCCGCGCTCGTGCAGGGCGCGCAGCAGGCCCAGGGCCATCTGGTCGTTGGCCGCGAAGACGGCGGTGCACTCCTCGCGGGCGGCCAGTTCGAGGCCGACGCGGTAGCCGGACTCCGCCGACCAGTCGCCCCGCACCAGGGGCGGCGCGGCACGGCCGGCCTCGGCGAGAGCCCCGCGCCAGGCGTCGGCGCGGCGCTGGGCGGCGAACGAGTCCTCGGGACCGCCGAGATGCCATACGGTCCGGTGTCCCAGGTCCAGGAGGTGGTGGACGGCCGCGCGGCTGCCGCCGGCCTGGTCGGTGTCCACCACCGTGTAGCGGTCGCCCGCGTCGGAGTCGACCACCACGACCTGGACGTGCGGCGGCAGGGTGACGGTGGCCGCGTCCAGGAGGTGGACCTCCATGATGACGATCACCGCGTCGACCGCGAGTTCCTCCAGCCGGGAGAAGGCGCCCCGCACCTCGTCCTGGGTCGGTACGGCGACCGGCAGCAGCGTCACCGCGTACCCCTCGTGCGCCGCGGAGTTGGCGATGGCCTCCAGCGTGCGCACGTTGCCGGTGGTGGACAGCGAGAAGGTGATGACGCCGATGGTGCGGAACTCGCCGCGCTTGAGGGCGCGGGCCGCGCTGTTGGGCCGGTAGCCGAGTTCCTGCATCGCCGCGAGGACCTGCCGGCGGGTCTCCTCGTTCACGCCGGCGTAACCGTTGGACACGCGGGACACGGTCTGCGAGGAGACGCCCGCCAGCCGGGCCACGTCCGCCATGGACGCGCTGGCCCGTCCGCCGCCCCGCGGGCGGCCACGGGCGCGTTTCGGCCCGCCGCCGCTCAGGTCCGCGGGCTCGCCCACCGCTTCCGCGGCCGGCCCGGGCACGCTCGCCGGCGTTCTCTCAGCCGTGTCCACTCGCCGTCCGCCACCTCTCCACCGCTGATCACGTCACCGTTACCCCGGGGACCCTTGACCCCCGTCAACGGGGCAGTGTAGACATGCCGCCATCGGATGTTTACGTAAACATAACAGCTCACCGCTTTCCCGGGTGGCTTGATGTTTACGTCGACGTCAGCGGTGGGCGCGGCACCGGCCACGGATGTCAGGCCGCCTCCGCCAGTTCCAGGACGTGGACGAGCGAGGAACGACATGACGACGCTGCAACCGCCGGCGGCCGCCCAGGCGCGGCCGGCACCACCCCCGGCGAAACGGGACCGCCGCTCCTGGACGGGGTGGGGTTTCATCGGTCCCTTCGTGGCCGTGTTCGCCCTGGTGTTCCTGGCTCCGATCGTGTACTCGATCTATCTGAGCCTCTACCGCAACCAGCTCATCGGCGGGAACACCTTCGTCGGCCTCGACAACTACACGCAGGCCCTCCAGGACGACCAGTTCTGGGCCTCGCTCGGCCGGGTCTCGCTGTTCCTGTGCATCCAGGTGCCGATCATGCTGGGCATCGCCCTGCTGGTGGCGCTGGCCCTGGACAGCGGGCGGCTGTACGGCAAGAGCTTCTTCCGCATCTCGATCTTCCTGCCGTACGCGGTGCCCGCCGTCGTCGCCACCCTGATGTGGGGCTTCATGTACGGCACGAAGTACGGGCTGGTCGGCGACATCAACGAGGCGTTCGGCGTCACGCTGCCGGACCCGCTCTCGCCCGACCTGGTGCTGGCGTCCATCGGCAACATCGTCACCTGGGAGTTCGTCGGCTACAACATGCTGATCTTCTACTCGGCGCTGCGCGTCATCCCGCAGTCCCTGTACGAGGCGGCGGAGATCGACGGCGCCGGACAGATCCGCGTCATCACGGCGATCAAGCTGCCCGCGATCCGCGGGGCCCTCGTGATCGCCACGATCTTCTCCATCATCGGCAGCTTCCAGCTCTTCAACGAGCCGAACATCCTGCGGCCGCTGGCCCGCAACGCCCTCACCACCGACTACACCCCGAACTTCTACACGTACTCGCTGTCCTTCAACGGCCAGCAGCACAACTACTCCGCGACGGTGGCCATCATCATGGGGCTGATCACGATGGTGATCGCCTATGTCGTGCAGCTGCGCGGCATGCGCAAGGGAGCGTGACCCGATGAGCACCCCTGTCACAACCGACTCCCCCTCCGTGCCGGCCCGGCCCGCCGGCCCCGTCAGGAGCACGCCGCGGCTGCGCGGTCCGCGCAGGCCCCACTCCGCCGGCCGGCCCAAGCGCAGCGTGCTGCTGACGGTGCTGACCTCCCTGGTGGTCCTCTACACCGTGGTGCCGCTGATCTGGCTGGTCATCAACGCCACCAAGACCCAGGCGGGCCTCGCCGACTCCAGCGGGCTCTGGTTCAGCGACGACTTCGCCCTGTGGAGCAACATCCGGGACACGTTCACGTACGACGACGGCGTGTTCACCCGCTGGCTCCTGAACACCCTGCTGTACGTGGTGCTCGGCGCGGGCGGTGCCACCTTCCTCGCGGTCCTGGGCGGTTACGCGCTGGCGAAGTTCGACTTCCCCGGCAAGCGCGGGATCTTCGCCGTGGTCATCGGTGCCGTGGCCGTCCCCGGCACGGCCCTCGCGGTGCCCACCTTCCTGATGTTCAGCAAGATGGGCCTGACCGACACCCCGTGGGCGGTGATCATCCCCTCGCTGGTCTCCCCGTTCGGTCTCTACCTGATGTGGGTCTTCGCCACCGAGGCGATCCCCACCGAACTCCTCGAGGCCGCCCGCATCGACGGGGCCGGCGAGGCGCGTACCTTCTTCACCGTCGCCCTGCCCCTGCTCTCCCCCGGCATCGTGACCGTGCTGCTCTTCACCACGGTCGCCACCTGGAACAACTACTTCCTGCCGCTGATCATGCTCAAGGACTCGGACTGGTATCCGCTGACCCTGGGCCTGAGCGTCTGGAACTCCCAGGCGGAGACGATCGGCGGTGACGTGATCTTCAACCTGGTGATCACCGGATCGCTGCTCACCATCGTGCCGCTGATCGCCGCGTTCCTGCTGCTCCAGAAGTACTGGCAGTCCGGTCTCGCGGCGGGAAGCGTCAAGGAGTGACCCCGCGGCTTCCGGGCCGCCCCTCAGCCCCACATCGCGTCATCCCCACCCTCACCCTGTCCCACCCACGAAGAAGTGGAAGCACCTCCATGCGCAGAAAGACGAGCCGCCTGCTGCGCGGCATCGCCCTCCTCTCCACCCTCGCCCTGGGCGCCACCGCGTGCGGCGGCTCCGAGGACGGCTCCGACCAGAAGGCGGTCTCCGCCTCGGACGTCCAGGCGGCCCTCAAGAAGGGCGGCACCGTCACGGTGTGGGCCTGGGAGCCCACCCTGAAGTCGGTCGCCGCCGACTTCGAGAAGAAGTACCCCAAGGTCAAGATCAACCTCGTCAGCGAGCGGTCCGGCGACAAGCACTACACCGCGCTGTCGAACGCCATATCGGCCGAGAAGGGCGTGCCGGACGTCGCCCAGGTCGAGTACTTCGCGCTGGGGCAGTACGCCCTCACCAAGGGCCTGACCGACCTGGCCCCCTACGGCGCCGACAAGCTGGCCTCCAAGTACAGCCCCGGCCCGTGGAACGCGGTGACCGAGGACAAGGCCGTCTACGGCCTGCCGATGGACGCCGGCCCGATGGCGCTGTACTACAACAAGAAGGTCTTCGACAAGCACAAGGTCGCCGTCCCGACCACCTGGGACGAGTACGTCGAGGCGGCCCGCAAGCTGCACAAGGCCGACCCCAAGGTCTACATCGCCAACGACGCGGGCGACGCGGGCTTCACCACCAGCATGCTGTGGCAGGCCGGTTCGCGTCCCTACCAGGTCGACGGCACCAACGTGAAGGTCGACTTCGCCGACGCGGGCGCCAAGAAGTACACCGCGACCTGGCAGAAGCTGATCGACGAGAAGCTGCTCGCGCCGATCAACGGCTGGACCGACGACTGGTACAAGGGCCTGGGCGACGGCACCATCGCCACCCTGGCCAGCGGCGCCTGGATGCCCGCCAACTTCGTCACCGGCGTGCCGAACGCCTCCGGTGACTGGCGCGCGGCCCCGATGCCGGCCTGGACCAAGGGCGACAAGGCCAGCGCGGAGAACGGCGGCAGTTCGCTCGCCCTGCCCGCGCTGGGCAAGAACAAGGAACTCGCCTACGCCTTCGTCGACTACGCGAACGCCGGCGACGGCGTGCAGGCCCGGGTGAAGCAGGGCGCCTTCCCGGCGACCACCGCGGAGCTGCAGGACCCCGAGTTCCAGAGCACCAAGTTCGACTACTTCGGCGGCCAGGAAGCCAACAAGATCTTCGCCGACTCCGCCGCCAACGTCGCCGACGACTGGTCGTACCTGCCCTTCCAGCAGTACGCCAACTCGATCTTCAACGACACCGTCGGCAAGGCCTACGTCTCCGGGACCACCCTGGAGCAGGGCCTGAAGGCCTGGCAGGACGCCTCCGTCAAGTACGGCAACGAGCAGGGCTTCACCGTCGAGAAGTAGGACGCCGGGCGGCGCGGTGGACCCCGCGCCGCCCCCCGTTGCACCACCGGAAGGACCATCATGATCTCCACCCTCCTGTCCCGCGGGCGGCGCGGGGCGGACGGTGACCCCGTCGTCCCCCGTCTCGCGTACGGCGCCGACTACAACCCGGAGCAGTGGCCCCGCGAGGTGTGGGAGGAGGACGTCCGGCTGATGCGGGAGGCCGGCGTCACCATCGTGTCCGTGGGGATCTTCTCCTGGGCCCGCATCCAGCCGAGCGCGGACACCTGGGACTTCGGCTGGCTCGACGAGGTCATGGACCTGCTCCACGCGGGCGGCATCGGCGTCGACCTGGCCACCGCCACCGCGTCCCCGCCGCCCTGGCTGAGCACCGCCCACCCGGAGATCCTGCCGGTCACCGCGCACGGCGAGACCCTGTGGCCGGGCGCCCGCCAGCACTGGCGGCCCACCTCGCCGGTCTTCCGCGAGCACGCCCTGCGCCTCGTCCGGGAGATGGCGGACCGCTACCGGGACCACCCCGCCCTGGTCGCCTGGCACGTCTCCAACGAGCTGGGCTGCCACAACGTGTACGACTACTCCGACGACGCGGCCCGTGCCTTCCGCGGCTGGCTGCGCGCCCGTTACGGCACGCTCGACGCGCTCAACCACGCCTGGGGCACGGCGTTCTGGTCGCAGCGCTACGGCGACTGGGAGCAGATCCTGCCGCCGCGGCTCGCCGCCTCGCACCCGAACCCGACCCAGCAGCTGGACTTCAAGCGGTTCTCGTCGGACGCGCTGAAGGACTACCTGCGGGCCGAGCGGGACATCCTGCGCGAGATCACCCCGGACGTGCCGGTCACCACCAACTTCATGGTGATGGGCGGCACCAAGGGCATGAACTACCCGGACTGGGCGGAGGAGATCGACTTCGTCTCCAACGACCACTACGTCCACCCCGGCTCCCAGGACCGCGACGAGCTGTCCTTCTCCGCGAACCTCACCAGCGGTATCGCGGGCGGACGGCCCTGGTTCCTGATGGAGCACTCCACCAGCGCCGTCAACTGGCAGCCGGTGAACGTGGCCAAGCGGCCGGGCGACCTGGCCCGCGACTCGCTGCTGCACGTGGCGCACGGCGCCGACGCGGTGTGCTTCTTCCAGTGGCGGCAGTCGGCGGCCGGTGCCGAGAAGTACCACTCGGCGATGGTCCCGCACGCCGGCGCGGACAGCGAGCTGTTCCGTGCCGTCGCCGCGCTCGGTGCCACGCTGGAGACCCTGGCCCCCGTCGCCGGTTCGGACCGGGAGCCGGCCCGGGTCGGGATCGTGTACGACTGGGAGTCGTGGTGGGCGAGCGAACAGGACTCCCACCCCACGGCCCTGCTGGACTACCGGCAGGAGGCGCTCGACTGGTACTCGGCACTCCTCGCCCTCGGTGTCCGCGCCGACCTCGTCACCACCCGCGCCGACCTGTCCCGCCACCAGGTGCTGATCGCCCCGGTGCTGCACATGGTCCCCGCCGACCTCGCCAAGGAGCTGACGCGGTACGCCGAGCAGGGCGGCCACCTGATCACCACGTACTTCTCGGCGGTCGTCGACGAGAACGACCACGTCTGGCTCGGCGGCTATCCGGGAGCCCTGCGCGACCTTCTCGGCCTGCGCGTCGAGGAGTTCGGGCCGCTGCTCGCCGGTGACACGGTCGAGCTGGACGACGCCACCACCGGCAGCCTGTGGACCGACCGGATCACGGTCACCGACCCGCAGACAGAGGTCCTGGTCCGCTACCGCACCGGCACGCAGGCCGGCCGGCCCGCCGTGACCCGGCGTCCCACCGGCGGCGGTTCGGCCTCCTACGTGTCCACGCGGCTCGGCGTCGAGGGGCTCACCGCCCTGCTGCCGCGCTTGCTCGGACCGGCCGGCGTGGAGAGCGAACTGCCCGAAGAGGTACGCGGCCTGGTCGAACTGACCGTGCGCCGCGACGCCGACAGCCGGTTCCTGTTCCTGGTCAACCGGACCGACGACACCGTGCCGGTGACCGGTCTCGCCGGCGAGGTCCTGATCGGCGGCGCCGACGACGGCACGCTCACCCTCGGCCCCAGGGACGTCGCCGTACTGCGGCAGCCCGCCGGCTGAGCCCCGGCACCGCTTCACACCGCACCCGCACGCACGACTCCTCGAACGGCACACACCGTCCGAGGACCGTCCCCTCCCGCTCCGTGGCGGGAGGGGACATCGCAGCGACCACACTCCAGTTGGGAGCACACGATGGCACGCCGTACCCGCAGCAGACGGTCCCTCGGGGCCGCCGCACTCACGGCCCTGGCCACCGGGGCCGCCCTGCTCAGCGTCCCCGCACAGGCCCAGGCCGCCACCTCCGTCACCGTGCAGCCGGACCCGTCGTACAAGCAGGAGAAGTTCGAGGGCTGGGGCACCAGCCTGGTCTGGTTCGCCAACGCCACCGGCGACTACCCGCCGGAGATACGCGAGAAGCTGGCGAAACTGCTCTTCGGCGACGACGGCCTGGCGCTGAACATCGCCCGGTACAACATCGGCGGCGGCAACGCCCCCGACGTCAAGGACTACCTGCGCGCCGGCGGCGCCGTCGAGGGATGGTGGAAGGCGCCCGCGGGCACCACCCGCGAGGACACCGACTGGTGGAGCGCCGACGACCCGGCCGACTGGAACAAGGACGCCGACGCCACCCAGCGCTGGTGGGTGGAGCGCATCAAGAAGGACATCGACCACTGGGAGACCTTCAGCAACTCCCCGCCGTGGTTCATGACGGAGAGCGGCTACGTCTCCGGTGGGTTCGACGCCAACGCCGACCAGCTCAAGGCCGAGTCGGTCGACGACTTCGCCGCCTACATGGCGGGCGCGACCAAGCGGCTGGAGAAGGCGGAGGGCATCAAGGTCGACACCGTCGACCCGTTCAACGAGCCCAACACCGGCTACTGGAGCACGCGTCTGGGCCCTGACGGCGAGCCGGTCGGCGGCCGTCAGGAAGGCGCCCACATCGGCCCGGAACTCCAGCAGAAGGTTCTCGCCGCGCTGGCGCCGGAGCTGAGGAAGGCGAAGGTCAAGGCGGAGATCTCGGCGATGGACGAGACCAACCCGTCCCTCTTCGCCCAGAACTGGAACGCCTACTCCCAGGCCTCGCGCGACCTGGTCGACCAGCTGAACGTGCACACCTACGGCACCGGGCAGCGCACCACCGCGCGGGACCTCGCCAAGGCCGCGGACAAGCCGCTGTGGATGAGCGAGGTCGAGGGCGACTGGGGCGACGGGCAGAGCTTCACCGACATGCGGCCCGGTCTCGGGCTGGCCCAGCAGATCGTCAACGACCTGCGCGAACTGGAGCCCAGCGCCTGGGTGTTCTGGCAGCCGGTCGAGGACTACGACAACATGAAGCCGGGCGGCGAGTCCGCCAAGGGCGGCAACTGGGGCAGCATCCAGCTCTCGTTCAGCTGCACCTCGAAGGACACTTTGGAGTCCTGCCCGATCTACACGAACACCAAGTTCGACACCGCCCGCAACTTCACGCACTTCATCAAGCCCGGTGACAAGCTGATCAAGGTGGACGACACCTCCAGCGCCGCCGCCGTGACCGCGAACGGCAAGGGCGCCTCGCTCGTCCACGTCAACAGCACCACCGCGCCGCGTACGGTCACCATCGACCTGTCGAAGTTCCGCAAGGTCAGCGGTGCCGCGACCGTCACACCGGTGGTCACCAGCGCCGACGGCAAGCTCGCGCCGCAGGCTCCGGTCAAGGTCAGCGACCGCAAGGCCACCTTCACGGTGCCCGCCCAGTCGGTGACCTCCTTCGCCATCAAGGGCGTGTCCGGTGTCGCGAAGGACGCCCCGCTGCTGAGCAAGGGCGACACGTACACGCTGACCGGCGTGCAGAGCGGCAAGGCGGTGACCGTCGGCGCCAACGGCACGAACCTGGTCATCGGCACGGACAACGGCACCAGCGCCCAGCAGTGGCAGCTCAGCGCCCGGTACGGCGAGACCGGCGCCCGCCAGCGGTACGTCTTCAGCAACCCCGCCGAGGGCAAGCGGCTGGCCGTGCGGGACAACGTGCCCGTGGTGGAGCCCGACACCGGTGAGCGGGACCGGGCCACCGAGTGGATCATGTCGACCACCGGTGACGGCACCTGGACCCTGGTCAACGCGGCCACCGGACGTCTCCTGGAGGTCGGCGGCCAGGCGACGAACGAGGGTGCGGCCGTCACGACATGGCAGCCCAACTCCGGCTCCAACCAGCGCTGGAAGGTCACGAACGTGACCGACGAGGTGACGGCCGACTAGCCGTCCCGGCACCCGCGCACACCGAGCCCTGTCGCACCGCGTCCGCCGCGGTGCGACAGGGCTCTCGGCGTTGCTCCGTTCGAGTGGTGCGTCCCCGGTCGTGGCCGTACCGTCGGTACCGGCGGGCCGACCGGACGCGGGGACCAGCGGGAGCTGACATGCGCACACGTGGGATGACGAAGGCGGCGACGCTCTGTGCCGCCGCGGTGTTCGTGGCGGCCATGGGGCCGGCCTCCGCCGCTCCCGAGGCGGCGCCCGCGGCCACGCGGTCCATGGAGCAGCCATCGCCGCGGACCGTGCTGGTGGACTGCTTCTGGCAGGCGCAGGTGCGGCCGGCCGACTTCATGCTCGCCTGCGGCGACGGCAACAGCAGGCTGACCTCGCTGCGCTGGTCCCAGTGGGACCAGGACAAGGCGGTGGCCAGGGGCCGCAACCTCGTCAACGACTGCGATCCGTACTGCGCGGAGGGCACCTTCCGCTCGTATCCGGTCGTCGTCCGGCTCGACCGTCCCGAGCGCTGGGACAAGGACCCGGACCTGCGGCACTACGGCCGGATGACCCTCACCTACCCCGACGGCAGGCCGGAGCGGCTGGCGCCCGTGGAGACATATCCGCTGTGGGACTGACCGGGGCGACGGCGTACCGCGCCAGGGGCCACGGGCGTCAGAGTGCCCCGGCACGGTGCACGACCAGGCTCGCGACCTCGAAGGACAGCTCGCTGACCGCCGGCTCGGGCGGCGGGTGGTAGCGGCCCGCGCACACGGAGAGGTTCACGATGAGGTGGGCGTACCAGTCCCGGCCCACTCCGCGTCCGTCGGAGTAGACCGGTGTGCCGTTGAGGAACCACGTCACGCTGGCTGCGCCGAACCGCACCGCCAGGTCGATCCAGCCGCCGGGACACACCGCCGCGTCACGGTGGTAGCGGTGTCCGCCGCGTACATGGTTGGAGAACTCCAGGAGGTCCGGGTGGTCGGGGTGGTACTCGAACACGTCGATCTCCTGGCCGCCGTCGAGCCAGGTCCACACGGCCGGCCAGGCACCCGTCCCGGTGGGCAGCCGCACCCGGGTCTCCAGCCGGTCCCCGGCGCGCAGCGTGAAACCCTCCTCGCTCTCCTCCGTGGTCAGCAGTCCCGTGTCCCACAGTCCGTCGGGGCGGCGCGTGGCCCGGAACACGCCGCCCCGGAAGTACGCGGGGTCGGTGGCGAGGTGGTCCAGTTTGTCGTCGTCCGGGTTCACCGGGCCGCCGTCGGGATAGGCCCAGGAACGGCCCGCGACCCATTGGCGGGGCGAGTCGAAATCGGCTGTGAAAACGGCTCGGGTCACCGTCGCTCTCCTCGTCCCTCGGCTGCGGTGGCGCGCGGGTGTCCTCCCCCGGCGGTCCGCGTCCATGCGACGGACGACCGGTCGGGCCGTGCCTTCCACCCGACGGAGTGAGCGGTGCGTACGGGTGTCCGCTCGGCCGCTCCCCGGAACGGGAGACGGTGCGGTGCGCCGGAGCGGCGGTGGGCGATCGCGAAGGCTCCCCTCCTCCCCCGCACAGTCGTCCGCTCCGGCCGCCCTCGGCGTCAGGAGACGGCCGGGTGGGCCTGGGCCGGCGCGTGGGCGCTCAGCCGCCGACGGGCTCGCCCGTCCGGAAGTCCGTACCCATCGGCCCCCGGGGTCAGGAGTCGGCCTGGTGGGCAGGGTCGGTGTTCGGCGCTCGGCAGTCGGCGCTCGGCAGTCGGAGTCGGCAGTCGGCAGGGGCTTGTTCCCGTCGTCACCGTCTCTCGTCCGGCTGCGGGGGCATGAGGTCGGCGATGAGGCGGTCGCTCGTCACGGTCCGGTCGTCCTTGTGGGCCCGCCACCGGTCGAAGGTGTGCGCCGCGGCGTCCGCGAAGGTGCCGGGCAGGCCGCTGTCGCGCCAGGCGTCGGCGATCTCCCGCATCTCCGGCTCCCACCGCCAGGCCCGGGCACCCGCGCTCGCCAGCTGCTCCGGAGCGGCCAGCGGGGTGCCGGGCAACAGGTGCGCCGCGAGGTCGCGCAGGTCGTCGAGGACGCCGTGGCCGGCGGCGAGGGCGCAGGCCTCGGCGGCGAGCGCGTAGGAGATCTTGTTGTAGGCGGCGAAGGCCAGCTTGAGCGCCGAGGCCCGGCCGACCGGACCGGCCAGCACGACGGGAGTCAGCAGGGTCCCGGCGAACAGGGTCCGGACCGTGTCCACCGCCGTGTCGTCGCCCGAGAGGTACAGCCGGGTGGTGTCGGCCTCGCGGGGCGGCGGCCCGGTGATGCCTCCGTCCACCACGCGCGCGCCGTTGCCCCGCATCACCTGGGCGATCTCCTCCATGTGGTCGGGGCTGATCGCGTTGGCGTCGACGTAGACGCCGTGGAAGCCGGTGGCCGCGATCCGGCGGGCCACGTCGAGGGCGGCGGCCGGCGGGCACACGCTCAGGATCACCCCGCACTCGGCGGTCAGCTCCGCCGTGCTCGCGGCGGGCGTGAGCCCCAGCGCGGCGGCCCGTTCCCGGGTGGCGGCCGACCGTCCCTGTGCCAGCCACCGGACCCGGGCGCCGGCCGCCACGGCCTGCGCGGCCACCCGCGCTCCCATGGAGCCGGGGTGCAGGATCCCCACGTCGGCACGCGTCATGCCGGGACCCTGTCGCCGCGCCCGCACGGGCCGGCGATCAGCCATGACTCGCGTGCACGGGACTGTGGGACAACTCCGGCGGGCACGGATCCCGTCGTGCCCTGCGGTCCCGCAGCCAGTCGTGCGCGCCCACCCCGAGCGCGCCCAGCACCGGCGCGATGCCGCAGCCCACCGCGACCGCGACCGCCGACCGGTAGTCGTGCGGGCCGGCGCTCAGCACCAGGTAGAACAGGCCCGGCAGGGCGGCCGTACCGACGGCTCCGCCCAGCCGCTGCCCCGTCTGGAGGGCGCCGCCCGCCGCGCCCGCCATCCGGACCGGTACGTCCCGCAGGGTCATGGTGACGTTCGGCGAGATCACGCAGCCGCTGCCCAGGCCGCCGACGAACAGGGCGGGGGCCGCGAGCCACACCGCGAGGCCGGCGGGGGCGAAGCGCAGGCTCAGGGCGGCCCCGCCCAGTCCGACGGCCACGGCGGCGAGGCCGCACACGGTCAGCAGCCGTCCCAGCCGCTCCACCAGACGCCCGGCCACCACGGCGGCGAGGGCGGAGCCGATGGCGAACGGGGTCACCGCCAGTCCCGACCGCAGCGGCGAGAATCCCTCACCGTTCTGGAAGTACAGGGCGAACACCAGCCACACGCCGCTGAACCCGACAAAGTACAGGGTGGCGATGGCGGCCCCGGCCGCGTAACCGCGGGTGCCGGTGACCAGCTGGGGATCGAGCAGCGGCTGTCGACCACGCGCGGCGACCCGCCGTTCCCAGCGGGCGAAGGCCCCCAGGAGGGCTGCCCCGGCGAGGAAGAGCCACCACAGTCTCCGCACGCCGCCGGACTCCGCGAGCACGAGGGGCAGCATCACCGCCAGCACCCCGCAGCCGAGCAGGGCGACGCCCGCGAGATCGAGGTGTTCACCGCGGCGGGGAGCGATCCTCGGCAGCAGCCGCAGTCCCAGCACCAGGGCGAGCGCTCCGACGGGGACGTTGACGTAGAAGATCCAGCGCCAGCCCTGCGGTCCGTCGGCGAGCATCAGGATCAGTCCGCCGACGACCGGGCCGACGGCGCTGGAGATACCCACCGTGGCCCCGAACAGGCCGAACGCCCGGCCGCGTTCGGCGCCCCGGAACATCTGCTGGATCAGGGCGGAGTTCTGCGGGGCGAGACAGCCCGCGGCGACGCCCTGGGCCAGCCGGGCCACGACCAGCAGTTCGATCGAGGGGGCCGCGCCCGCCGCCGCGCTGCACACCACGAACCCCGTCAGCGCCAGCAGGAAGATCCGGCGCCGGCCGATCGCGTCGCCCAGCCGCCCGGCGGTCACCAGGACCAGGGCGAACGTGAGGGCGTATCCCGAGACGACCCACTGGATGGCGGGTGCCGAGGCGTGCAGGTCGCGTTGCATGGACGGCAGCGCCACCGCGACGATCGTCACGTCCAGCAGGCTCATGAACCCGGCCACCAGCGTCACCCACAGGGCCTTCCACCGCCTGGGGTCGGCTCCCTCGCTGACGGTCGCCGGGCCTCCTGCCGGGCCGTCCGCCTTCGTCTCCGTGCTCACCCGGGCTCCTCTCCCCGTCGGCCTTCCCCGCCTCCCTGAGTATCCCGAAGCGCACGGATCAGCTCACTTCACGATTTCCACACGTTTCCGTCATGAGGCGTTCACCGAACAAGTAGGCTGCTGCCGCTCTGCTCGCACCACTGGGGGGATTTCCCATGCGTATGCGCCATGTCCTGGCGGCCACCGCCACCGTCGGCCTGATAGCCGCCGTGGCGGCCGCGCCGGCCCAGGCCGCCGAGTACTCCTCGGCCCTGAAGCTCAAGGGCGTCCAGTACGACGCGCCCGGTTCGGACTCCAACAACTGCACGACCGGCAACACCAGGAACGAGTACCTGACGATCAAGAACTACTCGTCCGCGACGACCGTCAACCTCAAGGGCTACGTGGTCAAGGACGAGGCAGGCAACCGCTTCGCCTTCACCGCCGACCACTCGTTGCAGCCCGGCGACCACGTGAAGCTGCGCGGCGGCAGAGGCACCGACTCCGACGCGAACAACGTGGTGTACCGGCAGAACTGCAACTTCATGTGGAACAACGACAAGGACACGATCTACTTCTACAAGCCCTCCGGCAGCCGGGCCGACGTGCACGCCTACACCCGGAACGGCTCCGACCCCGACCGCAACGGCTACGTCAACTTCCACGGCTGACGGGCCCCGACCGGCACGGCTACGTTCGACTTCCACGGCCGACGGGCCCCGACCGGCACGGCTACATCGACTTCCACCGCCGACGGGCCCCGACCGGCACGGCTACATCGACTTCCACCGCCGACGGCGCGTCACCGGCCCCTCACAACGTGATCGCCACCCGGCGGTGGTCGTTGCACCGGACGGAGGGCGCCGGATCAGCGGCCGGGCTCCCCTGGTGGGCCTTGAGGGCGACGCTCACCAGCGTCATGAGCAGATCGATGTCCGACTCGCACTCCAGGCGGACCGTCACCCAGGCGGAGCCGGGTATCAGGCGCAGCGCGGTCGAGCCCTGCAGGTCGCCCCGCAGGCGCCAGATGGCCGGCGCGGACAGGTGTACGTCGGCCGTGCGGTCCGAGTGGAAGTGCGCGATCTCGGTGCTGTGGGTGCGCAGTGCACGCCCCCTGCCGCAACTGGGCCGGGCCTCCACGAGGTCCGGCCAGTCCGCCAGGCGGGTCATGGCCCGCAAGCCAGTCGTCATGCCTTCATCATGCGCGGATCACCGGGCGGCCATCAAGGTGTGAGGGCACCGTGACCAAGGCGTAGCCTCCGGCGGCCCGTTGCCCTCTTCGGTGCCATGTCGGCGGCCCGCTGCCGGGTGGCCACGGTGGGCCGGGGAACCCGCCGGCCGGCGGACAGGGCACAGCTGTCCCGGTCGAAGCGGGCGTCCTCACGGCGAGTCGTGGGCCGATGCCCGGCCGAAGCGGTCACCCGCACGGCGGGCCATGTGCGGATGTTCCGTCCGAGCGGATGCGCGTCGGGGGCCCCGTGGCGCATTCTGGCTGTGTCGTCGCCCGTGTGACGGCTCACGGACGAGGTAGGGCCGATGACTGGGAGCGCCGCGGACGCACCTCCGACGCCGGGAAGGCTGACGGAGCTGCTGATCGACGCCTCGACGCAGGCGATCAGCGCCGCCGGCGGCCACGCCGGTGGGATCTACCTGCGGTCCGGTACGCCCGGGCTGCTGCGGCTGGCCGTGCTCGCCGGGCTGCCCGGCCCCCTGTTCCGCCCCTGGTGGCGACTGCACGTGGACCGCCCCTTCCCGGTCTCGGACGCGTATCGGCTGGGCGTCCAGGTGGTCCTGCCGAACGCCACCGAGACGATGCGCCGCTACCCGCAGTTCGCGGCGGGTCTGCCGTTCCCGTTCGGTTCCCTCTACGTGCCGGTCGGGAGCGGACCCGAGCCGTTCGGTGTCCTCACCGTCCTGCGGCCCGCCACCGCGGACGCCGCCGACCTGATGAGCGGCCGGGACCGCATGACCCGGCTGGCCCAGGAGCTGGGATCCGCGCTGCGCGCGCTGGAGGGCGGCGGGGAGGCCGTCGTCTGGGACGACGATCCGCTGTGCGTACGTCCGTCCGCCACGCGTCCTCCGGTGGAGCGCCTCGGCCGCTTCGCCTGGGATCCGGCCACGGCGGAACTGACCGTGGACGAGGGGCTGCACACCCTGCTGGGTGTGGGGCCGGCCGGCTTCCCCGGTTCCGCGGAGCAGTTCGCGCGCGCCGTGGCGCCCTCCGACACGCATCTCGTGCTGGCCGCGCTGCGCGCCACGGCCGCCGGACGCCCGCCGACCCTGCCGCTGTACCTGCGGACCGCGGGCGGTGCGCTACGGCTGATGGACCTGTGGAGCGCGGAGGACGCGGCCGACCTGTCGGGGGCGTGGGCCGGAACGGGGATCGTCAAGGGTGTCGTCCTCGACCCGGGGCCCGGCGCGACCGCCGACGCGGCGGCGGACCTGCTGCCGGACGGCGTGTTCTGTCTGGACCGGGCGGGTCTGGTCGTCTACGCGAATCCGCGTGCCGCGCGGTTGCTGCGCCGCCCCCGGACCGCCCTGCTCGGGCGGGCGCTGTTCGAGACCGTGCCGTGGTTCGGCCGGTCCGACGTGGAGGACCATCTGCGCGCGGCCCTGCTGGCGCCGGACGCCGTGCACTTCCACGTCCGGCGGCCTCCGGACCTCGATCCCGAGCCCGCCGACCGGCCGTCCGAGGGGGACTGGCTGTCCGTCTCGGTGTATCCGGGCGAGGACCGGCTGACCTGCATGGTCCGCCCGGCGAGCCGCGTGGCGGACGCAGCCCCGGCGGACGCCGGCTCCGCGGGGTCCACTCGCGACGCCCTCGCGTCCGACGCCCTCGCGCCGGGGTCGCCGGACACGTCCGTCCCCGCCGCGCTGGCGCCCGAGTACCGGCCCATCGTCCTCGCCATCGCGCTGACCGAGGCGGTCACCGCCCAGCAGGTCTCCGCCGTCGTCATGCGCGAGGTGCTGCCCGCGTTCGGCGGACGGCGGCTCGCCATCTACCTGTTGCAGGAACGGCATCTGTACCTGGCCTGGGAGTCGGGCTTCCCCCAGGGGTTCCTCGGCCCCTTCGACGGGGTGGGCCTGGACGCCCGGATGCCCGGGGTCGAGACGCTGACCACCGGCCGCCCGCTGTTCTTCGACTCGATGGAACAGCTGACCGCGGCCTATCCCGACCTGCCGCTGGACGCGACGGAGGGCGCCCGCGCGTTCCTGCCGCTGATCGCCTCCGGCCGCCCGGTCGGCTCCTGCATCCTCGGCTTCGACCGTCCGCGCAGCTTCAGCACCGAGGAGCGCACGGTGCTCACCGCGCTCGCCGGGCTCATCGCGCACGCCATGGAGAAGGCGCGGCGCTACGAGACGGAGGCCGCGCTCGCCCGGGGGCTCCAGCAGGCCCTGCTCCCCCAGCGGCTGTCGGCGCATCCGCAGGTGGAGACCGCCGGGCGCTATCTGCCCGGCACCCAGGGGATGGACGTGGGCGGTGACTGGTACGACGTCATCGAGGCCGGGGACGGGCTGGCCCTGGTCATCGGCGACGTCCAGGGGCACGGCGTGCAGGCGGCGGCGACGATGGGCCAGCTGCGCAGTGCCGTACGGGCGTTCGCGCTCGGCGACCGACCGCCGGACGAGGTGATGAGCGGCACCAACCACCTCCTCATCGACCTCGACCCCGGGCTGTTCGCCAGCTGTTGCTACGTCCGCCTGGATCCCGCCACCGGTGTGGCCCGGGCCGCCCGTGCCGGGCATCCGCAGCCGCTGCTGCGCCGGCCGGACGGCCGCACCCACGTCCTGGACCTGCCCGGCGGCGTCGTGCTGGGTGTGGATCCGCGGGCCCGCTACCCGGTGACGGAGCTGCGCATGGACCTCGGCGCGGTGCTGGCGCTGTACACGGACGGACTGGTGGAACGGCCCGGCGGCGACATCGACGACGGCATCGGCGCCCTGCGCGTGGCCCTGGCCAAGGCGGGCGCCCCCGCCGCCCGGCCGGGAACCCGGGCTCTGGCGACCCTGGCCGACCGCCTCACCGCGACCGCCCGGCACACCGTCGACCGCCCCGACGACATCGCCCTCCTCCTCGCCGCCCGCCGCACGGCACGCTGAGCCCACGGACGACGGCACCAGCCCCGCCGCCGGTCCCGACCAGCACCACCGCGCCCACCACCGCCCGGCCTGGGCACCGGCCGGGCACCCGGCTGACCCACCACCGGGCCTGGGCACCGCCCGGGAACCCGACTCACCCACCACCACCGGACCCGGACACCGGTCAACGCCCACACCGTCACACCACGACCCGGCCCAGACAACCGACCGCCGAACCGACCCGGACACCCGACCACTACCCGACCACCACCGCGGACGGCACGTCCCACCCCGGCTGCCCGGTCACTGGCGGCAACGGCCGACCCGCTCACCGCGACAGCCCGGCACGCCGGACAACGGCACCAGCACCCGCACCGCGCGGTGCCCCGTGACCGCGTCAGGCGCGGGCGGCCGGGCCGCACAGCCGGGGCTCGTGGCCTGTCACGGGGCGTGACGGGCCTCGCCTCATGCGGCCCGGCAGTGTAGACATGGGCACATGGTCCGACTTTTGGGTCGCTCCGGGGCCCGGCCGACCCGTCGCTCCAGCGGTCCGCGCCCACGCCGGGCGCCCGACCGCGCTCCGGGGGCGCCCGAACGCCGGGGGCGGGCGTCGGACGGTTCGGCCGGCACAGCGGGAGGGGACGCCGGCGGGGGCCGGCGGGGGCCGGCGGCCGACCTGCGGTCGGCGGTCGGCGGTCGCAGTGTCGCCGGACAGGTCTTCGTCCTTCAAGTGGTGATCGTGCTGCTGCTGGTCGTGGCGGCGGTGGGCGCGCTGGTGCTCCAGGTACGGCACGACAGCACCACCGAGGCCCGCAACCGCTCGGTCGCCGTCGCCGAGACGTTCGCGAACGCGCCGGGGACCGTGGAGGCGCTGCGCAGCGCCGACCCGACGGCGGTCCTGCAACCCCGGGCGGAGGCGGCCCGCGAGGCCACGAAGGTGGACTTCATCGTCGTCATGAACACCGACGGCGTCCGCTACACCCACCCCAAGCCGGACCGCATCGGCAAGACGTTCGTCGGCACCCTCGCGCCGGCGCTGGCCGGACGCACCGTCACCGAGGAGATCGACGGCACGATCGGCCCGCTGGTGCAGGCGGTGGTCCCGGTCGAGGACGCCGACGGCTCGGTCGTGGGCCTGGTGTCGGCGGGGATCACGACCGAGAACGTGGGCGGTGCGGCCAACCAGCAGCTGCCGCTGGTGCTGATCGCCGCCGCGGCGGGCCTCGTCCTGGCCACGGCGGGCACCGCGCTGGTGAGCCGCCGGCTGCTGCGGCAGACCCATGGCCTGGGCCCGCACGAGATGACCCGGATGTACGAGCACCACGACGCGGTGCTGCACTCGGTCCGTGAGGGCGTGCTCATCGTCGGCGGCGAGGGCACGCTGCTGCTCGCCAACGACGAGGCGCACCGGCTGCTGGACCTGCCGGACGACGCCGAGGGCCTGCATGTCCAGGATCTGGCGCTGCCGCCCGACACGGCCGGCCTGCTGGCCTCCGGGCGGGTCGCCACCGACGAGGTGCACCTGGTCAAGGACCGGCTGCTGGCGATCAACCAGCGCACCACCGACAGTCAGGGCGGCCCGCCCGGCACCGTCGCCACCCTGCGCGACTCCACCGAGCTGCGCGCCCTCTCCGGCCGGGCCGAGGCGGCACGGGAGCGCCTCAACATGCTGTACGACGCCGGGGCGGCCGTCGGCACCAGCCTGGACGTGACCCGTACCGCCGAGGAACTGGCGGAGCTGGCCGTGCCGCGGTTCGCGGACTTCGCCACCGTGGACCTGTTCGACGCCGTGCTCAGCGGCGGCCAGCCGGAGGCGGCGCGCACCCTGCGCCGAACGGCGATCAGCGGGATCCGCAAGGACGCCCCGCTGTATCCGGTGGGCGAGCAGATCCGCCTCGTCGACTCCGCCCCGCAGTCCCGCAGCCTCTCCACGGGGCAGGCCGTCGTCGAGCCGCGGCTGGGCGAGGCCGCGGGCTGGCAGGCACAGGACCTCGAACGTTCCGCCCAGGTGGTGGAGTACGGCATCCACTCGCTGATCACGGTGCCGTTGCGGGCGGGCAGCCTGGTGCTGGGCATGGCGAACTTCTGGCGGTCCGAGAAGCCCGAGCCGTTCGACACGGAGGAGGCGGCGCTCGCCGAGGAACTGGTGGCCCGGGCCGCCGTCTCCATCGACAACGCGCGCCGGTACACCCGCGAGCACAACATGGCGGTGACGTTGCAGCGCAGCCTGCTGCCGCGCAGGCTGCCCGAGCAGAACGCCCTGGAGATCGCCTACCGGTATCTGCCGGCGCAGGCGGGCGTGGGCGGCGACTGGTTCGACGTGCTGCCGTTGTCGGGGGCCCGGGTGGCCCTGGTGGTCGGGGACGTCGTCGGGCACGGGCTGCACGCGGCGGCCACCATGGGGCGGCTGCGCACGGCGGTGCACAACTTCTCGGCGCTGGACCTGCCACCCGACGAACTGCTCGCCCTGCTGGACGAGTTGGTCTCCCGGATCGACCAGGACGAGGCGGAGGAGGGAGCGAACGCCCCGATCACCGGCGCGACCTGCCTGTACGCCGTCTACGACCCGGTCTCCCGGCGGTGCACGGTGGCCCGGGCCGGCCATCCGCCGCCCGCGCTGATCCACCCCGACGGCAGCGTGGAGTTCTGGGACGTGCCGGCCGGCCCCCCGCTCGGGCTCGGCGGCCTGCCGTTCGAGACGGTGGACCTCGAACTGGCCGAGGGCAGCCGGCTGGTGCTCTACACGGACGGGCTGGTGGAGGACCGCGAGCACGACATCGACGTGGGTCTCGATCTGCTGCGGGACGCGCTGGAACGGGCCGGCCGGTCGCCGGAGGACACCTGCCGGGTGGTTCTCGACTCCCGGCTGCCGGCCAAGCCCAGCGACGACATCGCCCTGCTCGTGGCCCGTACCCGGGCCCTGTCCGCCGACCGGATCGCGGAGTGGCAGGTGCCGTCCGACCCGGTGGCCGTCTCCGAGGTCCGCGCCTCGGTCAGCCGCCGGCTGGCCCAATGGGGCCTGGACGAGCTGACGTTCACCACGGAACTGATCCTGAGCGAGCTGGTCACCAACGCGATCCGCCACGGCGGCGGCCCCATCCACGTCCGGGTGCTGTACGACCGCACGCTGATCTGCGAGGTCTTCGACAGCAGCAGCACCTCGCCGCACCTGCGGTACGCGGCCATGACGGACGAGGGCGGACGCGGCCTGTTCCTCGTCGCGCAGATCGCCGAGCGCTGGGGCACCCGTTACACGCCCGCGGGCAAGGTCATCTGGGCCGAGCAGACCCTGCCCCGCCACTCATAAGTTCGCCTTATGAGCTCATAGACTGGACCCTCGTACCGACTAAGGCTTGCCTTAGTTTAGGCTTCCCATCGAGTCGATCTATCGCCGCTCGAAGGGAACTGATCATGCCCCGCCCCCTGCGGGTAGCCATCGTCGGAGCCGGCCCCGCCGGGATCTATGCCGCCGACGCCCTGCTCAAGTCCGACGTGGCCGCCGAACCCGGTGTGTCCATCGACCTCTTCGAGCGGATGCCGGCCCCGTTCGGCCTGATCCGTTACGGCGTGGCTCCCGACCACCCCCGCATCAAGGGCATCATCACGGCCCTGCACCAGGTGCTCGACAAGCCGCAGATCCGTCTCTTCGGCAACGTCGACTACCCGGCCGACATCAGCCTGGACGACCTGCGCGCGTTCTACGACGCCGTGATCTTCTCCACGGGCGCGACGGCCGACCGCGAGCTGTCCATACCCGGCATCGAACTCGACGGCTCGTACGGCGCCGCGGACTTCGTGTCCTGGTACGACGGCCACCCGGACGTGCCGCGCACCTGGCCGCTGGAGGCCGAGAAGGTCGCCGTCCTCGGCGTCGGGAACGTCGCGCTGGACGTGGCGCGCATCCTCGCCAAGACCGCGGACGAGCTGCTGCCGACGGAGATCCCGCCGAACGTCCACGAGGGCCTGAAGGCCAACAAGGCGCTGGAGGTCCACGTGTTCGGCCGGCGTGGCCCGGCGCAGGCGAAGTTCAGCCCGATGGAGCTGCGCGAGCTGGACCACTCCCCCACCATCGAGGTCATCGTCGACCCCGAGGACATCGACTACGACGAGGGCTCGATCGAGACCCGACGCGGCAACAAGCAGGCCGACATGGTCGCCAAGACCCTGGAGAACTGGGCGATCCGGGACGTCGGTGACCGGCCGCACAAGCTCTTCCTCCACTTCTTCGAGTCTCCTTCGGAGATCCTCGGCGAGGACGGCAAGGTCGTCGGCCTGCGTACCGAGCGCACCGCCCTGGACGGCACCGGCAACGTGAAGGGCACCGGCGAGTTCAAGGACTGGGACGTCACAGCGGTCTACCGGGCGGTCGGCTACCTCTCCGACAAGCTGCCCAAGCTGCCCTGGGACCTCGGCTCGGGCACGGTCCCGGACCAGGGCGGCCGGGTCGTCCAGGAGAGCGGCGAGCACCTGCAGTCGACGTATGTCACCGGCTGGATCCGGCGTGGTCCGGTGGGCCTGATCGGGCACACCAAGGGCGACGCCAACGAGACGGTGTCGAACCTCCTGGACGACTACGCGAACGGCCGTCTGCAGACGCCCGCCTCGCCCGACCCCGAGGCCGTGGAGGCGTTCCTCGCCGAGCGCGAGGTCCGCTTCACCACCTGGGAGGGCTGGTACAGCCTGGACGCCGCCGAGAAGGCGCTGGGCGAGCCGCAGGGCCGCGAGCGCGTGAAGATCGTCGAGCGTGAGGACATGCTCCGGGAGAGCGGCGCTTAACGCGCCGGCCGATGACACCGAGGGGTCCGGGGGTTCACCCCGGACCCCTCGTCATGCTCAGGACCGGTCAGACGGTGACGACGATCTTGCCCACCTGGCCGCCCGCCTCCGGGCAGCGATGCGCCTCGACGATCTCGTTCAGGCCGAACACCCGGTCCACGACCGGCCTGAGGTCGCGGAGGGGGCGGGCCGGCAGCGACCGCCTCCGCCGGGGCCGGGACGGCACGACAGGACAACGCCCCGAACCTGGACTTCAATGGTGTGCATGGGCGTGGGACACGGCACGAACCACCACCACCGCAGGACGGCGGCCGCCGCGGCGGCCCTGGCTCCGCTCCTGCTGATCGGCCAGGCCGCGCCGAGCGCCGCAGCCGCTCCCCCGCCGCAGCCACCGCCCCAACTCACCCGGGCGGACGTGGACACCGCCGTCGGCAAGCTGGACGCTCTCGTGCGGGACGGTATGGACAAGACCGACGTGCCGGGCGTCGCGGTCGCCGTCGTCCATCAGGACCGGGTCGTCCACCTCCAGGGGTTCGGGGCACGCCGGACCGGGCAGTCCGCGCCGGTCGACCCCGACACGGTCTTCCAGCTGGCCTCCCTGTCCAAGCCGTTGGCCTCGACCGTGGTGGCCGGAGCGGTCGGCGACAAGGCGGTCGGCTGGGACGACCCGGTCGCGGAACACCTGCCCGGCTTCGCGCTGAAGGACCCGTGGGTGAGCGAACACGTCACCGTCGCCGATCTGTTGGCACACCGCAGCGGACTGCCCGACCACGCCGGGGACCTCCTGGAGGACCTCGGCTACGACCGGTCGTACATCCTCGGCCGGATGAAGTACGAGCCGCTGACACCGTTCCGGGACAGCTACGCCTACACGAACTTCGGGG
The DNA here is from genome assembly GCF_030287445.1 of Streptomyces sp. ALI-76-A. Classification (GTDB taxonomy): domain Bacteria; phylum Actinomycetota; class Actinomycetes; order Streptomycetales; family Streptomycetaceae; genus Streptomyces. The sequence continues at coordinate 165,357 of NZ_JASVWB010000004.1, read as the reverse complement.
TCACCGCGGCCGGCGAGGCCGTCGCCGACGCCAAGGACACCACCTGGGAGAAGCTCTCCGAGGACACGCTCTACGGTCCGGCCGGCATGAACTCCACCAGCTCCCGCTTCGACGACTTCGCCGCGGCACGCAACAAGGCCGTCACCCACGTCAAGGCCGCCGACGGCACGTGGGACCCCAGGTTCGTACGCGACGCCGACGCCCAGTCGCCCGCGGGCGGGGCGAGTTCGACCGCGCGGGACATGTCGCGCTGGCTGCGACTGCAACTGGCGAACGGCGAGCTGGGCGACGACCGGATCATCCCGGCCGAGCCGCTGGAACACACCCACGTGCCCGCCGTCGTCTCCAACCCACCGCCCGCCCCCGCCGGCCGCGCGGGCTTCTACGGCCTGGGCTGGAACGTGAGTTACGACGATCTCGGCCGCCTGCGTCTGAGCCACTCCGGCGCCTTCGCGCTGGGCGCGAACACCAACGTGACCATGCTGCCCGGCGAACAGCTCGGCATCGTCGTGCTCACCAACGGCGAGGCGGTCGGCCTGGCCGACTCCATCGCCCTGAACTTCCTGGACACGGCCCAGCACGGCAAGCCGACAGCGGACTGGCTCGACCTGGCCGGCAAGGTCTACGAGCAGGAGAAGCAGGCGGCCCGCTCCCCCACCGACTACGGCAAGCCCCCGAAGGACGCCGCCGCCGCCCGCGCGGACACCGCCTACACCGGCACCTACGCCAACGACTACTACGGCCCGCTGACCGTCACCGCGGCCGACGACACCCTCACCCTGCGGCTCGGGCCGAAACCGACCACGTTCCGGCTGACCCACTACGACGGCGACACCTTCAGCTTCGAGACGGTGGGCGAGAACGCGAGCGGTCCGTCCGGCATCACCTTCCGCGACGTCGAGGACGGAAGGGCGACCCGGGTCACCGTCGAGGCCTTCGACGAGAACGGTCTGGGCACGTTCACGCGCGACTAGGGACTGTCGTGGCGCACGACCACCCGCGGTGAACAGGACCCGCCCCGACGCGGATGGTGGGCGGGCCCTGTTCGATGAGCCATTGTGCGGGTGCCGCTCCCTGCGGGGCAGGAGTGAACGGCCGCCGCCCGGAGTGACCGGGGCACACCCCGGGTGCGGGACGCACGCCCCGGGTGCGGTGCGGCTCCCGCGTCGCGCTACGGCAGGATGGAGTCGACGTAGCCGCCGTCGACGCGCACGGCCCCGCCGGTCGTGGCGGAGGCGAAGTCGGAACTCAGGTACACCACCATGTGGGCGATCTCGTCGGGCTCGATGAGCCGTTGGAGCAGCGACTGCGGGCGGTGCTCGCGCATGAAGACGCGCTGGGCCTCCTCCCAGGGCAGGTCGCGGTCCACCAACTGGTGGACGAAGTCCTCGACGCCCTCGGTGTGGGTGGGCCCGGCGATCACGGAGGGCGGTCCGGCCGCTCCCTCCTCGGTACCCAGGTCCGCCGCGACGGTCGCGAAGTCCCCGTCCGGCACCTCGGCGCGCAGCCGGTCCACGCTCTTGTCCAGGCGGTCGGGGTCGCGCCCGTTGACGCCCACCCGGGCGCCGGCGCGGGCCAGTCCGGCGGCGATCACCGCTCCGATGCCCTGGGAGGAACCGGTCACCAGGGCCGTTCGGCCGGTGAGATCCACGTGCACGAGATCACCTCTTGATGCGAATCGCGCGGTGCGGACGGGGTCGGGTGGGTCGTCCGTGGTGCTCCTGCCCACGACCGCGCACCGGCCACGTCGCCGCAGGCGAGGCATGACCGGCCGGATCACCGAGGCGACGGCGTCACGGCGGGCCGGGTGACGCCCGAGGATCCGGCCGGGCGGCCCCGGGTGATCGTCGGCACAGGTGGGAAGTGATACTGGGAAGCGCTCGTGCCCCCACCACAGATGGACTCATGCCGACCTCCTCCACCGTCCGTCCCGTCCTCCCTCCCACGGTGTGGCTGACTCGTGGCCGCCACCCGGGGCCCGCCCCGATGGATGTTCTCCGCAGGCATCTGCAACGGCTCAAGGACGCGGGCACCATCGACGACTTCCTGGAGCCGTCGGACGCCACCGACGCCCCGGAACGGGTCCTCGAAGCCCGCTGGCGGGTTCCCGGGGGCGTGACCGTCCGGGCCAGGCTCACGGTCGTCACCGAGGAGGCGGACACCGCGGCGCGGTGGGTGCTGACGGCGGAGGCGGAGCAGGACTGGGACCAGCGGTGGCCCTCCCCCGCCACCATGTTCTGGCCCGACACGCCGGATGCCGACTGGGACCACGACGTTCCGACCGGGCTGCGGCTGCGGGACGTCAACCGCCTGCCGGCCGAGGACAGGGCCATGCGGCGGCTGCTCCGGGACGCCGTGCGCGGCAGCTGGAACATCCACGTCGTCGTGCACGAGGCGATGACCCCGGACGACCGGGGCCGGGGGCCGCTGACCCCGCTGTTCCCGGCGAGCCTGCGGCACCGGGTGGTCGAGCACCGCGCCGCTCCACAGCAGCTGCGCGCCGTGAACTGGGCCCTGAAGGAGTGCGGCGTGCAGGTACCGCGGGGCGGCGCCGTGGTCCTGCCCGCGGGGCCCGGGCCGTCCGGCCACGCCGCCGACGAGTTCGCCGTACGCAGTGTCTTCCTCGACGGTTCGGAGCCGTCCGACCTGGTCGACGTGCTGACCCGGTTCGTCACGTCGGAGAAGCCGCTGCCGGACGGGGCGCAGGACGCCGTGACCGCGCTGCGCGAGCAGTGGCATCTGCTGACGGCGGAGGAGGAGCTGGCCCGCGAGCGGGAGCTGGTGGCCATGTACGCCGAGGCGCTGGACGCCATGACGAAGTCCCGCGACCTGTACAAGGAGGCCGCCGAACGGGCCCACGAGGCGCTGGCCGCGTTCCGCGAGACAGCGGCCGTCCTCCCCCCGGCGCCCCCGCCGTCCGCGCCCGCCGCGTCCCCGCTCCAGCAGCTGACCCGCACCCTGGAACGCCTCAAGGGCACCCCGAGGACGAAGGGCACACCCTAAAGGTCGGTCCCACCGGACGCGTGAGCGAACACGGTCCTGCCGAACACGCCGGTGGCGGTTTCGGGTCCCCGGGCGTCCCGGCCGGCGTGGTGCTCGCCGCCACGGCCGCCCCGCGCACCGGACGGCCCGTCGCGGTCGCCCTGCCCCGGCGCTTCCTGCCCACCGTCGTCGGACACCGGGCCCCCGCCCCGCACCGGGTACGCCTCGGAGCCGCGGCCGACGGTCGGCTCACCCCGGTCAGCCACGAGGTCACCACCCACACCTCGCGGCCGGTCGGCCACGGCGGCTCGCACCAGTTCATCGACCGGGTCGCCGTGCTCGGAAACGGTCCGGCCGGTGTGGTACCGATCGATTCGGAGGGAGGTAGGGCGGTGGGGTTCGATCCGGGTGAGGAAGGGCCGGTGGTCATGGGTCGCTCCAGGGGAAGGGTGCGACCGTGTGACACGCCCGACACGCGACACACGACGTTCCGTCGAGCATGACTAGGCGCCCCCCGCCCCGGCGTGCCACTCGGGTGACCCACCGGTATGAACACGGCGCCCGTCGGCGCGCCGCACACCGGCCGCGCCCCCTTCGGCGTACCGAACGGCGCTCGGCAGGCAATACCGGGGCCGGGAGCGGGAATCCGGAAGAGGCGGACGCACGACGCGGCCCGCCCGGACGAGGAGGACCGCTCGTGGACACGACCACCGCACTGTTCGTCGGCGTCGCGATCCTCGCCGCCCTGGCCCTGGCGGTCGCCGTCGCCCTGCTGGTGCGGCTGGTGCGGGCCCGGCGCGGCCTGCGGCGAGCGGGACTTCCCACGGGCCCGCGCTGGGTCTTCTGGGGTGCCCTGGCCTACTTCGTGCTGCCGACCGACCTGTTGCCCGACCCGGTGTATCTCGACGACATCGGCGTACTGCTTCTGGCGCTGCGCACTCTGCGTTCCGCCCCCGGTGAGGCCGACTCCGAGGTCCGCGGCCGGACGTGATGACGCACCGTAACGAAACCATTCACCCGTTCGATTCGTATAAGTCTCTGGGAGCCCGAGAAAGTCGGCGGACCACAGGGGGGCCGCGGGGCGACCGCCGTCCGATCGAGCAGCACCGGTGAGGGAGAGACGATGCAACCGTTCGCGCTCAACTACGCACGCCCGGCAGCGGAGTGGGAGACCACCACCCCGTATGTCTACGACTCCGGGCGGCAGTTGAACGTGCTCCGCGACGGGCGGATCGCAGCCAGCGACCGCGCCCTGATGAGGGACCTGGGAACCACGACGTCCACCGCGGGCTCCAAGACGCACTTCGACGACTGAACACGGGCGCGCGACGATGACCGTGTTGATTCTGACCAGTGAAGAGGACGTGACCGCGGACCTGGTGGTCGTGCACCTCAACGCGTCCGCTACCCCGGTGGTCCGGCTCGATCCCGCCGACCTGACCGGCGGGGTCGCGCTGTCCGGCGAGTACGCGCGCGGCGCGTTCCGCGGCCATCTGTCGGCCTCGGGCCGCCTGGTGAGCATCGACGGGCTGCGTTCCGTGTGGGTGCGCAGGCCCGGCGTCCCGGCCGCCCGGGCCGCCGTGCCCTCCTCCTGGCTGACCGAGGAGGCGTCCCAGGCGCTGTACGGCATGCTCAGGGGCAGCGACGCACGCTGGATGAATCACCCCGACGCGGCCCGCCGGGCCCGGCACAAGCCCTGGCAGCTGCGTCTGGCGCAGCGCTCGGGCCTGCCGGTGCCGGCCACGCTCATCACGACGTTCCCGCAGGCGGCCCGCGAGTTCGCGGAGCGCTACCCGGACCTGGTGGTCAAGCCGGTCTCCGGCGCCCACCCGCAGGATCCGCCCCGCGCGGTGCCGACCAGCCGGGTGGCCCCGGGCACCGACTTCTCCGCCGTCGCCTACGGCCCCACGCTGCTGCAACGGCGGGTCGCCAAACGGGCCGACATCCGCCTCACCGCGGTCGGCGACCGGTTGCTGGCCGCCCGCAAGGCGACCGCCGAGGACGCGGATCCGGACGACGTGGACGTCCGGTTCGCGGTGAACCCCGCGCCCTGGCGGCCCACCGATGTCCCGCGGCGCGTCGCCGAGGCCGTCCAGGCGTACCTCCGGGACGCGGAACTGGCTTACGGCGCCTTCGACTTCGCCGAGGACGCGGACGGCACCTGGTGGTTCCTGGAGTGCAACCAGTCGGGACAGTTCGGCTTCGTGGAGATGGACACGGGCCAGCCGATCGCGTGGAGCGTCGCGCAGTGGCTGGCGCGTCCCGGCCCGAAGCCGCGGGCCCGGACCGACGGCGCGAACACGGCGGCGCGCTGAGGCCGGTGGAGGGCGGGGGCGATCCGGGCCTGGCGGTGGCCCGGCTGCTCGGGGCGATCCCGGTGAGGGCAGGGGTCACATGGCCCGGTCCGTCGGTACGGCCCCGTGGGGACGGGGTCGGACGGCCCGGCGGCGGCCCGGTGCGTACGGGACGGCCCCGGCGGGAGCGGGGGGGCACACGAGCCCGCGGTGGCCCGGCTCTTCGGGACGCTGTCCGGGACGGCCCCCGGTCAGGGCCGGCGCGGGTGGGTCAGTACGGGCGGGGGCCGGGAAGGGCCGCCCGCTGCCAGCCCGCGCCCGGGGCCGCCGGACGTTCGGTGGGCAGGCCGGGGCCGGGGCCGAAGGACTGCATCGGGCGCATGACGTACTCCAGTTCCCTGGTCACGCGCTCGGCCTCCCTGCGGGTCTGGGCGGGGATGTCGCCGCGCTCCGCGACGAGCCGGTCGTAGATGGGGGAATCCTGGAACACCCGTCAACGCGCCTTTCGTGTCACTGCCCATCAGCACGGGCACGACTGCCGAGTGTAGGCGCCCCCACCCACAAGAGGGCCAATTCCGGCGGAGGTCTTGACGCGACCGCCACACGTGCGCTGCGCTCAGGCTCCGGTGGTGGAGCCGGGCCGGACGATCATGAGTACGGTCACGGTCGCCCACAGCAGGTTGAACACACCCGTGAACATGGCCAGTTGGACCGTGTGGCCCCGCTCGACCGGCTGTTCGGCGGTCACCTGCTCCAGGAGTTCGTCCTGCCGGGGCAGGACGAAGGCGACCAGGACGCCGGCGGCCGCGGCCGTCAGGGCGATGGACGTCACAAGCCAGCCGTCGCCCAGGACACCCATCGCGGCCGCGGTGGCGAACCCGAGGAGGGGCACGGCGAGGCCGAGGCCGGAGTAGACACGGCAGATGCGGTGCAGCAGCCGCACGGTGCCGACCCCCGCCGTGTCCGGGCCGTCGGAGCCGGTGCGGACGCGGCGTGCGGCGGGCGGGAACATGCTGGCGGCGACGGTGACCGGTCCCACGGCGACGATGGCGGCCAGGACATGCAGGGTCAGCAGGAACTTGGTCATGGAGTGGCGTGTCCTTCTCGGCTGCGGTCGGTGGTGCCCGGCCCACCCTAGGAAGCCGAGAAGTGATCACACAGGGGCGGAAACGACAGGTTCCAACGGATTCCCGCCAACGCGCCTCTCCATCTGGTCCGCCCCGGGATCCGGTCCCGGCGGGGGTCACGGGGCTGGCGGGAATCCGCCTATCGTGGCGTTCATGCACACGGTGGCGATCCTGGTACTCGATCACGTGGTGCCGTTCGACATGGCGGCACCCCTCCAGACCTTCGACTGGACGCGGCTGCCCGACGGCCGCCGTCCCTACCGGGTGCGCCTGTGCGCCGAGAACCCTGAGGTCCGCGCGGACTGCGGATTCGGCCTGCGGATCGACCGCGGGCTGGAGGCACTGGCCGACGCCGACACGGTCATCGTGCCGGGCTGCTCCCCGGAGGCCGCGCCGCCGTCCGCGGCCGTGCTGGCGGCACTGCGGCAGGCCGCCGAGGCGGGCACCCGGATCGCGTCCGTGTGCGTGGGCGCCTTCGTACTGGCCGAGGCCGGACTGCTGGACGGGCTCGGCGCCACCACCCACTGGGTGGCCGCCGACGCGCTGGCCCGCCGGTTCCCGCGCGTCGACGTACGGCCGGACGTGCTCTACGTCGACAACGGACAGATCCTCACCTCCGCCGGGGCCGCCGCCGCCCTGGACATGTGTCTGCACATGATCCGGCGGGATCTTGGGTCGGCCGTCGCCGCGCACGCCGCCCGGATGTCGGTGATGCCTCTGGAACGGGAGGGCGGGCAGGCCCAGTTCATCGTGCACGCGCACCCGCCCGTGCCGCGGGGCTCGACGCTGGAGCCGCTCATGGAGTGGATCGAGGACAACCTGGCCGAAAACCTCACCCTCACGGCGCTGGCGGCCCGCTCCGGCATGAGCGAGCGCACCTTCGGCCGCCGCTTCCGCGAGCAGACGGGCACCACTCCCCTGCAATGGCTGCTGCGGGCCCGGGTGCGGCGGGCCCAGTACCTGCTGGAGAACAGCGACCACCCGGTGGAACGGATCGCGCGGCAGGCGGGGTTCGGTTCCCCGACTTCTTTTCGCGAACGGTTCCGCCGGGTGGTCGGCACCACACCGCAGGCGTACCGGGCGGCGTTCCACGCACGGGCGGACGCGGCGCCCTGACGCGCTTCCGGAGCCCCGCGGCCCCGGAAGGTCAGCGCGTCACACGGCCAGCCGCAGCCCGCCCTCCCCGTCGGCATCCGACGGGGTAGGAGTCGTGCGTCCGGCGGCGATGAGCAGGGCGTCCGCCTTGGCGACCGCCTCGTGGATCTCGGTGGCCCCCATCATCACGCAGAGCGTGTAGGTGACGTCCTCCAGTTCACGTGCCGTCGTCCGCTCCTCCCTCTCCGCCTGAGCGATCCGCAACGATGCGTAACGAGTCAGCAGCTTCCTGACGACCTTCGGATCCGGCACGAGCACGTAGCGCCCCTCTCTCGAGTTTTCACCGCGTATGCCCGAACGACGGCGGACCATTCACCTCCGTCGCTGCCCGGCGCGCAATTGGCGCAATTCCATCACTTCCCGGCCGACCGTCCGCGCGGGCGCTTCCGCGCCGCGCCGGTGCATCGGCGCGCGCTCGTGCCGCCGCGCCCGCCGCGCGCGCCGTCAGGTGGGCAGTCCGCCGTGCAGTGCCGTGTACGCCCCACCCTGGCGCAGGAGTTTGGGCGTGGGATGTCATTCGCCGAGGGTGCGGGCGAGCTCCGTGGTCGCGTGGGCGATCTCGGCATCCTCCTCGGCCATCAGCCGCCGCAGGGCGCCGCGCCGGTCCCGGACGGCCTGGCGCGCCTTGCGCTCCCACACGACGTGGTTCTCACGGTGGTTGAGCAGCTTCGGATAGACGGCGGCCGTGTTCTCCCACTGCCGGGCGTCGGCGATGCTCCTGAGCAGGTGGATGATCTCCGCGCGGCAGCTCACCTGGGGCAGTTGGGCGAGTTCCCACAGGAAGGGCACGGTGGCGGCCGTGGCCTGCTCGACCACGAAACCGTACTGACAGATGCGGGTGCGCAGGTCGGCAAGCGCGGCCCGGGCGGTGTCCGGGTCGCCGCAGGCCACGCTGTTGAGGAGCAGCGGGATGGCGGCCGCACAGCCGGTGGAGTCCTGGATCTCGCGCCACGGCACCCGTCCGAGAGCCGTCAGGGGCGTGGTCCTGGCCACCCCGGTCGGCGGCTCGTGATGGTCGGTGCGCTCGGTGCTCTGCTGCTGCGTCGGAGCGGTGCGCATGGCGTCGGGCCTTTCCGCGGCGGTCATGTCGGAGGGGGCGAGGTCGACAGCCTGGCCCAGACGGTCTTGCCGGCCGGGGGCCTCAGGGTCCAGCCCCACTCCTCGGCCAGGGCGTCGACGATGAACAGGCCACGGCCGTGCTCCCGGAGAGCGGAGCAGTCGATGGCCTTGAGTTCGGGCGGGTTCTCACCGGGGTCGGAGACGGTGAGCAGCACATGGGCGGGGCCGAGCAGGATCCCCAGCCACACTTCCGCCTCGGCCGCGGGGGTGCGGGGTACCGCGTGCTCCACGGCGTTGGCCGCGAGTTCGGTGATCACGAGGGCGGCGTCGTCGCTCCGGCCGCCGAGCGACCAGCGGCCCAGGGTCCTTCGGGTGAAGGACCGGGCCAGGGCGAAGCCCTCCCCGCCGCATTCGATGCGCAGTACCGCGGCGTCCGGGTGGTGGCCCGCGGGCGCCGGCCTGAGGGGCGGGCGCTCACCGAGGCCCGCCGAGCGCGGCTGCGGCAGGAGGTCGCCGGCCGAGGCCGCTCCACCTGCCCCGGTCGCGGCCCGAGCCGGCTGCCGGAGCACGTGGTTCGCAGGTGACGGCACGGCATCTCCCTGATGTGACGTCAAGGCGGGGCGGCAACGAGGGGGTTGACGCCGTAGCTATTATCCACGCTGACAGCGTCCGTGTGCAATTGCACGAGAAATTGCACGAAAGACAGGTGGGACGGGAGAGGTCGGGGGAACCCGGCCGGTTCCACCGGGGGTGGCCGGGCACAGCGCCCGGCGAAGAACGTGAACAGCAAGGAGACTGCGGTGCCACCAGCACGGAACGGAGTGCGGGCGAGTTCGTTGGACGCCCGTTGGATGAAGAGCCGGCACAGCAACGCCGAGGGCAACTGTGTCGAAGTGGCCACACTGGTCGACGGGGGCATCGCCATGCGCAACTCCCGTGACCCCGACGGGCCGGCGCTCGTCTACACACCGGCGGAGGTGTCGTCGTTCATCGCCGGTGCCAAGGAGGGCGAGTTCGACCATCTGCTGTGAGACAGCGGTCAACTCCCTTGTGTGTATGGACGAATGCGGTGCGGCACGGCGGAGTGCGATAATCTAAGGCGTCTCTGTGCCGGTTTCACTGGGAGTCAGGATGTCCGCTGAGTCGCATCGCATCTCCCGTCTGCAGCCCTACCTGGACCGGCCCGAGCCGGCCCCGACCCTCCTGAAGATGCTGGTCGGCGTGCAGTTGGCGGGCTTCCGCGAGGATGCCGGTCTGGCCCAGGAACAGGCCGCGCGGAAGCTCGGGTTCAGTGCCGCGAAGCTCTCCCGCATCGAGTCGGGCAAGGGCCGGCGGCCTCCCGCGGAGAACGACGTCCGCGCGCTGCTCACGCTGTACGGCACCGAGGAGTACGAGGCGTCGGTGCTCCTCAGGCTGCTCCGCCGCGCCGGTGAACCCGGGTGGTGGCAGCGCTACGACAAGCGGTTGATGCCCGAGTGGTTCGACCGCCTGGTCGGTCTCCAGGAGGCCGCGGGCGCCATCCGTACGTTCGAGATCCAGTACGTGCCGGGCCTGCTGCAGACGCCGGACTACACCCGGGCGGTGGTGGAACGCGGACTGCCCTCGGCCACCGAGAGCGAGGTCCGGCGCCGGGTCGAACTGCGCACCCGCCGGGCGCGGTTGCTGGAGCGGGAGGACCCTCCGCAGTTGTGGGCGATCCTCGACGAGTCGGTGCTGCTGCGGGTGCTGGGCAGCCGCGAGGTGATGCGGGACCAGCTCGGGCACCTGATCGACATGGCCCAGCGTCCCCATGTGACGGTGCAGATCGTGCCGCTGGACGTGACGAACGCGTCGGCGCCGGCCATCCCGATCACCTACCTCCGCTTCGGCGGTCTCGATCTGCCCGACGTGGTCTACCTGGAGCACATCAAGAGCGCCAACTTCCTGGAGGACCGCGACGAGACGGAGGAGTACCGCCTCGCCCTGGACCGGCTTGCCGACGAGGCGCTCGAACCCCGGGCGTCCCTGGACCTGCTGCGCGCCACGCTGGAGCAGCGCTACGGCGTGTGAGTCGCCCGCCCCGCGAGCAGCCGGCGGGTGGTGTACGGCGGAATGCGGCACGCCCCTCAAGGGACCGCCGAGGTCGCCCGAGGGGCACGCAACGCCTCCCGCGGCGGTGCGGATAGCGCTCGGGCCGGGCCGGCCTCCGGCCCGGTCAGCACGGCGCGCGGTGACAGCGGATCGCGGTGCCCCCTAGGGCAGGCGGGCCACGCCGCCGAACTCGATCCACTCGTGGGTGAGCTGGCGGGGCGCCACCTCGGAGTCGGGCCGCCAGGTGGAGACCTCCACCAGACCGGGGTCGAGGATCTCCAGGCCCTCGAACCACTCGGCGACGTCCTTCTCCTGGCGCACCCGGCCCCAGTGGCCCTGGGTGGCCTGGTCCATGAAGTCGGTGACGAACTTACGGACCTCGGGATCCTCGCTGACGAGCTGACACATCAACAGATAGCTGCCGGGGGCCAGCCGTTCGGTGACGCGGCGGACCACCGCGAGGGGGCCGTCCGTGTCGCTGTCGGGGATGCAGTGCATCACCGAGTTGAACAGGACGGCGACCGGCTGGGAGAAGTCGATCAGCCGCTGGGTGTCCGGGTGCGAGAAGATCGCGTCGGTCTCCCGCATGTCCGCGTGGATGACGGCGGTGCGCTCGTCCTGCTCCAGCAGGGCCCGGCCGTGGACCAGCACCATCGGGTCGTTGTCGACGTAGACGACGCGCGATTCCGGGTCGATGCGCTGGGCGACCTGGTGGACGTTGTCCTGGGTGGGCAGGCCGGAGCCGTGGTCCAGGAACTGCCGGATGCCGTGGTCCGCCGCCAGGACCTTCACCACACGCTGTAGGAAGCGCCTGTTGTTCACGGCGAGGCGGCGGGTGCTGGGAACGACCTTGTCGAGTTCCTCGCACGCCGCCCGGTCGGCCGCGTAGTTGTCCTTGCCGCCCAGGTAGTGGTCGTACATCCGGGCGGCCGTGGGCACCGTGGCGTCGATCGACGTGGACAGTTGCTTACCGGTCTGCATCTTTCCCCCAGCTTCGTGCCGCGCCAACTGGCCTGGCAGGACAGGGAGTCCATCCTAGGGACCGGAGGTTCGCCGGTGCCAGTCCACGGGCAGGACCGCACACCGACGGATGCCCCGGCGGACCGGGACGCCGCGCTGCCGAAGCCGGCGCCCTCGGCACGCGCGGCGAAACCCGTGGTCCTGCCTGCGGTCAGGCGGCGTCCAGTTCCGTGAGCTCCTCCGCGGTGAGGGTGAGGTCCGGGGCGGCGGCCGAGTCGCGGATCGTCTCCGGCCGGCTCGCGCCCGGGATCGGCACGACCACCGGCGACTTGGCGAGCATCCAGGCCAGGCAGACGCGCTGCGGGCTCACCCCGCGGGCCTCGGCGATCCGGGCGAACGGGGCGTGGGCGGAGCCGAGTCCACCGGCGCGGGAGATGCCGCCGAGCGGGCTCCAGGGCAGGAAGGCGATGCCGAGTTCGTCGCACAGGCGCAGTTCCGGCTCGCTGGAACGGAAGGCCGGGGAGAACTGGTTCTGCACGGAGACCAGTCGGCCGCCGAGGATCTCGTTCGCCTGACGGATCTGGTCCGGGTCGGCGTTGGAGATGCCGGCCATACGGATCTTCCCCTCGTCGAGGAGGTCACGGATCGCGCCCACGGACTCCGCGTAGGGCACCCGCGGGTCCGGGCGGTGGAACTGGTAGAGCCCGATGGCCTCCACGCCGAGCCGGCGCAGGGAGTCCTCGCAGGCGGCCTTCAGGTGCTCGGGGCTGCCGTCCAGGGTCCAGCTGCCGTCGCCGGGGCGCAGATGGCCGCCCTTGGTGGCGACCAGGACGTCCCGGCCCCCGTCGTGGGAGGCGAGGGCCTTGGCGATCAGTGTCTCGTTGTGGCCGATCTCGTCGGCGTGCAGATGGTAGGCGTCGGCGGTGTCGACCAGGGTGACGCCGGCGTCGAGGGCGGCGTGGACGGTGGCGAGGGAGCGTGCCTCGTCCGGTCGTCCCTCGATGGACATGGGCATGGCGCCCAGGCCGATCGCGCTCACTTCGACGTCACCGATACGGCGGGTGTGCATGGGCTCGTGACCTCTTTCCGGCTGGGTTGCGGAACCGCTGGCGTCCGACGCCCCGGGCGGGGTGGTCCCGGCCGCACCGGACGCTCTCCAGCGTCGCCGGGCCGTGCCCGAAGGTCCAATAGAAGAACGCGAACGGATTCAGCAGCCTGGCTGCTCAATCCCGTTGAGCATGCGTCCCCTTGACCATGCGTCCCGTTGGCCTGCGTGCCGTGGAGTGCCGGTCGCGCCCTCGGCCTCCAGGACGGTCACCGCCACGACCACGGCCAGGGAACATACCGCCGCGGTCCGGTCACCGGTGACCGGACCGCGGCGGGAGGATGGCCGGCGTCAGCCGCGGGAGGACAGGTACTCCTCCACACCGGGCGCGACATGGGCCTCCTCCACGCCCACCACGCCGCCTACCGCCTTCCGGTCGGGGCGCAGGACGTAGGTGGAGAGGCTCGCGGGACGGGAGACGTCGGAGAAGTCCTGCGGCGACCCGAGCCCGGTGTCGGCGTCGCGCTGGGCCCGGTGCGCCTTCACCACGTCCTCCCGGGCGAGACTGCCCGCCTCACACGCCTTCTTCAGGTCGGCGCCCAGGAGTTGGGCGGCGTTGTACCCGGACAGCACACCGGAGTCGACCTGCGAGCCCGGGTACTTCTTCTGGTAGGCGGCGACCATACGGCGTACGCCCGGCAGGTCGGAGCTGACGGCCGGCGCGGCGCTGACCACGTGCAGCATGCCCTCCAGCGCGGCGGCCGCGGGCGTCTTCATCAGCTGCGGCGCGTAGCCCGGCGCGCTGCTGACGACCGGGACGCGCAGGCCCCGGGAGGCCGCCACGCCGGTCAGAGACGCCGTCTGGGCCGGTCCGGCACTGATCAGGATCGCCTTCACGCCCGCCTTGCGCAGCGCCGACACCTGCGCGGACAGGTCCGTGTCGGTCGCCTTGATCTTCTGGCCGGCCACCTTCAGTCCCGCTCGCTTCGCGGCCCACTGGGAGCCCTCCAGGGCGTTGGCGCCGTAGTCGCCCTCGAAGTACACGTGTCCGATCGTGTCGCCCTTGGCGAGGCCCTTGGTGCGGGTGAGGAAGTCGACCGCGGCGATCATGTCGAGGTCGTACGTGGTGCCGATGACCTGGACGGCGTCCTTGCCGAGGAGGGAGGCCGCCCAGGCCTGCGGGAAGGTCAGCATGCCGTCGCGTTCTATGTCGTCGAGCAGGGCGGCGACCACGGGCGAGCCGATGACCTGGGGCAGCGCGACGACGTCCGGGGCGATGTCGGCGTACGCGGTGACGGCCTTCTGCACGTCGTAGCCGTGGTCCTTGACGACGATCTCGATCTTGCGGTCGCAGATGCCGCCCTTGGCGTTGGTCTCGTCGGCCCACATCTTCTGGGCCTGCACGATGCTCTTGCCGAGGGTGGCGTAGGGGCCCGTCAGGTCGGTCAGCGCGCCGAGCCTGACGGTCCTGTCGCTCACTCCGGGGCCCGCCTTGAGGCCGTCGGCGCTGTCGGCGGTGCTCTCGCCGCCCGCCTTGGAGCTGCAGCCCGCGATCAGCAGCGCCACGGCCGTGGCGGCGACGATCCTGGTCGTGCGGTACCGGTGCGTGCGGTACCTGTGAGGCGTGACGTTCACGGGGTGTGCTCCTTGGCTCGTGCGGGTGAGGCGGGTGGTGGGTGCGGTGCGGTCGTGGCGGGGGGCGGGGGTTCGACGGGCGGCCGTCGGCGTGTGAGGCGGGCACGCAGGCGCCGGGTGAGTCCGTGCAGGCCGTCGGGTGCGTAGAGCAGGATCAGGACGATGGCGGCACCGTAGAGATAGCGGGCGGCCTCCGTCGGGCCCACCGAGCCGTCGGCGGCGCCCGGGGCCGCGACCAGCGGCAACTGGTCGGCGTAGCGCGTCATCAGCAGCGGCAGGGCGGTGACGAAGACGGCGCCCGCGGTGGCTCCGGCCACGGATCCCAGGCCGCCGATGACGATCATGGCGAGGTAGTCGACGGAGAGCGCCAGGGCGAAGTAGTCCGGCACCACCCGGCGGAAGGAGAGCGCCAGCAGCACACCCGCCAGGCCGGCGTACATGGAGGACACGACGAAGGCCGCCGAGCGGTACCGGGACACGTGCACGCCCATCACCGAGGCCGCCGTCTCGCTGTCGCGCAGGGCGGCCAGGGCGCGGCCGGGACGCCCGCGCAGCAGGCCGCGGGCGGTGAACCAGGTGAGGGCGAACAGGGCGAGGCCCAGGTACCAGAGGCGTTCCTCGGCGCCGAACGGCACGCCCAGCAGGACGAGTTCGGAACCGCCGGCGGTGAAGCCCGGCAGCGGCGGTACCGAGCGGCCGTTGAATCCGCCGGTCACGGAGTCCGCGGTCAGCAGGACGTGGTGGCCGAGGAACACCAGCGCGAGGGTGGCGACGCCCAGGTAGATCCCGCGTACGCGGCCGGCGACCGGGCTGAACAGCCCGCCCGCCGCCCCGGCGAGGAGCACCGCGAGAACGAGGGCGAGCGCCGGCGGCAGTCCCGGTCCCGGCTCCCCCGCCAGCCACACATAGCCGTAGGCGCCGACGGCGAGGAAGAAGGCGTGGCCGAGGGAGAGTTGTCCCGCGGTCCCGGTCAGCAGGCCGAGACCGACGGCGCCGATGGCGGCCGCCATGGAGAACAGCCCGATCCGCAGCCAGAAGGCGTCCAGGTAGAAGGGCAGCGCGCACAGGACCAGGACGGGCAGCAGGACCGCCGTCCCCCGGCGCAGCGCGCGACCGGTGGGCGTCAGCTCAGACACGGGCCGTTCCTTTCGCACCGAACAGCCCCGCGGGCCGTACGAGAAGCACGAGCACCATCACGGCGTACGGGGCCACGTCGCCGAATCCCTCGCCCAGGACGTGCAGTTCGGACTGGTAGCCCGCGACGAGGGCCTCGGTCATCCCGATCAGCAGGCTGCCGGCGAGGGCGCCGGGCGGTGAGGCCATGCCGCCGAGGATCGCCGCGGGGAACGCCTTCAGCGCGATCTGGCCGGTGGTGCGTTCCAGGCCGGGCGCCGGGAACGCGGCGAGGAACACCGCGGCCAGCGCGGCGAGGGCGCCGGCCAGGCACCAGGCGACGGTGCGCACCCGCGTCAGCCGTACGCCCATCAGCGCGGCGGCTTCCTGGTCCTCGGCCGCCGCGCGCAGGGACAACCCCCAGTCGGTGTACCGGAAGAGGGCGAAGACGGCGGCGATGACCACGCTCGACACGGCGATGGCGGCCAGCCTGCTGTCCGCCACGGTCACCGGTCCCAGGGTGCGCACCGAGTCGCCCCACGGGTCGCCCAGGGTGAGCAGGTCACCGCCGATGCGCCGGGCCAGGTCGGTCACCAGGACGATGTCGACGCCGATGGTCACGATGGTCTGCACGTGGGCGGCGTGCGGGCCCTGCTCCCCGCGCTGGAGCAGCAGCCGGTCCAGGGCGCCGGCCACCGCCGCCGTGACCAGGACGGCCGCCGCGAGCGCGCCGGCGAAGCCGAGGTCGTCGTGCAGGACGGCGGTGAGGTAGCCGCCGAGCAGGAGCAGCGAGCCGTGGGCGAAGTTCAGTACGCCCGACGCCTTGAAGATGACGACGAAACCGAGGGCGACGAGCGCGTACACCGCGCCGAGGGCCAGTCCGTTGAGGAGGTTGTCGAGGAGGCCGGTCATGCCGCGTCCTCCCCCGGTGCCTCGGTGCCGAGGTAGGCGCGCAGCACCTCGGGGTTCCGCCGGACCTCGTCGGGGGTGCCGTGGGCGAGGGCGCGTCCGAAGTCGAGGACGGTGACCTCGTCGGCCAGCCGCATGACCAGTCCCATGTCGTGCTCCACCAGCACCACGGACAGGCCGAGTTCGGCGCGGACGTCCCGGACCACCTCGGCGGTGCGGGCGCGTTCGGCGGCGTTCATGCCGGCCACCGGCTCGTCGAGCAGCAGCACGCTCGGTTCCAGGCACAGCGCCCGGGCGAACTCCACACGCTTGCGGTCGCCGTACGGCAGCAGTGCCACCGGAGTGTCGAAGTGCCCTCCGAGACCGACGAGTTCGGCGATCTCGCGGGCCTTGGCCAGGTGTTCGCGCTGTTCGCGCACGGCGCGCGGCAGGCGCAGTGCGCTGGCCGCGAAGCCCGCGCGGGACAGCGCGTGCCGGCCGAGCATCAGGTTGTCGGCCACGGTTCCCTCGGTGGTGACGATGTTCTGGAAGGTCCGCGCCACACCGAGTGCGGCGATCCGGTGCGGGGCGAGCCGGGTCAGCTCCGCGTCGCCGAGCAGGACGGTGCCTGCGGCGGGCCGGCACAGGCCGGACAGGACGTTGAAACAGGTGGACTTGCCGGCCCCGTTCGGGCCGATGAGGGCGTGCACCGAGCCCGGGGCGACGGTGAAGGACACCTCGTCGAGCGCGGTCAGACCCGCGAAGCGCACGGTGACGTCCCGTACCTGGAGCACGGGAGGCGGGCCGGTCCGCGGGCCGGGTGCGGGGACGTTCACGCGACCCCCCGGCCGGAGTCGGCGGGGCGGTTCCCGTCGGCGGGGCCGTCGGTGTCGGCCTGCTCACCGAGGTAGAGGCGGCGTACCGCGTCGGTCCGGGCGAGTTCGTCGGCGGGCCCGGACAGCCGGACCTCGCCGACCTCCAGGACGTACGCGTGGTCCGCCAGCGAGAGCGCCATGCCGGCGTTCTGTTCGACCAGCAGCACGGCCGTGCCCTGGGCGTTGATCTCCCGGACGACCTCGCCGATGCGGCGCACCATCTGCGGCGCCAGCCCGAGCGACGGCTCGTCCAGGAGGAGCAGGCGCGGCGCCGCCATCAGGGCGCGGCCGATGGCCAGCATCTGCTGTTCCCCTCCGGACAGCAGACCGGCGGCCTGACGGGTGCGTTCGGCGAGCCTCGGGAAGAGGGCGAGGACCCGCTCCCGGGCCTCGCGGACCTGCGCCGGCGCACGACGGCCGAGGCCGAGGCCGCCGCTGCGCAGGTTCTCGTCGACGGTGAGCCCGGCGAACACGCGCCTGCCCTCCGGTACCTGGACGACTCCGGCGCGGACCGCCGCGACCGGGTCCCGGCCGTCGAGTCGTGTCGAGCCGTAGCGGATGTGTCCGGCCGTGATCGTGCCGCGGTGCAGGCGCAGCGTGCCCGACACCGCCCGCAGCAGCGTCGTCTTGCCGGCGCCGTTGGCACCGAGCAGGGTGACGACGCCGCCGTGCGGAACGGTCAGCGACACGGAGCGGAGGGCGGACAGGGCGCGTCCGTACGTCACGTCGAGTCCTTCGACGTGCAGGGCGGGCTGCTCGTCCGGTGGTGCGTCGGGCATCGCGGCTCCTCGGATCCGTGCCGGGCGGCACGGGACTGCGGGGAAAGGGGAGCTCACGACAGCACGCACACCGGGCACCGGACCAGGGCTTACGCCATGGTCGCTGCGCCCTCCCAGTGCGGGTGGGGAGAGTCTGTGCGGGTGCCCAGGGGGTTGGCGGCCGGGGGAGGGTGCAGGGGCGCGGAGGGGGCGGCGGGTGGAGTGCGCGGGGCGGTCGGGTGCGGGTGTGTCGGGCGTGGGCTGGGTGCGGGCCGGTCGGGTGTGGATGCGTGTTGGGTGGGTGCTGGCTGCGGGTGCCGGTCGGGTGCGCAGGGTGGTTCTCGGGCGAGGTCGCCGATGGGGCTCCGTCGGGCGCGGAACGGCCGGGCGTCGGCGCGAGGGCAGGCTCAGGGGAACGACGGGCGCGGCTGACTCGTGGGCCTGGGGCCCGACGGCAATCGGGGGACGCGTGAACCGTGACGCCTGACGCCCAGCGCGTGACGCGTGAACCGTGACGCGTGACGCGGTGCTGCTCGTCTACCTCCTGCTGAGCATCGCCAACAAGCTGGTCGCCGCGACAGCCCAGCGCTGTGACGCGTGACGCCTGGCGCACCCTTGAGCCGGCCGGGCCCGGTCGTCCCCTCGCGGCCACTGCGCCCTGCTTCCAGCCGCGCCCGGCCCGCCGCCGGTACTCAGAACCGTCGAAGCGAGCTGAGAGGCAGCGCAGGCCTGAGCGTCGGCGGGCGGCCTGGGCTCGAGGGGACCGCCGGTGTCGGGCGTCGGCGCGCGAGGGCACTGTCAGGAGCGCAGCAGGCGGTGTGCGGTCAGGGCGAGGCTGATCTCCACCAGGTCGGTGGGGCGGGCCAGTTCGCGTCCCGTCAGTTGCTCGCAGCGGCGCAGCCGGTTCAGGACGGTGTTGCGGTGGCAATAGAGCCGCTCGCCGGCCCGCTGCGCGGAGCCGTCACAGGCGAGCCAGGTGGCCAGCGTCTCCACCAGTACGTCCCGGTCGGCCGGTTCCAGGCGCAGCAGCGGGCCGAGCACCCGGTCGGCGAGAGCCCTGCCGAGGTCCGGGCAGGAGATCACCAGGGCCGCCGGGAGATGGTCGGTCAGCCGGACGGTTCCGCCCGCCTGGGGACAGATGCCGAGCGCGAGGTCCGCGAGCTTGCGCGCGTCACCCACGGCGGCCAGCCCCTCCACCACGCTGCCGACGCCGACCCGCGTACCCGGGGCGAGTCCGCCCGGCCGGTGCGCGGTGTCCGCCCCCGGCTCCGGCTCCTGCTCCGGCTCCTTCTTCGGCTTCCGGTCCGGCAGGTCGTCGTCCTCGACCAGGACGATCCCGTAGTCCACCGCCGCCCCCGTGTGCCAGTGGACGCGGGAGCCGTCCGGCACGGCGGCGGCGCGGGCCTCCGTAGCGCCCGGAGGGTCCTCGCCGGCCACCGCGACGACGAGGTAGCGGCCGTGCTCGGGCAGGCCCAGCGCCCGGGCCGTCTCGGGCAGGTCGACGATCCGGCTGGTGCCGTCGAGCAGCGCGGCGGTCAGCAGCCGTATCCGGTTCTCCCGCCGCCAGGCCTGCTGCCGTTCGGCCTGCCGATAGGCGTCCGCCACGAGCGTGCAGTGCTCGTCGACGAAGTTCCAGACGTCGGCCGCCGCGTGCACGAGCAGCCGGACGTCCTCCGGTGCCCGGCGGGATGTCTCCTCCACCAGCCCCTGCCACACCAGCGCCCCGCCCAGCCGGAAGGCGTGCAGCAGGGCGTCCAGCGGCAGCCCCTGTTCGGCACGGGTGACGCCGATCTTCCACGAGCAGCGACGGGCCGCGTCCCGGTTGCTCCGGGGATCGAGCAGCGAGGTCACGCTGTGCCGCAGCGAGCGGTGCACCTCCTGCCAGGTGCCGGTGGGGTCGCTGTCCAGGGCGGTCCGGTAGACCGGTTCCTGGTCCTGGAGCAGGCCGAGCAGCCGGTCCGTGAGTTCGGGCAGGTCGTCCAGGAGCACCCGCGCGGCCCGGTGCAGGACGCGCAGGGCGTCGGCGTCGATCAGCGACCGACGGCGACGCGTCCGCGGCTGCGGGACGGGGGCCGGCCCCGGGCGGAACACTGTTCGTGGCCGTACGGCGTGTTGCATCGCGGTCCTCCCCGGAACTCGGCCTCGCGGCGCCGCGCCCACGACCGGCCTCCCGCCATGTCCCGGTCGGCCCGCGGCGCCGCTGCCGCCTGACGTGTCCTGCCCCGAAGGATGGCATACCGTCCGGTCGGTCCCTAGGGGTGTGCACGGGTCATTTCCGCCTGGTCGACCATGCGGGCCAGTTCGACCCGGGACCGCAGGCCGAGGAGGGCGAAGACGTTCCTGAGGTGGTAGTCGACGGTCCGGGTGCTCACCGCGAGGCTGAGCGCGACCTCCCGGTTGGTGGCGCCCTCGGCGACCCGGCGGGCGATACGCAGTTGCTGCGGCGTCAGCCGGGACAGCGGGTCCGGCCCCGGCCCCGAGGCGTACGCGGCGGTCCCGTTCGCCCGTAGCTCGCCGCGGGTCTGCCCCGCCCACACCCGCGCGCCGCAGCGCTCGAACCCGATCAGGGCCGACCCGAGCCGGCCCCGGGCCTCCCGGAGTCTGCGCCGACGGCGCAGCCATTTCCCGTACGACAGCTCGGTCCGGGCCCGTTCGAAGTCGCCGCCCGCCGGCTCGTGCAGGAGGAGGGCCCGACGGTAGAAGGCGTCGGCCCGCTCCGGTGCGGCGAGCAGGGCGTGGCAGCGGGCGAGTTGGGCGCCGGCGTGCGGATCGGCGTCGCAGGCGGCCCACCGGGCGAAGTCGTCCATGACCGCCCGGGCCTCGTCGGGTCGCCCGGCGAGCACGGCGGCCTCCACGAAGCAGGGCACGGCGAGCATCCACACCGCGAAGTGGCCGCGCCGGGGGCCGGGGAGCACGAGGGGGCCGAGCCGGTCGGCGGCGTCGAGGGGGCGTCCCCAGCCGAGGTCGGCACGGGCCGCCGCCCAGTGGGCGAGGGTGGCGGCCTGGGCCAGACCGTGCCGCCGGGCGGTCGTCAGCGCGGCGTCCACATGCGCGTCGCACGCGGTCGTGTCCCCTTCGATCGACGCGGCGAGGGCGAGCACGGCGTGGTGGTGGGCCGCCGTGTTCCGCTGCCCCGCCGCGTGCGCGGCCCGCAGCCCCTCCTCGGCGTGGCCCCGCCCCTGCGCGTGCCGGCCCGCACGCAGCTCGGCGTAGGCCAGGTACTCCAGCGCCCGCGCCGCGAGCGCGCCCGACCCCTGGTTCCGGGCAGCCGCCAGGGCCCGCGCCCCGGCCCGGCAGGCCACGGCCACGTCCCCGAGCAACAGTGCCGCGGCGGCCGCACGCATCAACACATCCGGCCCGTCGTACGCCCGAGCCCCGTCCGCGACCCGTCGCAACGGCGGAACGGCCAGGTCGAAGCGTCCATCGAGCACGGCACGCATCCCGGCACGGTGATCACCGAGGAGATCAGTGGGCACGGGCCGGAGCCCGGTGGGCGCCGGCCGCGCGGCCGAGGCGGGGAGACCGCCGGGGGCGACTCGGAGGGCTTCGCGGCTGCCGGCTCCGGCTCCGGCTCCGGGGACGGCGCGGTTGTCAGCTCCCGCGGTGTCGCGGTTGCCGACCGTGGCGCCCTCCGCTCCGGCGGCTTCACCGAGGCTGGGCCGGGCGGCTTTGCCGGCGGCCGGTGGGACGGGACCGCCGCTGCTGGGTTCGGCGGGGCCACCGCCGACCATACGGACTGCCGCGCCACCGGATCGGGCGGCCTCGCGGTTGCTGATTCCGTTGTGGCCGAAGCCGGCTGGGGCGCTCTGACCGACGCCACCACCGGCGGGCTCACCGCTGGCGGTGCGGGCGGCCCCGTCGGCGCCCGGGACGAGGGACCGGCCACCGTTCGTCCCGGTTCCGGTGGGCTCACCGAATTCGGCCCGGGCGCTCCCACCAACGCCACCACCGGCGGGCACACGGCCGCTGTCACCGAAGCCGGCCCGCCCTCCCTCACCGACCCGACCACCGGCGGGCTCACCGCTGGCGGTGCGGGCGGCCCCGTCGGCGCCCGGGACGAGGGACCGGCCACCGTTCGTCCCGGCCCCGGTGGGCTCGCCGGAGCCATTCGCCTCGATGCCGGGTGAGGCGTTGGGGCGGTGGTCGCCGGTTTCGGCGTAGAGGGCGCCTCCGGTTCCGATGGCGTCGCGGGCGTCGTCCGGAACGCGTGCCCCGGAGGCGAGCGCGCTGTGGCACGCGGACATGTCGCCCGCCGCCCACGCGGCGTCCGCGGCGGCGAGGGCGGCACGGGCCGACTGTGCGGGCGCGTCCGCGGCGAGCAACGAAGCGGCGAGCAGCAGCGTCTCGTGGGCATCGGCGACCGGGCCGTCGCGCAGCTCGGCCATCCCCCGGACCAGCTCGGCGCGGCCGTGCACGGCGGCCGGTGCGGCACAGCCGCGCGCCTCGGTGAGGAGCCGCAGCGCCCGGTGCGGGCGTCCCGCGGTCAGCGCCTGCTCGGCGGCGAGCGTGTACCGGTGTGCGCGGGCGGGGCCGTCCGTCGTCAGTTCGGCGGCCCTGGTGTAGGCCGCGGAGCGGAGCCGGTACGGGGCCGTACGGTCGGCGTCGGCCGCGGCGGCGAGGGCGTCCGCCGTCCAGGACGCGGGGCCCGCCACGGACCAGGATCGGTGCAGCAGCGCGGAGAGGGTGTCCCCGTCGGCCGACAGGACCGCTGCGAGGGCGCGATGCGCGGCGCGGCACCGGTCGGCGCCGGCACCGGCGTACACCGCCTTGCGGATCAGCGCCCCGGCGAAACGGAAGCGGCCGTCGGCCAGGACGAGTACGCCGGGAACCGGCACGGGGCCCGGCGGAAGCGCGGCGCGGGCCGGCGCCCCGGCGGAACCCGGCGATCTTTCGGCGCCACCCGCCGACGCCCCCGGGGAATCCGGAGACGCCCCGGCGGACATCCGCGCGGCGGCCCCGCGGACAAGCTTCGCGTCGACCTCCGCGTCGTCCGTCTCCCGTAACGCGGCCGCCGCGATCAGTGCCAGGTCGCGTGCCTGCGGCGGGAGGCCGGCCAGCGGCCGGCCTCCGACCAGACCGGCCAGCGTCTCCGCGTCGGCCGACGGCCGGGACGGTGGGCGACGACCGTTCGACCCGGCTCGCGCCAGTCGGCTCACCAGGGCGAGCAGCAACGCCGGATTGCCCTCCGCCTCGTCCAGGACCGCCTCGCGTACGGGCCGGTCGACGCCCGGCTCCGTCACCTCGTCGAGCAGGGCCGCCGCCTCCGACGGGGCGAGCGGAGACAGGTCGACGGATGGGCATCGGGCGAGGTACGGGTCGGCGGCGAGGTGCCCGGCGAAGGACAACAGCAGCCCGACCCGGCCGACCGCGTGCGGATGGGCGGCCACCGCTCCGAGGACGGCCCGCGACGGAGCGTCCCACAGGTGGACGTCGTCCACGCACACCAGCAACGGGGCCCGCCCGGCCGCACCCCGGAGGAGTGCGGCCAGCACCGGTCGCGCGGCAGCCCGGTCCTCCTCGACGAGGGCGCCCGTACCTTCCCCCGCCGCGGGGCCCCCCGCCCCGCCCCTCTCGGCATGACCGCCTCCCGGCCCGCTCCCCCACCCGGCGCGGCCCTCCGGCCCACTGCGCGCGCCACGGCCCGCCACCCCGCCCCCCTCCACACCGGCCGTCCCCGCCCCACGCCCCGCGGCACCCCTGCCGCGCCGACTCCCGCCGAGATCCGCCAGCGCCCCCGCCAGCACGCCCAGCCCCGCATACGGCCCCCCGCTCCGGCCCCGCTCCCCCCGGACCCGTACCACGGACCCGGTCCCGGAGCCGGCCTCGAAGCGGTGGGCGGCCCATTCCAGGAGTGCCGTACGGCCGAGTCCGTGGTCGCCGGTGACGACGAGCGTCGCCCCGCCCCGCGTCAGCCCTTCCGTGAAGGCGGCCAGCGCCCGTCGTGCCCCACCGTGTCCGTGGATCGGCCGGGTCACCGCCGTCACGGTCCTGTCTTCGGTCATTCCCTCGACGCTAGTGACACGTGACGGCATGCGGAAGCCGCACGTCCGCAGGTGCCGACGGCGTGTGCCGGTGCCCAGCGCCCGGGGTGGGCACCGATGCACCGGCACAGCGCCGGCAGTGGCGTCAGGAGGTGTGCGGGCAGTTGCCGCGGTACTCCTCGATGGCCGTGCTCGGCCGCGGGAGCGGGCACAGGAACTGCTCGTAGCGGGTGTCGTTGTCGATGAACCGCTTCAGCCAGGAAACGCTGTACTTCGCGATCGTCGTGTTCGACGAGATCGGTGCGAAGTGGTTGGCGTTGTTCAGTTCCAGGTAGGCGCGGTCGAGGGACGAGGGCAGGCTGCCGTAGAAGGGCTCGGCGTGGGAGCTGACGGACGCGACGCTGTCGCCGTCGGCTCCGACGATGAGGGTGGGTGTCCTGAGTTCGGGCCAGGTCTTGTCGAGGTGCCAGGGAGTCAGCGGGATCGCCGCCTGGAGGGAGGGACGGGTCCTGGCGGCCTCGAGGCTGCCGCCGCCGCCCATGGAGTGGCCCATCACGCCGAGCCGGCTGCTGTCGACCCGGCCTCTGACCGAGCTGCTCTGGGTCAGGTAGTCGAGGGCGGCGAGCAGCTGCCGCGCCCGCGAGTCCGGCTGGTCGAGGGTGCTCAGGGTGTCGATGGTGAAGACGACGAAGCCCTGGGACGCCAGGCGCGGGCCCAGCCAGGAGATGGTGGACTGCGTGCCGGTGTAGCCGGGTGAGACGGCGACGGCGCCGAAGGTTCCGTCGCTGGTGCTCGTGGGGTAGTAGATGGTGCCGCCGCCGAAGCTGCTGACGGCGAGCTGGGAGACGGTCGTCTGCGAGACCGCGTAGGGGCCGCGCTGCGCCTCGATGGAGGCGTTGGTGGGTGCCGGGCCGCGCTCGTAGGGGTTGTCCGCCGCGTGGGCCCCGGGTGTGCCGAGGGTGCCGAGCCCGACGGTCGCGGCGAGCGCCGCCAGGGCGACGGCGAACCGGTTGGCCCCGCGTCGGCCGCGGCCGTGCGCGGCCGGGCGGGGGGTCCGAGGGGCAGTGCCGTTCCGCAGGTGTTGCTGCACGACGAGTCGTCCTCTCTGTCGTGGCGGGCCGCCCGCCGGGCACCGCGCACGGAGGATCACCGCGCACCGTGCCGCCGGGCACCGCCGACTTGTGGCGCTGCCACTGTCGAGGGGCGTCCAGGCGTCGCGGACCGGCAATGTCACCGGTCTCGACACCGCCGACCGATCCGCCGACCCGATCCGCCGACCCGATCCGCCGACCCACGGGGCCGCCCCCACCCCGTCCCCGGGCCCCCTGCCCAACCGCCCCGCCCATGTGAAACGCTCCCCTGGACACGGGACCGGCGGCCCGCCGCCACCGGTCCTCACCAGGTCGTACGGCGTGGAAAGGCGGCAGCATGCGCATCGGACTGCTCGGCACCGGCCCCTGGGCCCGGATGGCCCACGCCCCGGCCCTGAGCGAACACCCGGGGCTCGACTTCGTCGGCGTGTGGGGCCGCCGCCCCGACGCGGCCAAGGAGCTGGCGGACCTGCACGGCACGCGGGCCTACGACGATGTGGACGCGCTGTTGGCCGACGTGGACGCCGTGGCCGTCGCCCTGCCTCCGCAGGTGCAGGCCGAGCTGGCGGTGCGGGCCGCGCGGGCGGGCCGTCATCTGCTGCTGGACAAGCCGCTCGCCGCGACGGCCGAGGACGGGCGGGCCGTGGTCGACGCCGTCCGGCAGGCCGGGGTCGCCTCGGTCGTCTTCTTCACCACCCGTTTCCTGGCCGAGACCGAGACGTGGATCACCCAACAGGCGGGCGTGGCGGGCTGGTTCACCGCGCGGGCGCAGTGGCTGGGCTCGGTGTTCACGAGCGACAGCCCGTTCGCCGACTCGCCGTGGCGGCGCGAGAAGGGAGCCCTGTGGGACGTCGGGCCGCACGCCCTGTCCGTGCTGCTGCCGGTCCTCGGTGACGTCCGCCGGGTGGCGGCCGCGGCGGCCGGCCCCGGGGACACCGCGCATCTGGTGCTGCACCATGCCGGCGGGGCGTCGAGCACGCTGACGCTGAGTCTCACGGCGCCGCCCGCGGCGGCGGGAGCCGCTGTCGAACTGCGGGGCGAGGCGGGGGTGACGCTGCTCCCGGAGAGTTCCGAGGGCGTCCTGCCCGCGCTCACCCGGGCCGCGGACGCCCTGGTCGACGCCGCCCGCACGGGCCGCCCGCACCCGTGCGACGCGGCGTTCGCTCTTCGGGTCACCGAGATCCTGGCCACGGCGGAAGCGCTACTGAACGACGCCTGACGCGGGGCGGCCCCGATCACGGTGCCACGCGCTCATCCCGCGGCCCTGTCCTCGCCGAACGGCTCGCTGCTCCACCGGAATCAGGCCCGGCCGTCCCCGATGCGCAGCAGGAACCCGGGAACCGGGCCGTCCGGCGAGGACAGCGTCACACGGCGGCGGATCTCGTCGTGGACCGCCTCCCACCGCGTGCGGTGGTCCTCGTCGTCTGCCGCGATCAAGTCGAGTTCCCGGGCGAACGGGCCCGCCACGGCGCCGAATCCGGGGCCGGCCGTGAACCGGCCCGCCAGCCAGGGGAAGTCCATGTCGTCGACGACGATCTCCCCGATCGGTCCGTCACCGCCGCGCACCTGCCAGACCTCACCGTCGAACCCCATGCCGCCTCCGCCCCCGCCGCCGGTCCCACCGTGGATCAGCCTCCCACCCGGCACTGACAGACGGACCCGACCGCCTGTCAGTGCCGAACGCCTGTCGGCGCCGACGGTCCGTCAGTACGGACAGCCCGTCAGTGCAGGCCGCGTGTCCCGGCCGGCCGCATGTCTCAACCCGTGCGCGTGAGGTCGAAGTTCAGGCGTTCCCGTACGACGGGATAGCCGGCCTTGGCGAAGTTCCGGGCCATGGGGAAGTTGCCCTGGTCGGTGGCGGCGGAGACGAACTCCGCGCCCCGTTCCGCCAGGAAGTGGGTGCACTCCGCCAGCAGGTCGTAGGCGTAGCCGCGGCCCCGCTGGTCGGGCAGGACACCGATGAAGCCGACGCAGGGGCCCGACGGGTTGTGCGCGGGGATGTGGATGCCGACCGGGTCGCCCTGCGGGGTGTGCGCGACCTGCCACCACTCACGCGGTGACGGGCACCAGTGGAAGAAGTCGAGTTCCTCCTGGGCGGCGCGGTCGAGTCCGCCCTCCTTGATGGCCTTCAGGGCGTGGGCGTCCAGGGTGACGGAGTGGATGCGGCGCAGCGCGTCGCGGAACACCTCGTCGTCCGGTTCGGCACGGAACACCAGGCGGCCGGGCCGTTCGGGCAACCCGCACGCCGGGGTCCAGCGGTACAGGAAACGCTCCACCAGGAGGTCGTATCCGGCCTCGCGGACGGCGGTGAAACGGGTCTCGGCGGCGGCGCGCAGGGCCGGGTCCGCGCGCCAGCCCGGGGGCAGGTTCATCTCGAGTTCGACCTGCCAGGGCGCGGTGCGCAGGAGTTCGGCGCCCGCCTCCTCCTCGCCCTGGGCCACGTCGAACCAGTTGATGTTGAGGGGTTCGGTGTCGTCGGGGCCGCCCCACCAGGCGCCGCGTGCCACGACCTCGCCGTCGCGCAGGGCCACCCGCTTCCAGTCGGGGCGGTGCCGGGTGAGCCGGTGTCCCGCACGGGCGTCCAGCGGGTCCGGCAGGGTGTCGAAGAGTGGTGCGTCGCGCTCGTCGAGCGCGCGGATGACCAGATCGGTCATGGATTCCTCCGGGATGCGTACCGCGGTGAGCGCTCCCGGTCAGACGAAGCACGCCGGGGCAACGGAAAGGGAGCGCTGGGTGAGGGTGAACTGCACGGCACTCGCCTCCTTCCGTCGGTCTCGGGCGTGACGCCTCACAGTACACCGCTCACTGGCCCTTCGAGTGATCCTTCAAGTGGCCCTCGAGGCCGGAGTGGCCGGAGTGGCCGGAGTGGCCGGAGTGGCCGGGTGTACGGCTTCGCCTTCGACGACGTGGCCGACCACTCCTGGTACATCCAGGACACGGCGCCCACGGGGACGCGGCTGGCGTTCACGCCGTTCTGGCGGGAGCGGCCCGGGGCGCGCGGCCCGGCATGCGGTGCGCGGCCGGTCGTAGCAGCGTAGGGGTGTGAGCAGAGCGCGCGGCGGGTGGTCGCGCCCCGAGCGGGACCGGCGGGGCTGGCTGCGGGGCGCGCCCCCGCCGGGCTGGGTGCGGGTGCTGCCGGCCGCCCTGCTGGCGGGGGTGTGCGCGGCGACCCTGATCAGCCCGCGTCCGCTCGACATCGGTTTCGTGCTGGGCGCGATCCCGCCGCTGGCCGTGCTGTCGTACGGGCCCGCCGGGACCGCGGTGCTCGGCGGGCTCGCGCTGGCCGTGCTGCACGTCCCCGCGTTCCGGCTGGACGATCCCGGCAGCACCGATCTGCTGACCTTCCCCTGGCCGAGCGGCTGCCGGGCTTCGCCGACGGGGAACCGGCCACGCTCGTGCGGCAGGTCTGGGCGGACCTCGTCCGGCACGGCACGACCTTGCAGGACGACGTGACGATGCTCGTCCTGGAGCCGAGGATCCCGTCCCCGTGACGGTCGTCCGCGCTCCCCGACGGGGCCGGCGGGCACCCCCGGCGGGAGGTGCCGTGGTGTCGCTCGGGATGCAGGGTGCGTCCGGGCGATGAATGGTGATAGCGGGCCCGGTGAGGGAAACCGGGACCGAGGAACGATCCGGATCCGAGGAGCAGACATCATGCCGACGTCACAGCCCGACGCGTCAGACCGGTCCGAGGAGCGCACGACCCCGGACGCCCTGCTGCACACCCGTACCGGCACGGACGTGTCCCCCGAGGACCTGGTGCTCGCCTCCGGCAAGGACCTCACCCCGCGCACCCTGGAATGGGCCAGGCGCAAGCTGGAGGCGGAGGGCCCGGCCGCGCTGGACAAGCTGCTGCCGTAGCGGGCCGCTCCGGCAGGGTGCCGGGCGGCACCGGGGTGCCGCGGGCCGCGAGGACCACGGCCCGTCGGGGTACGGTCCCGCGCCGCCCTGCCCGTGGCCCCGCGGGCGCGAACGCCGTTTGTCCGTCCGCCCTTTCGAAGCGGGCACCGGGACTGACAGACTCCTCGGGTGCCAGACTTCGACATGCTCGTCATCGGATCCGGCCCCGGTGGCCAGAAGGCCGCCATCGCCGCGGCCAAGCTGGGCCGCCGGGTCGCCGTCGTCGACCGCCCCGACATGGTCGGCGGGGTCTCCATCCACACCGGCACCATCCCCTCCAAGACGCTGCGCGAGGCGGTGCTGTACCTCACCGGCCTCACCCAGCGTGACCTGTACGGACAGAGCTACCGGCTGAAGGAGGACATCACCGTCGCCGACCTGACCGCCCGCACCCAGCACGTGGTCAGCCGCGAGGTCGACGTCATCCGCAGCCAGCTCTCCCGCAACCACATCGCCCTGTACGCCGGCACCGCCCGCTTCGTCGACGACCACACCCTCGCCGTCCGCGAGGTGACCGACCACGAACGGCTGATCAGCGCCGAGCACGTCGTCATCGCCACCGGCACCCGCCCCGCCCGGCCGGACAGCGTCGAGTTCGACGGGCGGACGATCATGGACTCGGACAACGTGCTGGCCGTGGAGCGGGTGCCCCGTTCCATGGTCATCGTCGGCGCGGGTGTCATCGGCATGGAGTACGCGTCGATGTTCGCCGCGCTCGGCAGCAAGGTCACCGTGGTCGAGAAGCGGGCCGGGATGCTCGACATGTGTGACGTCGAGGTGATCGAGTCGCTCAAGTACCATCTGCGGGACCTGGCGGTGACGTTCCGTTTCGGCGAGACGGTGGCCGCGGTGGAGCGCCATCCCCGGGGCACGCTCACCATCCTGGAGAGCGGCAAGAAGATCCCCGCCGACGCGGTGATGTACTCGGCGGGCCGCCAGGGCCTCACCGACGACCTCGACCTGGACAAGGCGGGTCTGTCGGCGGACGCCCGGGGCCGGATCACCGTGGACGAGCACTACCGCACCGAGGTGCCGCACATCTACGCCGTCGGTGACGTCATCGGGTTTCCGGCGCTGGCGGCGACCTCGATGGAGCAGGGCCGCGCGGCGGCGTACCACGCGTGCGGGGAGGCGGTGCCCCGGATGCACCACCTCCAGCCGATCGGCATCTACACCATCCCCGAGATCAGCTTCGTGGGCCGCACCGAGGACCAGCTCACCGAGGACCGGGTGCCGTTCGAGGTCGGCGTCTCCCGCTACCGGGAGCTGGCCCGCGGCCAGATCATGGGCGACTCGCACGGCATGCTGAAGCTGCTGGTCTCGCCGGAGGACCGCACGCTGCTCGGGGTGCACTGTTTCGGCACCGGTGCCACCGAGCTCATCCACATCGGACAGTCGGTGATGGGCTGCGGTGGCACCGTCGACTACCTGGTCGACGCGGTGTTCAACTACCCCACGCTGGCGGAGTCGTACAAGGTCGCCGCGCTGGACGCCACCAACAAGCTCCGGCTGATCGACCGCATCGGGGACTGAGCGTCCCGCCTCACGTCCTGTCGTCCCCGTCCAGGTACCCGCCGCTCGCACTGCCGTCGTCGGGGAGTTCGGTCTCGTCCTCGATGACGTGCATGGCGGCCTCCTCGGCCCCGGCGGCGCCCGCGTCGATGCCCACGTCGCGGGCGACCTCCTCCTTGACGGTGTCGGTGTGAGCACCCTCGTCCGGGGCGACGAGCCGGCCCGCGCGCTCGGTGCCCGCCTCCGGGTCGACCGGTTCGCCCTCACCGCCAGGGAGGTCGCCGACCTGGTCGCCGATCGGCTCGGTGTCCTCGGGCACCTCCTGGGCCAGGCGCTGGTCGAGGGTCTCCCCGTCGTGCTGCTCGGCGGCCGTGGTCCCGTGCTTGGTGACGCCGAGCGGCTTCTCCGGCGGGGAGTAGCCCTCGTCGAGGGTGTCGTCGTAGGTCCGTTCGTCGAGCGCGTCCTGGAGGTCGAGCGGCGCCGCGTCCTCCTGCTCCTCGTTGGTTCCGGTGGGCTGGTACGCGTCGTCGGCCATCGGCTGCGTGCCCATGGGCTCCTCCCTCGTTCACTGCGTCGACCGGTGTCTCTCCGGTGTCCTGAACGCGTTTCCCGCAATGCGCCGCCCAACCCCGAACGTGGGGCGGAAGTGATCCGGGAGCCGATGAGTTCGGTCTCACCGCGACGGGGCGCGGGGAGTGCGGGCCGCGTTCCCGGGCGCGGGAGGAGCGCGGACGGGAGTGCTCCGTACCGTCCGGGGCGGACCGGTGGTACGGAGCACGACCGGGGTCCGTCAGCAGGTGCGGCCGACGTAGTGGGCGCCGTCGATCTTGCTGGCGGCGCCCAGCCAGGACGTGCCGGGCGGGACACAGCGCTCGTAGTCGGCCGCCCAGGCGACCTCCACCTTGATGACCACCCGTGAGCCGTCGGAGGTGCAGTGCTGGTAGAAGGCGTCGCGAATCGTTCTGCCGCTGGGCCACTGGGATGATCTTTCCGCGTTTCTCCTCGCGGGGCGCCTCGAAGAGTGCGAGGAGCGGGAACCGGCCGGCCGAGCGCGGGGCCACGAGCACGGCCGCCCTTCCGCCCACCCTGATCCACTCCTGCCGCGTCATGGAGCCGCCACGGACGCGGTGCCGGGCCGAGCCCCTCTCGGGGGCGGTGGCGGGGAGGAGGGGCGGAGTGGAGTCAGGGGCGGCCGTCATGGGAGGAGGGTGTCTCTTTCGTGCGGACGGCCGCGTGAAGCAGCCTTTCGCTCTCCTTCGGCAGCTGCAAGCCATGGGCAGTAAAAGCCCGTGGCAGGTCTTCCCCACGAATGGGGAAAGCCGCACGTCACGGCCCTGGTCACGGTGTCGCGGTCGGTCCGTCCGGCCTGTCGAGGCGCCGCTCGACCACCTCGCGGCTGAGCGCCTCCGTCTCCGGCTCGGGCAGCCGCTCGAACCCGTCCTCGGTGATGACCGAGACGATCGGGAAGATCCGGCGGCCGATGTCCGGGCCGCCGGTCGCGGAGTCGTCGTCCGCCGCGTCGTACAGCGCCTGGAGCGCGGCCAGGGCGGCGCCGCGGCGGTCCATGCCCTCGTGGAACAGCTTCTTCAAGGAGCCCCGGGCGTACGGCGACCCGGAGCCCTCGGCGTGGAAGTGCCGCTTCTCGTAGAGCCCCCCGGCGACATCGAAGCTGAAGATGCGGCCCCGTCCCCCCTCGGGGGCGGAGGGGTCGTAGCCGATGAGGAGCGGGACGACGGCGAGGCCCTGCATGGCCTGGCCGAGGTTCTCGCGGATCATGCCGGCCAGGCGGCGCGCCTTGCCGTCGAGGCTCATCGCGACGCCCTCGATCTTCTCGAAGTGCGTCAGCTCGACCTGGTACAGCTTCACCATGTCGACCGCGAGGCCGACGGTGCCGGCGAAGGCGACGGCCGTGTGGTCGTCGGCGGGATGCACCTTCTCCAGGTCGCGCTGGGCGATGAGGTTGCCCATGGTGGCCCTGCGGTCGCCCGCGATCAGCACGCCGTCGCGGTAGGTGAGGGCCAGCACGGTCGTGCCGTGCGGCACCTGGCCGGGCGCGGCCACCACGCCGTCCGGCAGGACCCGGCGGGTGCTCAGCAGCTCCGGGCGGTGCGCGGCCAGGAACGCGGTGAACGAGGACGTCCCCGCGGTGAAGAACTCCTCCCCCAGACGTCCGCCGTGCTGGTTCCACGTCATGCCCTTCCCCCCTCGCCCACGGTCCGGCCACCGGACTCCTACCAGATGCCGGCACGCCCGAAACGCCGGCCGGTCACAGCGCCTCGCGGCGCACGAGGATCCCGAGCACCAGCAGCCCCGGCACCAGCGGGATCCACACGGTCAGGAGCCGGTAGCCGAGCACGGCGGAGGCTGCCGCCGCGGCCGGCGCCCCGGCGGCGGCCAGGGCGAGGCCGAGCGCGGCGTCGAGGGAGCCGAGGCCGCCCGGGGTGGGCAGCAGCGCGGCGGCACTGCTGGCGCCGAGGTACAGCAGCGCCACCAGGCCCGGAGCCAGGGGCAGCGCGACGGCCTGGGCGACCGCGATCAGCACGAGCGCGTGCAGCAGGGCGAACGCCAGCGAGCCGCCCCACAGGGCCGCCGCCCGGTGCGGTCGCGCGTGGACGGCCCTGATGTCCGCCGCCACGGAGGCCAGCGCCTGCCGGCACCGGGGCCACCGCCGGCCGCCCAGCAGGACGAGCGCGCACCCGGCGGCCCCCAGGACGGCCACGCCCGCGGCCCAGCCGTCCGGGATCCGCAGCACGCCCGGGCAGGCGGTGGCGAGTACGGCGATCAGGACGACCCGCACGATCCCGCCGGCCGTGCTCCTGACCGCGACGGCGGTCACCGCGCGCCCGGCCGGCAGGCCGCAGCGCATGAGGAAGCGCAGGTTCACCAGGCCCGCGCCGAGCCCGGCGGGCAGCACGTGGTTGGCGGCGGAGGCCGCGAACTGGGCGGCCACGAGGCGTCCCGGGGGTAGCCGCCGCGGGACGGCGCCCTGCTGGGCGAGCGCCGCGCACAGCCAGGTCGCCCCGGTCGCGGCCGCGCCGAAGAGCAGCCAGCCCTGGTCGGCGACGGCCAGCCGCAGGGCGCCGGACTCCAGCACGGGCCAGTGGCGCCGGGCCAGGCAGACGGCGGCCACCAGGACGGCGAGGGACAGGGCGGTGTGCCCGTAGGCGCGTTTCCGGGTGGGTGCGACGGCGACCCGCTCGGTCGTCACGCGGTCAGTCACCGGCCGGCGCCGGCGCGATGTGGAGGTCCATGCCGGCGGAGCGGTGGGTGTCCCAGCCGCGGGCGTACCCGGGTGGCGGGCCGCCGGGCCGGGTGAGGGCGGCGGTGGGGATCCGGTCGGCGGTGCGCCGGATGTCCGCCGCGCTGCTGTTGGCGTTGTTGCCGCGGGTCGCCGCCGAGGAACAGCCGGTGTAGTAGGCGACGGGAATGGCCTCGTGTCCGGCGAGCAGGCAGGGCGGACGCACGCCCAGGCGGTGCAGCCGGGCGGCGGTGCGGTCCCAGTCGCGGCGGTCGGCGGTGGTGCGGTCGACGGTGCGGTCCAGGACCGCGTACTGCACCGCCAGATGCGCCGCAAGGCCGAAGGCGACCAGGGCCGCCGCCACCGGGCGCCACCGGCCGTCCGGGGCGCGGACGAGGTGGAGCAGGGCGTCGGCGACGGGGATCGCGAGGAGGGCGTACGCGGGCTGGAGGAAGCGGGGAGCCGCGTAGCCGATCAGGAACAGGTAGGGCACGGCGGCCGTCGTGGCGCAGGCCAGCGGCAGCAGGGTCCGCGCGGTGCGCCGGGCCCGCACCGCGACCAGCAGGCCGAGAACGGCCAGCAGCGGGAGGACGAACCACCAGACCATCACCGCCGGGTGGGGCATCGGTCCGGTGCACGGGCGGCACAGGGTCCGTCCGATCAGGCCGCGCATCTGGTCGTCGACGGCGAAGTGCCAGCCGAGTCCGCCCTGGACCTCGGAGGCGTCCGACAGCCGCTGTGCCAGGCCGCCGTAGCTGACGTACGCCTCGATCACCCACTCCGCCGCGCCCGCGACGAGTCCGCCGAGCAGCGCGAGCGCGGGCCGCCACCGGCGGGTCGCCGCCGTCAGGACGAGCAGCGGCAGCGTGACCCACACGGCGTCGGTGGGCCGCATCAACGCCATGAGCGCGGCGCCCGCCGCGATGCCGTACAGGGCGGCTCGGTCCAGGCGGTCGGCGCGGACCCGCAGGAAGCAGCCGACGGTGATCAGGGCGCCGAGGGCGACCCAGTAGTTGGGCATGGCCTGCGGGCCGTAGTAGAGCGTCACCCACAGAGTGGCGAAGAAGGCGCCGGCCAGGGTCAGGACGCGGGTCGGGAACAGTCCGCGCCACACCCGCAGGGCCAGGTACAGGCCGAGGCCGGAGAGCAGGGCGAGGTGGACGCGCAGCAGTTCGGTGGAGGTCGACCAGGACGCGATCGGCGCCACCAGCAGGGAGACGCCCCGGGCGCGCGGCGCGCTGAAGAAGGCCGCCGGGGCCTGGGTGCCGACCTGGCTGACGTACACCGTCTCGTCCCAGCCGAGGCCCATGCCGGGACGGACGAGGACCAGCTGGGCGAGGGTGAAGGCGCCGGCGAGGACCGCGAGCGGCCACGCGCCGCGTGCCCGGCCCGAGGCGCCGGGCACGCTCGCCGGTTCGCGCCGTCGCATACCGACGAGCATGGCGTGCGTGCCCTGCGCCATCGTCCACCCCTCACCCCTACGTGTCGTAGGGCGTCTCAGTCCCGCAGCCGGGCGCGCCGGAGCGAGATCGCACACACGGAAAAACAGGCTCAAATTAACCCGCCACGGGCAGATGCGCAGGCTGGTATTCGGCCAGGTGCCGGACATCTCGGCGCAGTCGTCTCAGGTCAGGCGGGCACCGGGACGTGCGAGGCCCTGGCCGGGCCGGCCAGGAACGCGGCGGGGCGGCGGGCAGGGCGTGCCGCACCGCCGCACCGCCCGGCCTCCCGTCCGGTCAGCGGGCGTTGGGAACGCGGTGCGGGGGTTGCCGCGGTGCCGGGCGGGGCGTGTGCCGCGGGATCTCCCGGACGACGGGGCCGTCGCCGTTCACGGTCAGGACGGTGCCGTGGTGCCGGATCCGCAGGGGATCGCCCGACATCAGGGTGTACGTGGCCTTGTCCGGGCCGATCTCCACGCGCAGGCGCCGGCCGAGGATCTGGAGGGTGAAGGCGAGACGGCTGAACCGCTCGGGCAGGCGGGGCGCGAACCGCAGTGAGCCGCCGTCCCGGCGCAGGCCGCCGAACCCCGCGACCAGGGCCGTCCAGGTGCCGGCGAGGGACGCGATGTGCAGCCCGTCGCGGGTGTTGTGCTCCAGGTCGGCGAGGTCCATCAGCGCCGCCTCGGCCGTGTAGTCGTAGGCGAGGTCGAGATGCCCGGCCTGGGCGGCGACGACAGCCTGGCAGCACGCCGAGAGCGAGGAGTCCCGTACGGTCAGCGGCTCGTAGTAGGCGAAGTTGCGGGCGATCTGCTCCTCGTCGTGGAACTCCTCGAACCAGCCGCTGCACATGTACATCGCCAGCACCAGGTCCGCCTGCTTGACGACCTGTTTGCGGTACAGGTCGAAGTAGGGGAAGTGCAGCAGCAGCGGGTACTGGTCGGGGCGGGTGCCGTCGAAGTCCCAGCGCTGGTGGCGGGTGAAGCCGGCGTGCTGCTCGTGCACGCCGAGTTCGCGGTTGTAGGGGATGTGCACGGCCTCGGCGGCGTCGCGCCAGGAGGCGCTCTCCTCCTCGTCGACGCCGAGACGGACGGCCTGTTCGGCGTGGCGCTCGCAGGCCTCGGCGGCGGCCAGCAGGTTCGCCCGGGCCATGAGGTTGGTGTACGTGTTGTCGTCGGCGATCGCGCTGTACTCGTCGGGGCCGGTGACGCCGTCGATGTGGAAGACGCCGTGGTGGTCGTGGTGGCCGAGCGAACGCCACAGACGGGCGGTCTCCACCAGCAGTTCCACGCCGGTGTCCCGTTCGAAGGCGGTGTCGCCGGTCGCCGTCGTGTAGCGCACCACGGCGTCCGCTATGGCGGCGTTCACGTGGAAGGCGGCCGTGCCGGCGGGCCAGTACGCGGACCCCTCCGAGCCCTCGATGGTCCGCCAGGGGAACGCGGCGCCGTTCAGGCCGAGTTGGCGGGCGCGTTCCCGGGCGGCGGGCAGGGTGTTCTGCCGCCAGCGCAGCGCCTCGGCGACGGAGTCGGGGGCGGTGTAGGTGAGCAGGGGCAGGACGAAGGCCTCGGTGTCCCAGAAGGCGTGGCCGTCGTAGCCGGAGCCGGTCAACCCCTTGGCGGGGATGGCTCGTTGCTCGGCCCGGGCGCCGGCCTGCAGGACGTGGAAGAGGGCGAAGCGGACGGCCTGCTGGATCTCCTCGTCGCCGTCGACCTCGACGTCGGCGCGGTCCCAGAAGTCGTCGAGGTACGCCCGCTGTTCGTCCAGCAGGCCCTGCCAGCCGCTGTGCGCCGCCGCCGCCAGCGCGGCCTCGACCTGGTCGCTCATCGCGGGACGTGAGCGGGCGCCGGACCAGCCGTGGGCGACGAACTTCTCGACGCGCAGCCGCTGTCCTGGTTCCAGGACGGAGGTGACGGTCAGCCGGGACACGTCCACGTTGCTCTCGCTGCCGGTCGTGGTCCGCTCCGGCCCGTCGATCACGTGGTCGGCGGCCACCGCCACCCGGAAGCCGCTGCGGCGGGTGCGGTGCACCAGGCGCAGCCGGGCACCGGAGGCGAAGTCCTCCTCCGGTGCCAGCGGCGACTTCAGCCCCTGGGCGGCGCGCGGGTCGCCGTTCGGCTCGGGCAGGCTCTCGTTGGCGACGAGTTCCGACTGGATCACCACGCGGGTGCGGCTGTCGACGGGCTCGACCTCGTACGCCACGGCCGCGATCGCCCGCTGGGTCAGGGAGACCAGCCGCGTCGAGCGCACCCGCACCCGGGAGCCGGCCGGCGAGATCCACTCGCAGGTGCGCTCCAGCACGCCCCGGCGCAGGTCCAGGCAGCGTTCGTGGGCGACGAGACGGCCGTAGCGCAGGTCGAACGGCTCGTCGTCGACCAGCAGTCGGAGCACCTTGCCGTTGGTGACGTTGATGACGGTCTGGCCGGACTCCGGATAGCCGTAGCCCGCCTCGGCGTACGGCAGCGGGTGCAGTTCGTACACGCCGTTGAGGTAGGAGCCGGGCAGGCCGTGCGGTTCCCCCTCGTCGAGGTTGCCGCGCCAGCCGACATGGCCGTTGGACAGGGCGAACACCGACTCGCTCTGCGCGAGCACGTCGAGGTTGAGATCGGTCTCGCGCACCGCCCAGGGTTCGACGGTGTAGGACCGGTGGGCGATCATCACGCCGGGCCTCCCAGTTCGGCGAGGTCCTTCACGACCACGTCCGCGCCGTGCGCGTACAGCGCGTCGGTCTGTCCGACCCGGTCGACGCCGACGACGTGGCCGAAGTGTCCGGAGCGGCCCGCGTCCATGCCGGCCAGGGCGTCCTCGAAGACGGCGCAGCGGGCGGCGTCGACACCCAGGTCCTTCGCGGCGGCCAGGAAGGTGTCGGGGCGCGGCTTGCCCGGCAGTTGCCGCTCGGCGGCCACCACCCCGTCGATCCGTACGTCGAAGAGGTCCTCGGCACCCACCGCGCGCAGCACGTCACGGCAGTTGGCGCTGGAGGAGACGATCGCGGTGCGCAGGCCCTTGGCGCGGACCGCGGCGAGGTAGCGCAGGGTGCCGTCGTAGGCCTCGACCCCGTCGGTGCGGATCTTCTCCAGGACCAGGTCGTTCTTGCGGTTGCCCAGACCGTGGACCGTCGGCGCGTCGGGTGGGTCGCCCGGTGTGCCCTCGGGCAGCTCGATGCCGCGGGAGGCGAGGAAGGTGCGGACGCCGTCGGCGCGGGGGCGGCCGTCGACGTACTCGTCGTAGTCGGCGTCGGTGAACGGCCGGAAGTGCTCGCCCTCGCGTTCCCGCAGGAACGCGTCGAACATCTCCTTCCAGGCGGCCGCGTGCACGACGGCCGTCCTGGTGACCACACCGTCGAGGTCGAAGAGGCAGGCCTGGATGTCTGCGGGAAGACCGAGCTGCGTCATACAGGACACGGTTCCCCACGAGGCGGCGTCCAGTGAGTGGCGCACGCCACAGTGGGGGCACTTCACGGCGGATTCACACCTTCCTCGCGCGCCGGCGGGACAGCCGTGCGGGCGGCGGGCGGTCCGCCCGGACGGTCCCGCTCCGGTGCCCGGCGCCGGGTGACACACTCTGCTGTGTGCCGCTGACCTTCGACGACCTCCTCACCCGCGCCCGCGCCCTGCCCCGCCCCGGGCGCCGTGCGATCCTCGGCATCGCCGGCAGCCCCGGCGCGGGCAAGACGACGCTCGCCGTGCACCTGGTGCGCGCGCTCAACGGGGCCGGCGACCCGTGGGTCGCCCATGTCCCCATGGACGGCTTCCACCTCGCGGACGTCGAGCTGGACCGGCTCGGCCGGCGCGACCGCAAGGGCGCGCCCGACACGTTCGACGCGGCGGGGTACGCGGCGCTGCTGCGGCGGCTGCGTGAGCGGACGGACGACGGCATCGTGTACGCGCCCGGCTTCGAGCGGGTGTTGGAGCAGCCGATCGCGGGGGCGATCCCGGTGCCGCCGACCGCCCGGCTGGTCGTGACGGAGGGCAACTACCTGCTGCTGGGCACGGGGGCGTGGGAGCAGGTCCGGGCGGAGCTGGACGAGGTGTGGTTCTGTGCACCGGACGAGGACGAGCGCGTGCGTCAACTGATCGCCCGCCACAAGCAGTTCGGCAAGACCCATGAGGAGGCGGTGACCTGGGTGCTGCGCACGGACGAGCGCAACGCGGAGCTGGTGGCCGCGACGCGGGACCGCGCCGACCTGGTGGTGCGGGGGGTCGGGGGGTGGCCGGACGCGGCCGGACATCACCGTGCCGGCGGTGGACCGGGAGCGGCCGGAGCGGACGCCGGCGGATGAGCGGGCGGGGCCGCCCGGCCTCCTGCCCGGTGCGGACGTCCCTCAGCCGCGGCCCGATCCGCACACAGCACCGCGTCGGCCAGTTCGAACAGCGCATCCGAACGCTTGGTCAGGCAGGAGTAGAACTCGCCCCGGAGGCGAGACGCTTCCGCGAACGCATCCCTCCGCACAACATCAGGCAGCAGACTCACCCTCACGGCCTTCGTCTCGGTCACGTGCACCTTGGTCGGAGCACGGCATCAGACGAAGGCCGCCCCCACGTCCGGCAAACCCTCAGGTGAGCGACTCAGCACGAGACACCGTTCGAGGCCGGAAGAAAAAGAACAAGCTAGGTGCCGCCACCCCTGGTCCGGGTTGCCGTGACCGCGCGGGTCGGCGGCGAGGGCCAAGACGGCCTGCTCCGGGCTGAGTTCGGCGTACGGCAGGCCAGTGGCGGCGAGGCGCTCACCCGCTGCATCGACGCCCGCCTCACCAGCGGCGGCTTCGACAACGGCGGCGGGGCCGGCCCGGCCTTCCCTCTGCCCCTCTGCGCGAGCGGGTGGAAGTCGACGACAATCCCGGCTGTCCGAACCCGAAGAGGCGCAACTCGGGTCTGCCGTATGCCTGTTGCACCCTCCCACCGGGCGCCCACCCGCTGGCGCGTGAGCCGTCCACGACGGCCGTACGGCACCAACCGCGGCCACCTCCGGGGCGTCCGCGAGGTCGCGCAACGGGCCGCGCCGGTGAGGGAGGTGCACGGGGATCAGGCCTTCATGTCTGAGGTGGCCTGCCGTGGGCCGTCGGGATCACGCGACGGGTGCGGGCCGGCAGGCGTGCAGTGCGACGGTCAGTGCGTGCGGGCCGGTTCCACCGATGTACACGCGGTTCCCGGTCGTCGCGTCGGTGCCGCCCGCCACGGTGTAGTCCTGACCCGGGTCATACCGCAGTACGTCGATCCGGTCCGGCCCGGCGAGCGGTTCGCCTGCCTCGACGTCGGCCTCGATCCGGATCTCGTCGTCGCCGACCCGGTAGGTCATCGGCCCGGTCGTCAGGCACCAGCGTCCGTCGCCGATCGGTACGGCGCCCTCTGGCACGCCGCCCGGCCGGAAGGTCAGTTCGAGGGCCCAGGGGGCCCGTGGTCCGCTGATGTCGATCCGCAGGTCGGCACCGTCTTCCCTCAGGTCCACCTCGACGCGGGTCGTGTGTGAGACCTCGTCCCGAGGCCGGTCCGGGAAGGCCATCGCGGCCGAGAAGCGTCCCTCGTCCACCATTCGGTAGGCGCCGTCGTCCCGCCTCTGGTCCGTCGGGAGCGGCTGGTAGTAGGCGGCCGTGAGGGTTTCGGTGAGCCGGTACCGGTTGTCGGCGAGCTGCCGCATGCCGGCGGCGCGGAACGGGCCCAGGTCGAAGAATCCCCGCGAGAGTCGGACCGCGTCGAGGACGGCGTTGCCGGCGAACAGGCGCAGGAAGGTGGGGTTGCAGGCGAGGCCCGAGCGGACGCGCCGGTGCACGGGCACGTCGGAGCCGCCGTACACCACCGTGTGCGCGTCAACCGAGGCGCGTGCGGCGAGGCGTGCGCTGGTGAGGTACCGGTCGCGCGGAAGTGTCTCCGCGGCCGGGGCCGGCAGGGCGCGGCACAGGTCCGGGGTGAGGAGGGTCTCGGCGAGCAGGTCGGGGTCGTCGATGCCGCCGGCGGCCGCCAGCCGCGCCACCCGGGCGAAGTCGCCCCGGCCGGTGCGGATCGCGAGCAGCCGGTAGTGCGGCAGGTAGGGCTGCAGCGGGAACGGGTGGTTCTGGTCCTGCCGTCGCGAGTGGACGGTCTCCACCGTGCCGTCCGGCCTGATCAGGTCCAGGGTGGTGGCGAGATTGCGTTCGACGGCGTACAGCAGGTCGGCGCGGCCGAGCACTTCGGCCAGCAGGAGCAGCGAAGGGTTGGACACGTGGGCCGCGTAGTTGGCGCTCCGTTCCGAGTACAGGCCCTCCGCGTCGATGTCGACGCCTTCGGCGAGCCACTCCTCGACGCGGTCGAGCAGCCGGTCGTCCGGGAACGACCGGTGCAGCCGGGCCAGCGCCGCGCACAGCTCCCAGCGGTGGTTCGGGGTGTGCACCCCACCGGTCAGGAGACTGCCACAGGCGGCGCCGGCGATCTCGGCGAGCGC
Source organism: Streptomyces sp. ALI-76-A (assembly GCF_030287445.1). Taxonomy (GTDB): domain Bacteria; phylum Actinomycetota; class Actinomycetes; order Streptomycetales; family Streptomycetaceae; genus Streptomyces. Next base: position 123,827 of record NZ_JASVWB010000004.1, on the reverse strand, counting down.
CGCTGTGACGTCCCCGAGTTCCGGCCCCGCGCCGACGGCGAGGACGTGTGCGTCGCACACGTCGTTGACGGTGAACGCGGAGTCCGGCGGTGACTGCACGTTGTCGCCGCCGGCGAAGAGGCCGGTGGTGGTCTGCGCGGCCCGCAGGGCGCGGAGGTGGGTCGTCGCGGCGGCGACGGCCTGCCCGCTGCGGTGCAGTGCCGAGTCCGGGGAACGGTATGCCGCGACCAGGGTCTTCACCCGCCGCGCCAGACCACGGTGCGGCACACCGGCGGGTTCCTCGTCGGGGCGGGCCGCGAGCGGGACGGCCAGCCGGTCGGCGGCGCGGGCCACCGCGCGGACGAATTCGTGGTCGAGCGGGGTGGGCAAGGTCAGTCCTTCAGTCCGGCGTTGATGTCGGCGTTCATGACGTACCGCTGGAACACCAGGAAGACGACGATCAGCGGCACCATGGAGATGACCGATCCGCCGAGCAGCACCGACCAGTTGATGTTCTGCGCCCCGACGAGGCTCTGGATGCCGATCTGCACGGTGAACTTCTCGGGGTCGTTGAGCATCAGCAGCGGCCAGATGTAGTCGTTCCACCGCCACTGGAACGACAGGATGGCGAGCGTCAGCATGATGGGCCGGGAGATCGGCACCATGATCCTCAGGAAGATCGACAGCTCAGGCGCGCCGTCGATGCGGGCGGCCTCGATGAGTTCGTCGGGGACCGTCAGGAAGAACTGGCGGAACATGAAGCAGCCGGTCGCGGTGAGCACGGCCGGGAGGATGATGCCGGCGAGCGAGTTGTAGAGGCCGAGGTCGCGGACCACCAGGAACTGCGGGGCGAGCATGACCTCGGACGGCAGCATCGTGGTGGCCAGGATGCCGACGAAGAAGACCTTGAGCCACTTGTTGTCGTACTTGGCCAGCGCGTACCCCGTGCAGCAGCTGACTCCCACCGTGAGGATCGTCGCGATCACACACACGATGGTTGTGTTGATGAAGTACTGGGCGAAGTTGGCGCTGCGCCACGCTTCCGTGTAACCCGACAGCGTGGGGTTCTGCGGAAACAGCGTCAGCGGAAGGGAGAACAGGTCTCCCGCCGGTTTGAAGGAGCTGAGGACGAACCACAGCACCGGCACCGCGTAGAGGGCCGCCAGGACCCACAGCAGAGTCGTCGCGGGCACCGCGCGCCGAAGCCCACCGCTGCCCGATCTGCGGGGCCGATTTCTGGAGACGGCCCGTACGGAAGCGGCGTCGACCTTACGCGGCGTGTCTGTGGTTGTCATCGGTTCTCCACCCGCCGGTTGACCATCAGCTGGATGAGCGCGACGCCCATCAGGAAGAGCATGAGCACGAACGACGCGGCGCTCGCGTAGCCGATCTGGCCTGCTTTGAAGCCGGTTTGGTAGATGTACTGGACAAGCAGGTTGTTCGACGTTCCGGGTCCGCCGTTGTTGAGGGAGGCGAACAGCGGGTATTCCTTCATCCCGTGGATCGTGTTGAGCAGGATGACGATGAAGGAGGTGGGCGCGATGCTCGGCAGTGTGATGCTGATGAACTGGCGCCACGGACCGGCGCCGTCGAGCGCGGCCGCCTCGTAGTACGACGTCGGTACGTTCTTGATCGCCGCGATGAACAGCAGCATGGAGAAGCCCGTCCAGGCCCAGGATGCCGCCACCACGACCACCATCAGCGACAGGTCCGCGTTCGACTGCCACGGCACGGCGCTTCCGCCGAGCTTCTCGATGAGGTAGTTGACCAGTCCGAAGTTCTCACCGAACAGCCACCGCCACAGGACACCCACCACGATGGGCGACAGCAGCCACGGGATGAAGAAGAAGACGCGGGCGACCGACACGCCCTTGGCGTGCTTGCTCACCAGCACGTTGGCGATGAGCAGCGAGAACACGAAGTTCAGCGGAACGAAGAGCACGGTGTACAGCAGCGTCCGGGTCCCCGCCTCGTAGAACGTGGAGTCTCCGAGCAGCTTGCTGTAGTTGTCCAGTCCGATGTACTGGAACGCCCCCACACCCGTGTAGTTCGTGAACGAGTAGACGAGCCCGATCACCGCCGGCCAGACGAAGAACAGTGCGAAGAGCACGACATTGGCCGCGATGAGAACGAGCGGCGCAAGGGTGTACTTACTGCGTCTCCTGGGCGGGCTCACGGACACGGCGGACACGTCCGAGGCGCGTTTTGTCATCTTCCTGACTCCGTGCTGGTGGAATGAGTTCCTGGCGGCTCAGGCCATGAGCCCGGCATCACGTGGGGTCCTGAGGCCGGACGGCGGTGTCTCGACCCCGCCGCCCGGGCCTGCCGGCCTACGCTCAGCCGCCGACCTGCTGGTTGTAGCCGTCCACGATGTTCTGCAGGGCCTTGTCGGCCGACTGCTGGCCGTTGATCGCCTTGCCGAGCTCCGTCTTGGTCGGGTCCTCGGTGAGGCTCTTGCCCTTCAGCACCCAGTTCGTCTGCGCGCTGTTGAAGTAGCCGGAGATCGGGGCGTAGAGCGGGATCGACTCGTTGTACAGCTTGAACGCCGCCTGTGCCGCCTCGGAAGTGAAGGGGTACTTCGGGTTCAGACCGCTCTCGACCGGCAGGAACCCGGACGCCTCACACAGCGCCTGGTAGTGGGCCGGCTCGTACAGCCAGGACAGGAACTTCGTCGCCGCGGTGGCCGCGTCGGCGTTGTTGTTGAAGCCCACCGTCATGCCGCCGCTGTTGACGTCGCTGGCCTGCACCGGCTGGGCGGGAGTCGGGACGCTCGCCCACTCGAACTTCTTGATGCTCTCCGCGAAGGCGGGAACCTGCCACACGCCGGACCAGTAAGCGACGACGTCACCGCTCTGGAACATGGCCGACGGGTCGGCGCCGCTGGTCCACACCGACTTCGGCATGGTCTTGTCGTCGTTCAGTCCGACGAAGTAGTCCACGGCCTTCTTGGTCGCCGCGTCCGCCGAGAACTTGCCGGAGGAGTCCGCGTGGACGTACTTCCCGCCCATCTCGTACACCATGGCGCGGAGCCGGGACGGCGACTGGTCGAACGTCAGGGAGTACTTGGCCTTGGTCTTCTCCCGGACCTCGTCCGCCGCCTTGATGAATTCGGTCCAGGTCCAGGTCTTCTCGGGGGAGGTCGGGTAGGAGACGCCGGCCTTCTCGAAGAGTGACTTGTTGATGAACATGCCGGACGCGGTGACGTCCGAGGGGATCGACAGAACCTTCCCGGACGAGTCCTTGGCGACGAAGTTGGCGTTGATCTTGTTGGTCTTGTTGTTGGCGATGGAGCTGAGGTCGATCAGCTTGTTCGACCAGATCGGGTCCAGCTTCGGCACGGCCGCCACGTCGGGCAGGGAGTTCGCCTGCGCGGCGTTGCGCAGCTTCGCGTCGTAGCCGTCGTAGGGGATGTTGACGAGCTTGACGTCGACGCCGGTTTCCTTCTTGTACTGCGCCACCATCTTCTTCCAGCCCGCGTCCTGCCCCGGAACCGTGGAGATCCAGAACGTCAGCGACTTGGCGTTCCCGCCCGAGTCGGATCCCGACCCGCCGCAGGCGGAGAGCAACAGGGCACCTGCCGTGGCCACGGCAGCGAGGGGAACCAGGCGGCGTATGCCGCCGCGGCCGAGTCGGCGGGAGCGCCGCACACCCACAGTGGTCATCTTCGATCCCTTTTTCGTCGTAGCGGAAGAAGCACGGCGCCAGCTGAGGCGGCACGGGTGCATTGTGCAGGGAATGTCGCTTTCCGGGGGCACGGCCTCGCCCGGCCGCGCCGTTCTCTCGGGTGGGGTCCCCGGCCTCCGCGGCCGTCGCCTCGCGAGCACGCCCTCGCTGGGCTGCCGTACCTGACGTACGGTCGGGACGCTCACCCCAAGCCGGCGTCCCGACCGACTTAGAAAGCGCTTGTCCGGACATTGGCAGACCAAGTCCGAAGCCGTCAATCCTTCGCCCGCGCGGCCTCGGTCACGGTTTGGACTCCCCGGGCCACCGCGAGCCGGGCGGCACCCACGACAGTGCCCAGGTCACCGACCGTGCTGCTGACCACCTCGGTGGGCCAGCTCAGCCGCCCCAGTTCGGCCCGGACGCCGGGCAGAAGCTGCGGGTCCGCGCCGGTGCTGCCGCCCAGCACGATGAGTCCCGGGTCGAGCACGGCGGTCACGGCGGCGGCGAGGCGGCCCACGTCCGCCGCGTGGCGGCCGACGACGGCGCGGGCCGTGGCCCGGCCCTCCCCGGCCAGGGCGAAGAGCCGCTCGGGGGTGCGGGGGCAGGGCCCGTCGGTGTCCGGCCAGGCCTCGGCGGCCCGTCGCAGGAGCGAGCGGGCGCCGATGTACTCCTCCAGCGCCTCGTGGCGCGGCTCGCGGTCGTCGTCCCAGGGGTAGGGCAGCCGGGCCAGTTCACCGGCGGCTCCGTTGGCGCCGCGCAGCACCTGGCCGCCGACCACGATGCCGAGGCCGATGCCCACGCCGATCCGCAGGTAGCCGAAGGTGGGGTGGCCACGGGCGGCGCCCTCGTGCAGTTCGGCGAGCGCGGCGCAGTTCACGTTGTTCTCCAGGTGGACCGGCACACCCGGCGGCAGCGCGACGGCCATGGCGTCGAAGGCGGGCCCCGCCTTGGCGGTCGCGGGGCGCATGCCGCTGCCCTCCTTCTCCCGCGCGGTCACATCGCCGACGGCGACCACGACGGTGCGCAGCGGGGCGTCGGCCGGCAGGCCGTCGAGGGCCTCGCGCACGACGTCGGCGGCGTCCTGACGGGATCCGGTGGCCTGGGCGAGCAGCGAGCCGTCCAGGGCGCAGCCGCGCACCCGGGTGAGGGCGGGGCCCAGATCGACGGCGAGCACGGTTCCGGCGGCCGGCCCGAGACGGTATACGGCGGCGGAGCGGCCGGTACCGCCGGACGAGGTGCCGGAGTGGGCGGCGAGCCGCGCGCTCTCCAGCTCCACGACGGCGGAGGACACCGTCGGCTTGGACAGGCCCGCCAGACTCGCGAGCTGCGGCCGGGTCGCCGTGCCCGCCCCGGCCAGCACGGCGAACACCGCGCTCGCGCTCTCGGTCAGGCGGGGGGCTTTCGCCACGCCGTGTTCCACAGTTCTCCCCCACGGGTCAAGGGCCGCGCTCCCGGGGCGATCGGCTCCTGGGACGCGGCGACGGGATGCCCTGGCGTCGCGGTTTCCGCCCCGTGCGGCCCGAGGGGAACCGCTCCGGTGGTCGAGTCGCGAGGCCTCTTGACACGCACTGTACTTCGTTAGTTAACTTCCTAACGAACGTCACGGTACTCGCCTGCCGTGCCCGTCAGAGGCCCGTCCCGGGGCTTCCCTAGTTCATCGGCTCCCCCTGCTCCAGCACGGTTCGCCCACCGTCGCGGCCCAGCGCAACGACGAAAGAGGATCCGTGCCGGACGCTCTCCCCTCGAGCCCGCTCGTCGTCGGAATCGACGTGGGCGGCACCAAGACGCACCTGCGCGCCGTCGCGGGCGACACCTGCGTCGCCGACCATGTCCGCCCGAGCGGCGGCTGGCGCCCGCACGACCCGGTGGCCGCCGCCGGATGGCTCGCGGCCCTGGTCGCCGGGGTGCTGCCGGCGGGCGCACGCCCGTCCGCCGTGGCCGTCGGCGGTCACGCCTGCGAGACGCCCCGCCAGGCCGCCCAGATACGCACCGCGCTCCATCTGCACTTCGACGCGCCCGCACGCGTCACGGGGGACGCCGAACTGCTCGTGCCCGCCGCCGGACTGGACCGGGGTGTCGGCCTGGTGGCCGGTACCGGCTCCGTCGCGGTCGGCCGCCGCGCCGACGGCACTCCCGTCCAGGTCGGGGGCTGGGGCGCGGTACTCGGCGACGAGGGCGGTTCGGCCGGTCTCGTCCGCGAGGCCGTACGGTCCGCGTGGGCGGCGCACGATCGCGGCGAGGATCCCGACGCACTCGCCGCGGGCCTGGTCGCCGCGTTCGGCGTCCACGAGGTGCCGGCGCTCGGCGCGGCCCTGGAACGGGCCACGGACGCCTCCGCCGAGTGGGGCCGGCACGCGCCCGTCGTGTTCGCCGCCGCCGAGGCGGGCTCGCCGCTCGCCCGCTCGGTGATCGCCTACGGTGGCCGCTCGCTGGCCGCGCTCGTGGCCCGGCTCGCCGCCCGCGGAGTGGCCGTCGACGACGTCGTGGTCGCCGGCCGTACCGTCCTCGCCCAGCCCGCCCTGTACGACGCCTTCGTGTCGGCCCTGGGAACGAGCGTGCCCGGGGCCCGGCCGCGTCCGCTGGACGTGCCGCCGGTCGAAGGGGCCGTGGCGATGGCCCGTTCACTCGTATGACACGCGGCGGACGCCGGATCCTCCCCGCCGCGACACGACCCGCCCGTAGATCTTCGCTCGTACGGCTTTGGAAAGCGCGTTCGACCCCCGTGTCACGTGCCGCGCCGTCAGCCGCGATCGATCGCTCCACCTCCCAGCGGCCGCAGGGCCGACACACTCACGAGAGGCAGACGTATGCCGTCCTCAGCCGGGCACCGCTCCCCCACCTCGGTCCGTGAACGCGCCGTGAACCGAAGGGGGTTTCTGAAGACGTCCCTGGGCGCCTCGGCCGGGGTGCTGGCCGCGCCCACGCTCGCGACCTGGCTGTCCGCCACGGATGCGAAGGCGGCCACGGCCTTCGCCGCGTTCGTCGACGACTACAGGACCAACGTCGTGGCGAACCTGACGCCCGAGACCAACGCCGTGGTCCGGATCCTCGGCGGCATGGCCGAGGTGTGGAAGACCGGTGACGCCTGGAACACCGGCACCCCGCTGCTGCCCGAGGTGCTGCGCGCCAACATGCGCTACTGCGCCCGCGTCACGTCCGCGCGCACCGAGGCACAGGCGAAGGAGGCGTTCCTCTACGACCGCCAGCACCAGAGCTACGCCATGATCGCGGGCCTCGGCCCGCTGGCCGGCCTCTACAGGGCGGGCGCCAAGGCGGTCACGTCCATCACCGCCGCCCCCGACACCACGCCCGCCACCACGATCAGCGACGCCGTGCCGGCCGGTGCCCCCGCCGGATCCGCGATCGGCGCCGGTTCGTACGACTCGGCGCTCGGGCAGGTGGCCAGGCTGGTCGACACCGTGCGCGGCCCGTTCGCCTCGGGCAACCCCGGCAAGTACGCCTTCCAGTACCCGCGTCCGTGGCGCATGAACGAGGACAGCGAAGTCGTCGACACGGGGGCGAAGGACGCGCTCGGCTACCCGGTGTACGACTCCAAGGTGGTCGTCGCCACGCAGCTGCTGCGGCAGCGCAGCACCTCGCCGGTGGATGACGGCGGCTTCCCCAGCGGCCACACCAACGCCTTCCACCTGGCGGCCCTGGCCTTCGCGTACGCGGTGCCCGAGCGGTTCCAGGAGCTGGTGACCCGTGCGTTCGAGCTGAGCCACACCCGGATCATGGCCGGCATGCACTCCACGGTCGACGTCCTCGGCGGCCGGATCATGGCCACCGCCCTGGCCGCCGCCGCGCTGGCCGACCCGGCGAACGCGGACCTCAAGGCCGCCGCCCGCGCCCAGGCCCTGGCGTACTTCCAGGAGCGGACCGGCACGACCGCGGACACCCTGTACACGTACGCCCACGCGGACGCGTCCGACCCGTACGCCGACCGGAAGGCCAACGAACGCGTGGTCGAGCCCAAGCTGACGTACGTGCTGACCCGGCGCGGCCGCAACGCGCCGCTGACCGTGCCGAAGGGCGCGGAGGTGCTGCTGGAGACGCGGCTGCCGTACCTGGACGCGGCCCAGCGGCGCGAGGTGCTGCGCACGACCGCGCTGCCCGCCGGGTACGTCCTGCTGGACGGCTTCGAGCAGTGGGGGCGGCTGAACCTGTTCGCCGCGGCGGACGGGTACGGCGCCTTCGACTCCGACGTGACCGTCACGCTGGACGCGACGGCCGGCGGCTTCCGGGCGGCCGACCGCTGGCGCAACGACATCGACGGCGACGGCGGTCTGACCAAGCGCGGCACCGGCACGCTGACCCTCACCGGCCACAACCGGTACACCGGCGGCACGTCGCTGGCGGACGGTGTCCTGGTCGCCGCCTCGGCGCACGCGCTGGGCCACGGTGACGTGCGGGTGCAGGGCGGCACGCTGAGGCTCGGCAAGTCGCTGCGGGTCCACGGCACTTACACACAGGAGTCCGGCACGCTTGAGGTGACCCTGCGGTCGGGCCAGGAGCCGGTGCTGGAGGTGACGCGGCGGGCGGTGCTCGGCCGGGGCAGCACGCTGTCGCTGCGGCTGGACGCCGAACGGCCGCCGGCGGCGGGGCGCACGGTCCGTGTGCTCGGCGCCCCGGTGGTGCGCGGCCAGTTCGACCGCGTCGAGCTGAACTCCGACCGGCTGCGGGCCGTACCCGTCCACACGGCGGACGGACTGTCGGTACGACTTCTGAAGCGGTGACGCCTCGCGCGGCGGGAGCTGATGCAGAGTAGGCGCATGAGACGCCGCCGGCTCGCTCCCGCCGCCGTCCGCCCGGTGTCACCGCGGGGCGGATGATGGCACGCGCGACGCACCCGGCCCTCGGCCCCGAGGCCCACACCGGCACGTCCGCCGGGCGGTGGCCGGTGCGGCCCGGCGGGCGGTGGCTCGTGCCGTTCCTGGTGGTGCTGCTGCTGGCCCAGATGGCCGTCGCGATGGTGACGACGGCCGTCCAGCAGACGCCGACCATCGACGAACCGGTGTACGTCGGCACGGCCGCCGAGTACCTGAGCGAGCACCGGGTGCGGCACAACCCCGAGCACCCGCCGCTCGGCAAACTGGTCGTCGCGGCCGGCGTGGCGCTGGCCGACCCGCACGTCGACCCGTCCTTCACCGGCGGCCAGAGTCTCCTCGGGCAGCGCCTGTTGTACGGGTCCGGCAACGACCCGTGGCGGCTCATGCTGTGGGCCCGCCTCCCGGTGATCGCGCTGACCCTGCTGTTCGGGCTGGTCGTGTTCGCCTTCGCCCGCGAACTCGCCGGTGCGGTGGCCGGCTTGGCGGCGCTCGCGCTGTACGCCTTTTCCCCCGATGTCGTCGCGCACGGCTCGCTGGCCACGCTGGACGTCCCGGCGGCCGGGTTCCTGCTGACCTCGGCGTGGCTGCTGTGGCGGGCGCGCCGACGGCCCCGGCTGTTCCTGCCGCTGGCCGGGGCGGCGCTCGGAGCGGCTCTGGCCACCAGGATGAGTTCACTGGCGGCCGTACCCGTGCTGCTGGCGCTGGCCGGTGTGTCGGCGTGGCACGCGAGCGCGGGGGCGGCGGACCGGCGCAGGGCGCTGCTGCGCGCCGTCGCGGGCGCCGGCGTGGTGGCGCTGGTGGCGGTCGCCCTCGTCTGGGCGACGTACCTGGCCGTCGATCCGCGGCTGCGGTGGACGCCCGAGCAGCGGGTGCCCGTGGTGCGGGGGCTGCGCGGGCTGCTCGTCCGGTCGCTGCCGTTCCCGGAGGCGTACCGGGACGGGATGCGGGTCCAGTTCCGGCTGGAGAACCAGCCGTGGCAGGGCTTCCTGTTCGGCCGGGTGTACACGGGGTCCCTCTGGTACTACCTGCCGGCCGCGCTGCTGGTGAAGACCCCGCTCGGCCTGCTCGCGCTGTGGGCCGCCGGTGCGGTCGTGGTGGTGGCGCTGCGGCGGCTGCGGCCGGCGGCGCCGTATCTGCTCGCGCCCGCCGCTGTGCTGCTGGCCGCGGCCATGGTGGGGTCACGGGACCTCGGCACCCGCTACGCCGTCTTCCTGCCGATGTTCCTGGCGGTGGCCGCGGGCTGCGTCGTCGCCGCGCGGTGGCGGTGGGCGCCGGTGGTGACGGGGGCGCTGGTGCTGTTCGTCGCGGTGAGCTCGCTGCGGGCGTACCCCTTCTATCTGCCGTACTCCAACGAGGCGTTCGGCGGGCCGGCCAGGACCCGGCTGTGGCTGCACGACTCCAACGTCGACTGGGGCCAGGATCTCGGCCGGCTCGCCGACCGGCTGCGCGAGCGGTACCGCGGCGAGCGGGTCTGGCTCGTGTACAAGGGCAGCGGCCTGCCGTCGTTCTACGGCATCGACGCGGCCGACCCGCGCGAGGTGCCCGTGCGGGCGGTACACGGGCTGCTGGTCGTCTCGGACTCCTCGGCCGCCAAGGCGACGGGACGGCTGGCCCGGCTGATCGACAGCAGCCGTCCGGTCGACGACGTCGGCCACTCGATCAGGATCTACCGGCGGTGACGCCCGCGTGCCCCGCCTGGACCTCGGCGTGCTCCCGGGCGGCGGCGGCCGCTGCCGGGCGCCGGGGCACACGGCGGCCCGCCGCGCCTCCTGGCGCCGGCCGCCCGACCGCCGCGGTGGGAGCCGGCCGGGCGCCGGGGACCAGCCGGGCCGGCGGGGCCTCCACGGTCCTGCGCTCCGCCGGGCTCGGCCAGTCCGCCCGGCTCCGGCGCGTGAGCGTGAACCGGCCGGTGGGTGACACGGCCTTCGACGGCACCGGCCGCACGTCCGCTCAGCCGGCCGCCTGCTGGAATCCCCGGGCGCTGACGTGGGTCATCACGCTGCTGGCCACGCGGTAGCGGCCGTTGGGGACGTCCGAGGAGCGCGCGATGTGCACGGTGAGCGGGCCCGCCCACTCGTAGCCCTTGTGCTCGGCATGCCGCATCAGATGGTCCGTCAGCTCCTGGCCGACCCGGCTGCCCTGGCGGGTCAGCTCGTCGTGCACGTGGTCGGCGAGTTCGACGTCGTAGGCGTTGGGGACCACGACCCGGCTCTCGCTGCACACCACCACGTTGTCGTCACACTCGCGCCGCAGCGCGTCGAGGAGTTCCACGGGTTCCTTGTCGACGACCCGCGCCCACAGCGCCTCCCACCGGTGCTCCAGGGCCCGCTCCAGCGCGCTGATCGCGCCCATTCACTCCCCCTTGAAGTCGTCGGGCCGCACCTGGGCCTCCTCGAGGGCCTCCCGCAGCGTGCGGCCGGTGCCGCCCTGGGCGCGCCCGGTGTCCTCCTCCCGGTGTTCGAGAAGGTCGTCGGTGGTGTGGGTCTTGGGGCGGTTCTCCTCGGGGACGGTCATCCCGGCTGCTCCTCGTCGTCTGTCGCCGCCGTCCTCGCGGGACGGGGACGACGTGTCGGGTGGACAGGTTGTCCCGGAGCGGGTTCCCGTCCGGAGCGCGCGTATCCGTCCCCTTTCTCGTCGGCGGCCGGATGCTGCCGCACAACGCCCTGGTCATCAGGGTGGGTGGGCTATGTTGACTCTCCGTGGGAGACAAAGGAGGCACACCGGTGCCATCGCCGCAGCAGGCACGCGCACAGGCATCCTCGATCACCTCGGGAAAGACCGCTCCGGAAGCGGAGGCGTCCCCGACATCCCAGCTCAGGGCTCTCTTCGACCGGCCCCGGCTGTCTCCCGGGCAGCGGCGCATCGCCCAGTACCTGATCGAGCACATCACCGAGGCGGCCTTCCTGTCGATCACCGATCTCGCGGAACGTGTCGGTGTCAGCCAGCCCTCGGTGACCCGGTTCGCCGCGGCGGTGGGCTTCAGCGGCTACCCCGCACTGCGGGAGAGGCTCCAGTCGATCGCTCTCGGCACCCTCGCCGGCGGTCCCGCGACGGCGGAGGAGAACGCGAGCAACGAACTCCAGGCGGCGGTCGACGCCGAGATCGAGAACCTGGAGAACCTCCGCCGGGACTTCGTCGATCCCGACGAGGTGATCGGCGCCGGCCGGGAACTGTCCCGGTCGACCCCGCTGACCGTCCTCGGCCTGCGCATCTCGGCGTCGCTGGCCGAGTACTTCGCCTACGCGGCGCGCCGCGTCCATCCCGACGTACGGCTGGTGACGCGGGGCGGCAGCGTGGCGTACGACGCGCTGCTGCAGTCACGGGAGGCGGGCGGCACCTGGGTGCTGGCGTTCTCCATGCCCCGGCACGCCCAGGAGACCCTGACCGCCGTCCGGGTCGCGCGCAGCGCCGGGCTGAAGGTCGCGCTGATCACCGACCTGGCACTCGGTCCGGTGGCCGACGAGGCGGACGTCGTGTTCGCCACCGGCACCGGCTCCCGCCTGGTCTTCGACTCCTACGCCGCCCCGGGTGTGATGGCCGCCGCGCTCCTCCAGGCCATGACCGACGCGGATCCGGAGCGCACCCAGGCCCGGCTGGAGGAGTACGAGCAGGTCTCCGACCAGCACCAGTTCTTCCTCCGGGACTGAGCCACACCACTCCGTCCGGACACAGCGGGATCATTCGCCCCATTTCAGGCATGAATGTTTTCATGCTCCTTGCAAAGCAGACGGCATATATAAATACTGCTCACGGAAGCCACCCGAGCCGTCACGGGGAGCGTTCCGCACCCCCGTCCCCTTGTCGTCCCGTGTCCCTTTCCCACCCCTGCACGGACACCCGAAGCCGCCGTCTCCTACCCGCGTCGGCGCCGGAGGTGTCCGGTCGGGCATCGCCTGCGCGAGCGCCCGTGGCGGCCCCGGTCATCCCCTGGACCGGGGCCGCGCCACCCCCGTCGGACCATCCCCTCGACGCCGCACACCCGGAAGCGATGACCATGCCCCTGACGACCACGCGGACCACCACGCGCATCGGCCCGGACTGGCCCTGCCAGGTCAAGACGCCCGGCAGCTACGACTGGGAACGCTCGGCGACCAAGTGGCTGCGCGAACTGGTGCCGGCGCGTTACGCCAGCTATCCGGCGCTGATCCGGCACCCCGTGCTGCTCGCCCGGCACGCGCAGATCCAGGTCCAGCACGAGATCCGCGTCGCCCGCACCGCCCTGCAGACGGCCCGCGCCGACCTTCCCGGACTTGGCCTGCACGAGGGGGTCATCGAGCACACGATCAAGCTGTACGCGGCCGAGGTCCTGCAACTCCAGCACATCGCGCGCAGCGTCCGGGCGGTCACCCAGGCCCTGGTCGAGCAGGGTCACGGTCGCTGACCCCGGGGTCCCACCGCGCCCGGCTTCCGCCCGCCGGGGCATGACCCGCCTCTCACGTGGCACACGTGGTGAGCATGAGCACCACCGAAGTGCGGCGCGGCGAGCCCGTCACCACAGTCCTCACCTGGCAGGTGCGCCCGGGCCATGAGCACGAGTTCGAGGAGTGGACGCACGGCATCACCGACTGCGCCAGACGCTTCCCCGGCAACGAAGGCGTCTCCTGGCTGCGTCCGGAGGACGGTCACCGCTTCCACGCGGTACTGCGCTGGTCCGATCAGCACCGGCTCGCCGCCTGGCTGGAGTCGGACGAGCGGGCCACGTGGCACGGCCGCATCCGGGGCGTGGCGACGGAGATCGGCAGCGAGCGCCAGTCGACGACCGGGATGGAGACCTGGTTCAGCCTGCCGGGGACGACGGGGCAGGCCCCGCCCAGGTGGAAGATGGTGCTCACCACCTTCCTCGGCGCCTATCCGTTCACGCTGCTGATCCAGTGGCTGGTGACGCCCTCCACCATGTCCTGGCCGCTGCCGTTGCGCGCGGCCGTCTTCCCGGTGGTGCTGCTGCCGGTGCTGACGTACCTGGTGATGCCGACGCTGAGCCGTCTCCTGCGGTTGTGGCTGTACCCGCCGCCGGACCGTTGAGCCGCCCCGGAAAGCCGGCCGACGGGCCGCCCGTCACCGGCCACCGCCGTGTTCACCGGTTGCGTGCGGTATGCGGCGGCAGGCCCGCGATCCGGCGGGCCTGTCGTGCCGTTCCCATCATGCGCCGAGCGAGGCTGTCGTGACCGACCGCGCGAACGGGCCCGGCTCCCTGGGGCCGCTCCCGGTCACGGTGTCGGAGAGCCAGCGGCGTGACGACGTCCGCGTCCTCGGCATCCGGGCGCCCGACGGGCCGGGGTGACCGGCGACGCTCCCGCCTGCGGGTGCCTCAGTCGTCCTTGCGGTGCCTCCAGTACCAGACCAGGCCCACGACGAGGGCCAGCAGGAATACGGCGGGCAGCACCAGGCCCGGGATACGGGAGCCGCTCATCGGCGTGGCCTTCGGTTCGGGACGTTCGAAACCCCCGCGGAGGGGCTGCCCATGCTGGCGGCCGGCCACCCGCCGACACCGCCACTTTCCCGGCGCGTTGCCCCGCGTTCGAGAACGGGGACGCGATGTCAGTCGACCGGGTGACCGGCCGGGATGCCGTCGGCGTCGTCGAGCCGCAGCAGCGGTACGCCGTCCGTGCCCTCCCGCCCGCCGGCCGCCACCGGGTCGAGGACGTACCCGACATGATCGCCCCCGTCGACCCGCAGCACGATCGAGCCGACGACCCAGGCCGCCGCGTCCGTCAGGACGGCGGCCCCCTCGGGGCCCTCCCGCCAGCCGACGTCGGCGAACTTGTCGGTGTCGTCGCCGGTGCGGGAACCGAACAGTTCGGCCAGGTCCCGCTGTTCACGGGTGAGCAGGTGCACGGCGAGGTGCCGGGCCGACCGTGCCGCCCTGTAGGTGTGGTTCATCTTGGACAGCCACACCACGAACCGCGGGGGATGGACGGAGCACTGGGAGGAGAACCCGACCAGACAGCCGGACCGCTCACCGTCCGCGGCGACGGTCACCACACACATGTCCGGGTTCAGCCGCCCGATGAACGCGTCGATGTCCCCCATGCCCACTCCACTCCCGTCCGTTCCGTCACCCGCGGCCGTGCCGGCCCCGGCTCATCGCCATCCGGGTACCCAGGCCGGGCGCGGTGACGTCCATCGGAGAGGACGGACCGTCATCGTCCGCCGCCGGTACGGGACTCCAGGGCGCGCCGGGTGTCGTCGCCGTAGACGCCGGTCTCGTCGCCGCGGACGCCGTACCAGAGCTGGAAGCGGGCCACCGCCTCGGTCAGGGTCGCGTCGTAACGGCCGCTGGTGGAACCGTGGTCGTAGACGTTCGGGACGCGCAGCAGGCGTTGCTGGAGGTCGGTCACCCCGGGGCCGGCGGCCCCTTCCCGGAGGGTGCCGGGGCCGTCGGGGTCGGCCGCGCCGACGGGGGCGGAGGGAGCGGGCGAGGCGGGCGGGCCGGGTTCGGCGGACGTGGTCGCGGGCGCCGAGGGAGCGGGCGCGGCGGTGGCGTCGCCCCGGCCGGGCAGCAGGAACGCGCTGCCGAAGCCGACCAGGGCGGCAGCGGCGACGGCTCCGGCGACGGCGGTGCGACGCAGGCCGCGCGGCCGGCCCCGGGGAGCGGCACCCGGGGCCGGGCGCCGGTCGTCGGCGACCTGCGGCAGTTCCTCGGTCGCCTCCTCCCGGGGCGGCGGTGACGCCGGCACCTCCACCGCCTCGTAGCGGCCGCTCTGCTCCCGGTACTCCCTGATCAGCTCGGCCAGGGCGTCGGTGCGGCGCGGGCGCAGCACCCGGATCGGCTCCAGAGGCGGGCCCTCGTGGGGCTGCTCCCGGTCGGGCGGTGTCGGCATGCTGCTCTCCCTCCGTCCCCTTTCCCGGGGACCTGCGGCCTTCCCCGGGAGGAGATACGCGGACGCCGCCCGAGGGGTTCAGCGGCCACCGTTCCGGTCCGCCCGGAGCACTCAGTCCCCACATGGGCTGCACCGAGTGCCATGGGATCCCGGCCAGGTGCTACGTTCCCGTCCATGAGCTCCAGCGGTGCGTCCCCCCGTCGCGGCGAGAAGGCCCCCGAGGCCGAGCAGACCGAGCAGGCGGCGAGGGCCGGGGCGGCGCCCGCGAAGCCGCCCATGCGGGACGCGCTCGTCGCGGCGGCCTTCCGGCTGTTCCTGGAGCGGGGGTACGAGCAGACCACCGTCGACGACATCGTGGCGCTCGCCGGTGTCGGGCGCCGGTCGTTCTTCCGTTACTTCCCCTCGAAGGAGGACGTGGTCTTCCCCGACCACGAGCGCTGTCTGGCCGACATGACCCGTTTCCTGGCCGCCGGCGACGCCACGGACGAGCCCGTGCGCCGGGTCTGTGACGCGGCCCGGCTGGTGCTGCGGATGTATGCCGAGAACCCCACGTTCTCCGTCCAGCGCTACCGCCTCACCAGGAAGGTGCCCGGCCTGCGCGCGTACGAGCTGTCCGTGGTCTGGCGGTACGAACGCGCCCTCGCCGCGTACCTGCGGACGCGGTTCTCGGGCCGGCCCGACGGCACCCTGCGGGCCGACGTGATCGCCGCCGCCGTGGTCGCGGCCCACAACAACGCGCTGCGCTCCTGGCTGCGGTCGGACGGGCAGGGTGACGCGAGCGTCACGGTGGACCACGCGCTCGGGTACGTGCAGTCCGCCTTCGGCGCCGCTCCGGCCGGGCCCGTCACGGAGCAGCCGGAGGACGTCGTGGTCGTCGTCTCCCGGCGAGGGGCCCCGCTGTGGCGGGTGGTCCAGGAGATCGAGACGGCCTTGGGTCGCGACTGACACCCAAGAAAGGGTACGGAGTGCCTTTACGGGTGACACTCAGTGCCATACCCTGTGGTCGTGCACGGTGGCACGGCGAACCGGGCACGTGCGTGCCCGGTGATCCGCGCACGCGGGATTCCGGCCGAGTGCAGGGAGTTGACCAGCGTGTACCACCCCTCAGGAAGCGTTGTCCGTCAGACGGCCGGTTCCGCGGCAGGTCTCCTGGAGCCCCGGCCCCCGGGCCTGCGGAGCGCGGACGCGGAGGCCCTCCACTTCCAGCGCTGCACCTGGTGCGCCACCGCCATGTACCACCGGCTGCTGTGTCCGGTCTGCCAGGGCAGTGACCTGCGTACGGAGCGCAGCGAGGGCACCGGAACGGTCCGCCACTCCACGGTGGTGCACCGCAACACCCCTGCCGCGCGCAACGTGTCGCTGATCGAGATGGCGGAGGGCTTCGTGGTGCGCGGCCGGGTCATGGGTCCGCTCGTCGGCATCCACAGCGGGGACCGGGTGCGGCTGTCCACCGCGCAGGACCCGGTCCGGGGCGAGCCGGTCTTCCAGCTGGTCGACGAGCCGTACCGCGCCTGGAGCTGACGGACTGCCAAACGCCGTGCGGCGGCAGGGACCTACCCCTCATCGTCAGGTCCCGGCGGCACTCCCGGGGCCCCGCCACTCCCCCGCGCCGGGCACCAGGTCGCGTACCCGCACCGGCCGCCCCGTCTCGAAGCACGCGTTGGCCGCGAGCCCGACCGCCAGCGCGAGGGCGCCGTCGCGTTCGGTGGCCGTCGGACGGTCTCCGGCCGCGGTGTCGCCGGGCCGCTCCGGGTCCACCGGTCCGAAGAGGGCGTCGAGCATGCGCGGGTCGCCCCCGCCGTGGGCCTCGTGCGCGGTGACCAGCGGGATGTCGACCGGCGGCCGCCACAGTGGACGCAGCGTCAGGCGTGCCCCGCCCGGAGGCAGGGCGGCCGTGTCGCCGTGCGGGGCGCCGGCACCCGAGCCGGTCCGGCTCCGGGGCGGCTGCCAGCGGCTCTCCTCCACCTCCAGTTCCAGCCGGCCCGCGCTGCCGTTGAACATCACCCGGTAGCCCTCCCACGGGGAGTAGGCGGTGAGGTGGTACGTCATCGTCGTGCCCCGGGTGTAGCGGACCAGGACGGCCATGTCGTCCTCGATGGTGACGGGGCCGTCGAAGACGTTGCGGTCCCGGACGTAGCCGTCGTCCTGTTCGGCGTCGAGGTAGAGGGCGCGCAGGGTGTCGTCGGCCGTGAGGTCCAGGGCGAACGGATCGTCGGCGGCGCAGGGGGCGCCGTGCGCCCGCTCGTAGGGGCGCCGCAGTCCGTGGCGTTCGCCCGCCGCGCGCCCGTAGAAGGCGAGGCGTCCGTAGCCGAAGACCTCCTGCGGCGCGTCCGCGAGCCACCAGTTGACGAGGTCGAAGTGGTGGCTCGACTTGTGCACCATCAGACCGCCGCTGTGTCGCTTCTCCCGGTGCCAGCGGCGGAAGTAGTCGGCGCCGTGCCGCACGTCGAGCAGCCACTCGAAGTGCACGGACAGGACCTCGCCGACCGCGCCGTCGGCGAGCAGGGCGCGGACCCTCTCGTGGACCGGGTTGAAGCGGTAGTTGAAGGCGACCGTCAGCGAGTTGCCGGTGTCCCGGACCGCGTCGAGGATGCGGGCGCAGCGGTCCGCGTCGACCGTCATCGGCTTCTCGGTGACCACCCGGCAGCCGGCGCGCAGGGCCGGGACGATGTAGTGGTCGTGGGCGGCGTCGACGGTGGTGACGACGACCTCGTCGATGTCCTCCTCGGTGAGCATCTCGCCGAAGCGGCCGGGTTCCCACTGGGTGGCGGCGGGTTCGCCGGCCGCGGCCAGCAGGCCGTTGTGGAAGGCCATCCGGGTGGGGCTCGGATCGCAGAGGGCGGCGACGAGATGGCCCGGGCGTTCGGCGAGGGCGCGGGTGAACATCCGGGCGCGGTGGCCGGTGCCGACGAGGGCGGCCCGGTGGCTGGGGGATCGGCTCATGGGAAGCGCCTCCCCTTCCCATGGCCCGACTACGCCCGGCCGACCAGGCCCGGTGGCTTGATCGCGTCCCCCGCTCAGGACTGTTTCCGCACTCCGGACAACCTCCGGGCCTCTTCCTCACTCCTCCGTGACGCGTGAGGCTCCCGGGACCGACGGGGCGCCCGCGTTCGGGGGTTTGAGGAGAAGGACCATTGATCCGTGTCCGGCGAATATGCGTGACCGCCGTTGCGGTGCTGGCGGCCCTGGCGGGGTCACCCGGGCCGGCGCAGGCCCGACCGTCCATACCGGCACAGCCGTTGGCTGCCGCGAGCACCGACAGCGGGCTTCCGCCGGGCTGGCGGATCACCGGGCAGGGCGCCGCGCGTGAGCTGGTCTGGCACGCGCCCAGGCGGGTGCCCATGGGTGACGCGCGTGTCGAGTTCCATGCCGGCGGCCGGCTGCTCGGGCTGCCGGCCGCGGCGAAGGACGGCCGGACGTTCCGTCTGGACCTCGACGAGGCCCGCTCGACCGGCCTGACCGACCTTCAGGTCCTGGCGTCCGGACGTCGGCTGGACGCACCGGCCGACCCGGCCGCCGAGTCCCGCGGGCGGCGCTCCCCCGCCCGGGCACAGCCCCCGGCCCCGCTGCCGGCGGGCGCCGTCGATCCGGGTGAGCCCGGCTCGTACCGTACGGTCAGCGGCGCGTACGACCTCGACCCGGTGCGGCTGCCCGGGCTCCCCCAGCCGGTCGAGATGCGCGCCGAGGTGGTGGCGCCGAAGGGGGCCACCGGCGCCCGTCCGCTCGCGTTGTTCCTGCACGGCCGTCACGTCACCTGTCACAGGCCGGGCGCCGAGGACGACGTGGACATCGTCTGGCCCTGTCCGGCCGGCATGGACCCGATCCCCAGCCACCGCGGCTATCTGCGCGACCAGGAACTGCTCGCCTCCCAGGGCTACCTGACGGTCTCGATCTCGGCCAACGGCGTCAACGGCCAGGACGGGGACCTCGACGACGCCGGCGCCCAGGCGCGCTCCTCGCTGGTCCGGCACCACCTGGCCCACTGGGCCGACTGGTCCGCCCACCCGGCCACGGCACCGGCGGTCGTAGGCGACGCGCCGAAGGCCGACCTGTCCCGCGTCCTGCTGGTCGGTCACTCACGCGGCGGCGAGGGCGTGAACCGGGCCGCCATGGACAGCCTCTACCCGCCACCCGCCGACCAGGACGGCTACCGCGGCCCGGTGCGCTGGACCGTACGCGGGATCGTACTCATCGGACCGACGATCTTCGGCCAGAACCCGGTCGCGGACGTGCCGTCGGTGACGATCCTGCCGGGCTGCGACGGCGACGTGTCCGACCTCCAGGGCCAGGTGTACGCGGACGGCACGCGGGGCGTGAGCCGCGGTACGGCGCTGCACAGCGCCGTGTACATGATCGGCGCCAACCACAACTACTTCAACAGCGAATGGACTCCGGGGCAGGCCCAGGCGCCCGCCTCGGACGACTTCTGGGACGACCCCGAGCAGCCGGACCCGGTGTGCTCGGTGGGCGCCCCGACCCGGCTGACCGCCGACCAGCAGCACCGGGCCGGGGCCACCTACATCGCCGCCGCGGCCCGGCTGTTCGTCGCCGGTGACGACCGGGTCCGCCCGCTGCTCGACGGCTCGGGTCGCCGCGCCCCCTCGGCGGATCCCGCCCGCGTCCTGACCCACGCGGTCGGCGCGCGCCGCAGCGCCGGTTTCCTGCCCGACGGTCCGGTGACGGTCACCGGCGCCAGGCTGTGCTCGGCGATCGACCCCGATCCGGCCGTCGCCTGCCTGGCCCGCGAGGGCGACGGCTTCTCGCCGCACTTCGCGCGATGGGAGACAGAACGGGAGACCGGCCGCCGCGCGGTCGCCCTGGCCTGGTCGTCGCCGGGCACGCCCGCGCGGGTGAGCCCGGCCGCGCCGCTCGCCCTCACCGGTGCCACGGATCTGGCGCTGCGGGTGTTCGTGCCGCCGAACACGACCGGCACGAAGCTCGACGTCTCCCTCACCGACGCCTCCGGCCGCCGGGCCACGCTCGGCCGGGTCCAGGTGGACGGACTGCCGGGCAGCGATCGCACGGCCTCCGCCTGGGCGCGTGAGGTCCGCGTCCCGCTGAGCGCCGCCACCCGGGCGGGGCTCGACCTGGAACACGTCACGTCCCTTGCCCTGACGCCTCGTTCACCGTCGGGGCGGGCCTGGCTGATGGACGCCTGGGGCTGGCGCGCGGGCGTCGCGGCGGTCACGCCGGCCGAGCTGCCGCGCGTCGACGTCGGTCGCACGACCGTCAAGGAGGGTGACTCGGGCAGCCGCACCTACCGGGTGCCGGTACGGATCTCCGGGCAGGGCAGCGGCACGGTCCGCGTCCACGTCCTCGACCGGGACACCGGGCTGGGCACGGAGAAGCTGGTGACGGTACGGCCCGGCGGCAACGCCATCGACGTCCCGGTCGAGGTGCGGGGCGACACCCGCTTCGGCATCGACGTGGACCACGACATCGCCGTGAAGGCGGTACGGAACGCCGTCGTCGGTTCGCACCGGGGCGGGGTCACCGCGGAGAACGACGACCCCGAGCCGGTGGTCACCCTGACGCCCGTCGCGGACCGGGTGACCGAGGGGGAGACGCTGACCTGGCGGCTGTCCCTGGACCAGCCCGCCGACGTGGACATCTGGCAGCCGGTCCGTCTGCTTCCGGTCTCCGGGGGCACCGAGTTGTCCACCAGGGACGTGGATCCGCAGTGGCTGTCGGACGAGTCCGGTGAGTCGCCCGACCCGGAGCGCCCCCTGTCCGGGACGAGCCTGTGGTGGTGGGTGTCCGTTCCCGCCGGGAGCACCGGCGCCGACGTGACCGTGCCGACGGTACGGGACGAGTCGCCCGAGCCGAGCGAGTCGGTGCGCATCACGCTGACCGACGACAACGGCGAGCCGCTGCCCGGCCGCCCGGTACTGACGGGCACGGTGCTGGACGCGCCGTAGGCCGCCCGCGTACGGGGCACGGGCCGGGTCGCGGTCGGTGCCCCGTACGCCGCCGGGCTACGCGCCGGGCGACGGTCGGTCCTCACACGCCACCGGGGTGCGTGCCGGATGAGCAACGCCCCACACGGCACCGGAGGCACGGGCCGGCAGACGATCGGCCCCCACGGGGGGCCACCGAGCGCGGACCGGACAGCGGTCGGCGGCCCGCACCGTCCGGCCCGCGCTGTCCGAGCGCCGGACCGGACAGCGGTCCGTGCCCCGCGCGTCACAGGGTCACGCGGATCCCGACGGTCCCGTTCCGTCCCCGGCGCAGCCTGCTGCCGAGGAGCGTGAAGCGGCCGAAAAGGCCGTACTTGCGGGCGATCAGCCCGCGGTAGCGGGCCGTGGTGGCCGCGTCGGTGATCTCGGCCGTGGCGGGGAGCTGGTCGCCGGTCGGGTTGCCGCGGGCGTCGCAGGGGCCGACGAGGACGTCACCGCGCGCCCGGATGCGCTTGACCTTCCAGGAGTCGGCGACCGTCCAGACGCCGAGCGCGTCGCCGTCGCGCACCACCCACACCGCAGTGGCGACCGGGGTGCCGTTCTTCCGGAAGCTGGTGATCAGCAGGTACTTGCCCGAGCCCAGCCGCTGCAACGCCGTGTCGTCCATGACGGGCAGTCTAGGCAGCCGCCGCCGCAAGAAGGAGGCCGCCCGGTGGAGCCGGTCGGGTTCAGGCGAGCGCCGCCGCCATCCGCCGGACGCCCTCCTGGAGGATCTCCGGAGAGGTCGCCAGGTTCAGGCGTACGTGCCCCGCGCCCCCGGTACCGAAGTCGGTGCCGGGGCTGAGGGCCACCCGGCCGCGGCGCAGGAAGGTGTCCGCCGGATCGTCGCCGAGGCCGAGCGCGCGGCAGTCGAGCCAGGCGAGGTAGGTCGCCTCGGCGGGGCGGTGAGTGACCGTGGGGAGGTGGTCGGCGAGCAGGTCGGCCAGCAGGCGCCGGTTGTCGTCGAGACCGGCGAGCAGGGCGTCCAGCCAGGGGCCGCCCTCGCGCAGGGCGGCGGTGTGGGCCAGCACGCCGACGTGGCTCGGTCCGTGGCCGACCTCCTCCGGCAGCCGGGCGAGGTCGGCGGCGGCGCCGGGTCCCGCGACGGCGAGGGCGGCCTTCAGACCCGGCAGGTTCCACGCCTTGGTCGCCGACATCAGCGACAGGCCGTGCTCCCCGCCGGGCACGCTGAGGTACGGCACGAACCGCCCGCCCGAGGCGACGACCGGCGCGTGGATCTCGTCGGCGACGACCCGTACGCCGTACCGGTCGGCGAGCGCGGCGACGGCGGTCAGTTCACCGGCGGTGTGCACGGTTCCGGTCGGGTTGTGCGGGCTGCACAGCAGGTAGGCGGCCCGCCGCCGGTCCGCCACCGCCTGCCGGAAGGTCTCCTCCAGGGCGTCGAGGTCGATGCGCCCGTCCGCGCCCAGCGGGGCCTCGGCCACCCGCCGGTCCATGTGCTCCACGAACGGGAAGAACGGCGGGTACACGGGCGGATTCACCACCACCGGATCGCCGGGCCCGGTGACCAGCCTGAGCATCTCCACGACGCCGAGCATCACGTCGGGCACGATCGCGGTGCGGTCCACCGCGAGCCCGTCCCAGTCCCACCGCTCGTCCGCGAACGCGGCGAGCGCCTCGGCGTACGCGGTACCCGCCGGGTAGCCGGTGTCCCCGAGCGCGAGCGCGTCGGTGACCGCGCGGACGACGGGTTCGGCGAGCGGTACGTCCATCTCGGCCACCCACAGCGGCAGGACGTCCTCGGGGTAGGTGCGCCACTTCATGCTCGTGCGACGACGGAGGCGGTCGAGCGTCAGCGCGCGCAACGGGTTCGGTTCACCGGACGGCTCGTACGGGATCCTGGTCATGGGCACACGATAGGGGGACTCACCGCAGGGGCGCGGGGAACCGCGCGACCGGCCCACCCGACCGGCACCGGTCGCACCGGTCGCGCGCCACGGAGGCCGAGGCCGGCCGGTCTCGCGGCGAGGAGAGATCGCCGGTGCCGTGAACGCCCCCGCCTCCGCCCACGTATGGAAGGAGGGTGCTCAACCACGAGAGCCCCCCGCGGTGTTGCCGTGAGTTCGGGTTCGGGAGCCATGCATGAGGCACGCACGACGACGGGTCGTCCGGCGAGTGACGCGGCTGGCGGCCGTCGGCGGACTCCTCCTGGGAGGGACCATGGTCACGCGGGCCATGGCCGACGAGCCTCCCGCCGCCACCGCTCCGCGCACCTACGCCCAGGAGGCGGGCGACATGGGCGCGGACCTCGTCCACCGGCTCGGGCCCTCCCGCACGGCGGGCGCCTGGATGGGTGCCGACGGAAAACCGGTGGTCGCGGTCACCGACCAGGACGCGGCGGCCCAGGTGCGGCGGGCGGGCGCCGAGGCGAAGGTCGTGCCGCACAGCATGAACGAGCTGAAGTCGGCCACCTCGACGCTGCGTTCGGCGCCCCGGGTGACGGGCACGGCGTGGGCCATGGACTACCGGACCAACCAGGTGGTGGTACGGGGCGACAGCACCGTCTCGGCCGCCGACTGGTCCCGGATGACCGAGGTCGCCGACGGCATCGGCGGCTTCGTCCGGATGGAACGCACCCAGGGCACCTTCACGACCCGGATCAACGGCGCGCAGCCGATCCTGTCCACCGCCGGGCGCTGCTCGGCCGGCTTCAACGTGACCGACGGGCAGCGCGACTTCATCCTCACCGCCGGACACTGCGGCCCCACCGGCTCGGTCTGGTTCGAGGACTCCGGCGCCGACGCGCAGGTCGGCAAGACCATCACACAGAGCTTCCCGGGCAACGACTTCTCCCTGGTGCAGTACGCCGGCGGCGAGGCCGGTGAGGGAGCCGGGGTGGTGGCCATCGGGGACGGCAAGGGCGTGCAGATCACGGGGGCGGCCGATCCGGCGGTCGGGCAGCGGGTGTTCCGCAGCGGCAGCACGAGCGGGCTGCGCGACGGCGAGGTGACGGCACTGAACGCGACGGTGAACTACCCCGAGGGCACCGTCACCGGGCTGATCGAGACGAACGTGTGCGCCGAACCCGGGGACAGCGGCGGCCCGATGTTCTCCGAGGGGGTCGCGCTGGGGCTGACCTCGGGCGGCAGCGGTGACTGCACGAGCGGCGGCACCACCTTCTTCCAGCCGGTGACGAAGGCGCTGGAGGCCCTGGACGTCCAGTTGATCGTGGCGACGCCGGCCGCCGGGGGCGCCGACGGCTCGGCCGCACCGGCGCCGTCCGCCTCGGCCACGCAGGGCGCGCTCTCCCCCGGTGCGGCCTCGCCCGGATCGTCGGGCCCGGTGGCGGGCGGCGCGACCGGGGAGCCCCTGCTCTCCCGGCTCACGGACACCAGGAACGTCGGACCGGGTCTCCTGGTCATCGCGGGCAGCCTGGTCGCGCTGGCGGCCACCCGGTTCATCCGCGCCGAGCAGGACCGCAAGGCGTACCGGCAGTACTACTCGGCGACCTGGAGTTGACCCGGCCCGCGATCACTCACGCGGGGCCGGTCCCGGCCTCGCGCGCCTCATCCGAGGGTCACCAGGGCGGTGGCCGCGGCCGCCCCCAGCAGGCCCGCCGTCTGTCTCGGGGTGACCTTCTCGCGCAGCAGGGCGAGTCCCAGGACGATCGGGAGGGCGGGGTACAGGGAGGCCAGGACCACCGCGACGGCCAGCATCTGGCGCTGGGCGGCGAGCAGATACAGGACCAGGCCGAGCGCGGCCCCCGCCCCGACCAGCAGCGCCTGGACGGCGCGGGCCGGCGGCATCCTCAGGCGGTGGGGGTGGCGGGCGGCGCCCGGCAGCAGGACGAGGACGGCGGCGACCCGGCCCGCCGCCACCGGCCACAGCCCGCTCGACGGGTCGGCCTGGGCGAGGGCGATGTACTGCGCGGCGACGCCCGCGCTGGCCACCAGGCCGTCCGCCGCGCCCCCGCCGGAGCCGGCGCCGCCGCCGGAGACCAGCCACAGCGCGGGCACGGTCACGGCGATGCCCACCCAGCCCAGAGGCGTGGGCCGGTCCCCGAGCAGCACTCCGCACAGCACGGACAGGGCGACGCCGGTGACCGCGCTGACGGGCACGACGACGCTCATCGCGCCGCGGCTCAGTCCGCGGTTGAGGAAGTGCATGGCGGTGCCGCTGCCGACGCCGGAGAGCGCGCCCCACAGGAGGTCCACGGGGCGCACGGCGTCGGCGGGCAGCGCGAGCGCCGCCGCGCAGGCGAGCAGAAGGCCGCCGATCTGGCCGAGGACGGTGACGGCGGCGAAGTGGGCACGGCGGGACAGGAGGCCGCCGGCGAAGTCGACGACGCCGTAGCACACGGCGGAGGTCAGAGCGAGGAGGGGACCCATCCGGTCAGGGGTGCCCTGGGAACTCGGACCGATGCCTGGCGGCAGGGGCCCTCAGGCGACGGTCAGGTCGCCGGCACCGGCTGGTGGGCCGCAGCGGCCCACTCCAGGACGAGACGCTGGTACTCCTCGCGCTGCTCGCCGTTCAGTGTCCCGCCCGACCGGAGCCACAGGGCCCGGATCTCCTCGTTGACCTCGTCAGCCGATCGTTCGGTAGCAAGTTCAACACTGGTGGACATGGTGTGAAGCATACGGCGCCCCAGGTGAAGGCGATGTGAGTAATCACAAGTTAAACGGACATTCCGGACCGTGTTACTGATCACGTCCATCTGTCAACCCCTGTCCCGGACTTCACGTTTGTGCTGCTCCCAGGACCAGCACCTGGCCGGACTTCACGTTTGTGCTGCTCCCAGGACCAGCACCTGGATCGCCAGCACGGCGGCGCCGCGGGCCCAGTCGTGGAAGTCGGACACCTTGGTCTCCAGGCCGACCGGGGCGGCCAGCGGATGCCGGTGCGCCCGGATGGTGTCCTCCACCACCTTGCCCGCCACGTCCATCAGGCCGACACCCTCCCCGGCGAGCAGGATCTTCTGCGGCATGACGAAGTTGGCGATCTGGGCGACCAGGACGCCGAGGGCGCGCGCGGCCTCGTCGATGACGCGGGCGGGCATGGGCTCCTCGGCGGCGGCCAGGGCGAGGATCTCCTCGTAGGTGTGGTCACGGCCGGTGGCGGCGTGGACCTGGTAGCGGATGTTGGGGATGGTGAGCAGGGAGACGGCGCTGCCCCGCTCGCCGTCGAGGGTGAGCGGGCCGTTGGGGTTCACGATCCAGTGGCGGCCGAACCCACGGTCCTCCTCGGGGTAGGGCACGCGCTTGCCGCCCAGGACGAGGCCGTAGCCGATGCCGGCGCCGATGGTGAGGACGACGAAACGGTCGAGGCCGCGCCCGGCGCCGAACCAGGTCTCGGCCTCGACCAGGGCGGCGACGTCGTTCTCGACGACCACCGGGAGCCCGGTGCGTTCCTCGACGAGCGCGGCCAGCGGGATCTCGCGCCAGTTCAGGAACGGGGACTCCCCCACCACGGCCCGGTCCCGGACCAGACCGCCGACACCGATGCCGATGCCGGCGAACCGGGGGTGCTCGCGGGCGAGTTCGTCGGTCATCTCGGCGAGCAGGTCGGCCACCCGGGCGGGGTCGTGCGTGGCGAGGGGGCGGTCGTGGCGGGCGACGATGTCGCTCCTGAGGGTGGTCACGACGCCGTAGACCATGTCCTCGGTGATCTTGAAGCCGAGGAAGGAGCGGGACTCGGCGACGACGTCGAGGGGCTGGGAGGGGCGCCCCTGGCGAGCCTCGGCCGGGGAGCCCGCCTCGGGGACCTCGATCAGCAGGCCCGACTCGATCAGCGGCTTGGTGAGCCGGGTCAGGCTCCCCGGCGAGAGGTCCAGCCGGCGCGCGATCTCGGTACGGGAGAGCGGGCCGTGGACGAGTACCTCGATCGCCACGGAGCGCTCCCCGGGGCTCAGCGGAAGCCAGCTGGCGGAACCTGCGGTCATGTAGGTCAGACTCCCACACCTGATTTATTTTGCCACAAAAACAATGTGACCACTCTACGCCATCACCGATGGCTCGGGAATGATGTTTGCACGCCCCTTGACTCATTGATTATTCCGCCGCAAAAGTAAGTGCCCCGAGGATGAGCCGCCGCGGACAAGGGAGTCTCACGATGACCATCGCCTCCAGCAGCCCACCGTCGCGTCTGCCCCTGGGCGGCGCCGAGGGTGCCCGGACGAAACCTCGGACGGACCGGGCGCGCGCCGGGGAGGGCCGGGGTGACGGACGGCTCGCCGCGGTGTTCATCGCCCCGGCCCTGCTGGGCTTCCTGGTCTTCCTGCTCTGGCCGACGCTGCGCGGCGTCTACCTCAGCTTCACGCGCTACAACCTGCTCACACCGCCCGAGTGGGTGGGCCTCGACAACTACGTGCGCATGGTGCACGACCCGATCTTCTGGAACTCGCTCGAGGTCACCGTCGAGTACGTGCTGATCAACATCGGGGTGCAGACGGTGGCGGCGCTCGCCATCGCCGTCCTGCTCCAGCGGCTCACGCGGTCGGCGCTGCTGCGCGGGATCGTGCTCACGCCGTATCTGATGGCGAACGTCGTCGCCGGCATCGTCTGGCTGTGGATCCTGGACACACAGCTCGGCATCGGCAACGAGATCATCTCGGGGCTCGGTCTCGAGCGCGTCCCCTTCCTCGCCGACGACACCTGGGCGATCCCGACCATCGCCCTGATCAACGTGTGGCGGCACGTCGGCTACACCGCGCTGCTGCTGTTCGCCGGGCTCCAGGCCATCCCCGGCGACATGTACGAGGCCGCCAAGGTGGACGGCGCGAGCGAGTGGCGGATGTTCTGGCGGATCACCATGCCACTGCTGCGGCCGGTGCTGGCGGTCGTACTGATCATGACCGTGATCGGCTCGTTCCAGGTGTTCGACACGGTGGCGGTGACCACCGCGGGCGGACCGGCGAACGCCACCAACGTCCTCCAGTACTACATCTACGGCGCCGCCTTCGGCCGCTTCCAGTTCGGCTACGCCTCGGCGATGTCCGTCGCCCTGCTGGTCGTGCTGAGCGCGATCACCTTCGTCCAGTACCGGCTCACCCGGGCCGGCCAGACCGACCTCGGCTGACGGGGAAGGAGACACCGACATGGCTGCCGTGGCAACCACGACGACCGTACGGCCCACCAGGCGCCGGCCCTCCTTCGGCCGGATCGCGGCCTGGACGGCGATGGTCGCGATCGTGCTCATCACCCTGCTGCCCTTCTACTGGATCCTGCGCACCGCGCTGTCCACCAACAACGCGCTCGCCGCGCACCCCGGCGATCCCCTGCCCGTGGACCTGACGACCGGTGGCTTCGAGCGGGCCCTGGGCCTGCAGTCCACCGAGGAGGCGATCGCCCAGGGCGGCGCGGGCGGCGGTCTCACGTTCTGGCGCTACCTGATCAACTCGGTGGTCGTCGCCACCCTGATCACCGTCTGCCAGATCTTCTTCTCCGCCATGGCCGCGTACGCCTTCGCGCGCCTGCGGTGGCGTGGCCGGGACAAGACGTTCGGCCTCTTCCTCGCCGGGCTGATGGTCCCCGCGATCTTCACCCTGCTCCCGAACTTCGTACTCATCAAACAACTCGGCCTGGTGGACACCCTGTTGGGCATTTCGCTGCCGACGATGTTCATGACGCCGTTCGCCGTGTTCTTCCTGCGGCAGTTCTTCATGAACGTCCCCCGCGAGGTCGAGGAGGCCGCCCTGCTCGACGGCGCCGGGAAGATCCGCATCTTCTTCCGGGTCATGCTGCCGATGGCGTCCACCCCCGTCCTCACGCTGGGCGTCCTGACGTACATCACCGCCTGGAACGACTACTTCTGGCCGCTGATGGTGTCCTACAGCGACAGCTCCCGCGTGCTCACCGTGGCGCTGGCCATCTTCCGGGCGCAGACGCCGCAGACCGGCTACGACTGGTCCGGCCTGATGGCGGCCACGCTCGTCGCCGCGCTGCCCATGGTCGTGCTCTTCGGCATCTTCGCGCGCCGCATCGTCAGTTCGATCAGCTTCACCGGAATCAAGTAAGGGGACGGGCATGCGAATTCGTACGGTCGTGGCTTTGACCGGAGCGCTGGCGCTGTCCCTGACGGCCGGCTGCGCCAAGGGAGGCGGGGCGGGTTCGTCCGCGAACACGGTGTCGTACTGGCTGTGGGACGCCAACCAGCGGCCCGCCTACCAGGCCTGCGCGCGGGGCTTCGAGAAGGAGAACCCGGGACTGAAGGTGAAGATCACGCAGCTGGGCTGGGACGACTACTGGACCAAGCTCACCGCGAGCTTCATCGCGGGCACCGAGCCGGACGTGTTCACCGACCACATCCAGAAGTTCGGCCAGTTCGCCGATCTCAAGGTGCTGGAGCCGCTCGACGGCCTGGGCATCGAGGCATCCGACTACCAGTCCGGGCTCGCCGCCAACTGGACCGGCCAGGACGGGCACCGCTACGGCGCTCCCAAGGACTGGGACACCGTCGCGCTCTTCTACAACCAGAGGATGGCCGGCGCCGCCGGGCTCACGGCCCGGGAGCTGAACACCCTTTCCTGGAACCCGAAGGACGGCGGCACCTTCGAGAAGGCCATCGCCCGTCTCACCGTCGACCGCAACGGCAAACGCGGTGACGAACCGGGCTTCGACAAGCGTCATGTCAAGGTGTACGGCCTCGCGACGGGCGGCGCCGGGGACGGCGACGGCCAGACGCAGTGGAGCAACTTCGCCGCCTCCGCGGGCTGGACCTACACCGACAAGCCGCGGTGGGGCACGAAGTACCAGTACGACAGCGAGACCTTCCAGTCCGTCGTCGAGTGGTACTTCGGCCTGGCCGAGAAGGGCTACATGGCCCCCCTCACGGACTACAGCGCGGGCGCCAATCCGGCGAACGCGCAGGTGGCCGCGGGCAAGGCGGCGGCAGCCTTCGACGGCGCCTGGATGATCTCGACGTACTACGGCGTCAAGGACCTGAAGGTGGGCACCGCCTTCACCCCCGTGGGTCCCACCGGCAAGCGCGCCACCATGATGAACGGCCTCGCCGACTCCGTCACCAAGAACGCGGACAACAAGCCGGGTGCCCTGAAGTGGGTGAAGTACCTGTCGTCCGACGCGTGCCAGAAGATCGTGGGCGACTACGGCATCGTCTTCCCGGCGACGCCCGACGGCACGAAGGCCGCGGTGGCCGCGTACGAGAAGAAGGGCATCGACGTCACGGCCTTCACCAGGCCGGTCGCCGACAAGAAGAACTTCAGCACGTTCTCCTTCCCCATCACCAACTACTCCGCGGACGTGTACGCGCTGATGCACCCCGCGATGCAGGACATCTTCGCCAACGGCACGTCCGCCGACAGCCTCGACGAGACCACCGACCAGATCAACCTGATCCTCGACCAGTGAATCGACCAGTGACTCCACCCCGGAAGGGCACGCCACCCATGACGTTCTCCCTCGGCATCGTCGGCGCCGGACAGTTCTCGGGCCAGTTCGCCAAGCTGTTCCTGGCCCATCCCGGCGTCGGCGACGTCCACGTCACCGACCTGCTCCCCGAACGCGCCGAGCGCCTGGCCGCCGCCGAGGGCCTCACGGGCACCTTCCCGTCGTACGAGGCCATGCTGGAGTCGAAGGCGGTCGACGCGGTCGCGATCTTCACCCAGCGCTGGACGCACGGCCCGCTGGTCGTCCAGGGCCTCAACGCCGGCAAGCACGTCTACTCCGCCGTCCCGATGGCGATCACCGCCGAGGAGATCGCGGCGATCATCGACGCGGTCAAGGCGACCGGGCTGACGTACATGATGGGCGAGACGAGCCAGTACAACCCGGCGACCGTGCACGCCCGCAACCAGATCGCCGAGGGCGCCTTCGGGCGGCTCTTCTACGCCGAGGGCGACTACGTCCACGACATGGACCTCGGGTTCTACGAGGCGTACCAGTACAGCGGCGGCGAGGACTGGAAGGCGACCGCCAGCTATCCCCCGCTGCTGTACCCGACGCACTCGACAGGCGGGGTACTGGGCGCCTGGCAGACGCACGCGGTGAGTGTGTCGGCGATCGGGGTGGCCGACGACCGCGGGGACGGGGTGTTCGACAAGGAGGTCAGCCGGTTCGGCAACGACGTGTCCAACGCGACCGCGCTGTTCGAGGTGGCGGGCGGCGGGGCGTTCCGGACGAACGAGTTCCGGCGGGTGGGCTACCCCTCCCACATCCGGGAGTCCCGTTTCCGGTTCTTCGGGACCGAAGCGAGCATGGAGCAGCTCGCCACGGTCGCCCTGTGGCAGGACAAGAACGGCGTGAAGGACATCAGCGAACTGCTGGAACCCAAGCCCACCATGTCCCCTGACGATCCGTCACTCCAGCACATCGCGCCGGACCTGCGGGCCGCCTTCACCTCCGGATCGGCGCCGGTGCACGACCGCTCGCGGCTGCCGCGGGAGTTCGACCACCTCCACAACGGGCACGAGGGCAGCCACCACTTCCTGGTGGACGACTTCGTCACCGCCGTCACCACCCGGTCGCTGCCGTCGGTGAACGCGTGGGTGGCCGCCCGCTACACCCTGCCGGGCATCGTCGCGCACGAGTCCGCGCGGCAGGGCGGGGCCAGGCTGGAGATCCCGGACTTCGGGGACGCGCCCCGCTAGCGGGGGCGCGGACGGGCCGGGCGCCCCTGTCAGGTGCCCGGCTTGCGGCCGTACACGAAGACGTCGTCGCCGTTCTTCAGCAGCGACCAGTACTTCTTGGCGGTGGTCCTGGTCATGTTGACGCAGCCGTGCGAACCCGGCGGGTTCCACATGCTGACGCCCACCGAGTGGAAGGCCTGGCCGCCGTCGAAGAACTGGGCGTAGGGCATCGGCACGTCGTAGATGCTGGAGACGTGGTCGATGTTGCGCCAGTAGATCTTCTTCAGGCCGGTGCGGGTCTCGTAGCCGTTGCGGCCGGTGCGCACGGGGACCGGACCGTACACGAGCTTCTTGCCGTCCTGGATCCAGCTGAGCTGGAGGGTCAGGTTCACGCAGGCGATGCGGCCCTTGTTCACCGGACACTTGCCCTCTTTGTTGGGGTTCGTCCCGACGGCCTTCTGCTTGTTCATCAGGTTCATCACGCCCCAGGTGACGGAACCCGCGTACCCGGCGTTCGGGGTGATGCCGTGCTTGGTCTGGAAGGCCTGGATGGCCTTGCAGTCGGCGGCGGACTGCTTGCCGTCGACCGGCCGGCCGAGGAACTTCTCCACCTGCTTCTGGTACGGCCCGGTCTGCGTGGTGCAGCTCGCGGCCTGCGCGGGCGTGGTGCCCAGCGCGAGCGTGAGCGGTGCCACCAGCGCGGTGACCCCCAGTACGACGGCACCCCGTCTGCGTATGTCCCCCATGGCCATTCCCCTTCACCCGGTCCTGCGGTCCTCGATGTCTGCCAGCTAGACCGGTGCCCGGGGGATTCGGTTGTAGCGCCGCTCGTCCTGCGACGAAACGGTGACATTCGACACCGTCCCGTCGCTGTCAGTCGTCCGTGCCGGACCGGTCCACCGCGGCGCGGAAGCCCGTGTTGACCGCGGTGAGGCCGCCGTCGACGGTGAGCGTGGTGCCGGTGATCCAGGACGCGTCGCGGGAGGCCAGAAAGGTGACCGCCGCCGCGATGTCCTCCGGTTCGCCGACCCGGCCGAGGGGATACAGCGCGCGCACGGCCTCCAGGTCGTCCTCCCGGCCCTCCCAGGGTGTCGTGCGGACGGTGCCGGGAGCCACCAGGTTGACCCGGACGCCGCGCGGGGCGGCGTGCCCGGCGAGGGTGCGGGTCAGGGAGCCGAGGCCCGCCTTGGCGGCGCTGTAGGCGTGGTTGCCGAAGTCCTGGAGGCCGTTGACCGAGCCGATGCTGACGACCGCGCCCCGGCCGGAGGCCACCAGGTGCGGGAGGGCGGCGCGGGCGCAGCGGTAGGCGCCGGTGAGGGTGACGTCCAGGTCGCGGGCCCACACCTCGTCGGGCCCGTCCTCGAAGAGCGGGGTGTCGGGGGTGCAGCGGTAGGCGTTGTTGACCAGGACGTCGAGCCGTCCGAGCACGGCGACGGCGTGGGCGACGGCCGCCTCGACGGACGCCCGGTCCGCCACGTCGCAGACCGTCGCCCCGGCCTTCAGTCCCCGGGCGCGCAGGGCCGCCGCGGTCCTCTCCGCCTCGGGCGCGTCGACGTCGGTGACCAGGACGCCCGCCCCCTCCTCGGCGAACCGCCGCGCGGTGGCCGCGCCGATGCCGCGGGCGGCGCCCGTGACCAGAACTCCGTACCCCTCGAAACGCGTGGTGTCCGTCATACGCCGACCGTAGTGCCGCGCGGGCCCACCGGGCGGATACCGTGCGCCCATGTCGACGTTCCTCCAGCAACTCCCCGCCCTCATCGGCGTCGTGATCGGTGCGCTCGGCTCGTACGTCGCGATCGTGCGCAGCGACCGGGCCCGTTTCAGCCGTGAGCGCGCGGCACGCTGGGAGGAGCGCAGGCTCGCCGTGTACGCCGACTACGCGCAGGCGCTCAAGCGGTCCGTGACGCTGGCGTACCGGGTCGCCGCCCACTTCGGCAACGACCCGCATCCGCATCCGCTGTCCCCCGAGGAGGCGGCCCCGCCGATGGCGGAGGCCACCGTCGCCCGGGATCCGGCCGGGGAGGCACTGCTCCTGCTGGGCAGTCCCGAGGTGGTGGAGCGGGCCCGGGCGTGGGTGGTCACGGTGCTGGAGATGGAGGCGTTCCTGCGCGAGGAGCGGCGCGACCCGGCGGCATGGCAGGCCCTGCTGGAGCGGCAGCGCGCCGGACGCGCGAGCTACTACGCGGCCGTACGGGACGACCTGGCGCTGCCTCCGGGCCACGCGGCGCGCTGGCCGCTGCCGGCGTCACCGCGGACCTGACCGCCACCGCCGGACCCGACCGTCACCGGTACCCGGTCGTGTCGGCCGGCTTCCCCGCGTCCTGCACCTCCACGAGGTAGCGCCAGGCGTCCGGGCGGCTGCCGTCGAGGTCGGTGAAGCCGTACACCGGGGCGAGGCCGCCGCTGGAGAGGGACGTGCCGTTCCAGCGGGCCACGTCGGGGTCGGCGGCCAGGGCGGCGACCGCGCGGCCGACGTAGCGCGGTGTCTCGGAGATGGCGAAGTGGGGGACGCGGTCGAGGGCCTCGCGCCAGTTGTCCTCACGCACCCCGAAGGCCTCCAGCATCATCTCCGAGCGCAGCCAGCCCGGGGTCAGCGCCACGGCGGTGGCACCGCGCGGCCCGATCTCGTGACCGAGGGCGAACGCCATGCGCAGCACGGACGTCTTGGCGAGGTCGTAGAAGAAGTTGACGCGGTAGGTGTCGCGGTTGTACTCGGCGGTGCCGTCGGTCATCTCGACCACCAGTCCGCCGGGCCGGCGCAGGAGCAGCGGCAGGGCGTGGTGGCTGGTGATCGCGTGGGTCTCGACCGCGAGCCGCAGGAGTCTGAGGCCGTTGTCGAGGTCGTGCTCCCAGACGGGGGTGTCCCACCCGAAGAGCTTCTCCCCGCCCCAGATGTCGTTGACGAGGACGTCGAGCCGGCCCCGCTCGTCGTCGACGCGGTCGACGAGCGCGCGGACCTGGGCGGGGTCGAGGTGATCGGTCGGTACGGCGATGCCGTGGCCGCCCGCCGCGGTGACGAGGTCCGCGGTGTCCTCGATGGTCTCCGGGCGGTCGTACTCGGAGCGGCGGGCCCGGGTGGAGCGGCCGGTGACGTAGACGGTCGCGCCGGCCGCGCCGAGCTCCACGGCGATGCCGCGTCCGGCTCCGCGGGTCGCTCCCGCGACCAGAGCGACCTTGTCCCGCAACGGCTGTGCCATGTCCGACCTCCTGTGTGCCCGGTTGATGCTCCGAGCATGGCGGGTAAGCCGGACATCTTCTGTCGCCTTTTACGCCGGGTCGTCCGGCCGCGTGTGCCGAGTCACCCGGCCGCGCGGTTTCCCGTCCCGCGCGGCGCGGGACGCCCGCCCATGGGCGCGCACGGCCGGCCGGGGCCGTGCGGCCCGTCCCTCAGTGGCCGCGGGCGATCCATTCCTCCAGGTGCGGGGCTTCCGCGCCGATGGTGGTGGGATCGCCGTGCCCGGTGAGGACCTTCGTCTCGGGCGGGAGGGCCAGCAGGCGGTCGCGGATCGAGTCGATGATCGTGGGGAAGTGGGAGTAGGAGCGGCCGGTGGCCCCCGGACCGCCCTGGAAGAGCGTGTCACCGGTGAAGACGGTGGCCAGACCGGGGTCGTACAGGCAGACCGCGCCGGGCGCGTGCCCCGGTGTGTGCAGCACGCGCAGGTCGGCGCCGGCCGCCTCGATGACCTGGCCGTCCCGCAGCCAGGCGTCGGGGTCGCGGTCGGGGTGGGTCTGCTTCCACAGCGGCAGGTCGTCGGGGTGCAGCCAGATCGTGGCGCCGGTGCGCTCGGCCAGGGCGGGGGCGGCGTCGATGTGGTCGTTGTGGGCGTGCGTGCACACGATCGCCGTCAGCCGGCGGTCGCCGACCGCCCGCGCGATGGCGTCGGCGTCGTGGGCGGCGTCGATCACGATCGCCTCGTGGCCGTCACCGACGATCCACACGTTGTTGTCGACGTCCCAGGTGCCGCCGTCGAGGCTGAACTGGCCGGAGGTGACGAGGCGTTCGACGCGGGCGGTCATCACAGCACCACCACCGAGCGCAGCACGTCGCCGTGGTGCATCCGCTCGAAGGCCTTCTCGATGTCGGTGAGTTCGATCGTCTCGGTGACGAACGCCCCCAGGTCCAGGCGGCCTTGCAGGTGCAGGTCGATCAGCATCGGGAAGTCGCGGGAGGGCAGGCAGTCGCCGTACCAGGACGACTTCAGCGCCCCGCCGCGGCCGAAGACGTCCAGCAGGGGCAGTTCGAGCTTCATCTCGGGGGTGGGGACGCCGACGAGGACGACCGTGCCGGCCAGGTCCCGGGCGTAGAACGCCTGCCGGTAGGTCTCCGGGCGGCCGACCGCCTCGATGACGACGTCCGCGCCGAAACCGCCGGTCAGCTCCCGGACCGCCTCCACCGGATCCGTCTCGCGGGAGTTGACGGTGTGGGTGGCGCCCATCGTCCGCGCCGTCTCCAGCTTCCGCTCGTCGATGTCGACCGCGATGATCCTGGCCGCGCCCGCCAGGTTCGCACCGGCGATCGCCGCGTCGCCGACTCCGCCGCAGCCGATCACCGCGACCGTGTCGCCCCGGCCGACCTGGCCGGTGTTGATCGCGGCGCCGATGCCGGCCATCACGCCGCAGCCCAGCAGCCCCGCGACCTGCGGTGCGACGCTCGCGTCGACCTTGGTGCACTGCCCGGCCGCCACCAGCGTCTTCTCCGCGAACGCGCCGATGCCGAGCGCCGGGGACAGCTCGGTGCCGTCGGTGAGGGTCATCTTCTGCTGGGCGTTGTGCGTGTCGAAGCAGTACCACGGCCGCCCGCGCAGGCAGGCCCGGCACCTGCCGCACACCGCGCGCCAGTTGAGGATGACGAAGTCGCCGGGGGCGACATCGCTCACGCCCTCGCCGACCGCCTCGACCACGCCCGCGGCCTCGTGCCCCAGCAGGAAGGGGAAGTCGTCGCTGATCCCGCCCTGCTTGTAGTGCAGGTCCGTGTGACAGACCCCGCAGGCCTGCACCCGCACCACGGCCTCGCCCGGGCCCGGATCGGGCACGACGATCGTCTCCAGCCGCACCGGCTCGTCCTTGCCCGGTGCGATCACGCCGCGTACTTCCTGCGCCATGAGATCGGCCCCTTTCGTCGGCTCGTGTCCGTCCCTGTTCCGACCCTACGCGTGACTGATCAGTAACGGGCGGGATCACGCCGCGGCGCCTCCCTCCCGGACGGCGCCGGGGCACCCGGCCACCGGCGGGCCTCCGGAAGGGGCGCCGACGTAGCCTGAGTGCTCCGCCCGCCGCAGGTCCGAAGGAGTGCCGTAAGCAACGCCAAGACGGAGACAGGCCCGCCCACGTGGCGGCTGCTCCTCGGGTACGTACGACCGCACCGGTGGGCCCTGCTGACGGGCGCCACGCTCTCGCTCCTCACGGGTGCGACCGGGCTGATGCTGCCGCTGGTGGCACGGGAGTTGATCGACGACCTGTCGCACGACCGGGCCATCACCGGCGCGTTGGTCATCATGTCCGCGCTGGTGATCGCCAACGCGGCACTGGGCGCGCTGGGTTCGTACGTGCTGCGGCGCACCGCCGAGTCGGTGGTGCTCGGCGCGCGGCGCACCCTGTCCTCGTATCTGCTGCGGCTGCGCATCGCGGCGGTGGACCGCACCGAACCCGGCGACCTGATGGCCCGCATCACCTCGGACACCACGCTGCTGCGCGAGGTCACCACGGACTCGCTGGTGGGCCTGGGCACCGGCGGGCTCACGCTGGTCGCGACGGTGGTCATGATGGGCCTGGTGGATCCGGTGCTGCTCGGGGTCACGATGGCGGTGATCGTGGGCGCGGGCGTCGTCCTCGGGGTGATCGTGCCGCACATCAACCGGGCGAGCCGGCAGGCGCAGGACGCGGTCGGGGTGATGGGCGCCTCGCTGGAGCGGATCCTCGGCGCGCTGCGCACGGTGAAGGCGTCCGGCGCCGAGCACCGTGAGGAGCAGACGCTGCACGCGGCCGCCGAGGAGTCGTGGCGGCAGAGCGTGCGCGCCGCCAAGTGGTCGGCGGCGGCGGGCAACACGGCCGGGCTGGCCATGCAGATAGCGTTCATCACGGTGCTGGCGGCCGGCGGGGCACGGGTGGCGACCGGGGCCATCGACGTGGGCACGCTGGTGGCGTTCCTGCTGTTCGTCTTCTACCTCATGTCGCCGATCCAGCAGGTCGTCGGCGCGATCACCCAGTACCAGACCGGCGCGGCGGCCCTGGCCCGCATCCAGGAGGCGCTGCGGCTGCCCTCCGAGCCGGCGGCCCTGCCCGCGCCGCTGCCCGCCCCCGGTGCGCGGCCCGCCGCCGTCTCCTTCTCCGACGTCCGCTTCCGGTACGCCGACGACCTGCCGTACGTCCACCACGGGGTCACCTTCACCGTGCCCGCGCAGGGCATGACCGCGTTCGTCGGCCCGTCCGGCGCGGGCAAGACCACCGTCTTCTCGCTCATCGAGCGGTTCTACGACCCCGAGTCCGGCACGATCACCCTGGACGGCCGCGACCTCACCGACTGGGAGCTGTCCCACCTCCGGTCGTCGATCGGGTACGTGGAGCAGGACGCGCCGGTCCTGTCCGGATCGCTGCGGGACAACCTGCTGCTCGGCCATCCGGACGCGGACGAGGACGCCGTCACGCGGGTGGTGAAGACGACCCGGCTGGACGGTCTGGTCGCCCGGTTGCCCGCCGGCCTGGACACCCTGGTGGGACATCGCGGCACCCGGCTGTCGGGCGGCGAGCGGCAGCGGGTCGCCATCGCCCGCGCCCTGCTGCGCCGTCCCCGGCTGCTGCTCCTGGACGAGGCGACCTCGCAGCTGGACGCGGTGAACGAGGCGGCGCTGCGGGACACGGTGGCGGATGTGGCCCGCACGACCACCGTGCTGGTCGTCGCGCACCGGCTGTCGACGGTGACGATGGCCGACCGGATCGTGGTGATGGACGCGGGCCGGGTGCGCGCGGTCGGCACGCACCGTGAGCTGGTGGGCGCCGATCCGCTGTACGCGGAGCTGGCGGCGACGCAGTTCCTCGCGACGGCCGACTGAGCCGGCTGACCGGCCGCCGCTCCGCCGTCGGCCCGCGCGGTATCAGCGCGGGCGCTTGGTCGGCCGCCGCGACCGACCCCGTGCACCTCCGGTACGAACGCCCGGACATCAGCCCGGGCACCGCGGCCGGGCCGGGCGCTCGACCTGGCCGGCGGCGGCTGGGCGGCCGTCGGAGCCGGTCGCTCAGGAGGCCGGCGGGGTCCAGTCCGACGGGCGCAGGATGCCCAGGAGTTGCCGGACCAGTTCGTCGACGACCTCGTCCAGGGTCGCGTCGACCCACCCCGCGTTCCAGTCGTGGAGCAGACCGTTGACGCTGCCGATGAACGCCGCCGCGGCGAGCCGGTAGTCGCGGGGCGCCGCCTCCCCGCGGCGCACGGCGGCCTCGGCCTCGGTGCGTACGAGGTCGACCCAGCGGGCGCGGCGGGCGAGGCGCTGTTCCTCCAGGCGTGGGCTGACGCCGATGATCTCGACGAAGGTGATGCGGATCCGGCGCGGGTCCCCGGTGACGTTCGCGGCGTACGCGCGGAAGATCGCGGCGGCGCGCTCGGCGAGCGGCAGGTCCCCCGCGCCGGTCAGGGCGAGCAGGACGGCCTGCTCGGCCCAGTCGTTGACCTGGAGGTGCAGGGCGGCGAGCACGTCCTCCAGGGTGCGGAACTCCTCGTAGAACTGGCGGGTGGACAGGCCCGCGGTCTCGCTGAGCGCCGCGACGGTGGTGGCGCGGTAGCCGGGGGTGTCGCCGAAGAGCTGGAGCGCGGCGTCCAGGAAGCGGCGGCGTCGCTCGGCCTGCCGCTCCGCGGCGGTCTTGCCGCCGTAACGGCCGGTCGGCGCCTTGAGCCTGCCCGTCACCGTGCCTCCTTCTCCCGCCCGATCGCCGGACGTTTCGTTCGAACGCCAATTTTGTCCTGTACGCAGTCTTGTGGAGAAGGGCACCCCTTCCTTACTTTTCAGTAAGTTGAATCTGAATCCACTCGTGTTCAGATACCCGCACCCCGTTTTGGCATGTCCTAGTCACGAGCCGCCCATCCCAGAGGAGAGAGCAGTCATGCCTGCTTTCCGACCCAGGCACCTATGCTCCGTAGCCGCCGCCCTCGTGCTCACCGTCACCGCCCCCGCGACCGCCGCGACCGCCGTCGAGGAGGCCTCGGACGCCTCCACGGCCGCCCTGCGCGAGGTGATGTTCGTGGGCAACAACTGGGACGGCACCGCCGATGTCATCAAGTCGTCCGGGGACTTCGCGAAGGTCGGCCGGATCAACGTGATTCCCGACAAGGACCAGCGGATGGCGGAGATCAACGCCGACCCGATCCGGTGGATCGCCTTCATGACCATCCGCAACAGCGTCGGTGAGGGCCATGACCAGTTCGTCGACGACATGTACTCCACGCCGGACGGCAGGTCGGTGGTGGTCTCGCGGCCGAGCTTCGCCGACGTCGTCTCGATCGACCTCGCCACCGGTCGCGTCAACTGGCGGTTCGCCGTGTCGGGTTACCGCGCCGACCACATGGCGGTCTCCCCCGACGGAAGGCGGGTCGCGGTGTCCGCCTCGACCGGCAACACCGTGCACGTGCTCGACATCACCACCGGCAAGCAGCTCGGCTCGTTCCCCACGGGCGACAAGCCGCACGAGAACATCTTCACCAGCGACGGCACGTACATCTGGAACATGTCCATCGGCGACGTGAACACCGCGACCGACGCCCCGTGGCTGGACTGGACGAAGGGCAACCGGCTCATCACCGTCGTCGACGCGACCACGTACAAGCAGGTCAAGGTCATCGACATGCGGCAACGGCTGGACGCCATCGGCCTCAAGGACCACTCCGACGCGGTGCGGCCCGCCGTCTTCTCGCCGGACGAGTCCAAGCTGTACTTCCAGGTGTCGTTCTTCAACGGGTTCTTCGAGTACGACATCGCCACCGACAGGATCACCCGGACCAAGACCCTGCCTAAGAACCCCTCGACCAGCGACGACCGCACCACCTTCGTCAACGACTCGCGCCACCACGGCATCTCGATGAAGCCGGACGGCTCCAAGCTGTGCGTGGCGGGCACGATGGACGACTACGCGACCGTCGTGGACCGCGCAACGCTCCAGGAGGGTCCCCTGGTCACCGTGTCCAAGCCGTACTGGGCCACCGTCAGCGGAGACGGCAGGAGCTGTGTGGTGTCCGAGAGCGGCGCCGACCAGGTCACCGCGATCGACTTCGCCACCGGGAGGAAGACGGTGTCGGTGGCGGTGGGCGATCACCCCCAGCGCGTCCGTCTGGGACACGTCAGCACGGGCTGGACGGCACCGGCCCCCTGAGCCGCCTCACGGCCTTCCCTTCCCGGGCGCGGCTGCCCTTCCGTCGGAGCCGGACTCCGACGGAAGGGCAGCGGCGAGCCGGCTCAGCGGATCCGCTGGGCCGCCCACGCCGACAGCTCGGACCGGGCCGCGGCGAGCAGGTCCGCCGGGGGCGAGGTCGTCCCGTTGGTCACCAGGGCGTAGTGCAGGACGCCGTTGTCCGGTGCGGTGAGCAGGAGGCGGCGGCTGCCGGTGCCGCCCGGTTCCCGGGCCGCCGCGATCGGGGTGGTGGTCGTGTACGCCGGCGGGGCGTAGGACGTGCCGAGGTCGGAGACGACCGTGGTCGTCGCGGTCGGGAAGGAGGCGGGCAGGTGCAGTTCGGTGGGTGCCGTCGAGCCGTCGGAGCGCCACAGCAGCAGCCCGTACTGGCCCGAGCCGACCAGCCGGGCGACGTTCGGCAGTGAGCCCGGGACCGGGTTCCAGGTCAGGGTGGTGGAGCCGTCGCGGGAGCGGTCCTCGTAGGTGAAGGCGACGGTCGTGCCGGCGGTGGCGCTCGGGTAGAGGCGGTCGAGGAGCCGGGCGTCCTGGCGCAGCACGGCCGTCCCCGAGTCGTTCAGGTGTACGGCCGACAGGTCCTCGTCGTTCCAGGCGTCGCCCGCGGTGAGCACCTTGTCGGGGTTGCCGTTCATCAGCTCGTGGTGGCGCCCGTTGTAGATGTCCCACTGCCACTGCGTACCGGACAGCACCGAGCCGGAACGCTTCGGGTCGGACCACCAACCCGCCCCGGGCAGGCGGGAGTCGAGGGCCTGGTACATCGCCTTGAGGACCGTGGGCGCCTTGTCGGAGACGGTGCCCGCCAGGGGGTGGCCGAACTCGCTGATGATGCCGGCCGTGCCGGTGGCCGCCGCGCGGTCGCGGACGGTCCCGAAGTCGGCCGCGTACTGGCCGTCCCCGGCCTTGCCCGGCATGAAGATCCCGGAGATGGCCTTCTGGTCGTAGAAGTGCGTGTTGAAGACGTAGTCCGGACCGAGGGTGCCGGCGTCCAGCAGGCCGCCCTCCTGCTTCTGGAAACCGATGTTGGCGTTCCAGAACAGGTTCGGCTCCACGAAGGCGGGCTTGTCCTGCCAGCCGGCCGCGTCCATGCGGGCGCGGAACTTCTCGTAGAACGGCCACAGCACGTCGCGTTCCCAGGCGCGGCTGGTCTGACCGGAGTCGTACACGCCGGCGTGCGGCTCGTTGTAGGGGTCGAAACCGACGACGCCCGCGAACTCGGCCGCGGAGACGTGCTGTCTGACGTAGGCCATCGTCTTCTGGGCGGTGGTGAGGAACGCGTCCTGGAGGCCGTACGCGTTGTGCCAGAAGTCGTACGTCGCCCGCTTCACGGCCTCGTTCTGGGTGATGTTCTGGCCCCAGAACAGGCAGATACCGCAGTTCTCGTCGGGGTAGTTCCCGGCGTCCACCGCCCACTTGGGGGCACCGTCGCCCGTGTACCAGCTGTCCGGGTCGAACAGGTACCGGGAGTAGAGGTCCTGGTGGAAGTCCGGGTAGACCCGGATGCCGGCGTCGAGGAAGGCGCGCATCTGGCCGGTGGCCGCGGCCAGATAGGCGGTGTCGACCTGGCCGCGCACGGGCTCGGCGTACGCCCAGGAGAGGAGGAAGCGGACCGAGTTGCCGCCGCCCAGGGCGCGCAGCGCGGTCGCGGACTTCTTGGCGTCGGCGAGCGAGGCGAAGGGCAGGCCCTTGTTCTCCGCCAGTTTGGTCTCGCCGGAGACGTTGTAGCCGCGCAGCACGACCTCGCGGCCGTGCCCGTCGGTGAAGCCGCCGTCCCGCACGGTGAGCGGGGTGTCGTCGAACCAGAGGGAGTCGGGAAGGGCTTCGGCGGTGGCGGGGCGCACGCCCGCCACGGTCAGGAATCCGGAGAGGACCACCAGAACAACGAGCAGACGCGCGCGTATATTCGGCATGTCCATTACAGTCCGACGATTTCGTGACAACGTCAACACATCTGACTGTTGAGTAAGTTTCCGCTTTCGGCGCGGAGCCTCACCCGCCGACCCGGCGCGTCACGTTCAGCAGGTAGTCCTTGCGGCTGAGCGGGTTGAGGTCCGTGCGCGGCCGGCTCGGAAGCGCGCCGCGGGTGACGGGCGCGTAGTGGTCGAAGCCGCTCTCCAGTTCTCCCTCGCCCCGGGTGAGCCCCGGCAGCCGCTGCTCCAGTGCGTGTACCCGCTCCGCCGGAACGACGCCTTCCAGTACGCAGCCGTCGCCCCGGGTCTCGGTGGTCCGCGGCACGGCCCGCAGGGCGGCCAGCACGGGCAGCAGGGCGCCGAGGGTGTCCGCCGGCGCCTCGACGCGGAAGCGGTGCATCGGCTCGTACACCCGCGTGCCCGCCCTCCGCAGTGCTTCGACCAGGACCAGCGGGGTCAGGCCGCGGAAGTCCGCCCCGGTGCTGGACATGCTCCTGTCGAAGCCCTGGTGGGCATGGCTCTGGCGGGGCCAGTACCCGCAGTGGGTCATGGTCACCGTGCAGTCGGTGACCTGCCAGCCGCGCAGTCCCTGGCCGAGGGTGTCACGCACGGTGTCCTCGACGGCCTTGAAGAAGGCGTACGGCATGGAGCCCAGCTCCACCTCCAGCCGGAAGTCGACCCCCGTCCCGGCCGGGGCCGGATCGACACGCAGGCCGACGGTCGCGAGGAAGGGGTTGGCGTCCTTCTTGATGAACTCGGCCGCGCCGCCCGTTCCGGCGGGGCGCTCGACGCACAGGGGCGTCGTCTCCCGGAAACCGACGTCGAGGCCGAAGTCGTCGGCGAGCGTGGCCTGGAGGACCTCCTTCTGCACCTCCCCGTAGAGGGACACGGAGGTCTCCTGCCGGATCTCGTCGTGCCGCAGGTCGATCAGCGGGTCCTGTTCGGCGAGCCGGGTGAGCGCGAGGTGCAGGACCCGGCGATCCGTGCCCGGGCCGGGGACGACGACCGTCTCCAGCGTGGGCGGCGCGAAGAAGTGGCCGCCGGCCGTGCGGGGTTCACCGAGCGCGTCGCCGATCCGGATGCCGGCGAGGCCCCACAGTTTGGCGATCCGGCCCGCGCGGACCGTGTCCCGGCGCACGTCCGTGCCGTGGTCGAAGACGCTGATCGCGGTGACCAGGCCCTCCCGGCGGGCGTCCGCGAAGGGGACGCGGTCGCGGACACCGAGGGTTCCGGAGAACATCCGCGCGTACGCGATCTTCTCCCCCGCCGGGCCCCGCTCGACCTTGAACACCGTGCCGGAGACCGGACCTTCGGGGTCGCCGCCCGCCGCGGGCAGCAGCTCCTTGATCCCGGTGATCAGCTCCGGCACGCCCGCGCCCGTGACGGCGGAACCGAAGTACACGGGGTGGGCCAGGGTCTGCCGGGTGCGGGCGGCGAGGGCGGCCCGGAGCCGGGCGTCGGAGAGGGTGCCCTCGACGTAGGCGGACAGCAGGTCGTCGTCCTGGCCGGCGAGGACGTCGAGCGCGGCGGGGCCGAGACCGGGGGTGAAGCGCGCGTCGCGGGTGCCGAGTCCGTCGGTCGTCCCCATCGGGACGACGGCCGCCTCCAGCCGTTCGCCGAGTTCCCGCAGGAGCGCCCCGTGGCGGGCGCCCCGCCGGTCGATCTTGTTGACGAAGACGAGCGTGGGGATGCCCAGGCGCCGCAGGGTCCGCATGAGGAC
Source organism: Streptomyces sp. ALI-76-A (assembly GCF_030287445.1). Taxonomy (GTDB): domain Bacteria; phylum Actinomycetota; class Actinomycetes; order Streptomycetales; family Streptomycetaceae; genus Streptomyces. The sequence continues at coordinate 79,039 of NZ_JASVWB010000004.1, read as the reverse complement.
CCGGGTCTGCGCCTGCACGCCCTCCACGGCCGAGACCACCAGCACGGCCCCGTCGAGGACGCCGAGCACCCGCTCCACCTCGGCGATGAAGTCCGGGTGGCCGGGCGTGTCGATGAGGTTGACGGTCACGTCGTCGATCGCGAACGAGACGACGGCGGACTTGATGGTGATACCGCGCCGGCGCTCCAGCGCGAGGGTGTCGGTCTGCGTGTTCCCGGCGTCGACGCTGCCGATCTCGTCGATCACACCGACCGAGTGCAGCAGCCGCTCGGTCAGGCTCGTCTTACCCGCGTCGACGTGCGCGAGGATTCCCAGGTTGAGCAAGTGCACGAAGCGTCATGTCCTTTGGAGTGGGGGTCGTTCCTTCCGGGCGGGACATGGCCGGTGCGCGCATTGCTGCTCCTGGGTCGTGGGGGGACGAGGTCGACAAGCTCAGCTCGAAGTGCATCAGCTCCAGGGGCACGGCGGCAACGGAATTACGGTCGATCAGCGGTGCCGGGGCTCGACGCTCGACCAGTACCGCCAGGGCTCGGCGCCTGACCGGCGGTGCCGGGGCCGGTCGGCCGGCGCAGGTCCAGGCGCATCAGGACCCGGGGGTGGCCGGCCAGCACCGAGGTGGTGTCGGCGGCGTGGACGAACCCGGCGCGTTCGAAGTTCCTGCGGATCCCGGCGTAGGCCATCGTCAGGTCGACCCTGGCGTCGCCGTTGTCGAGGGGATAGGCCTCGATCACCGGTGCGCCCTGGGCGCGGGCGAACTCGGCCGCGCCGGCGATCAGGGCGTGCGAGATGCCCTGCTTGCGGTGACCTGGGCGGACCCGGACGCACCACAGCGACCAGACCGGCAGGTCGTCGACGTGCGGGATCTTGCGGTTGCGCGCGAAGGAGGTGGCCGAGCGCGGCGCCACGGCGGCCCAGCCGACCGGCTCGTCACCGTCGTAGGCGAGCACCCCCGGAGGGGGTCCCGTGCGGCACAGCTCGGCCATGTACGCGCCGCGGGCCGGGCCGCGCAGCTCGTTGTTGAGCCGGGACGGGATCCGGTAGCTCAGGCACCAGCAGACGGTGGCGCCGGGTGACTTCGGGCCGAGCAGAGCACGAACGTCCTCGAAGACCGAGGCAGGGCGCACGTCGATGGTCATGGGACCACGATGGCACGGCGTGCGGGGCGACGCCGCTCACGCCCGGGAACCCGGAAGGCGCCCATGCCCGGTGGCCCCGGGCGCCCGGGCAGCACTGAAGACCCGCTTTCGTACGGCACCCGGCGGTACACGGGCGAGGGCCGCGCGGGGGCCGGGCAGACTGGCACGGGGGTACCCGGCTCGGTGAGCCCGTGAGCCCGTGAGCCCGTGCCCGTGGGCCGTCCGGCCCGGCGGGGGCGGGGCCGGACGCGCGGCGGCCGGTACGGCTCGCGTGAAAGGAGCGGATCGTGCGTGACCTTCTCCCGGTACTGAGCGACTGGTACACGGCCCGGACACCGTTCGGGCTGGCCACGGTGGTCGCGGTCAGCCGCAGCACACCGCGCGGCCCGGGCGCCGCGATGGCCGTCGGCCCGGACGACGAGGTCGTCGGCAGTGTCTCCGGGGGCTGTGTGGAGGGCGCGGTCTTCGCCCTCGCGCAGGAGGTGATGGCGAGCGGGGAGGCCCGTCTGGCCAGCTTCGGGTACAGCGACGAGGACGCCTTCGCGGTCGGTCTGACCTGCGGCGGCGAGCTCACCCTGCTGGTGCGGCCGGTCACCGCGGAGAGCGATCCGGCCTTCGGCGCGGTCGCCGAGTCGGTCGCCGCGGGCCGCCCGGTGACCGTCGCGACGGTGACCGACGGACCCGCGCCACGCGGCGCCACGCTCGCCGTGTGGCCCGACCGGGTCGCCGGCACCCTCGGCACCGACGGCCTGGACGTGGCCGTCACCGCCGACGCGCGCGGCGAACTCGCCTTCGGCGCGACCGGTCTGCGCCACTACGGGCCGCACGGCGAGCGCCGCGAGGACGCGGTCACCGTCTTCCTGCACTCCTTCGCTCCCCCGCCGCGCATGCTGGTCTTCGGCGCGATCGACTACGCCGCCGCGGTCGCCCGGATCGGCGGCTTCCTCGGCTACCGGGTCACGGTGTGCGACGCCCGGCCGGTGTTCGCCACGCCGCGGCGCTTCCCGCAGGAGGCGGAGGTGGTCGTGGAGTGGCCGCACCGCTATCTGCGCGCCACGGACACCGACGGGCGAACGGTGATCTGCGTGCTCACCCACGACCCGAAGTTCGACGTGCCGCTGCTGGAGGAAGCGCTGCGCCGGCCGGCCGCGTACATCGGGGCGATGGGCAGCCGCCGTACGCACGACGACCGCCGGAGACGGCTGGCCGAGGCCGGACTGACCGAGGCCGAGCTGTCCCGGCTGCGTTCCCCGGTCGGGCTGGACCTCGGCGCCCGCACCCCCGAGGAGGTCGCCGTGTCCGTCGCCGCCGAGATCGTCGCGCTGCGCTGGGGCGGCAGCGGGGTCCCCCTGACCGCGACGGCGGGGGCGATCCACCCGAGCGGCTCCCCGGGGACGACGACGCCGGGGTGGCCGCCGTTCCGGCCACGGTGAGGCGGGCGGCGGATCGGTCGAACGGGTGGCCGGTCAGCGCGGCGGCAGCGGGTGGAGGGTCACGTCGGCGAGCCGGCCGTCGGTCACGGTCGCGGTCATGTACGTGCGGTGGGGCTGGCGGCGGCGGTCGGTCGGCGAGCCGGGGTTGAGCAGACGCAGACCGGCGGGGGCGGTGGTGTCCCAGGGGATGTGGCTGTGCCCGAAGACCAGGACGTCGGCGTCGGGGAAGCGGGCGGCGCAGCGCGCCTCGCGCCCCTGGGCGGGGCCCGTCTCGTGGACGACGGCGAAGCGCAGCCCCTCCAGTTCGGCGTACGCGACCTCGGGCAGCCGGGCGCGCAGTGGCGGCCCGTCGTTGTTGCCGTACACGCCGACGAGTCTGCGGCTGCGGCTCTCCAGCAGGTCGAGAGTGGCCGTGTCGACCCAGTCGCCGGCGTGGAACACGACGTCGGCACGCGGGAGTTCGGCGAGCAGGGGCGCGGGGAGTTCCTTGGCGCGCTTGGGCAGGTGGGTGTCGGACATCAGCAGCAGACGCACGGGGTCAGCCTAGGCCGACCGGCGCGGCCACGGTGTGCGGCCGGCCGCGCACCACGGGGGCGGCACGCCGTACGCCGTCCGGGTGGAGCAGTGCCGTGCCGTCGGAGAGGCGGCCGATGCCGGCGTGCGGACGGGGTGCCCCCAGCACCCACCGCACCACTGGTGGGCGTACCGCGCGTGCCCGCCAAGGGAGTTGGGACACCGCGGACGGGGGGTCGGAGGCGGGCGACCCGGCCGATCGCGCTAGCATCTGCCCACGCGCGGCAGCTCCTGCCAACACGCGGTCAGCCATCCGAGGGGGCCCGGAGACCGATGCCGGTCAAGGTCAGCGTCATCGTTCCCGTCTACAACCCGGGAATCTACATCGAGGACTGCATCGCCTCACTGCTCAGACAGTCGCTGCCGCCCGACGAGTACGAGATGGTCTTCGTCGACGACGGCTCCACCGACGCCACCCCCGCCCGGCTCGACGCGCTCGCCGCCGAGAACCCCCGGGTCAAGGTGATCCACCAGGAGCCCTCCGGCTGGTCGGGCAAGCCCCGCAACGTCGGCATCGCCGCCTCCGAGGGCGAGTACGTCATGTTCGTCGACAACGACGACTACCTCGGCGACGAGGCCCTGGAGCGGATGTACGACTACGGGGTGGCCAACGGCGCCGACGTCGTCGTCGGGAAGATGGCCGGCAAGGGCCGTGGCGTGCCGGTGGAGCTGTTCCGCCGCAACCACCCGCGCGCGAGCGTCGGGAACGCCCCGCTGATCGACAGCCTCACCCCGCACAAGATGTTCCGCCGGGCGTTCCTCGACCGCATCGGGCTGCGTTTCCCCGAGGGGCGGCGGCGGCTGGAGGACCACGTCTTCGTCACCGAGGCGTTCCTGCGCGCCGACAACGTCTCGGTGCTCAGCGACTACGTCTGCTACTACCACGTCAAACGTGACGACGCCTCCAACGCCGGATTCCAGCGCTTCGACCCGGTCGGCTACTACAAGAACCTGCGCGAGGCCCTCGACGTCGTCGAGCGGTACACCCCGCCGGGCGCCCTGCGGGACCGGCTCCACCGGCGCTGGCTGCGCATCGAGATGGTCGAGCGGATGCGCGGCCGGCGTCTGCTGGTCCTGCCCGAGGACTACCGCGGGGAGCTGTTCAAGGAGATCCGCGGGGTCGTCGTGGAGCGTTTCGGGCCCGGGGTGGCGGCCGGGCTGCCGCTGACCCAGCGGGTCATCGCCCAGCTGATCGCCGCCGACCGGTTGGACGACCTGGTGGCCTTCGCCGAGTGGGAGGCGTCCGTCGCCGTGCGCGCCGAGCCCGGGGACATCCGGTGGGAGGACGGCGCGCTGAAGATCGGCCTGACCGCCGAGTACACGGTCGGCGGGCAGCCGATGACGTTCCCGTCGGGCCGGACCGCCTCCGCGCCCGCCGATCCGCCGCGGGACGCGGCCGAGGCGATCGGCCGGGTGGGCGCCGACACCGTCGACCAGTTCGGGAAGGCCACGGCGGACCTGCTGCTGCGGGAACGCGCCAGTTCCGCGCAGTACTTCCAGCCGGTGGAGTTCACCCGGGAGATCGTGCCGGTGGACGACGGCGAGGGCGTCCGGCTGGTGCTGCGGGCCACGGCCACCGTCGATCCCGCCACCACGGCCGACGGCACCCCGGTGGGCGGCGGCCTCTGGGACGTCCTGGTCCGCGTCAAGCTGGGCGGCTGGACCAAGGAGTGCCGGCTCGGGCCGGTCCCCCGCAAGGGCGGCACGGCCGCCGTCGCCGGTGTGGTGGCCGGCCGGGTGGTGCTGCCGTACTGGACCGTCCACGGTCAGCTCGCCCTGGACGTCGACCGCGCGGCCAAGCGCCTGGGGCTGTCCGGGCTCCGGCCCGAGCACGTCACCGTCACCGGCGGCCGGCTGCGCGCGCCCCTGCCGCTGTACGTGCCCGGCGACACCGAGGTGCTGCTGCGGCTCACCGGCCAGGGCTCGGCGGACGTTTCCGGCACCCTGTCCCCGGACGGCGCCGGGGCGCGGCTGGAGGCAGCCCTGCCCGCCGGCGGCCTGGGCGGCGGGGTCCGGCCGGTCGCGCTGTGCCCGGCGCCGCAGGCGGACCAGCCGCGTTTCCTCGCGCTGCCGTTCGCGCTGCGCGCCGGAGCGGACGGGGTGCGGGTGGCGCGTCCGCCCCGGCCCGGTGCCGTACGGCAGCTGGCGGGCAGGGCGCGGCGGGTGCTCGGCCGGGTCCGTGCGAAGGCGACGGCCCGGGTCAGGGCGTGGAAGGCATGAACACGTCCGGCTGCCGGGGATAGCGGCACCCGGTCTCTCCGGGTCTCCTGAGTGCTCTCGGACGAGCCGGTGCACGGTGGTGTGCCGCAGCGCGAGGTGCGCGGGGCGCGCCCTCCGGACCCGGATGCCGGCGTCGCCGGCCCGAGGGCACCAGGCCGCCGCCGACTCGTCGCCGGCGGCGGAGCACGTGGAGGCGTCGTCGCCCGCTCAGGCGGAGCGGGTCCGGTCCGCTCGTGCGGGACCGGACCCGCTCCGCCCGCCGCCAGGGCCCGCGCGGCCCGGGCCTCAGCGGGTGACGGAGATCTGCTCCAGCGCCTTGCGCAGCGGCTCCCAGCCGCGGGAGCGCCCGATGCCGAGGTTGCGGGCGCGCACCAGCGGGCGCCAGAACGGCGCTTCCACCAGGGTCTCGGGCGTCACCGCGGGCACCCGCTCCAGGATCGCCTCGGGCACCTTCTGCGGGTCGGGCACCTTGAACTCGGCGATGATCTCGTCGTACCTGTCGTGCAGCACGGTGTTGTCCGGGTCGGCCCCGAAGACGACGAGCTGGCCGGTGGGCTGCGTGTCGACCAGGACGGTGACCAGGTCGGGGCGGTAGCGGTTGAGGATCTCCACGACCTTGTAGACGTCGCCGGTCCAGGCGCCGGTGTGCCGGTCGCGGGCGGCCTCGTCGATGTTGCGCGGCAGCATGTCGTCGAGGACGATCACGCTCGACCAGTCGGAGTGCTTCTCCACGTTCATGAAGTCGCGCAGCGCGTACTCGAACAGGTGCATGCCGTCGATGAACGACAGGTCGAGGGTGGTGCCCCGCCAGTAGCCGATCGGGCTGCGCCCGCGGCGCAGGTTGCGGACCGGGTGACGGCCGCCCTTCAGGTGCGCGAGCGGGTTCTCCCGGGCGAAGAAGTCGTCGCTGGTGGCCTTCACCAGGTGGACGTCGCACCGGATCTCGCTGACCACCTTGAAGGCGGGGTCGATGGCGATGCTGGGAACACGGGACAACGTCAGGCTGCGACCGTCGTTGACACCGATCTCCAGGTAGTTGCGGTTGGCGCTGACCTTGTGCAGCGACCGCAGGAACTCATGGCGTTTCACGCAGGGGACTCCTTGCGGATCCAGAAAGGGATTCGGGCGGGGCGGAACGCCCGTCACGCGACGGCGGCAGGCCTGGTTGCTGCCGGCGGCCGTGCGCTGGGGCGCTGTGGGCGGGTGGGAGCGCGGGCCGCGGACAGACCGCGCCGCCGGCGGGACGCACCCGGCCCGGGCCGGGCCGCGCGGTGCCGGAACACCTCGCGGGCCGGGCGGTACCTGGTGCTCGCGCCGGAGTGTGTGGCGCCGGAGGACACCGGCCGAGGTCCCCGCACGTCCCGGGCGATCCGGTGAGCGTACGGTCCACGGGCGGCTCGGCCGCGTCATGCTCGACCTCGCCGGCCGAACGGTCCACGAGCGGCTCGGCCGCGGACTGAGCGACCTCGTCGGCGTCGGCCACCGGCTCACCGGCGCGTGCGGCGACGCGGATGTCACCCCGCACGAACTCCTGCCGGACCGCGGCAAGTTCGACGGGGAGCCGGTCCGGCACCGGGATGCCGGGCGGGTCGGATCCGTCGGCCGCGAGGAGCGTACGAAAGTGGGTGGAGCCGACCGAACCGGCACCGGTGACGAGCTGGTTCATGAAGTGATCTGCACCTTGCTGTCGTCGCCGTCACCCAGGAGGCCGGCGCGCTCAGCGGCGCTGCCCCGCACGGCCGTTCCGGCGTCGGTGACGCCGGCCGCGGCGAGGGGCTCCGCACCGTGGAAGACGGCAGCCCAGTTCGCCGCTGGTACGAGGTGTCCGGCCGAGGTGTGCGTGATCGGCCTCAACCGTGTTCCGGCGCAGCCGGACAGCACGAGTGCCTTCATCTGCTTCACCATAGTCCGTCACGGGGGCAACGGACCATGGCGAGCGGGCAGCTCGTTGGTCAAGCGGGCGAGAAAACGATCAGTCCTCGCCCCGGAAGATGTTTCCCTCGGTGCCGGTCTGCGCCGTCCGCGGCGCGTTCCGGTCCTCGACCGCCGGGAGGCAGGTGCGCGGGGCGCGGCCGCCGCGCAGGCGGCGGGCCCTGGACCAGCCCGTCTCGGGCCTGCGGACAACGGGCTTCTCACTGGTCTGCGCGGTCACGGCACTTCATCTTCCTTCTGCGTTCCGTCCTGCCCTCGGTCCGCTGCGGGCCGGGGCGCACTGATGTCCCTTGTGCTGCCCTTCCGGGTCCCCGGCGGGGACCCGGGCAAACGAGACGGTCCGGGGCGGTGGACGCCGGCCTGGCCGTACAGGCCGGACAGGCGCGCCCCGGACCGTGGTGGTGGGGAGCGGCGGGGACGGGAGCGATCGGCCGGCGGGCCCAGCGCCCCGGCCCCGGTCCCGCTCAGGTGTTGGGCCGGGCCACGCTGATGTCGCCCAGGGCGGAGTCCGGGTCGCGTTCCATCGCCAGGTCGGCGAGGGCCACGATGCCGACGGGGTGGCCGCTCTCGACGACCGGGAGCCGGCGTACCGCATGCTCGCGCATGAGTTCGATCGCGTGGTCCACGTCGTCCTCGGGGGTCACGGTGACCAGGTCGTCGCTGCACGCGTCGGCGACCGTGGTCTGCTCCAGGTCGCCGCCCTCCGCGAGCGCGCGCACCACGAGGTCACGGTCGGTGACCAGGCCGCGCAACTCGTCGCCGTCGGCGACGAGGACGGCACCGAGGTCCTGGTCGCGCATCATCCGGGCGACGGCGGTCACGGAGGCCTGCGGTTCCACGGTGACCGGGGCGCTGGTCATGATGTCGCTGACGTGCTGAGTCATGACGTACCTCACTTCTCGGGGATTCTCCACGCCGGGTACCCAGCTGAGCGGCCCCTCCTCACTCCAGCGGCGCGATCTCGCTCCACACCTGCTTGCCGCCGCTGACGGGCACGGTGCCCCAGGCCGACGACATCGCCTCGACGAGGAGGATGCCCCGGCCGCCGGTGGCCTCCCAGCCGATGCTGGTGGGCTTGACGGGGGTGCGCGGGGAGGAGTCGGCGACGGCGACGCGCAGCCGGTGGTTGATCCGGGTCAGGTCGAGCCGGACCCGGCCGTCGGTGTGCACGAGGGCGTTGGTGACGAGTTCGGAGACGACGAGGAGGACGGCGTCCACGGTGTCGCCCGGGACGCCCCAGGCGCGCAGGGTGCGGCGGGTGAAGCGGCGGGCGTGTCCGACGGCCTGCGGGACCCGCCACACCGTCCAGCTCTCGCGCTGCGGGCGGGAGGCCATGCCGTCGTAGCGCAGCAGGAGCAGGGCGACGTCGTCGCTGCGGCGGGCGTTGCCGAGCAGGGCGTCGGCGACGAGCCCCAGGTGGGCGGGGTCCGCGCCGGCCAGGTCGTGGGCGAAGCGGTCCATGCCCACGTCGATGTCGGCCTCCACGGACTCGACCAGGCCGTCCGTGGTCAGGGCGATGACCGTGCCGGGCTGAAGCCGCAGCGGGCTCATCGGGAAGTCGGCCTGGGTGACCACGCCCAGCGGTGGTCCGCCCTCCGCCTCGGCGATCTCCGTGCCGCCGTCCGGGTGACGCAGCACCGGCGGCAGGTGTCCGGCGCGCACGCACCAGGCGGAGCCCTCCTCCAGATCGACGTCGACGTAGGCGCAGGTGGCGAAGAGGTCCGTCTCCAGGTCCGTGAGGAGGCGGTTGGCGCGCGAGACCACCACGTCGGGCGGGTGTCCCTCGACGGCGTAGGCGCGCAGCGCGGTGCGCATCTGGCCCATCAGGGTGGCGGCGCCCGCGCTGTGACCCTGGACGTCGCCGATGACGAGGCCGACGTGGTTGTCCGGCAGCGGGATCACGTCGTACCAGTCGCCGCCCAGCTCCAGGCCGGCCGTGCTCGGCAGATAACGGGCGACGGCGACCGCGCCGGGCAGCACCGGCAGGCGGCGGGGCAGCAGCTGGCGCTGGAGCATGCCGACGAGTTCGTGCTCGGCGTCGAAGGCGTGGGCACGCATCAGGGCCTGCCCGGCGAGGCCGGCCGAGGCGGTGAGCAGGGCGCGTTCGTCGGGGCCGAAGTCGTGCGGGGCGTCCCAGCCGATCAGGCAGGCGCCGGCCATGCGGCCGGAGGCGGGCAGCGGCAGGACGGCGAGGCCGCCGGGGCCGACGTCGGCGAGGGCCGGCTCCAGGGCGGTGCCGGCGGGCCAGATCTGGGACCGACCCTCGCGCAGGGCGGCGGCGAGCGTGGGCATGGTGCGCACGGGCGCGTCGGGCCATTCCGAACGCCACTCCAGGCGCCACAGCGCGGGCCACTCCTCCGGTTCCGGCGGGTCGAGGACGGTGACGACGAGCCGGTCGCCCTCCAGCTCGGCCAGCGCGATCCGGTCCGCCTGGAGCGGGCCGCGCAGGGCGGAGACGACGGCCTGGCTGACGTCGCGGACGGTGCCGGCGATGGCGAGGGCGGCGGCCAGGCGCTGCACCCGGGCCACGTCGGTCACGTCGGAGCGCAGCGTGGAGGCGTCGCCGACGGTGCCCACGAGCCGTGCCGGGTGCCCCTCGGCGCCCGGCAGGAGACGTCCGCGCAGCCTGAGCCATTTGGGCGGGCCGGAGGACTGGAGCACCCGGAACTCCAGCTCGCGGTCGCCGATGGACATGTGGTCGGCCTCGACCACGGACATCAGCGAGGGCAGGTCCTCCGGCACGGTCAGCCCGAGCAGGGTCTCGACCTTGCCGTCGAACGCGTCGGGGCTGAGGCCGAACAGCTCCAGGATGTCGTCGCCGACCTCCACCCGGCCGCTGTCCATGGCGAGGATGAAGGCGCCCGCCGCCAGCTCGTCGTCCTCCGCGGGTCGGGCCGGGACGGGGGCCACGACGGCATCGGTGATCAGTTCGAGGCAGGCGCGTTCCTCGGGGCCGAATCCGGCCGGCTCCTCGCTCACGGCGAGCAGACAGGCCCCGGCGTCGTCGCCGGAGGCGGGCAGGGCCGCCAGGAAGAACTCCCGCGAGAGCGCCCGCCGGGTCTCCGGCCAGGCGGCGAGTTCCGGTGGTCCGAGCCAGACCGGCCGCCCGGTGCGCAGCACGTCGGCCGCCGGGGAGCGGCCGGAACAGGGGTAGCTGTCCCGCAGCCCGTACAGCGTCCGGGGCACGCCCACCGACTCGACCAGGCACAAGGGGTCACCGTCCTCGCCGGGCGCGTAGACGGCGGCGAACGTGGCCCGGGCGAAGACGAGCGCCTGTTCGAGGACGCGGCGCAGCTTCTCGGGCGATTCGGGACCGGCTGCGAGCGTTTCGAGGGCAACTTCGACACGCGGCGTTCTCGTTCCGCGTCCCGCAGCGCCCTCACTGACCACGTTGGCCATTACAGCGCGTATAGGGCACCCGCGCAGCCCCTGTGACCGTTCGGCGGAGCGCGCGGGGAGCCGGCGCTCGGAGAACAGCCGTCCGGGCCGGACGTGACGCGTGCCCAGCGCGCGGTGAACTCGTGACAGACCTGACCGTCCGTGGCCGCCGGTCCCCCGGAGGCTCGTGGGCGTTTTCCTGGAGGGAGACGCGTGGACGGGCGGCACGAGGTGGACGCGCACGCCGACCGGCACGTCCGCGGGGCGCCGGACCGGCTGACCGGGAAGGCCTTCGCCGTGCGCGACGGGCCGCCGAGGGGGAGATTTGAATCCACGGACCCGTCGCCCGTCCGTATGAGGAGGTGGTCGTCGTGTCCGACCGGCAGGCGTCCGCCCCGGCACCGGTGACCGCCCGGACGCGGGTGGGACGGCCGCTGCTGTCGCTGGCCCTGGCCTCGATGATGGACGAGGTGCACGCGCACTCCGGCGCGGTCTATCTGCTGGCGGGTGACGGATCGGTGCTGGAGATGGCGGTGATGGCGGGGCTGCCCCGCTCGTTCGCGGCGCCCTGGGAGCGGGTGGGGCTGAGCGCGCCGATCCCGGTGGCCGAGGCGGTGCGCGAACGGCGGCTGGTCTGGGTCGGCGGGGAACAGGAGATGGCGGCCCGCTATCCGCGGATCGCGGTGGTGCTGCCGTATCCCTTCGCGCTGGCCGCGGTGCCGGTCGCCACCCGGTCGACGGTGTACGGCGCGGTCTTCGTGACCTGGCCCGGGGCGCATCCGCCGGAGCTGTCCGACCGGGAACGCGACCATCTGAGCGCGGCCTGCGACCGGCTGGCCGTGCGGCTGGAGCGGGCCGTCGAGGACAGCGTTCCGCTGCACGCCGAGCCCGATCTGCTCGCCGGTCCCCTGGCGGGCGGCGTGGCCGGCACGCTCGGCACGGTGGAGGCGGCGCGGATGGTGGCCCGGCTGCCGTACGGGCTGTGCTCGCTGGATCTGCACGGCCGGATCACCTTCGCCAACACGGCCGCCGCCGAACTGATCGGCGTACCGGCCGGCTCTCTGCTCGGCACTCCGCTGTGGGCGTCGGTGCCCTGGCTCAACGACCCGGTCTACGAGGACCGTTACCGGGCCGCGCTGTTCAGCCAGCACACCACGTCGTTCGTGGCGCTCCGGCCGCCCGGCGACTGGCTCTCGTTCCGTCTGTACCCCAGCACCACCGGGCTGAGCGTGCGGATCAGCCGGGCGCGGGCCGTGGCGGAGATGAACCGGTCCGGGCCGCGGCCCGGCGACACCTCGCCCCGGCTCGTCACCATCTCCCAGGTCCTGAGCCTGGCCGGCGCCCTCACCGAGGCGGTGGGGGTGCAGGACGTGGTGCAGCTCGTCGCGGACGAGATCGCGCCGGCCGTGGGCAGCCAGGCCCTGGTCGTCCTCGGGTCCCGGGCGGGCCGGCTGCACGTGCTGGGGCACCGCGGATACCCGGACCCGCACGTCGTGGAACGGTTCGACGGACTGCCCCTGACCGAGCGGACCCCGGGCACCCGCGTCCTGACCAACGGAGTGCCCGGGTTCTTCGAGTCCCGGGAGCAGCTGGAGCGGCTGTATCCGGAGCGGCAGGCGACCCCGGACGGTTTCGCGGCGTGGGCGTATCTGCCGCTGATCGCCTCGGGCCGCCCGGTGGGCACGTGCGTGCTGGCCTACCCCGAGCCGCACCCGTTCCCCACGGACGAGCGGGCGGTGCTGACCAGTCTGGGCGGGCTGATCGCCCAGGCCCTGGAACGGGCGATGCTCTACGACGCCAAACACCAGCTGGCGCACGGCCTGCAAGAGGCCCTGCTGCCCCATTCGCTGCCCCCGCTGCCCGGTATCGAGGCGGCCGCGCGCTATCTGCCGGCCACCCAGGGCATGGACATCGGCGGCGACTTCTACGACCTGGTGCCGGCCCAGGGGCTCGCGGCGGCCGTGATCGGGGACGTCCAGGGTCACAACGTGACGGCGGCGGGGCTGATGGGACAGATCCGTACCGCCGTACGGGCCTACACGACGGTCGGGCAGACGCCCGGGGAGGTCATGCGGAGCACCAACCGACTGCTGATCGACCTCGGCTCCGACCTGTTCGCCAGCTGCCTGTATCTGCGGCTCGCCCCGGAGCACGGGCGGGCCGTGATGGCCCGGGCGGGGCATCCGCCGCCGCTGCTGCGCCGGCCGGACGGGCGGGTCCGCGTGCTCGACCTGGCGGGCGATCCGCTGCTGGGCATCGACGCCACGGCCACGTACCCGACGACGGAGGTGGACTTCGCTCCCGGCTCCGTGCTCGTCCTCTACACCGACGGGCTGATCGAGTCGCCCGGGGTGGACATCGAGGACGCGCTCGCCGATCTCGGACGGCGGCTGGCCGAGGTCGGCGACCGCCCCCTGGACGAGCTGGCCGACGACCTCGTCCGCCACGGCGCGGCCACCGGGGAACGCCCCGACGACGTGGCACTGCTGCTGCTCAGGGCCCGACGGGAGGACTGACGGGGCGGGGCGCCGGCAGCGGGGGACGCGTAGGTCCCAGGCTCCGGGTCCGCGCGGCGGGCGGGGGCGCGGGCTTGGACCCCGGGCGCGGGCGTTGGACGAGCACGCGGGCATTGGACGCCAGGCGCGGGCATAGGACGAAGGCGCGGGCGTGGACGAGGGCGCGGGCGTGGACGCCAGGCGCGGGCATAGGACGAGGGCGCGGGCGTGGACGAGGGCGCGGGCATGGATGCCAGGCGCGGGCATAGGACGAAGGCGCGGGCGTGGACGAGGGCGCGGGCATTGGACCCCGGACACGAGCGCGGGACGCCGGGTAGTGGGCGCGGGGCACCGGGCACGCGTGCCGAACGCGAGCGCGGGACGCCGGACGTCGGACGCCGGACGCGAACACCGGACACCCGGACCCCGGACACCGGGCACAGAACGCCGGACACCAAGCAAGAGCGCCGGACGCGGGCGCCAGGCAGGACCGGGGACGCCGGACATGAGCGCGGGGACCGGACACACGCGCCGCACGCAAAGCGGTCCGGCCCTCCCGCCGGAGGGCCGGACCAGTCCACCACCGGCCGGTGTTTCGCGGTGGCCGGGATGGGTCCGCACTCCCGAGAGCGGCTCAGTGGGGGCGAACCGCTTTCGGGAGTGCCGCGACCCGTGTACCCGGGCCGCCGCCGAGGCGGCCGGACTTCGCGTCCGGACCGCCGTCGGACGACCGGATCAGTGGGTCTCGGTCAGGCCGGAGCCGTCGTCGACGCCCGCGCCCGACTCCTCACCGACGCCGGCCTCTTCACCGACGCCCGCCTCTTCACCCGCGCCGGCTTCCTCACCAGCGCCGGCCTCCTCACCCGCACCGGCCTCCTCGCCGCCGACCGCGTCACCGGCACCGGCCTCCTCGCCCGCACCGGCCTCCTCGCCGCCGACCGCGTCACCGGCACCGGCTCCCTCGCCGCCGGCCTCTTCGCCGGCGCCACCGGCCGCGTCACCCGCGCCGAGCGTCGCGCCGACCGCTTCCAGCGCGGTGGTGACCGGCTGGAAGAAGGTCTCGCCGCCGACCGTGCAGTCACCGCTGCCGCCGGAGGTCAGGCCGATGGCCAGACCGTCCTGGGTGAAGAGCGAGCCGCCGCTGTCGCCGGGCTCGGCGCAGACGTTGGTCTGGATGAGCCCGGTGACGGTGCCCTCCGGGTAGTTCACGGTGGCGTCGAGTCCGAGGACCTGACCGTCGCTCAGCCCGGTGGTGCTGCCCATCCGGATCACCTCCAGACCGACCTCGGCCTCCGCGGCCTGGGAGATCTGGACGGTCTGCCCGCCGCCGACGTTGACCTCGCTCGGGGCCACGGTTGCCGGGTCGTCGTACTTCACCAGCGCGAAGTCACCCTCGCCGGGGAAGGTGGCCTGGTCGACGGTGGCGATCGGCTCGCCGTCCTGCGCGTCCGACCACGCGGCCTCCGCGACCCCGCAGTGACCGGCGGTCAGGAAGGCGGGAGCGCCGTCGCCCGCCGTGACGTTGAAGCCGAGCGAGCAGCGCGCGCCGCCGCCGAAGATGGCGTCACCGCCGGAGACGAACGTCCTGAAGGTGCCGGCCGACTTCTTGATGGTCGCCATGCCGGAGCCGAGGGTCTCGACCGTCGATTCCAGTCTGTCCCACTTGGTGCCGGTGACCGTGCTGTCGGCGGTGACCAGGATCTTGTTCGTCCTGGGGTCGACGGCCCACGCGGTGCCCGGGATCGTCGCCTTCGTCTTCAGGGTCTGCGCGCCGGCCTCGAGTTCGGCCATGCTGTTGTCGACCTCGCGGACGGTGACGCCCGCCTTCTTCGCCTGGACGATCACGTTGTTGTTGTCGCCCGGTATGACGTTGACGACGAGCTGCTGGCTGGCGGCGTCGTAGTAGGAACCGGCGAAGGCGTCACCGAGCAGTCCGGCGACCTGCGAGGCGAGATCGGAGGCGTCCGCCGCCTTCAGAGTCCTCGGCGCGGCGGCGGCGTCGTTCGAGGCGCCGTCCTGGGAGGCGTTGGCGTTGGGGAGCAGGATCGCGGCTGCTCCGAGCGCCACCACGCCGCCCGCCGCCATCGCGGCCTTGCGCTTCGGAATTCGCTTGTGACTCAAACTTCTCGACCTCCTGAGGGACCGGAGTCTCTTGCCGGGTGCGGCAGTTG
Source organism: Streptomyces sp. ALI-76-A (assembly GCF_030287445.1). Taxonomy (GTDB): domain Bacteria; phylum Actinomycetota; class Actinomycetes; order Streptomycetales; family Streptomycetaceae; genus Streptomyces. The sequence goes on along the minus strand of NZ_JASVWB010000004.1, from coordinate 63,701 downwards.
TTGGGGCGCCTGGATGGCAGGAGGTACGCACGGGGTGCGCGGGGCGTTCAATTCCGTTTCCGTGCGTCCGTCGCACGACACCGAATCGGCCATGGCCCGCTCCCGACGGACCGGCCCGGGGAACAGTCCCCCATATGGCGATGACGACCGCCGAAGCCGACAAGATCCTCGCCGACGACTTCGCCCCGTGGGTCCTCGGCCTGGGCCTGCGGGCCGAGGCCTTGGGCGAGGACCGCGCGACGCTGCGTCTTCCCTGGTCGGACCGGTTGTCGCGGGAGGGCGGTGGACTGTCGGGGCAGGCCCTGACGGCCGCCGCCGACACGGCGACCGTGATCGCGATGTCGGCCGCCCCGGGCGCCTACGGACCGATGACGACGGTGCAGCAGTCGACGTCCTTCCAGCGCGTGGTGACCGGTGCGGATGTCCTGATCGAGGCGGTGGTCACCAAGCTGGGCCGCAGGCTGGCCTTCGCCGACGTCACGATGACCGACGCGGAGTCCGGGCGGCTCGCGGCCCACGCGAGCACGGTCCACGCCCTCCTGGGCTGACACGCCAGGCGACCGGGCGATGACGTTCCGTCATGGACGCCGGATCGAATCCTTGCTCCAGGGAATCTGCACACCGGCTGCGCAACGGGGTCATCGCACGCGGAGGATCTGCACACGCCGTCGGCGTCCGGCGCCCATTGGCGCGGTGTGTCTGATTCGCTCACCGTGTCGCAAGGGCTCGCGTGAACCGATGCCGCGCGCGGTGTGAAGAAGTCGCCACCAAGCCGTGTCGGGGCCTGCACCGAATGAAGCTCCGGTGACGCAAGTTGCCTGGTGGGGGCGGTGGTTGATTGGAAGCACCGACCCGTCGCGTGCTTTGATCCATCGCACCGCAGGGGCCGACAGGGCGCTTCGGAAACCGGCGCCCGGCACCTGCGGTCGCTGCGGTTCCTCTCATCCTCAGAGGGGGCCGCTCTCCCCCTGTGACATACCCATACGAAGGGAAGTTCCATCATGAACTCCACCCCCCAGGTCGCGACCGTCGAGATCTCCGACGCCGAGCTCGACAACGTCTCCGGCGGCCTGGCCGTGAACGCCCTCGGCACCGTCACCGGCCTGGTGGACGGCGTTGCCCCGGTCTCCGGCCTGGTCAACACGGCTGTCGGCACCGTCGAGGGTGTCACCGGCCTGAACACCGCCCCGGTCACCAGCCTGGTCGCCGGTCTCTGACCGCACCATGAGTGACCGTTGAGTCCCGGAGCCGCATCCCGGCTCCGGGACTCTCGGATGCCGTAAATAATTCCTCCCACAGGTGAGGGAAAGTTCCGTGCAGTTCCGCCAACAGGCCCTCGCCAAGCTCCAGTCGCCCGAGGAGCTGGATCTTCCGGTGCGCTTCGCCCGTCCCCAGGGCTGGCTCGTGCTGTCCGTGACGGTGGCCGTGATGGCGGCCGCGTCCGTGTGGGCGGTGACCGGTTCGGTGGCCTCCACGGTCGGCGCGCCCGCGATCCTCACCCACGGACAGGGCAGTTACCTCCTGCAGAGCCCGGTGGCCGGCCAGGTGACCCAGGTCGTCGCCGAGCAGGGCGAGCGGCTGCCGGCCCGCGCGCCCCTGTTGAAGGTCCGTACGGCGGACGGCGAGACCGTGGTCCGTACGGTCGCCGCGGGCCGGGTCACCGCGCTCGCCGCCACCATCGGGCAGATCGTCCGGACCGGCGCGAACCTCGCCGCGGTGGAGAAGGTCGCCCGCGCCTCGGACCCCTTGTACGCGACGGTGTACGTGCCGGCCGGGAACGCGGCGTCCATTCCCGCCAACGCCGCCGTGGACCTCACCGTCCAGTCGGTGCCGACGCAGCAGTACGGCGTGCTGCGCGGCCATGTGAAGTCGGTGGACCGGTCCGCGCAGTCGGCGCAGCAGATCTCCGCGTTCCTCGGCGACAGCCAGCTGGGTGAGCAGTTCACCGAGGACGGCAGGCCGGTGGCCGTACTGGTCACGCTGGACAAGTCGTCCGGCACGAGGAGCGGTTACCGGTGGTCGTCCGCGGACGGGCCGCCGTTCGCCCTCACCTCCATGACGATGGCCACGGGTTCGATCCGGCTGGCCGATCAGCATCCCGTCGATTGGCTGCTGCCGTGAGCACCGCACAGGACACCCGGAGCCGGCGTCGCGCCGCTCCACCGAGACGCCCCGTCCCCATGGGGAGGGTGAAGACCGTCCGCACGCCCACCGTGCTCCAGATGGAGGCGGTCGAGTGCGGCGCCGCCTCCCTGGCCATGGTGCTGGGCCACTACGGCAGGCACGTCCCGCTGGAGGAGCTGCGGATCGCCTGCGGTGTGTCCCGGGACGGCTCGCGCGCCAGCAACCTGCTGAAGGCGGCCCGCGGTTACGGCCTCACGGCCAAGGGCATGCAGATGGACACGGCCGCCCTCGCCGGGGTGAGGACACCGGCCGTGCTGTTCTGGGAGTTCAACCACTACGTCGTCTACGACGGCATGGGCCGCCGCTTCGGTCGCCGCGGGGTCTGGATCAACGACCCCGGCAAGGGCCGCCGTTTCGTGCCCATGGAGGACTTCGACGGCAGCTTCACCGGTGTCGTCCTGGTCATGGAGCCCGGCGACGGCTTCACCAGGGGCGGGCGCAGGCCGGGGGTGCTGGGCGCGATGCCGGCCCGGCTGCGCGGCACCGCGGGCACCATGCCGGCCGCGGTGCTGGCGAGCCTGCTGCTGGTGGTGGTCGGCGCGGCCGTGCCCGCGCTCAGCCGCACCTACATCGACATGTTCCTGATCGGAGGCCAGACGTCCCTGCTGGGCGTGCTGTTCGCGTCGATGGGCGCGAGTGTGCTGCTCACGCTGGTGCTGACCTGGTTGCAGCAGGCGAACCTGCTGCACGGCCGCGTCATCTCCTCCACCCTCTCCAGCGCCCGCTTCCTGCGCCATCTGCTGCGGTTGCCGGTCACCTTCTTCTCCCAGCGCAGTCCGGCCGACCTGGTGCAGCGCCTCCAGTCCAACGACCAGGTGGCCGAGACCCTGGCCCGCGACCTCGCGGCGGCGGGCGTGGACGCCGTGGTCGTCGTCCTGTACGCGGTGCTGCTGTACACGTACGACCCCCAGCTCACGTACGTCGGTATCGGGGTGGCGCTGCTGAACGTGGTGGCCATGCGGGTCGTCATCCGGCTGCGTGCCACCCGTACGGCGAAGCTGCGCGCGGACAGTGCCCGGCTCACCACCACGGCGTACACCGGGCTCCAGTTGATCGAGACGATGAAGGCGACCGGCGGCGAGGACGGCTACTTCCGCAAGTGGGCGGGGCAGCACGCCACCACCCTGGAGGAGCAGCAGCGGCTCGGCGTGCCGGGCGCCTGGCTGGGCGTGGTCGCTCCGACGCTCGCCTCGCTGAACAGCGCCCTGATCCTGTGGATCGGCGGGATGCGGGCCGTGGAGGGCGGTATCTCGGTCGGTCTGCTGGTCGCCTTCCAGGCTCTGGTCACCCGCTTCACCGCCCCGATCACCCGCCTCAACGGCGTGGCGGGCCGCATCCAGGACTTCGCGGCCGACGTGGCCCGGCTGAAGGACGTGGAGAACTTCCGGGCCGACCCGCTCTACGACCGTCCCGGCGCGGGCGAGTCGACACGCCGTCTGCAGGGCCACGTAGAGCTTCAGGACATCACCTTCGGCTACAGCCCGCTGGACAAGCCGCTGCTCACCGGCTTCGACCTGACGGTGGGGCCCGGACAGCAGGTCGCGCTGGTCGGCGGCTCCGGCAGCGGCAAGTCGACCGTGTCCCGGCTGATCTCGGGCCTGTACGCCCCGTGGGAGGGCGTGATCCGGATCGACGGGCAGCGTCTGGACGACATCCCGCGCGGGGCGCTCGCGGCCTCCGTCTCGTTCGTCGACCAGGACGTGTTCCTCTTCGAGGGCACGGTCCGCGACAACGTGGCGCTGTGGGACCCCTCCGTCCCGGACGACGCCGTGGTGGACGCGCTGCGCGACGCGGCCCTGTACGAGGTGATCGCGCGACGGCCCGGCGGCATCCACAGCAGGGTCGAGCAGGACGGCCGCAACTTCTCCGGCGGTCAGCGTCAACGCCTGGAGATCGCGCGGGCGTTGGTGCGCAGGCCCAGCATCCTGGTGCTCGACGAGGTGACCAGCGCGCTGGACGCGGAGACCGAGCTGGTGGTGATGGACAACCTGCGCAGGCGCGGCTGCGCCTGTGTGGTGATCGCGCACCGGCTCAGCACCGTGCGCGACAGCGACGAGATCGTCGTCCTGGAACACGGCACGATCGTGGAACGGGGGCGGCACGGGGAACTGGTCGCCCGCGGTGGCGCGTACGCCCGGCTGGTCAGGGAGCACTGAGATGACGACCGCACACGAGGGAGACCTCGTTCTGGGCGCGCTCGGGTCCATGGGCACGCCCCTCGACTGCGCCGGCCTCAGCCGTCTCGACCTCGAAGGCCCGCAGGTGCTGTGGCTGGTCGCGGCCGGCGCCCTGGACCTGTTCGCGGTCGACGCCGGACACCAGGGCCACTGGCACCATCTGGGCCGCCTGGAGGCGGGCTCCCTCCTGCTCGGTCCGGTCGCGGGGCCGCAGCACACCCTGGTGGCACGGCCGCTCAGGGACTGCGTGGTACGCCGCATCGGGCTGCGCGAGCTGTACGGGCCCGCCCACACCCAGACCTGGTCCTACGACGAGTACGGCAGCCCGCGGTACGTGCCGCCGACGACGAGCCCGCTGGAGTACGCCCTCGCGCTGGGCGTCGGCCGCGGCCTGTCCATCCTCTTCCAGGCGCCGATGGCCACCGAGCGGCCGGCCGCGCCCACGGACGACGACGTGTTCTGGATGCAGGTCCCGCCGGGCAGCGTGCAGTACGGCTCGCTGTACGGCGCGGAGGGGGTGGCCGACCTGCTGATGGACCCGGGGGTCTGGCAGAGCATGGTCGACCAGCAGTACCGGCTGCTGACCACGCTGGACCGCTGGATCGAGCAGGTGGAGCGCACCCACGAGACGCGGACGGCGGCCGGTATCAAGGCCGGTGAGGCGGTCCGCGCCCAGGCCGACCGGACGCTGCTGGCGTCGATCGGCAAGCGGTCGGACCGACGTACGACGTCCGCCGACGCGGACGCCGGTTACGCGGCGTGCAAGCTCGTCGCCCGGGCGGCCGGGATCGCGCTCGCCGAGCCCGCCCGGTCCGGCACCGAGAGCGACCGCCTCGACCCGGTCGAGCGGATCGCCCTGGCCTCCCGGGTACGGACCCGGTCCGTACGGCTGGACGGCCGCTGGTGGCGCGACGACGTCGGCCCACTGGTGGGCCACCGCGCCCTGTCCGGTGCGCCGGTGGCGCTGCTGTGGCGGCGCGGCGGCTATGTGTCCGTGCACCCGGCGACCGGCCGGGAGACGCCCGTCGAGAAGGCGAACGCGGCGGAGTTCGAGCCGCGCGCGGTGATGTTCTACCGGCCGCTGCCGGACCGTCCGCTCGGTCCGCTCGGGCTGCTGCGCTTCAGCATGCGCGGCACGGGCGGCGACCTGAGGAACCTCCTCGTCAGCGGTCTGGTGACGGTGGCGATCGGGGCCCTGGTGCCGATCGCCACCGGCAAGGTGCTCGGCGAGTTCGTGCCGAGGGCGCAGAGCGACCTGATCGTGCAGTTCTGTCTGGCCGTGATGATCAGCAGCGTGGTGGCGGCGGCCTTCATGCTGATGCAGAACCTGACCCTGCTGCGCGTGGAGGGCCGGATCGAGTCGACGCTCCAACCGGCGGTGTGGGACCGGCTGTTGAGGCTGCCGACGAAGTTCTTCACCGAGCGCTCGACCGGCGAGCTGGCGAGCGCCGCCATGGGCGTCAGCGCGATCCGCCGGATGCTGGCGGGCCTGGGTCCGGTGGTCACCCAGTCGGTGACCGTGGGTGCGATGAACCTGGGGCTGCTGTTCTGGTACAGCGCCCCGATGGCGCTGGCGGCGATCGGGATGCTCGTCGTCATCGCCGCCGTGTTCCTGGGCCTGGGGCTGTGGCAGGTGCGCTGGCAGCGGCGCCTGGTGGTGCTCGGCAACAAGCTGAACAACCAGGCCTTCCAGACCCTGCGCGGCCTGCCGAAGCTCAGGATCGCGGCGGCCGAGAACTACGCCTACGCGGCCTGGGCCTCCCAGTTCGCGCGCAGCCGGGAGCTGCAACAGAAGGTGGGGCGCATCAAGAACCTCACCACGGTGATGGGCGCGGTGTATCTGCCGCTGTGCACGCTGCTGATGTTCATGCTGCTGGCGGGCCCGGCGCGCGGGGCGATGTCGGCGGCCGCGTTCCTCACCTTCAACACCTCGGTGACGATGCTGCTGACCGCCGTCACCCAGCTGACCGGCTCCTTCGTCTCCCTGGTGGCCGCGCTGCCGCTGTTCGAGGAGATCAAGCCGGTGCTGGAGGCCACCCCCGAGGTGCGCCGGGCGAGCACCCGGCCGGGACCGCTGACCGGGGCGGTCGAGGCCCGCGGGCTCTCCTTCCGGTACGCGGAGGACGGGCCGTTGGTGCTGGACGACGTGTCGTTCCGGATCCGCCCCGGCGAGTTCGTGGCGGTCGTCGGCCCGAGCGGCTGCGGCAAGTCCACGCTGCTGCGGCTGCTGATCGGCTTCGACCGGCCGGTGTCCGGCAGTGTGCTCTACGACGGCCAGGACCTGGCCGCGCTCGACCAGTCCGCCGTGCGCAGGCAGTGCGGGGTGGTGCTCCAGCACGCGCAGCCGTTCACCGGTTCGATCCTGGACGTCATCTGCGGCACCGAGCCGTACACGCCGGAGGAGGCGATGGCGGCGGCCGAGATGGCGGGGCTCGCCGAGGACATCAGGCGGATGCCGATGGGCCTGCACACCATCGTCGCGGGCAGCGGGGCGATCTCCGGGGGCCAGCGCCAACGCCTCATGATCGCGCAGGCGTTGATCCGCCGTCCGCGCATCCTGTTCTTCGACGAGGCGACCAGCGCCCTGGACAACGAGACCCAGCGCACGGTCATCGAGAGCACCAAGGCCCTCGACGCCACCCGGATCGTCATCGCGCACCGCCTGTCCACCGTGCTGGACGCGGACCGCGTGATCGTGATGGAGGACGGCAGGGTCGCCCAGCAGGGTCCGCCCGCCGAGCTCCTCGCGGACACCGGTGGCCGGCTGCACGAGCTGGTGCGGCGGCAGATGACGTAGCCCTCCCCCGCTCCCGGCTCCCCGCTCAGCGCTCAGCGCTCAGCGCTCAGCGCTCAGCGCTCAGCGAAACTTTGTCGTTTCGCTGGAAGTGGTCTAACCTCGATGCGTACGAAACAGTTTCGTTTACGTAGTCATTACCCGGACGACTTCCCTGGAGTGGATCCATGACGCAGAAGACCCTGACCCAGGGCGGCCGGGAGGGCGCCGCCGAGGCGCCGGGCGCCGCCGCGGCCAAGAAGTGGTGGATCCTCGCGGTCATCGCCCTGGCCCAGCTGATGGTGGTCCTGGACGCCACCATCGTGAACATCGCCCTGCCGTCCGCGCAGGCCGACCTGGGGTTCTCCGACGGCAACCGGCAGTGGATCGTCACCGCGTACGCGCTGGCGTTCGCCTCCCTGCTCCTGCTCGGCGGGCGGATCGCCGACCTCTTCGGCCGCAAGCCGGCCTTCCTCGTCGGCATCGTCGGCTTCGCGGCCGTCTCCGCGCTCGGCGGCGCCGCGACCAGCTTCGAGATGCTGGTCACCGCCCGCGCCCTCCAGGGCGCCTTCGGCGCACTGCTCGCCCCGGCCGCGCTGTCGCTGCTGAACACGACGTTCACCGACGCCGGCGAGCGCGCCAAGGCGTTCAGCGTGTACGGCGCCATCGCCGGCGCGGGCGGCGCGGTGGGCCTGCTGCTCGGCGGCGTGCTGACCGACGCCTTCGACTGGCGCTGGACGCTGTACGTGAACGTCGTCATCGCCGTCGTGGCCTTCGTGGGCGGCTGGCTGCTGCTGTCCCACCACCGTGACGCCACGAACTCCAAGCTGGACGTGCCGGGCACCGTGCTGGTGGCCGCCGGCCTGTTCTCCCTGGTGTACGGCTTCTCCAACGCCGAGACGCACGACTGGGACTCCTCGGCGACCTGGGGCTTCCTGATCGCCGGCGGGGTGCTGCTGGCCGCGTTCACCTGGTGGCAGACCCGGGCCGCGCACCCGCTGCTGCCGCTGCGCATCCTGCTGGACCGCAACCGCGCGGCCTCGTTCCTGGCCGTGCTGATCTCCGGCGCGGGCATGTTCGGCGTGTTCCTCTTCCTCACCTACTACCTCCAGCTGAACCTGGGCTTCAGCCCCACCAGGACCGGCGTCGCGTTCCTGCCGATGGTGGCCGCGCTGATGGTGACGGCCCAGGTCGGCACCACCGTGCTGGTGCCGCGGATGGGACCGAAGGCGGTCATCCCGCTGGGCTTCGCGATCTCCGCGCTCGGCATGGCGTGGCTGACCGGGATCGGCGTCGGCTCCGCCTACACGAGCGCGGTGCTGCCGCAGCTGGTGGTGATCGGTGCCGGCCTCGGGCTGGTGATGCCTCCGGCCATGCAGCTGGCCACCGGCGGAGTGGCGGCCGAGGACGCGGGCGTCGCCTCCGCCGCGGTCAACGCCATGCAGCAGGTGGGCGGTTCGATCGGCACGGCCCTGCTCAACACACTGGCCGCGAGCGCCGCGACGGACTACCTGGCCGGCCAGGACCCGAGCAGCAGGCTGGTCCGGGCACAGGCCACGATCGAGAGCTACACCACCGCCTTCTGGTGGTCGGCGGGCTTCTTCGCCGCGGGCACACTGATCGCGGTCCTGCTCTACCGGCGCGGAGTGCCCCGGCAGGACCCGGACGCGGCACCGGTCGTCCACATGTGATCCGCTCCGGCCGAGCCGCCGAGGGCCGAGGGGCCGCCGTCCGCAGGGAGACGGCGGCCCTCTTCGCTGCCACCGGCCGAGGTGCGTCGGCCGGAGCCCCGCGCGGCGGCCCGCGTTGGACGATCAGTCAAGTGGGTACCCACGGGCCATGCGAATCAGCGTGGTGGACGTGGGATCGAACACGGTCAGACTGGCGGTCGCGGACGCGGAGGGCGGGGTCCCACTGCCGGTGCACACCGCCAAGTGGCGTCTGAGACTGTCCCAACAGGTGCAACCCGGGGGCCCGGTGCCCGAGGAGGCCGTCGAGCGGCTCGTGGACGCGGTCGAGGCGGCGAGCCGGACCGCCGCCCGCTGGGGCGCGCCGACCCCGCTGGCCTTCGCGACCGCGGTGGTGCGCGGTGCCCCCAACCGCCAGGAGGTGCTGCGGACCGTCCGGACGCGGACGGGGGTCGACCTGTGCACCCTGCCGGGCGAGGTGGAGGCCGAGCTCACCTTTCTCGGGGCGCGCCGGTGGATGGGTTGGCGGTCGGGACCGCTCGCCCTGCTGGACATCGGCGGCGGTTCGCTCGAAGTGGCCTTCGGCCGCGGCCGGTTGCCGGACTTCGTGGCCTCCCTGCCGCTCGGGGCGGGGCGGTTGACCCATGATTTCTTCGCGGACCAGGATCCGCCGCCGCCGGAGCTGGTACGGGCGCTGCGGCGCAAGGTCCGCCACCAGCTCCGGGACGTGGCGGGGCGGATCCGCTGGGAGGGACCGCACACGGCGGTGGCCACCTCGCGCACCTTCCAGCAGTTGGGGCGGTTGTGCGGGGCCCCGCCCGGACGGCACGGCCCGTTCGTGGAACGGCGGCTGCACCGGGAGGCCCTGCGGGACGCGGTCGTCCGGCTGGCCGCCCTGCCCGCCGCCGAACGCGCGCTGCTGCCGGGCATCTCCGCGCCGCGCGCCGCCCAGAGCCTGGCCGGCGCGGTGGTCGCCCACACGACGATGAAGCTGACCGGGATCAGCACGCTCACGCTCTGTCCGTGGGCGATCCGCGAGGGTGTGCTGTTGCGGCACATCGAGGACGGCCCGTCCTGGTGGGCGGAGATCACCCGCCGCAGCGACGAGATCCCTCCCCCGGACCCCGTACCGCTGCACATCGCGACAGCGACCAGCTGAACCGGGAACCCGGCAGTGGAGAGAAAAGCGGGAAGAGAACGAAGAAGCAGGAGAGAAGGGGAAAGCCGTGACCGACACCGGGAAGCACGACCGGACGACCGACAAGCCGGCCGAGACCGCGCTCGACGAGGTCCTGCGCGAGGCCGAGGACGCACAGACCCGGACCCCTGACCCCGCGGAGCGGCGGGGCCACCGGGGCGAGGCCGCGGACGCCATCACCCCGAACCCACGCGCCCAGGAGGAGTCGGAGGGCGACTGATCCGTGCGGGCGCGCGCCCACGGGCCGTTCCCCGTGGCCGCGCGCCCCTGCGGGGTACCCCCCCTCCGCCCGCTCCACGCCCGCGGATGGTCCGCCACCTGCGGGGTACCCGACGCGCATGCCACATGAGAGTCAGGAACCACGGCTGCCCACCGCCCGGGGCGCGGTGTCGGCAGCCGTCATGGAGTACCTGCGGGGTGCCGGACCGCTGCCACACCCCGAGGACATCGAGGACGCGCCCGTCTACGGCGACGACCTCCAGCTGGCCCTGTACGTCTGCTACGAGCTGCACTACCGCGGCTTCGCGGACGTGTCCGCGGAGCTGGAGTGGGACCCGGACCTGCTGCGGACCCGGGCCGCGCTGGAACACCGCTACCTGTCCGCCCTGCGCGCGGACACCCCCGTGCACGAGAGCGTCGACGACGCGCTCGCCCAGATCCTGGTCGAGCCGGTGGACGGCACGGGCGTCTCCCACCACCTGCGGGACAAGGGCGAGCTGTGGCAGCTGCGCGAGTACGCCGCCCAGCGCTCCCTGTACCACCTCAAGGAGGCGGACCCGCACGCCTGGGTGCTGCCCCGGCTGTGGGGCCGGGCCAAGGCGGGGATGGCGGCGGTGGAGTTCGACGAGTACGGCGGCGGCCGCCCCGACCGGGTGCACGCCCGCCTCTTCGCCGACCTGATGACGGACCTGGACCTGGACACGACGTACGGCCACTACCTGGACGCGGCCTGTGCGGAACTGCTGGTCACGGTGAACCTGATGTCCCTGTTCGGCCTGCACCGCTCCCTGCGGGGCGCCCTGGTGGGCCACTTCGCGGCGGTGGAGATCACCTCCTCCCCCGGTTCCCGCAGGCTGGCCGAGGCGATGCGGCGCACCGGGGCCGGTCCCGCCGCCGAGTTCTTCTACGACGAGCATGTCGAGGCGGACGCGGTGCACGAGCAGGTCGTGCGCCAGGAGGTCATCGGCGGACTGCTGGAGGAGGAGCCGCATCTCGCGCCGGACGTCACCTTCGGCATCGACGCCACGGAATTCGTCGAGGGCCGCCTGGGCGCGCGGCTGCTCGACGACTGGAACGCGGGCCGGTCGTCCCTGCGCACTCCCCTGACCTCAGAACTCTCTGGAATCCCAGGAGCGTCTTGGGGTACCCGGGCGCCGTGAATCCTCTGGTGCTGCCGCTGGTCCTCCCGGGTGTGTACGCCCCGCAGGAGGACACCGCCCTGCTGGCCGGGGCCCTGTCCGAAGAGCCGCTCCCGCCGGGTGCCGACGTCCTCGACGTGGGCACCGGGAGCGGAGCCCTGGCCATCGAGGCCGCCCGCCGCGGCACGCGCGTGACCGCGGTGGACGTGTCCTGGCGCGCGGTGTGCACCGCGCGGATGAACGCCTGGATGGCCGGGGTGCCGGTGCGTATCCGGCGCGGGAACCTCTTCGCTCCGGTGCGGGACCGGTCCTTCGACCTCATCCTCACCAACCCGCCGTACGTGCCCGCCCCGACGGGCAGCCGGCCGCCCCGTGGCCCGGCCCGCGCCTGGGACGCGGGCGGTGACGGACGGTTCGTCCTGGACCGGATCTGCCGGGAGGCGCCCACGCTGCTCAGGCCCGGCGGGGTGCTGCTGATGGTGCACTCCGCGCTGAGCGACCCCGGCCGGACGATCGAGCACCTGCGCGGGTCCGGTCTGAAAGCCTCCGTGACCCGCCGTCACCGGATCGACTTCGGCCCGGTGCTGCGCGGGCGACGGGAGTGGCTGCGGGAGCGCGGGCTGCTGTCCGACGCCGACGAGAAGGAAGAGCTGGTGGTCGTCCGTGCCGAACTCCCCGTCTGAGCAGCCGCGCAGGATCGCCATGCAACGCCGGGGGCCCTTGCTGGTGGAGGGCCCGGTGGAGGTGGAGCTGGAGGACGGCACCACGGTGTCCTCCGACCGTTTCCGCGTCGCCCTGTGCACCTGTCGCCGCAGCCGCCGCTACCCCTGGTGCGACACCAGCCACCGCGACCGCGCCTGACGGCGGGGCGGACCCGCCCCGGCGAGCTGTCAGGCCGGTCGGCGCACCCCGGGCCGGGCTGACCCAGGGGGCCGGCGGACGGCCCCACTCCGTCCGCCGACCCCGGGTGCGGGATCGCGGGTCCTCGTGCCAGGGCCGGCACTCCCCATCCGCGGGCCCTTGGGAGGGTCACGAGGACCGTGCGATCCCGGTCCTTCAGAACGTGAAGACGCTGCCGTGCGAGCTCTTCACGCACTCGTTCGGAAAGACGCGCTCGTAGGAGACGCGCTGTCCCCGCCAGACGCCGTCGACCGTGACGACCACGGGGTCGTACTCCCTGGTGCACAGGACGTCGCTCCTGGCCGTGAGGGCGTCCAGGTCCCCGTCCGCGGAGCGCAGGTCCGTACACGCGGAGGCGGCGGCCGGGTGGGTGCCGGAGGCGCCCGGGGCGCAGGCCAGGGTGACCGCGCGTTCCGGGGTGGCGAGGGCCGCGCTCTCGCCGTGGCCCACGGTGAGCACCAGGGCCGAGGGGGCGTAGAGCGTGGTCGGGGCGGTGGGCGGGGCGGCGAGGGCGGCTCCGGTGAGGGGGCCGCAGACGGCGGTGGCCGTCAGGCCGAGGGTCGCTGCCCAGCGCGCGGTGTTCCGCATTGTGTGCATCCTTCCGCTCGATTCGAGGGTGTACCGCCGACCGGCCCGATCGGTGCCGGAGGGCGGCGAGCGCGAGTCTGCCGAGTCCGCCGCCGAAACTCACATCGGACCCCCGGGTTTCAGTAACCTTGCGTGTTGAATCAGTGGCGCGAAGTCACGGAATTCGAACTGGTCGGCCCCTACGGTGAGCGGTTCTTGATCGGCCGATCGGGCCGGATGGCCGGATTCCCCCCGCTCGGCAATAGGCCTGAAACATTCCGCTTCAGCCCTGGGCGCACCCCGTTCCGATCCCTTGCGTTCACCCACGGATCGAGTAATGGTTATTACATGATTACGACAGACCAGCAGGAGAAGCTGCGCGGCTGGTTCGCCGGCCGCCTGCCCGACGACCTGTTCGAGGAACTGGTCGAGGTGACGGTGGACCGTGAGGAGATCACCGTGGTCGGCCGCGTCGCCGAGCCCCGGACCGCGCCGGACGCGCCGGCCGCGGAACGGGAGGCGGCCGTACAGGGCCGGATCCAGGAGTTCCGCGAGCGGACCCGGGACGCCCGGGTCGCCGTGGCGCGCGACGCCGAGCACCGGTACGGCCGGAAGGTCTCCTGGGGTGTGGAGTGCGGTGGTGAGCGCGCCCTGTTCACGCATGTCGCGGCCCCCGTGATGACCCGGCTGCGGCAGCCGGAACGCCAGGTCCTGGACACCCTCATCGCCGGCGGCGTGGCCCGCAGCCGCAGTGACGCGCTCGCCTGGTGCGTGCGCCTGGTCCAGCGGCACACCGACGACTGGCTGGCGGAGCTGCGGGACTCCCTCGAACACGTCCAGCGGGTACGGGCCCAGGGGCCCGACACCGCACCTCAGGACACGCCCCCGGACGCGCCCTGAGGGAGCACACGCCCACGCCCGGCCCGACGCGGGGACGCCCGGGCCGTCGACGGAGCGCTGCCGCCGGTCACCGGGCCGGGCGCGGGGAGAGGAGGGCCGGTGTCAGACCCGTCCGCTAGTGCCGCGGCAGGCAACGTTCGCCCGTCAAGGAGCGGCGTTTGGTGCGTGCTCTCGGCGTGCCGGCCGGAAGCCCTCGTACTGAATGTACTTGGGCTTTCGGCCGGTGCGGCGAGAGGGCGTGCCGGGCGTCGCGACGGGGCGAACGTTGCCTGCCAGGGCACTAGGTCCGGTCGGACAGCTCCACGGGCCGGGCGGTCGGCCCCTGCGTCCCGGTGAACGAGAGCGAACCGGGACCGGCCGTCGACACCGGGCCGGTCAGCCAGCGCTGCTCGGCGGAGGCGTCACGGACCTTGACGACGATGTCGGCGCCCGCCTCGTCGGTGGTGAAGGTCAACGCGAGGCGCTCGTCCCAGCGGGGCAGCAACTCCCCCCGCACGGTGAGGTCGTAGCGCACGTCGTCGCCCCGCTCGGCCTTCTCCCCGGCGCAGGTGCCGAGGATGACCACACCGGCGTCCGCGTGCGAGTCCAGACACAGGTCGGGGTCGGCCACGCTGCGCAGCAGCCCGTCGTTCTCGTACTCCCACCGCTGGGTCGGCGCGGTCGAGCACACCGCCAGTCCGGTCCCGGCCCCCGGTTCCGGCTCGCCCTTGATGTCGAGGCACAGGTCGGCGTCGGCGTTGCGCAGCCTGGTGCGTCCCGGTACGGCGGGGAGCTGGGCGGTGCCGGAGGACGCCGTGGGCGGGGACGGGGAGCCGGTGCCCGGGGCCGCGCCCAGGCCGCCGTTCGCGCTGGTGGGGGCGGCCGGGCCGACGCCGTCGTCGGCCGACCACAGGCCGGTGACGAGCGCCGTCGCGAGCAGCCCGGCGGAGGCGAGGCCGACCGAGGTCAGCAGCGTCCGCGAGGAACGCGGACCGCCCGGGGCCGGGCGGCGGGCCGGGGAGAGCGCCGGGACGCCCTTGAGGAGGCGCCGACGTCCGCCGCCGTGCCGCGCGGAGGCGCGTGCCCCCGCTTGGGGCTGACGGCGGGCGGGACGGGTGTCGAGGTAGCGGCGGGCGCCCCAGCCGAGCACCGCCTCGGCGAGCAGGACCCCCAGCCCGCCCTCGAAATGGCTCAGTTGTTCGGCCGCGTTACGGCAGTGGGGGCACTCCCCGAGATGCTGCCGGACATCCGGCAGCAGGGCACCGCCCCGGCGAATGGGAACGTCCAGGAGGCGGTTGTGGAAGCGGCATTCCTTGGTCGGGGCGAGTTGTCGATGGGCATGTACACATCCTTCCCGGAGTTTTTCACGCGCCTGTTCGAGTGCTGCCGACGCGATGTCGGTATCCATGCCCAGGAGAGCGGCGGGAACGGTAATGGACTCCCCCTCGACCTCCACATGCCACAGCACACATCGGGCAAGTCCGGGAAGGGCATGGAATGACCGCTCGGCCAGTTTGCGGTTTTCCGGCGTGATGGACTTGGCCGTGCGCATACCGCGGCCGCCCGCGGGTTTCCCGAGATCCGGCAGAACACCGGATATCCGTTCCTCGGCCGACCATCGCAGCACGGTGTCCCGCACGGCCAGCAGCAGCCGGGGCCGCAGCGCCACGGCCGGCTCGCCGACGGTCAGCCGGTCCAGGACCTGGTGGAAGGCGGCGGCGGTGACCATGGACGCGGTGTCCGCCCGGGAGGCGAGGCAGATGACCGCGTACTCGTGGGCGGGCTGCCAGTGCCGGGCCATGAGCAGCGCGACGGCGGGAGTGACCTCACGGTCCGGGCGGCCTCCGAGAGCCGCGCCGAGACTCTCGTCGGATTCCCCGTGGATCCCGCCGGGCGGCGGGTAGGGCGGGCGAGGGGGGTGGGGGGTGGACACTGAACGGATTCCTTCCCACGCGTTCGGAGGACGCAGAGGTTCTGGTCGCCGAAAAGGAGCGCGGGAGGGCGGCACCTTTATGGCGGGGCGCGAGGAGCGTGAATTCGCCGGCACGGTCCGCCCCGGATCCCCGCGGGACGAATGCGGACCGGTCCTCACCCCCGCACCGAATGGTCACCCTCGCACACTCGCTCAGGGCCAACAAGGCGCGGGAGCGACCTCCACCTCATGGAAAGAACGTCACGTGCGACGCCGACTCATCGAATGCGCACCGGTTTTCGCGAGCGCATGCGCCCCGTGTGAAGCACGCGCACGCGCCGGAGCGCCGCGCACGCTACCGGCGCGCGGCTGCCCGTAGTGCACTGAAGGCGGCCTTCCTCGAGGCCCCGCGCAGGACGGCGGCACTTCTGCGCGACGACGGCCGCCGACCCTGTTTCTCCCGCCCTGGGTCGGCGGCCCCGAGGACACCCCGCGCAGCCTGCCGCCGGCCTCAGATCTGCCAGGAGCGCAGCCGGTCGGCGGCGCCGTACACGTCCGTCTTGCCGGAGATCAGATCGCGGGCGAGGTCGACGAGGGCGCCATAGGGCGGGTCGATGCCGGCGCCGCTGACGAACATGTACGCCACGGCCGTCGCGCAGGCGAAGCGGGCGTTGGCCGACGGCAGGGGCTTGAGCAGGGCGAGGGTGTGCAGCAGGGCGGCGGCCCGCCAGGCGGCGTCGGAGTCCACGCCGAGGCGGGGCGGGTCGACGCGGTGCCGGGCGACAGCGGCCACCAGCGCGGAGAAGTCGTTGATCGTGGGCTGTTCGGGCAGAACCTCTTCGTGCCGCTGGAGCAGCCAGGGCACGTCGATGTGGACGACGGGTGCCATCGGTCAGGCGACCCGCCCCGCGCCCCGGCTGTGCGGTTCGTCCTCGGGGAAGGCGGCCGCGAACTCGTCGGCGTGGGAGGCGAAGAAGCGGCGGAACGCCTCGGCGCCCTCCTGCAGGGCCCGGTGCCGGGCGATGTCGGCCGCGGCGGCCTCGCGCACGAGCGCCTTCATCGACGTACCGCGTTCCTTGGCGATCTGCCGCAGGTCCTCCAGCTCGCGATCGCTGAATTCCACGTTCAGAGCAGGCATGCGACCACGGTACCGCTCGGGTACTTTCTCGTAAATGTCCCCTGGTCACAGCAGTCCGCCCGCGGTACCCGAGGGAGCGGAACGGCGGGGCGCCGCCCTGCGGGGGGCCCGGCGCGTCCGCCTCGGGCTCCAGCTCCGGGACCGGGACCGGGAGCGCGTGGCGCGGCCGGGAGACCGGCGTGATCGAGCGGCTGCCGCACGGTGAGGGCGTCGAGGTGCGCCGGCCGCTCGATCAGGCCCGGCTCCACCCCCTGACCGCCCATGAGCGGCCGGGGGAACTCGTGGAGCGTGCGAAGGTCAGCCCTGATCCGCCACGAAGGACGCCATCCGGGTCAGGGCGGAGTTCCAGTTGATGGTGTGCTCGTTCGTCGACCAGGACTGGATGTCGTCGATGTAGCAGAACTGGCCGACGCAGCCCTGGAGTTTGCTCTGTGCGTAGGGGTCCTGGATGCTCGAGTTCGGTCCGCCGGCGAGGGTTCCGTCGGGCGGGTTCGGCAGGCTCGCGTCCAGCTGGCGGGCGTACCAACGGCTGTGCTGGTTCTTCGCGTCGACCTCGCCGTAGCCGGTGACGTACGAGATGTTCAGCGCGTTGCGGCCGAACAGGTAGTCCATGCTCTGGAGGGCACCGTCACGGTACTTGGAGCCGCCGGTGATGTCGTACGCGGAGGCGATGACGACCGCGTTGTGCAGGATCTGGTGGTTGGAGCCCCAGTCGTAGACGTTGTCGGCGGGCGCGTACGGCATGCCGTACGGATGTGCCGTGAGCGTGGCCAGGTACCGGTCGGCGCCCTTGACGACGGACTGGCGCACCTTGTCGCGGCCGGGCAGCCTGTTCGGCACGGTCGCGAGGTCCAGCCGGGCCGCCGCGGCCGTCCGGGCCCAGTCGTAGCCGAGCGGGCCGAAGATGTCGGCGGTGTGGACGGGCGAGTTCAGGACGTGGTCCGCGAACGGCTTCTCCCCGGTGGTGAGGTACAGCTCGGCCGCCGCCCAGTAGAACTCGTCGGTGGCGTCGGAGTCGGCGTAGGCGCCACCGCCGATGCCGTCGTCCGGGTCGGCGTACCGGGCGGGGTGGGCGAGCGCGGCCGTCCAGGCCTTGCGGGCGGCGGCCAGGGCCTGCGCCGCGAACGCCTTGTCGTAGGGCCGGTACAGGCGGGCCGCCTGCGCGGCCGTCGCCGCCAGGTTCAGGGTGGCCTGGGTGCTCGGCGGGTGCAGTTCGCGCTTCTGCGGGTCGTCGCTGGGCAGCAGCGGCAGGCCGGTCCACTGTTCGTCGTGCATCTTGTGGTGGGCCATGCCGGCCAGCGGCTTCCCGTCCGGCACCTGCATCTTCAGCAGGAAGTCCAGCTCCCACCGCACCTCGTCGAGGAGGTCCGGCACCTTGTTGCCGCTCTCCGGGATGGCGAGGGTGCCGTCACCCAGCGCGGCGGGCCGCCCGGTGCGGGCGTGCAGCGCGCGTTCGTACGTGCTCAGCAGCTCCCAGGTGGAGATGCCGCCGTTGACGACGTACTTGCCGTGGTCTCCGGCGTCGTACCAGCCGCCGGTGACGTCGAGCGTGTAGTCGCAGACTCCCGGCTGGCAGGGCACGTTCCCGTCGCCCTGGTTGGGTGCCACGTCGACGTGGCCGGCCGGACGGCCGTAGCCCGGGCGCAGGTCGTCGCGGATCGCGATGCCGCTGCGCTGGGTGTAGTAGTACTTCGCGGCGTCCAGGCGCAGCCTGTCGTAGGCGCCGGTGCCGATGTCGAAGGGGCGGCTGGCCTCGCCGTCGGCGACCAGGGTGTACCCCGTGCCCCGCTTCCTGTGGGCGCCGAAGTCGATCGAGTGGACGTTCTGTCCGGAGGAGGCGTCGGTGCCGCGCGGGACGGTCCAGCCGTGGGCGACCACGGTGCCGCCGGCGTTCTTCAGCTGCCAGGGCAGCTTCGTGGTGGCGTCGGTGACGAGCGTGGCGTTCTTGGGTCCGGCGGGCAGATAGGCGACCTGGTTGACGCGGACCCGGGGTCCGGTGTCGGGCTCGTACACCTCGGGCGGCACTCCGCCCAGCAGCGACACGTCGTCCATGCAGAAGCGGAACGGCTCGGCGCTGCCGCCGAGTTGGAAGCCGACCTGACCCTGGGTGGTGTCGACGGGCGAGGTGAACGTGTAGGAGTAGGCGTTCCCGGAGACGCTCAGCTGCGGGCTCACCTCGAACCAGGTGTCGTAGGGCGCCACCGACAGGCCGACGATCGCGCGCGCGACATGGCCGTCGGGCGCGCCCTTGGCGGTGAAGGAGAACCGGTAGGACTCTCCCTTGACCAGGGTGAGGTCGTTCTGGCCCACGGCGGCGTCCCAGCGGTTGGCGGTGCCGCCCGGCACGTCCGCGCAGAGCTGTCCGTCGGACAGGCCCGCGGTGACGTTGCTGCTGGTCCACCAGGGGGCGGTGGTGGTGTCGAAGGTGCCGTTCCTGACCTGTTCGACCTCGTCGGCGGCGGCTTGGGAGGCGGGGAGACCCACCAGTGCCGACCCCAGCAGGGCCGTCAGGGAGAGCAGGGCGGTTCTGCGTCGTTTCACGTCTGGGCTCCTCGGGGGAGGTGCGGGCGACGCTCGCGTGGGAGCGCTCCCAGATGCGGACGAAGGCCATGCTTGTGGCAGGCGTGACGCCCCGTCAACGGTCCGGACGGGACTGATTGCCGTCCGGACCGTCGGCGAGCGGCTCAGACGGCCGGCACCTCCAGCTTGCTGACGCGGATCCCGCCCCGGGCCTCGCCCGGGTGGGCGCTGGTCAGCGTGAGCCGGAGCCGGGAGCCGCGGGCGGCGTCGAAGGTGACGACCGTCGGCGCGTCCGAGGCGGTGGCCCATTCGACGGCCGCCCCCTTCACCGGCAGGTACGCGCGGCCGTCCCACACCTCGACCTCGGCGGAGGCGGGCAGGCTGTGGGTCGCGCCCAGGGTGAAGGAGACCTCCACCCGGTCGAAGGTCCGCGTGCGTCCGAAGTCCACGGCGACCCAGTCCTCGGCGCGGGCGCCGTCGACCGCGGGCAGCAGGGCCGTGGCCGCCTTGCTGAAGGCGTTGGACCAGCCGGTGGCCGGGTCGCCGTCCAGCATCGCGGCGGGCAGGGTGTCCGGGCGGCCGGAGTGACTGGCGTCCGCGAAGGGGTACTCCGGGGGCGCCGGATGGTCGGGGGTGAACACGGCCGGCGAGGTGACGGCGGCCGAGCGGGCGGGCGTGGTGCGCACGGTCGCGGTGCCCGACCGCAGGCCCCGCACCCGCGCGGTCACCTTGAGCGTCCCCGGGTCGGTTCCGGACCGTACGATCGCGAGGGCCTTGCCGTGGAAGGCGGTCCGGGTACTGGCCTGGTACCGCTCGGCGCTCTCCTGCCGGCCGTTGTCGAGTCCGGCGAGCGAGCCGCCCCGCACGTCGAAGGAGATCAGGTGCTCGGCGTCGGGCACCACCACCCCGCGGGCGTCGACGACGTCGGCGGTGACGAAGACCAGTGAACGGCCGTCGGCGGGCAGCGCCGTGCGGTCGGTGGTGAGGCGTACGGCGTGCGGCTTCCCGGCCGTGCGCAGCACGTCGGTGGCGACCACTCTGCCGTCGCTGCGCGCCACCGCCTTCAACTCGCCGGGCCGGTAGGGCACTTTCCAGGTCAGGTGGAGCTTGCCCGCGCTGCCGTTCGGGCTGGTGTAACTGCCGGGGTAGGGGCCGTCGGTGAAGGTCTTGTCGTCGCCGGTGGCCTCGGTGGTCTCCAGGTACTCCCGGCCGTCGGTGGTCCTCTTCCGGTCGAACTTCCGTACGCCCAGCGACTTTCCGTCGAGGTACAGCTCGACGGTGTCGACGTTGGCGTACGCCCACACCTCGACCGTGTCGCCCTCCTGGTGGTTCCAGGTCATCGGCAGCAGGTGGACCATGGGCTCACTGACCCACTGGCTCTGGAACAGGTAGTACATGTCCTTCGGGAAGCCGGCCGTGTCGACGGCGCCGAAGAAGGACGCCTTCACCGGGAAGACGTCGTACGGCGTGGGCTCCCCGATGTAGTCGATGCCCGACCACAGGAACTGCCCGGCGAACCACTTGCGGTCCCGGTCCTTCTTGTGGCCGTACTCCCCGCTCATGGTCCAGGAGGCGAGGTTGTTGTCGTACGACGACGTCTCCCGCCTGCCCGGGGTGTGGTTCTCGCCGGTGTTGAGCCGCTCGGGCTCCTGGTAGGCGCCGCGCGTGGAGGTCTCGGAGGACGACTCGGACTCGAAGAGGAACAGGTGCGGGTAGCGGGCGTGCAGGGCGTCCACCGACTTGGCGGTGTTGTAGTTGAGCCCGAGGCCGTCCAGCTTGGCGAGGATGAGGTCGCCCGGGGAGCCCACGGCGGGCACGGTGCGGTGCCGGTGGGAGCCGATCACCACGGGGCGGGTGGCGTCGAGCGCCTTGATGCCGGCGATGAGGCGGTCCGCGATGGCGAGGCCGGCCGGGGAGGTGAACTCGGAGATCTCGTTGCCGATCGACCACATGAGGACGGCGGGCGAGTTGCGGGCCGCCAGCACCATCTCCGCGAGGTCCCGGTCGGACCACTCGTCGAAGAACCGGCCGTAGTCGTAGCGCACCTTGGGGCTGCGCCAGCAGTCGAAGGCCTCCACCAGCATCACGATGCCCAGTTCCTCGCAGACCTCGATCATCTCCGGCGAGGGCGGGTTGTGGGAGGTGCGGAAGGCGTTGACGCCCATCGACCGCATGATGGTCAGCTGTCTGCGGATCGCGTCCTTGCTGACCGCGGCGCCGAGGGCGCCCAGGTCGTGGTGCAGGTCGACGCCCTTGAGCTTGTGGTAGGTGCCGTTGAGGTGGAAGCCCTCGTCCGGGTCGAAGCGGAAGGTGCGGAAGCCGAACGGGGTGCGGTAGGTGTCGACGGTCCTGCCGCCGACGCGCAGTTCGGTCTCCACGGAGTAGCGGCGGGGCGAGCCGAGGTCCCACAGCTGGGGGTCCGGGACGGCGAGTTCATGCGCCTGTGTGGCCTGTCCGGCGACGGTGACGGTGGTCGCCGTCCGGGCCACCGTACGACCGCGGGGGTCCTTGATCCGGGACCGGATCTCGACTTCGCTCGCGGCGCCGGACGCGTTCACCACCGAGGTCTCCACCCTGACCGTGGCGCGCCCGGCGGTGATCTCGGGCGTGGTGACGTGGGTGCCCCAGCGGGCCACGTGCACCGGTTCCGTGACGACGAGGCGGGCCTTGCGGTAGATGCCGCTGCCCGAGTACCAGCGGCTGCTGGGCAGGCGGTTGCGCACCCTGACCGCGAGCACGTTCTCCGTGGTCCCGTCGGTGTGCAGCAGGTCGGTGAGGTCGACGGCGAAGCCGGTGTAGCCGTACGGGTGCCGGCCGGCCTCGGTGCCGTTGCAGTGGACGTACGCGTCCATGTAGACGCCGTCGAACTCCACCGAGATCCGCTTGCCGGCCAGCGCGGGCGGCAGGGTGAAGGCGAGCCGGTACCAGCCGAGGCCGCCGGGGAAGAACCCGGTGCCACTGGTCGTGCCGTGCCGGGTGGTCGGGGCGAGCTCGATGCTCCAGTCGTGCGGCACCGCGACCTGACGCCATCCGGAGTCGTCGTACCCGGGTGCGGCGGCGTCGGCGTACTCACCGGTCGGGTCGGTGATCCCGGCGGGGTCGACCAGCGCGAAGCGCCAGCCGTCGCGCAGGGCGACGGTGCTGCGGCCGGACGAGCTGCCCGCGGCCCCGGCGGCGCGAGCCACCGCGGAACCCGGCAACGCTCCGGCGACCGGTGCGGCGGCGGACGCGAGCAGGACCGATCTGCGAGTGACCTGCATGGCGGCTCTCCCTCATCAGGGCCCAGAAGTACTCACAACTGATCGTGACCAAACAGATTCTGACTGCCTGCCACTCCGGCCCGTCAAGAGTGCGGGGGCGAGCTTCTGTCCCGGACGCCACAACGGCCGGATCTCCCCCTTGACCGGGACCCGGCCACCGAGCCGCCCGTACCGGGGTTCCCCGTTCGCGCGGGCTCCCGACGCACTAGGCTGGAACCCGAGTGAAAGCATCTGTTCACTGTGAGTGTGCGCAATGGAGTGGCGCCGATGAGCCCCGTGTACCCGTCCGACGACGCCGCAACGGCGCGGGCCGTCATCGATGACGCGGGCACGCTCGTCGAGTGGAACGACGGCGCACGTCGGCTCCTGGGTCACACGGCCGCCGAGGTCCTCGGCCGTCCCGCCGCCGGCCTGCTCGCCGACCCGGCCGCGCTGCCGGTGCCCCGGGAACCCCGCTGGGACGGCACGCTCACCCTGCGTCACCGTGACGGCTCGACGGTGACCGTCTGGCTGCTCGTCCACCACCGGGCACCGGTGGGCGACGGCCCGGCACACTGGCTCGTGATCACCCCGCTGGAGGGCGACGGCCCGGTCGCGCCCGACGACCCCCTGGAGCGGGCCCAGCTCCTCCAGTCCCCCTGCGCCGTCGCCATCTACGACGAGCGGCTGCGGCTGCGCCGGATGAACTCCGCCATGGCCGAGGTGCTCGGGCTGCCCGAGGAGCGGGTACGGGGGCTGAAGGTGTCGGAGCTGAGCGCCCGGGCGCAGAGCGCGGACATCGAGCAGCATCTGCACCAGGTGCTCACCAGCGGCCGGGGGCACGACGTACGCACCTACCTGCCGATCGGCGACCACAGCCGGATGAACGCCTGGCTGGCGCGGATGGCGCCGATCACCGACGACACGGGCCGGGTGCGGGGCGTGTGCGTCGCCGCCCACGACTTCACCGAGCAGTACCTGGCGCGGGAGCGGCTGCAACTGGTGAACGAGGCGAGCGTCCGCATCGGCACCACCCTCGACGTCACCCGGACGGCGCAGGAGCTCGCGGACGTCTGCGTGCCCGCCCTGGCCGACTTCGTCAGTGTCGATCTGCTGGACCCCGCGGAGGCCGGCGGGGAGCCCTCCACCGGGGGGCTGACCGCGCCGGTCAGTCTGCGCCGGGCGGCTCACCGCTCGGTCAACCCGGGCGACCCGGAGGCCGTGGCCAAGCCGGGCCAGGTGGACGTGTACCCGGCGAACTCGCCGCAGGCCGACTCGCTGGTGGCGGGCCACACCATCGTGGCCTCGGCGGAGACCGGTGATCTGACCGAGTGGCTGTCCTGGGACGAAGCACGCCTCGAACGGATCGAGCAGTACGGCATCCACTCCACGATGTCCGTGCCGATCCTCGCCCGCGGCCAGACCCTCGGCGTGGCCGTCCTGACCCGCTTCCGGCGGCCGGACGGGTTCACCCGCGACGACGTGCTGCTCGCCGAGGAGGTCACCGCCCGGGCCGCCGTCTGCATCGACAACGCCCGCCGCTACTCCCGCGAGCGTGACACCGCCCTCGCCCTCCAGCGCAGCCTGCTGCCCCGGTCGCTGCCGCGCACCGCCGCCGTGGAGGCGGCCTCCCGCTATCTCCCGGCGGCCCGGGCGGGGGTGGGCGGCGACTGGTTCGACGTGATCCCGCTGTCCGGCATGCGGGTCGCGATGGTCGTCGGCGACGTCGTCGGCCACGGCATCCAGGCCTCGGCGACGATGGGCCGGCTCCGCACCGCCGTCCGCACCCTCGCCGACATCGACCTCGCCCCGGACGAGCTGCTCACCCACCTGGACGACCTGGTCGTACGGCTGTCCGCGGAGGCCGGCGGGGAGGGCAGTCCCGGCGAGGTCGGCGCCACCTGCCTCTACGCGGTGTACGACCCCGTGTCGCGGCGCTGCACGCTGGCGCGGGCGGGGCATCCGGCGCCCGTCATGCTCCCGCCGGGCGGCACGCCCCGGGAGGTCGATCTGCCGCCCGGTCCGCCGCTGGGCCTGGGCGGGCTGCCGTTCGAGTCGGTCGAGCTCGCGCTCGCCGAAGGCACCGTGCTGTCGCTGTACACGGACGGCCTGATCGAGACCCGGGAGCGGGATATGGACGCCAGTCACACGCTGCTGTGCGAGGCGCTGGCGGCCGGAACCGGCTCCCTGGACGAGACCTGTGACCGCGTCCTGCACAGCCTGCTCCCGCCGGGCGGCGCCCCGGACGACGTGGCCCTGCTGCTGGCCCGCACCCTGGGACTGCCCGCCTCCCAGGTCACCACCTGGGACATCCCGGCCGACCCGGCGCTCGTCTCACCGATCCGCAAGCAGGTCGTCGCCCAGCTCGCTCTGTGGAGCCTGAGCGAGGCGGCGTTCACCGTCGAGCTGGTGGTCAGTGAGCTGGTCACCAACGCCATCCGGTACGGCGCTCACCCGATCCGGCTGCGGCTGATCCACGACGCGGCCACGCTGATCTGCGAGGTGTCCGACACCAACCACACGGCCCCGCACCTGCGCCGGGCCAAGACATGGGACGAGGGCGGCCGGGGCCTCCTCCTGGTCGCCCAGCTCACCCAGCGCTGGGGCAGCCGGCACACCGCCGAGGGCAAGACGATCTGGGCGGAGGTCACGCTCGTCGAGCAGGAGTGAGCCTGTCGGGTGGGCCGGTCAGGCGGCTCCGGAGCAGTCCGCGGGGTCTCGGAGGCCGCGCTCACCCCGGCACACGGTCGCCGACGGCGGCGGCTGTGCGCGGGTGCGGCGGCCGGGCGGCACCGTGCCTCGGCGACCGGCCGGATCCGGGAGGCCGGGTACGCCTCCTGGAGGCCGGACGCGTCGGAAAGTGACACGATTTCCCGAGGGCGGCGCGCGAACCGTTCCGCGCCCGTCCCCATCGGACCCCCGGTGCCGGGGCACAGGGCGCCGGACACACGTGGGTCGGCAGGCAGTGCCCCGTGCGCGAGATTCTCCGGGAGTGGAGACAGACATGGCGAAGACGTCCCAGGGCGCTCGGCGGGCGGCCGGGCTGACGGCGGGCGCGGTCGCGGTGCTCGGCCTGCTGACCGCGTGCGGCGGCGGAGACGACCCGGCGGGCCCCGCGCGGACGGTGTCCGGCCCGCCCGCGACCGGCGACGCCACGACCGCCTCGCCAAGTCCCTCCGCCACGGGCACCGCGACCGAGGGCGAGACCGACACCCCGGCCACCGCCGACGGTGGCCGCTGCCGCACCTCCGAGCTGAGCGCGTCCGTCGGCCGCGACAACCCGGGCGCGGGGCAGCAGAACTTCCCCCTCGTCCTGACCAACACCTCCGGCCGCACCTGCACCCTGCGCGGCTATCCGGGGGCCGCGTTCCTCGACGCCGCGGGCAGGCAGCTGGGCCCGGACCCGAAGCGGTCCGCCGGCACCGCCGAGACGGTCACGCTGGCCCCGGGTAAGAGCGCGTGGGCCGGGCTGTCGTTCGCCGCCCCCCGGATCAGCGGGGCGCGCGCGGCCACTCCCGCGTCGCTGCTGGTGA
Source organism: Streptomyces sp. ALI-76-A (assembly GCF_030287445.1). Taxonomy (GTDB): domain Bacteria; phylum Actinomycetota; class Actinomycetes; order Streptomycetales; family Streptomycetaceae; genus Streptomyces. The sequence goes on along the minus strand of NZ_JASVWB010000004.1, from coordinate 37,635 downwards.
CCCCGCCGGACGAGCGGGACCCGCTGAAGGTGGCGTGGAAGGCCGGGGAGATCCCGGTGTCCGGCAACGAGTCGTCGGTGCGTCTGATCCCCTTCGGCCCGGGCACCGGGGCGTGAGGAAGGCGGGGCCGCGCCGCGTCGCAACGGCCGCGCGGGGCGCCCCGCGCGGCCGTCCGGGGTGACCCCGGCATTCTTACCCTGGCCTGCTTTCATGTCCGGGTCCGTCGTCGCCGCGTTCCGAAGGATCCGGTCCTGAACACCCCGCTCGCCGAGTCCCTGTCCGTCGTCCTGCTCGTCGCCGTGCTCGCCTGGGCCGTCCTGCGGCCCTTCGGACGGCCGGAGGCGGTGGTCGCGGTCCCGGCGGCGGGGGTGGTGATCGCGACCGGGGCGATCTCGCTGGAGCACGCGCGGCAGGAGGCCGAGCGGCTGGGTCCGGTGATCGGGTTCCTCGCCGCGGTGCTGGTGCTCGCCCACTTCTGTGCCGTCGAGGGTCTGTTCCAGGCGTGCGGGGCGTGGATGGCCCGGTGGGCGGCGGGATCGCCGCGGCGGCTGCTGACAGCGGTGTTCGTCCTGGCGTCGGCCATCACCGCGGTCCTCAGCCTGGACGCCACGGTGGTGCTGCTGACGCCGGTGGTGTTCGCCACCGCCTCCCGGATGCGGGTCGCCGCCGAGCCGCACGCCTACGCGAGCGCCCACCTGTCGAACACGGCCTCACTGCTGCTGCCGGTGTCCAACCTGACCAATCTGCTGGCGTTCACGGCGAGCGGGCTGAGCTTCACCCGGTTCGCCGCGCTGATGGCGCTGCCCTGGCTGGTCGCGATCACCGCCGAGTACCTGGTCTTCCGGCGCTTCTTCCGCCGCGAGCTGACGCGGGCCGCCCCCTCCCCCGATCCGGCCGACGCGCCCGAGCTGCCGCTGTTCGCGCTGGTCACCGTCGCCTGCACGCTGGCCGGGTTCGTCGTGACCTCCGCCCTCGGCACCGAGCCGGCCTGGGCCGCGCTGGCGGGGGCGCTCGTGCTGGCCGTCCGGGCGCTCCTGCGGCGGCGGACCACACCGTCCGGTGTGCTGCGGGCGGCGTCGCCCGCGTTCCTGGCGTTCGTCCTCGCGCTCGGCGTGGTGGTGCGCGCCGTGGTCGACCACGGCCTCGCCGACGCCCTGCGGCACGTGCTGCCGGAGGGGACGGGGCCGGTCGCGCTGCTCGGCATCGCCGTCCTGGCCGCCGTACTGGCGAACCTGATCAACAACCTGCCCGCGGTGCTGGTCCTGCTGCCGCTCACCGCGGCGGCCGGACCCGGCGCCGTGCTCGCGGTGCTGCTCGGCGTGAACATCGGTCCGAACCTCACCTACGCCGGGTCGCTGGCCACGCTGCTGTGGCGGCGCATCGCGCACGAGCACCGGCACGACGTCGGACTCGGCACGTTCACCCGGCTCGGGCTGCTCTCCGTCCCGGCCGCGCTGGTGCCCGCCGTGCTGGCCCTGTGGGCGTCGCTCCAGGTCGTCGGGGCCTGAGCCCCCGTCAGCGGCCACCGCCGCCGTACGGGCCGTAGCCGTACGGGCCGTAGCCGCCATATCCGCCATAACCGCCGTATCCGCCGCCATAACCACCGCCGTAGCCGCCGCCGTACTGGCCGCCCCCCGAGCAGTAGGGATATGGGGAACAGGGCGCGGCCGTCGGGTACGGGTTCGGCGGCGTGGGCGTCGGCGTCGGGGTGGCCCGCGGAGTCGACGGGGTCGCGGACGGCGTGGGCGTCGGGGTGGGGCTCGTCGGGGCCTCGGGGGTGGGCGTGGGCTCGGGGGTCCGCGACGCGGTGCTGCCGACGTCCCAGTTGACCACCTCCATCTGGAGGTCGGTCTTCGAGGTGTCGATCACCCAGCGCTGGGCGGAGCCGTCGTCACGGGTCTTGACGACCAGGGCGCCCCCCGCGTCGGTGGCCGCGGGGGCGAGGGCGAGGTCCTGGTTCCAGCGGGGTACGAGGGCGCCCTGGAGCGTGAAGTCGTAGCGGACGTTCCTGGTCGCGGCCTTGGCCGTGCCGGTGCAGGGGGCCAGTCGCACCGAGTAGCCGAGGCGGGAGTCCACGCAGAGATCGGGGGTCTCCGCGCTGCGCAACAGCCCATCGGGCTCGTAGGACCACTGCTGGCCGCGGTCCGAGGAGCACTCCGTGAGTTCGGTCTCCGCGCCCTCGACGGCTTTCTCCCCGACGATGCCGACGCACAGCCCGGAGGCGACGTTGTGCAGCCGGCCGCGCATGGTGCCCTGCTCCGCGTCCCCGGCGTCGGCCCAGGACGGGTCGGACGACGAGGTGCCCGAGCTGCCGCCGGGGGCGTCGGAGGGCCGGCCGTCGTCCGCCTGGGGCGTCCCGTCCGAGGAGCCGAGGGAGGACCACAGGACCAGCGGGAGGACGATCAGCCCGCCGACGGTCAGGACGGCCGCGCTGAGGTTGCGGCGGGACACCCGGCGGGCGGACTTGTGGGGGGACTTGTGGGTGGACCTGCGGGAGGAGGCACGAGAGCCGGTGCGGGGGCCGACGGGCGCGGTCGGTGCGGAGGCGGTCTCCTCCGCGTCCGGCATGACCGGGGGCCCCGGCTGCGGGAAGTACGCCTCGTCCGGGACGGCGACCGGCGCGGGGAAGTACCCCTCGTTCGAGGCGGTCACCGGCGCGGGGAAGTACGCCTCGTTCGGGACGGGCCCCGGGCCGGGGAAGAAGCCCTCACCCGTGGCCTTCTCCGGCTCCGGGAAGAAGTTCTCGCCCGCGATCCTCCGCGGCTCCGGGAAGAACGCCTCGCCCGGGATCCGCTCGGGCACCGGGAAGAAGGCTTCCTTCGGCGGCGCCGCGAGCTGTGTGTCCCTCTCGTCCCGGGCGGGGTGCAGGCGGGCGCGCGCCGCCACGTAGGCGTGGGCGCCCCAGCCCAGTACCGCTTCGGCCAGGGCACCGCCGATGCCCTGGTTGAACTGGTGCAACTGGTCCGCGGTGTACCGGCAGTGCTCGCAGCCGTCCAGGTGGCCGCGCAGGTCGGCGTCCAGGTCGACGCCGCCGCGCCGGTAGCTCACGTCCAGCAGTCGCTGGTAGTGCCGGCACTCCTGCTCGGGGGCGAGTTCGCGGTGGACCTGGAGGCACTCCTCGCGGAGCCGGTCGTGGGCCCGCCGCAGTTCGACGCGGGCGTCCTCCTCGTCCAGCCCCAGCAGGGCGCCGGGGACGGCGAGCGGTTCGGCCTCGACCTCGATGTGCCACAGCAGGCAGCGGGCCGACTGGGGCAGCCGCTGGAACGCCCCCGAGAGCAGCCGCCGGTTCGCGGGCGGCAGCAGCCGCGCCGCGATCCGGTCTCCGCCGTCGCCCTGGGTCCTCAGCTCCGGATGCAGCTGCTCGCGCCTGCGGTCGGTGTCCCATTCGGCTGCGATACGGCGGACGGTGACCAGCAGGTGCGGCCGCCACGCGGAGGTCGGTCCGATCTGGCGCAGGGTCTCCCCGAAGAGCCGGGTGAAGGCGGCGGTCGTGAGCATTCCCGCGGGGTGGGCGCCGTCGGTGCACAACCGGGCGTAGGCGAAGGCCGCTTCCCAGTGCCGGTCGAGGAGTTCACCGACGGGCTGCAACGCGGGCGTCGCCCCACTCCACTTCCTGAGCTCGGCACTCAGTTGCTCGTCCGTGGCCTCGGACGGGCGCGCGGGAGCCGGGGAATTCGACAGGCCTGCGTCATTCACTGCGGCATTCCTCCGAGGACGTGCTACACAAAGTCCATACCAATCGGTATGCGGTGCCGCCGACAGGCGCGACGGACTCCACCCGCACAGGGTTCGGCATCTCGAACGTCCGCCGGATACAGCTCTTTTGGAGCGTGGGGAGCGAACAGGAGCGGCCTCGTGCGCACAGGGGAAACTTCATTGTACGTGCGCCGACAACGCACACCTTTGCACAGGCCAGCGAGCTGGAACAAGTGATCCCCCGGTTTTGCGCATTGCGTCCCCGCCGTCGGTATTTGACTCGCTGTCAACCCGTCGGCTTTTCCGGATTGCCGCCATATCGACGTCGTATTCGGAAATGGGATTCACTTGCCCGTCGGCCCGGACCGCTCAAACCATTGAACGGCCACCCCATCCCGTGTCCCGCCGGTCTACGCGGATCACGTGGCAACCATTGGACCGCTCGGCGCGGGCCGTACGGAGCCCCGGATCGCGCCGCGCGGACCGCACCCGGCGCCCCCGCCGGCCGGGCCGCGCGCCGGCTGCGGCCCGTCGTCGACGGCCCCGTGATCTGCCGCACTCCTCGGGACCCTTCAGTGCCCGACGACGGGCCGGGTGGTGTACGGGTGCTCCAGCTCCTCGGTCTCCTTGTCGCTGAGCTGGAGTTCGACGGCGGCCACCGTCCTCGAGGTGCTGCGGCCTGGACGCGCCGATGATCGGTGCGGCCACCGTGTCCTGCCGCAGGAGCCAGGCGAGGGCCACCTGGGCGCGCGGCACACCCCGGTCGTCCGCGATCCGGGTGACCGCCCCGGAAAACGGGTTGTCGTCGCGGGGGCCGTACCCGCAGGATCTGGCCATGCCGACGACCGCTGTCCTCCTGCCGCCGACCACCGCCGACGTCCGCCCGGTGTGCCGTCGACAGCAGCCCGGCCGAGAGCGGGGACCCAGGTTCACGGGCTCGTGACCGGCGCCCTGGTCGCGGGTCTGCTCGCGGGGTACGGCATCGCCGTTCCCGTGGGCGCGGTCGCGACCTGTCTGGTCTCCCTCACCGCCCGTACGTCCCTGCGCACCGGGGTCTGTGCCGCGCTCGGCATCGCCACCGCCGACGGGCTGTACGCCCTGGCGGCCACCCTCGGGGGCGCGACCCTGGCGGGCGTGCTGCGGCCGGTGCTCGGGCCGTTGCGGTGGACCTCCGCCCTGGTGCTGCTCGCGCTGGCGGTGGGGGGCACGGTCACGGCCGTACGCCGGTACCGCGGCCACCGGCTCACCCTCCGCACCGAGCCGCCGCCCCCGAGCCCCGCACGGGCGTACCTGGCCCTGCTCGGGATCACCCTGCTCAACCCGACCACCGTGATCTACTTCGCGGCCCTGGTGCTCGGCAGCCGTGCCGAGGTGGCCGTACGGCCCCTGGAACAGGGGGTGTTCGTGCTGGCGGCCTGCGCCGCGTCCGCGAGCTGGCAGGTGCTGCTCGCCGGGGGCGGCGCGCTGCTGGGCCGGGCTCTGACGGGGCACCGGGGCCGGCTGGTGACGGCACTGCTGTCGAGCGGCGTGATCACGGTCCTGGCGGTGCGCATGGTGGCTCCGTCGTGAGGAGCCCGGCGGTCACGGGGTGAAGGCGCGGGCCACCGCGAGGCTGTCCTCGTAGACGTGATGACGGACGATCAGTCCGTCCTCGACGGTGAGGTGCAGGGCGAACCGGGCGCGATAGGGCCGGCCGGTGGCGGCGGCGGTCTGCCGGATCTCGCCGAGCACCACGGCGTCGGCGCCGTCCACCAGGATCCGCTCGATCCGGGTCGCGTCCTGGCCGGCGACGTGGTGGGCGGCCAGGTCCCGGAAGTGGGCGGCGGCGTCGGCGCGGGTGGCGCGGTGCCGGATCCAGGGGGTGGCGGCGCGGCCGTGCTCGTCCTCGGGCCAGTTGAGCCGCCAGTCGGTCCGCTCGGCGTACAGCTCGGCGATCCGCTCGGGGTCGCCCGCGCCGATCCGCGCGAGCAGTTCCCCGACGACGGCGCGGGTGGTCGGGTCGGTGGTCGTGGTCACGGGGCGGCCCTCTCGTCGGACGGACGGCTGTGGTGCCGGTTCGCCCACGACTGTGCCGTACCTGGTCGGTGCGGGCGATTACCGGCGAGGTAATGGCCGGGCGGCGTCATGCGGAGCCGCTGGGGCAGACGACACGGATGATTTCCGCGCGTGCGGATGTTGGACTGCGTGCGAACGAGCAGTAGTCGATGACCGATGGGACGGATGCCATGCCTCTTGAGGGCGAGTACGAACCCAGCCCGACCACGTGGGTGCGCGAACAGGTGGAGCTGTACGAGAGCTCCGGCGGCACCGAGGGGACCACACTGCTGGACACGGGCCTGCCCGTCGTCCTGCTGACGACCCGGGGCGCGAAGAGCGGCAAGCTGCGCAAGACACCGCTGATGCGCGTCGAGCACGAGGGCCGGTACGCCGTCGTCGCGTCCCTGGGCGGTGCGCCCCAGCACCCGGTCTGGTACCACAACGTCAAGGCCGACCCGCGGGTGGAGCTCCAGGACGGTCCGCGCAAGTGGGATCTGACGGCCCGTGAGGTCACCGGCGCGGAGAAGGCCGAGTGGTGGGAGCGCGCGGTCGCCGCCTACCCGGCGTACGCCGACTACCAGGAGAAGACGGACCGGGACATACCGGTCTTCGTGCTGGATCCCGTCGAGTAGCGCCGGCCGCTTCGGAAAAAAGTTCCGCCCGGCGCACGCATGGACTCGCGTCCGCCGGGCATTCGATGGTCAGGCCCCGCCGCGCTCCCCCGTCGCGGCGGGGCTTTCCCGCGCCTCCTCGGCGGGACGGTCGGTCACGTCCAGGAAGATCTGGTCCGTCCCGGGGACGGTACTGGCGATCGACCGCTTGATGCGTACGGCGACCTCCTCGACCCGTTCGCTGTCCATGCCGGGTATCAGGTCGACGCGGGCGGCCACGAGGAGCGAGTCCAGGCCCATCTTCATCGTGAACAGCGCCTCCACGCTGTCGATCTCGGGCTGGGCGTCCAGCACCGCCCGGATCCTGCCGCTGGCCTCCGGCTCGGCGGCCTCCCCGATCAGCTGGTCCCGCGCGTCGCGTCCCAGCCGGAAGGCGACGTAGACGAGCAGCACCCCGATCGCCAGTGACGCGGACGCCTCCCACACGACCTGGCCGGTGACCATGTGCAGCGCCATGCCGGCCATCGCGAGGGTGACGCCGACCACCGCGGTGCCGTCCTCGGCGATGACGGTGCGCAGGGCGGGATCGCGCAGTCCGTCCACACCGCCACCCTGCCGGCGCACCTGGTACAGGGCGCGCAGCAGCGAGGCCCCCTCGGCGAGCAGGGCGACAGCCAGCACGACCAGGCCGGCCACGTACCCGCTGAGTTTCTCCTCGGCGCCGTTGCGCAGGGCCTCGACGCCCTGGAAGAAGGAGAAGCAGCCGCCCATCACGAAGATCCCGACGGCGGCGAGCAACGACCAGAAGAACCGTTCCTTGCCGTAGCCGAAGGGATGGCGCCGGTCGGCGGGTCGGCGGCTGCGGCGCAGCGCGGCGAGCAGGAACACCTCGTTGAGGCTGTCGGCCACGGAGTGCGCGGCCTCCGAGAGCAGTGCCGGGGAGGCGGCGAGGAGGCCGCCCACTGCCTTGGCCACCGCGATCACCAGGTTCGCGGCGAGCGCCACGAGCACGGTGACGCGGGTCTTGCGGTCTGCCTTCTGTCGTGCGGTTGTCTCTGTCACCTCCGCCGCTTGCCCGCGTCGTTTCGACTCACGCCGTGCCGTCGGCGGAAAACGGGGAACGCGTTCTCCGAGGCAGGCGCACCGCGGGCCACAGCGGCGGGCGTACCGCGGAGCACAGGCAGGGAGGAACGATGGGCACCGGCGAGGACGGCAACAGCGGGTACGGAAGGAAGGCGTTCAAACGGTCCCGGAGTCACTTCGCGGACCGGATCACCGCCGACGGCCGGGACGGCTGGCCGGTGGAGGCCGGCCGCTACCGGCTGGTCGCCAGCCGCGCCTGTCCGTGGGCGAGCCGGGCGCTGGTCTCCCGGCGGCTCCTCGGCCTGGAGGACGCCCTGTCCCTCGCCGTCGCCGACCCGATCCAGGACGACCGCAGCTGGCGGTTCACCCTGGACCCCGACGGCCGCGACCCGGTGCTCGGCATCCGCTACCTCGGCGAGGCCTACGACAAGCGGGAGAAGGACTACCCCGGCGGGGTGAGCGTGCCCGCGGTCGTGGACGTGCCGAGCGGGAGGCTGGTCACCAACGACTACCAGCGGATCACCCTGGACCTCGCCACCGAGTGGACGGCCCTGCACCGGGAAGGGGCACCCGACCTGTATCCGCGGGCGCTGCGCGACGAGATCGACTCGGTGATGGCGGAGGTCTACGAGGACGTCAACAACGGCGTGTACCGGGCGGGCTTCGCGACCGGCCAGGAGGAGTACGAAGCCGCCTGCGCGGGCGTCTTCCGGCGTCTGGAGCTGCTGACACCGCGTCTGGCCCGGCAGCGCTATCTCGTCGGCGACACGATCACCGAGGCGGACATCCGGCTTTTCACCACGCTGGTCCGTTTCGACGCCGTCTATCACGGTCACTTCAAGTGCAACCGCTGGAAGCTGACGGAGAACCCGGTGCTGTGGGCGTACGCGCGTGACCTCTACCAGACACCGGGCTTCGGCGACACGGTCGACTTCGATCACATCAAGCGGCACTACTACCAGGTGCACGCCGGTATCAACCCGACCGGCGTCGTGCCGCTCGGGCCGGACCTGGCGGGCTGGCTGACCCCCCATCACCGGGAGCAGCTGGGCGGCCGGCCGTTCGGCGACGGAACGCCGCCGGGTCCGGTGCCGCCCGCCGAGGCGGTCCCCGCACACCATCGACCCACCCGTTGACCAAGGAGATTCACGTGGGAAAGAAGAAGAAGCTGCCCATCGCCTACAAGCCCCTCGGCTTCGTGCTCGGCTGGACCAGCGGAACCCTGGCGGGCCTGGCCTTCCAGAAGACCTGGAAGGCGATCCGGCACGAGGACGACGCGCCCGACGCCCTCGACCGGGACCGCGGCTGGGGGGAGATCCTGCTGGCCGCCGCGGTCCAGGGCGCCATCTTCGCCGTGGTGCGCAGCGCGGTGGACCGTGCGGGCGCCACCGCGATCGAGCGTTCCACCGGTGTCTGGCCGGCCGGTGAGAAGGGCGGCCGGGACTGATCCAGGGGGTGCCGTCCGGTTTACCCCGCGTCCGGGATGATCCGGACGGCACCCCCTCGGTCCCCGGCCGGCCCGCTCGGACTGCGCTCAGTCCTGCTCGGCGGATCTCAGCCCTGCTTGGGCGCCGTCGACGGAACGAGGCGGATCGTGAAGGAGTGGCCGGCCGGGTCGGCGAACCCGCGCTCCTCGTACGGGCCGGTGGCGTCCTTGGTCTCCAGTGGACGCCCGCCGAGTCCGATGACCTTGCGTTCCGCCTCGTCCAGGTCCTCCACCAGGAAGTCCAGGTGGGCCTGGAGGGCGTTCTCGGGGCGGGGCCAGCTCGGGGGCGTCGCGTTCACGTCGCGGCGGAACGCCAGCCGGAACCCGTCGCCGCCCCTGATCTCCACCCGGTTGGCACTCTCGTGCACCTGCTCGGCCTCCAGCAGTTCCTTGTAGAACACCGCGAGCTTCTCGGGCTCGGCACAGTCGAGCACGATGACGCCCGCTTTCACCAAGGCCATGTCTCCTCCGAAGGGTCCGGGGCGCGAGGCGTCGTGCCCCGCCGCCCTCTTCCTTGCGGATATCCCGAGCCGCCGGATTCAGTCGGCGGCCCGTCACCTGGACAGGTGTCCATGTATCATGGACACCTGTCCAGGTTCTCTGCCGACGAGACCTGTTGAAGACTGCTGAAGACGAAGGAGCGCCCCGCGCGTGGAGACGGTCGCGAACGTGCTGGTCGGGCTGGTGGCCGCCCTGCACGTGTACATCCTGGTGCTGGAGATGTTCCTGTGGCGGAAGAAGCCGGGCCGGGGCCTGCACGGCTTCGACGACGAGACGGCCCGGACGACCGCGCCGATGGCCGCCAACCAGGGCCTCTACAACGGCTTCCTCGCGGCCGGTCTGGTCTGGGGCCTGATCGCCGCCGATCCGACCGGCTTCCGCGCCCAGGTGTTCTTCCTGTGCTGTGTCGTGGTCGCGGGCGTGTTCGGGGCCGTCACGGCGAACCGCCGCATCCTGTTCGCGCAGGCCCTGCCGGGTGCGCTCGCCCTGGGCGCCGTGCTGCTCGCGCGGTGAGCCGGGACGGGGCCGGGGACCCGCGGGCCGCCCGCACCCGGGAGCGGTTGCGCCGGGCCCTCCTCGACGAGTGCGCCGAACGGCCCCTGTCGGAGGTCGGCGTGGCCGCGCTGGTGCGGCGGGCCGGGGTCGGCCGGGCCACGTTCTACGTGCACTACGCCGACCTGGAGGAACTGGCGGTCGACGCCTGCGCGGACGTCGTCCGCGACGCCGTGGACGCGCTGCACGCCTGGCGCGGACGGCCCGACCCGGTGCACGCGCCGCCCGCGCTGGCGGAGTTCTTCGCCTCGCTCGCCCCGCACACCCCGCTGTACCGGGCACTGCTGGCCCCGGGCGGCGGCGGCCCGCTGGGGCGGGTGCTGCACCGGGACCTGCGGTCCTACAGCCTGCGCGAGCGCGAACTGGCCGGTGCGGCGGACGCGCCCCTGGTCGCCTCCGCCGTCGCCGCCACCTTCGCCGGGGTCCTGGCCGACTGGCTGCACGGGCTGCTCGACGCCGACGCGCGGCAGATCGCCGACCAGGTGTGGCAGTTGCTGGTCGCCCTGCACACCAGCAGGTGAGCGCCGCGTGCGGCTCCGGCCCTCCTGGGCCCCAGGCCGCTTCTCCACGCACTCCGGAGTGCGTGCGTACGCCGCCCAGGTGCTGCCGGTCAGCCGCAACCGCCAGTCGCCGCACCGGCGTCCGGTGTCGCAGGCGTCGACGCGCAGGCCGACGCCACCGCCGTACGGCGCGGTCGGCGCGGCGTCCAGGGCTCGGCCCGGACACGGTCCCCGTCGGCGCCTTCGGCGGAGTCGTGCGGAGGGCCACCGCAGTGCACGGCTGGAACCACGGGGACTTCACGAAAGCTGACGCGTCCGCCGGACGATCCCGGCCGCGCGCTCGACCGCCGGATCCGTCCGCCGCCGCATCCCGTCGGCGTCCCGGCCGCCAGTGGCGCAGCGCCGCGGACCTCGCCCGCACGCCCACCCTGGCGGTCCGCCGTCGTCCGTGGTCTTCCGACGCGGCGGCGGCACCGTACGGTCAGCGGACCGCCTCCTGGAACGTCCGCCGGTACGCCTGCGGCGACACCCCGATCGCGGCGTGCAGGTGCTGGCGCAGGGAGGCGCCGGTGGCGAAGCCGACCCGGCCGGCGATCTGGTCCACCGACAGGTCGCTGGCCTCCAGCAGATGCCGGGCCCGGGCGACCCGCTGCTGGATCAGCCAGCGGCCGGGGCTGAGGCCCACCTCGTCGTGGAAGCGGCGGGCGAAGGTGCGCAGGCTCATCCGGGCGTGCGCGGCGAGGTCGCCCAGGGTCAGCGGTTCGTGCAGGCGTTCCACGGCCCAGGCGCGGGTCGCGGCGGTGCTCGCGGCGCCCTGCTCGGGGACCGGCTGCTCGATGTACTGGGCCTGGCCGCCGTCCCGGAACGGCGGGACCACGCAGCGGCGGGCGACCGCGTTGGCGAGTTCGCTGCCGTGGTCCTTGCGGACCAGGTGCAGACAGACGTCGACACCGGAGGCGGCTCCGGCCGAGGTGAGGATGCGGCCGTCGTCGACGAACAGGACGTCCGGGTCCAGGTCGACGCCCGGATACCGCTGCCGGAACGCGTCGACCACCTGCCAGTGCGTGGTGGCCCGGCGGCCGTCGAGCAGGCCCGCGGCGGCGAGGACGAAGGCGGCCGTGCAGATCGAGACGATGCGGGCGTCGGGGCGGATGCTCGCCAGGGCGCCGGCGAGGTCGGCGGGCAGCTCGGCCGGGATGTGCGACGTCGCCATGGAGGCGACCACCACGGTGTCGGCGGTGGGCAGGATCTCGGGGCCGTGTTCGACGGCGACCGTGAAGTCGGCGGCGGTGCGCACCGGGCGCCCGTCGACCGTGCAGGTCAGCACCTCGTACCGCCCGTCGGCCGCGCCGAGGATCCGGCTGGGGATGCCCAGCTCGAAGGGATACACACCGTCCAGGGCCAGCACCACGACCCGCTCGACCCGCTCCTCGTCACCCATGGCACGATCCTATCGGATATTGGCAATCATGCCATTTCCCGGGCGGGCGGTTCCCGGCAGGCTGTTCCACCATGAGCACTGTGAACACGATGCGAGCCATCAGCCAGGACGTCCTCGGCGGTCCCGAGGTCCTTGAGGAAGTGCGGGTGGAGCGCCCCGAGCCGCGCCCCAACGAGGTGCTGGTCCGAGTCCGCGCCGCCGGGATCAACCCCACCGACTGGAAGCACCGGGAGACCGGCGGCTTCCTCGGCGGACCGCCGTTCGTGCTGGGGTGGGACGTCTCCGGCGTGGTCGAGGCCGTCGGCATCGGCGTCGCCACGTTCGTGCCGGGCGACGAGGTCTTCGGCATGCTGCCGTACCCGTTCGGCCACGGATCCCACGCCGAGTACGTCATCGCCCCGGTCCGCGCCCTCACCCGCAAGCCGTCCGCGATCGACCACACGCAGGCGGGCGCGCTGCCGCTGGTGTCCCTGACCGCCTGGCAGGCCCTGGTCGAGAACGCGGACCTCCAGCCGGGCCAGCGGGTGCTGATCCACGCGGCGGCCGGCGGGGTCGGGCATGTCGCCGTGCAGATCGCCAAGGCGCGGGGCGCGTATGTCATCGGCACCGCGAGCGCGGGCAAGCACGACTTCCTGCGCGAGCTCGGGGTGGACGAGGCGATCGACTACCGGGAGACGGACTTCGCCGAGGAGGTGAAGGACGTCGACGTCGTGCTGGACACACTCGGCGGCGAGACCTCCGTGCGGTCGCTGCGCGTGCTGCGGCCGGGCGGGGTCGTCGTGTCGATCCTGCCGGTCGGCTCGGGCGAGTTCCAGGAGGAGGCCGAGCGGCTCGGCGTACGGGCCCTTCGGATGCTCGTGGACGCCGACCGGGCCGGTATGCGGGCGATCGCGGACCTCGTCGAGCAGGGCAGGCTGCGCCCCACGATCGCGGGCGCCTTCCCGCTGGCCGATGCCGCCGAGGCGCACGCGCTGGGCGACACCGGCCGGACCACGGGGAAGCTGGTCCTCACGGTCGACTGACCCCCTCCCGGTCGGCCGATCCCTGGGTCAGAAGGTGAGCACGGGCTTGATCGCCTTGCCCGCGCCCATGTCCCGCACCGCCTGGTCGATGTCCGCGAACGGATAGGTGCTGATCAGGCGGTGCAGCGGAAGCCGCCCCTCCTTCACCATCCGGACCAGGGCGGGGATGAACGTCCGGGTCTCGGCGTCGCCGAGGGTGAGACCGACGACCTGCTTGCCGCCGAGCATCCCGTTGACGTCCAGAGCCACCTCGCTGCCGAACGGCGGCGCGCCGACGATGACCAGGGTGCCCCGGGCGGCGAGCGCGTCGACGCCCTGGCGCAGGACGGCCACGTTGCCCGTGGTCTCCACGACGCCGTCCGCGCCCTGACCGCCGGTGATCTCCGCGAGGGCCTCGCCGAGGTCCCGCTCGCCCGCGTTGACGGTATGGGTGGCGCCCAGCTCCGTGGCCAGCGACAGGCGCTCGCCGACCCGGTCGACGGCGACGATCGTGCCGGCCGGGCTGAGGGCGGCCGCCATCACGGCCGACAGGCCGACGGCTCCGGCGCCCAGGACGACGACCGTGCCGCCGGTGACCGGCTTCAGCACGTTCCAGACGGCACCGACCCCGGTCTGCACGCCGCAGCCCAGCGGGGCGATCGACTCCAGCGGTACCTCGGGGTCGACCTTCACGAGGCTGCGCTCGTCGACCAACGCCCGCTCGGCGAACGAGGACTGGCCGAAGAAGTGGCCGCCGAGCGGCTCGCCGTCACGGCTGATGGTGCTGGTGCCGTCGGCCCGCCGGCCGCCGATGAGGTTCAGCGGCAGCCAGGTGGCGCAGTACGCCGGGTGCCCGCCGCGGCAGTTGCGGCACTCGCCGCACGAGGTGAAGGACAGCACGACATGGTCGCCGGGGGCGACCCCGGTCACGGCGGACCCGACGGTCTCGACGACGCCCGCGCCCTCGTGCCCGAGAACTCCGGGGAGGGGGAACGGCAGTCCGCCGCTCGCCACGCCGAGGTCCGTGTGGCACAGGCCGGTGGCGACCATGCGGACGACCGCCTCGTGCGGGCCGGGCTCGTCGAGCTGGACGTCGCTGAGGGTGAAGGGCGCTCCGCCGGACTCGACGACGGCGGCGCGGGTGGTGAGGGACATCACGGGACTCCTTGGACTGCGCGCTCAGTCGAGCGAGACGACGACGGACTTGACCCTGGTGTAGGCGCCGAGCGCCTCGGGCCCGTACTCACGGCCGAAACCGGAGTCCTTGACCCCGCCGAACGGCACCGCGGGGTCGAGCATCGCCCAGTCGTTGACCCAGACGATGCCCGCCTGGAGCCGGTCGGCGACCCGGTGGGCACGGGCCAGGTTGGTGGTCTGGACGCCCGAAGCCAGGCCGTACGGCGTGGAGTTGGCGAGGGCGACGGCCTCGTCCTCGGAGTCGAAGGGCTGCACGGTGAGGACCGGGCCGAAGATCTCCTCCTGGACGACCCGGGAGTCGTTGGGCAGGTCGGCGATCACGGTGGGCTTGTAGTAGTAGCCGCCGTCCAGATCGAGCCGTTCACCGCCGCAGACGACACGGCCGCCCTCCTTGCGGGCCAGGGCGACGTACTCCTCGACCTTCCGCAGGTGCTTCTCCCCCGCCATCGGCCCGACGACCGTCCCGGCGTCGCGCGGGTCGCCGACCGGTACGCCGGGCACCGCGTCGGCCAGGATGCCGAGCAGGGTGCTGTACACCGAGCGCGCCACCAGCAGCCGGGGGCCGCCCATGCAGAACTGCCCGGTGTTGAAGACGAAGCCCTTGATGACCGCGCCGACCGCCTTCTCCAGGTCGGCGTCCTCGAAGACCACGTGGGCCGCGTTGCCGCCGAGCTCCATGGTGACGGGCTTGAGTGCCTCGCCGGCCACGCTCGCGGCGTGCCGGCCGACGGCGGTGGAGCCGGTGAAGGCGATCTTGTCGACGCCGCTGTGCCGCAGCAGCGCCTCCCCCGCCACCGGACCCGCGCCGGTGACGACGTTGACCACGCCGTCCGGGACGCCCGCTTTCTGGAACAGGCGGGCCATGTAGAGGGCGCTGAGCGGGGTCTCGTCGGCCGGCTTGTGCACGACCGTGTTGCCGGCCGCCAGCGCCGGGGCGATCTTGGAACCGGCCAGGATCAACGGGAAGTTGAAGGGCGTGATCGCGGCGACCACGCCGAGCGGCTCACGTCGGGTGTAGGCCAGGGCGTTCATGGGGGTGTCGCGGTGCGCGCCGTGCAGGGAGTGGGCGAGGGCCGCGAAGTGCTCGTAGTCGTTGGCCGCGTTCGTCACGTCCACCGCGTGGCACAGCGTGATCGGCTTGCCCACGTCGAGGCTCTCCAGGTGGGCGATCTCGTCCGCGTTCTCCCGGATCAGCTCGGCGACGCGGTGCAGCACGCGCCCCCGCTCGCGTCCGCTCAGGCCGGACCAGGCGCCACCGTCGAAGGCCTCGCGGGCCGCGCGCACGGCGGCGTCCACGTCGGCGGCGCCCGCCTCCGCGACGGTGGTGACGACCGCGCCCCGGGACGGGTCGACCACCTCGGTGCGCGCTCCGTCGGCGGCCTCGCGCCACTGTCCCCCGATGAACAGCTGTCCGGGTTCGATCTCGAAGGTGGTCATCGCCACTCCTCAGCTTCATTGCCAAGATTTCAACCAACAGGATTCCTGTTGGTTCGCAGTCTCTTTACAGACAGGTTTCCTGTCAATGCTCTAGTGTGAACCCATGCTCGACACTCCGGCGACCAAGGCGGCCCCGTCGCTCCTCTACATGGTGAAACAAGTGGAGCTCGTGGTGCGATCCCATCTGGACGAGCTGGTCAAGCCGTCGGGGATCACCGCACTGCAGTACACCGCGCTCACCGTCCTGGAGCGGCACGACGGCCTGTCGGCCGCACAGCTGGCCCGTGACTCGTTCGTCACCGCCCAGTCGATCGCGGACCTCGTCAGGTCGCTGGAGAACCGCGGGCTGGTGCGCCGGGAGCGCAACCCCCGCAACCGCCGCGAGCTGCTGATCCTGCTGACCGACACGGGCCGCGAGCTGCTGGCGCGGCACGCGGAGCCGGTGCGGGAACTGGAGGAGCGGATGGTGCGGGACCTCACGCCGCACCAGACCCAGCAGTTGCGCCAGGCACTCACCCAGGCCTGGCACGCCCTGTCGTAGGCCACGACGCCACGCACGGCTCGCACGACCCGACACGCGGCTCGCAATTCGAAGACATATGTCAATCGAACATGCTCAAATTCATTCCATCGAGGGTAACTTGCAGGGCGGGGAACGCATGCGCGCCCACGCGTGGCCCGGTGACCCGTCCGCGCACGCGGGCGTCGTCGCCCCGGCCCCGGTGACCTGCGGTTCCCGCAGTTCGACAAAAGCCGTTGGAGGCGAGGTCGTCGTGGAGCAGGAACCTGCGCCGCTCACCCGGCATCTGCGCGTCCGCCAGGAGCGGGGACACACGGTCCTGGAGTTCCACGGGGAGATCGACATCGCCGCGGCCGCGGAGATCATCCCGTACCTGGACCGGGCGACGGGGCAGCCCGACGCCCGGGTGGTGATCGACCTCAGCGGGGTGGAGTTCTTCGACTGCTCCGGACTGCGCCTGCTCTACCGGGCCCGCGGCCGGACGCTGGACCAGGGCGGGCGACTCCTCCTGGTGTGCACGCATCCGCTCACCCTGCGTGTGCTGCGGGTCACCGGACTGGCCCGGCTGCTGCCGCCGATGCCCACACTGAAGGCGGCGCTGGAGCAGCCCGAGTCGGCGTCCGGCCCGGTGTGACCGGGCCCGCGCGATGACCTCGGCCGACCGGCCTGCTACTCGGTCGGCGGCGCGTCGAACAGGGCGCTGACCGACTCACCGTTGTGGATCCGGCGTACGGCCTCGGCGAGCGCCGGGGCGACGGTGAGGATACGCAGCTTGTCGGTGCGCTCCTCCGCGGGCACCGGCACGGTGTTGGTGCACACGATCTCCAGAATGTCGGGCTGCTCACCGATCCGCTTCAGCGCCCCGTCGGCGAAGAGACCGTGCGTGCAGGCGACCCGGATCGACCGGGGCCCCATCTCCCGCAGCCGGTCGAGCAGTTCCAGGACCGTACTGCCCTTGGCGATCTCGTCGTCGAGCACGATGACGTCCCGGCCGGCGACCTCGCCGATGACGGAGTTGATGCTGACCCGGTCGTCCGCGAACCGCTGCTTGGCACCGGCGGCCACCTGGGCGCCGAGCATCCGGGCGAACGCGGCGGCCTCCTTGGCGTTGCCGAGGTCCGGCGAGACGACCGTGGTCCGGGACAGGTCGTACCGCCGGAAGTGCGCGGCCAGCTCGCGCAGCGCGTGCAGGTGGTCGACCGGGACCGAGAAGAAGCCGTGGACCTGCGGCGAGTGCAGGGTCATCGCCAGTACCCGGCTGGCGCCCGCCGCGACCATTAGGTCCGCGACCAGGCGCCCGCCCATCGAGATACGGGGCTCGTCCTTCTTGTCGGAGCGGGCGTAGGAGTAGTGCGGCATGACGACACTGATCCGCCCGGCGGAGGCCCCGCGCGCCGCGTCGCACATCAGCAGCAGTTCCACCAGGTGCTCCTGCACCGGTCTGACCAGCGGCTGGATGAGGAAGACGTCCCGCTCGCGGCAGTTCGCCTGGAGCTGCACCTCCAGGCAGTCGTTGGCGAACCGGCTGACCCGGGTGGGGCTGAGCGGCACCCCGAGATGCGCGCAGACCTCCTGGGCCAGTTCGGGGTGGGCGCTCCCGCTGAACACGGCGATGTCTCGCACGACCTGCTCCTCGCATGATCATTCCGGCTGGCGGGGCTCATGCTACGGGCCCGGCGAGAACCGGTCGCGGACCGTCCACGGGAGCAGGTCATGCTGTCCGCGCCCGTGATCCCGTACGTCTGGACCGCCCGCGTGCGGACCAGGAACATCCGGGTCGGGGCCCACGTCGATGCCGGTAGGACCAGTCTGACCGAGCGCCCGCCGTCCGACCACCGCACGCCGGGCCGGCCCGGCGGCGTCGGCACCGGCGGCACCCGCACCGGCGACGGAGCGAGCGACGGCGCGCGTTCGTCCGAGCCGCCGTCATCCAGGGCGGCGTCATCCGGGTCGCCGGACGCGCTGGTGAGGCGGGGTTCCTCGCGTCCGTGCGCCCCCTTGCCTCCGTCAGCGGTGTCGATCGGCCAACGATCCGGTCTGGCGGGGCCATTGGGGGGAAAGCGAGCAGTAGGAAGGAGGGCCGTCGCCATGACGACTCCCATCAGGCGCGTGTCCAGGCGCATGCCGGGCTGGGCGAAGGCGGTGAGCGCTGTCGTACTGGTGCTCGTGGTGTTCTTCGCGGGCATCCGGCTGAGCGTGCTGCCGGGCCTCAAGGACCTGTTCGGCACGGAGACCATCGACCGCTCCGGGCCGGCACTGCTCACGTCCATCCAGGACCTCAGCCGTTACGACGCCGCCTCCGGCAATTTCCAGGTCGTGGTGGACCTGGAGAAGGACACCAAGTACCTGCCCGACGCGATCCGCGGCTCCCGCACCCTGTACGTGGGGGCGGGCACCGTCGACGCCTACGTCGACCTCGGCAAGGTCGGTGACGACGACGTGACGGTCAACGAGGACCGTACGTCCGCCACCCTGCGGCTCCCGCACGCCAGGCTCGGTACACCGGCCCTGAACGTGGACCGCTCCTACGCCGTCTCCAAGCAGCGCGGTCTCCTCGACCGGCTGGGCGACGTCTTCTCGGACAACCCCAACAGTGAACAGGCCGTGCAGAAGCTGGCGGTCAGGCACATCGGCGAAGCGGCGAAGGAGAGCGAGCTGACCAGGCGCGCCGAGACGAACACCACGACCATGCTCAAGGGTCTGCTGGGTTCCCTCGGTTTCAAGGAGGTGAAGGTCAGCTACGGCGGCTGACCGGGTGCCGGCCGCACGTCGGGGTCCGGGCGGAGAACCGCCACGGCCGCCATGACCCCGCGGTAGGGGTGAGGGCGCGCGGGACTCCGCCCGGAGTGCTCCGAAAGGGCGTCGACGGCCGGCGCGAGTGCGGGACGACCGAGGGCACGGCGACGGCATCGACGGCCGGTTCGCGGGTAACTGCCCTACCAGGCAGGGAAGTTGACGACTGGAGAACCGCATGGCCCGTACAGCCCTACGTCCACGTGCCGGTTTCCGCCTGCGCACCGCCAAGTCCGACAAGCCACCCAGGCCCCCCGAGTCCGCCAGGACCGAGCGGGCCGAGAAGCCCGCGAAGCCGGGCGGGGCCGCCCGGCGGGTCAGGCCGGCGCGTGCGTCACGACCGGCCGACCGCGAACGCCGCCCTCTGCCCTGGCCGCTCCGGGTGCTGGCGATGCTGTGCGCCTTCGCGTTCATGGTCGCGTTCGCCGTCGTGCTGGCCCGGCTGACACTGGAGCCCTCCCCCGCCTCGGAGTCGCTGACCCACACCAACCTGAATCCGGGGGACTCGCTGCGGGCCTATCTGGACCAGCCCGAGCTGCGGGACGCCGCCCGGCAGATCGGCGGGAACCTGGTGCTGGGCATCCCGTTCGGCGTCCTGGTACCGGTCCTCGCACCCGGTACGCGTGGAATCCTGCGGGTGCTGCTGCTGACGGCGATCGTCATGCTCATGGTGGAGTTCGCCCAGGGCGCCCTGGTCACCGGCCGGGCCTTCGACGTCGACGACGTCATCCTCAACACCACCGGGGCACTCGTGGGCTACCTCCTGCTGGGGCGGCGGCTCAGCCGGGCGGTGCACAGCTGACGCAGCCGAGGCGGCGGGCGTGGGTGAGGCGGGCGCCTGCCCGGCGGCTCGTTCCGGGGCCGCACGCGTGGAGGGCGAGTGCGGCCCCGGCGTCGTTCCGCGCTCGACCGGGAGAACCGGACCGGTCGGTGCCAGGGCAGGTGGAACGGATCAGTGCCAGGGCAGGTGAAACCGGTCAGTGCCGGTGGCGGACACAGCCGGTCAGTGCCGGTGCCAGGTGAACTTGTCCCCGCCCACCCAGCGGACCACGTCCGGGTCGTCCAGGTCGTGGACCTTGATGCCGAACGCGGCGGCGGCCTCCAGGACGTCGGTGACGGTCCGCGCCTCGCCGACCATCTGGCCGTCGATCTCCACGATCCGGAAGGGCGGAGTGCTCGGCTGGACCCCGAGCACCATGATCCGCGGGTGGGCGATGTAAGGGCTCGAGCTTTCGGTCATACCTAGAGCGTAGAGCGCGACCCGCGAAGGCGGCTCCCGGTGGCGGCTCGGAGCAGGGCTCCCGGCGGCGCGGATCAGGGGCGCCGCCACTCATCGCCCTCCAGGTGCGAACCGGCCTGCGGGCCCATCCGGAGCATGCCGCCGTCCACGCTCCAGGACGCACCGGTGACGTAGGTGGCGTCGGGGCCGGCGAGGAAGGCGATCACCGCCGCGACCTCGCGGGCGTCACCGGGCCGTCCGAGGGGGACGCCGGGGCGGTTCTCGGTGTGCGGGTCGGTGTCCTCCTGGCCGGTCATCGGGGTGGCGATCTCGCCGGGGGCCACCGCGTTGACGGTGATGCCGTGTTCGGCGAGCTCCAGGGCCATGACCTGGGTGAGCAGGCCGAGACCGCCCTTGGCCGCGCAGTACGGTGCCGCGCCGACCCTCGGCTGGTGTTCGTGGACGGAGGTCACGTTGACGATCCGGCCCCCGTCGCCCTGCCGGATCATGTGCCGGGCCGCGCGCTGCCCGCACAGGAAGGGGCCGATCAGATCGACCTCCAGGACCTCGCGGACGTCGTCGAGCTCCAGGTCCAGGAACGGCGTCATCGTGCCCGTACCCGCGTTGTTGACCAGGACGTCGAGGCGGCCGAGCCGGTCGCACAGCTCGTCGACGGTGTCGGCGGCCGTGGGCAGCCGGGTGAGGTCCATCCGGGCCACGGCGGCCCGCCGCCCGTGCGCGCGGACCTCCTCGGCGGTCTCCTCGGCGCCCTTGAGATCGTCGTGCCAGGTGATGCCGACGTCCATCCCCGCCCGGGCCAGCCGGACGGCCGTGGCCCTGCCGATGCCCGAGTCGGCCCCGGTGACGACGGCCACCTTGCTGCGCGGTGCGGTGGGAACGGACATGCAGGCCTCCTCGTGGACGCGGGCGCGGTGACGCGGCATCGCAGTACCCGGCCGCGTAGCGGACAAACCGGCCGGCCGTCGTGCGGCCCGCGGGGAGCTGGGGAACTGTGGGAGGTGGAGGTGAGTGGAGGTGGCGATGGACCCCGTGCAGGCCCTGGAGCGGATCGCCTTCCTGCTGGAGCGGTCCCGCGCGCCCACATACCGCGTGCGCGCCTTCCGTACGGCGGCCCGGGTACTGGCCGCCCTGCCGGAGCGGGACGTGCGCGAGCGGGCGGACGCCGGGACGCTGGAGGCCCTCAAGGGTGTCGGGCCGACGACCGCGCAGGTGGTGAGCGAGGCGTTGCAGGGCCGGGTGCCCGGCTACCTGGAGAAGCTGGAGGGTGAGGCCGGCGCTCCGCTCGCCCCGGGCGGGGAACGGCTGCGGGCGCTGCTGCGCGGGGACTGCCATGTGCACTCGGACTGGTCCGACGGCGGCAGCCCGATCGACGAGATGGGCCGGGCGGCCGCGGACCTCGGTCACGAGTGGGCGGTGCTGACCGACCACTCGCCCCGGCTGACCGTGGCGCGGGGTCTGTCACCCGAGCGGCTGCGCCGCCAGCTGGAGGTGGTGGCGGAGCTGAACGAGACCTGGGCGCCGTTCCGTCTGCTCACCGGCATCGAGTGCGACATCCTCGACGACGGGTCGCTCGACCAGGAGCCGGAACTGCTGGAACGGCTGGACGTCGTGGTGGTGTCCGTGCACTCCAAGCTGCGGATGGACGCCCGGTCGATGACCCGGCGCATGGTGGCCGCCGTCCGCAGTCCGCACGCGGACGTGCTCGGGCACTGCACCGGGCGGCTGGTGACGGGGCGGGGACGGCCCGAGTCGGAGTTCGACGCGGACGAGGTGTTCGCCGCGTGCGCCGCGTCCGGCACGGCCGTGGAGATCAACAGCCGGCCCGAGCGGCTCGATCCGCCGCGGCGGCTGTTGCGCAAGGCCATGGCGGCGGGGGTGCTGTTCTCCGTGGACACCGACGCGCACGCGCCCGGTCAGCTGGACTGGCAGATCCACGGATGTGCGCGGGCGGAGGAGTGCGGGGTGCCCGCCGAGCGTGTGGTCACGACGTGGTCGCTGGAGGAGCTGCTGGCCTGGACCCGGGAGGGCCGCGCTCCGGACCGCGTGGCGGACGCCTGACGTGGTACCCGGCGCGGTGCTCAGTCGATGTGCTCGATGGACTCGGGTGGCTCGACGGGCTGGACGGGCTCAGGATCTGTGGGACGAAAGGACGTGCGTATGGGACGGGCCGCGGTGTTCGACGTCGACGGGACCCTCGTCGACACCAACCACCTTCATGTGGCGACCTGGTGGGAGGCTTTCCGGCAGGCCGGGCACCAGGTGCCGATGCACGCCGTCCACCGCGCGATCGGGCTCGGCTCCACCGACCTCATCGCCCACCTGCTCGGCGACGACCGGGACAAGGACCAGGACGAGGAACTGAGCGCCGCCCACAAGGCCCTGTACGGGCAGTACTTCGACCGGCTGCCGGCGTTCCGGGACGCCGGACAGCTGCTGCGGCGCCTGGACCGCGAGGGCTGGACGGTGGTCCTCGCCACCTCGGCGGGCGGCGCCGAGCTGTCCGCGCTGCGCCGGGCGATCGACGCGGACGACGCGATCAGGGACACGGCGAGCGCCGACGACGTCGAGCAGGGCAAGCCGGCCCCCGAGCCCGTGGAACACGCCCTGGCCCTGGCCGGCGTCCCCGCCGGACAGGCGGTCTTCATCGGCGACACCGTCTGGGACATGCAAGCGGGCAGCCGGGCCGGGGTGCGCTGCGTGGGCGTCCTGTGCGGCGGCATCCCCCGCGCGGACCTGGAACAGGCCGGGGCGACCGAGATCTACGCCGACCCGGCGGACCTCCTGGCCTCCTTGCCGGACAGCCCGCTGGCCTGAGGAGCGGTACGGGACGGCGGCTCCGGCGGAGGTCCCGCGGCCGGGACACCCGACACGCCGAGCCGGGCGTACTGACCGCCGGGGCGTGGGCGGGGCTGCTCGGCGGACCGGGGGCAGTGCCCGGAGCGGCACCCAGCGCGCCCTGCGGCCGGCACCCGGCCGGGCAGGGGACCGGGGCGGGGCTCCGCCTGCCCGCCCGTTCCGCGGGCAGGCACCGATTCTGGTCACAGTCCTGCTGACGTGAGGGAGCGGCCGGTTCGGATACCCACCCCGCATGACGCGTGTGACAGATGCGGTACGGCCCCGGGCCGGCCGCCCGGCCGACGCGCTGCGCCAGGAGGCGCACGCGGTCGCGCGGGCCGGTCGGGCCGCCTGGTGTGAACCCGGCCGGGAGCGCGACCTGGTCGTGCAGTCCATGAAGGCCGCCGCGGCGGCGCTGATCGCCTGGTCCGTGGCCAGTTACTGGCTGAGCGACCCGATGGCCCTGATGGCGCCCTGGGTGGCGATGGTGCTGGTACAGGCCACGATCTACAGCTCGCTGCGGCAGGCCGCGCAGCAGTGGACGGCCATGTGCGCCGGAACCCTGCTGGCGTCGGCGGCCCAGGCGCTCACCGGGAACACGCTGGGCGCGCTGGCCCTGTCCGTACCGGTGCTGATGCTGCTCGCCAACTGGCACCGCTTCGGCGACCAGGGCATCTACGGGGCGACGACCGCCGTCTTCACGATCGCCTCGGGCGCCGTCTCGGCGTCGGCGGTCGGACACCGCGTGGGGCAGGCGGCGCTGGGCGCGGTCATCGGGATCGCCGTCAACGCCTTCGTCTTTCCCCCGATCCACCTGCGGGACGTCGGGGAGAATCTGGCGGCGCTCGCCCGGGAGTCGGGCGACGTGCTGTGCGGGATCGCCGGTGACCTGCGGCACACCGAATGGGACGCGCAGTCCACCGCCCGCTGGTCGGGCGAGGCGGCCCGGCTGGAGCGGCGGCTCAACGCGCTGCGGTCGGCCCGGGCCTGGAGCCGGGAGAGCCTGCGGCTGACCGCCGGTCCGCTGCGCGCCGTCAACCGGGCCCCGCGGTCCCTGCCGCCCGAGGAGGAGGACGAACGCTGGGGGCGGGTCACCGGCCATATCGGGGCGCTGACCCGGACCCTGACGGTCGCGGCCGACCCCGGACGCACACCCGTCCCGCCCGACGCCCGCGCCCTGCGCTCGTACGCCGGTCTCCTGGAGCTCATCGCGGACGCCTGCCACGCGGAGAGCGACCGGCTGCGGGACCCCCGCGCGGACACGCGTCCGGACGGTGACGGCGAGGACGCGATGGGGGAACTGCACGAGCAGTTGCAGGAGGAACTCCAGGAGCACGCCGCGGGCGGAGCCGCCCGGGCCACAGTGCTGGGCACGCTGTTGCTCCAGGCCGAGAACATCTGGACCGAGACCGTCCCGAGCGCCCGGAAGCAGTGACACGGATCACCCCATAAGGCCACAGACCGAGGAACACCCCCGGGGTGGTTGTCCGTTGAACAGACCGTGGGTGCGGACGGGACAGTGTCCCCGGGCCTCACCTTCTGCCCACAGGGACGATCGTCCGGCTGAAGCCCTGTGGAGCGTCTCGCCGAGAGGCGACCGCCGTCCGCGCCCACCACCAGACCGCCCCGACCGTGATTCCCCCGTCCGGTCGGGGCTTTCCGCTGCCCGGGACCCGCCGTAGCCGACGCCGTCCCGCCGCGCCGCGTTTGACTTGGAGAGCGCTCCAATCCGTAGCGTTCCGGACATGAGCACTGCACGCACCACCGCACAGCGCAGGATCGGCTCCGGCTTCGGGGCCCACAGCACCGCCGACGACGTCCTGGCCGGCATCGACCTGACCGGGCGGCTCGCGCTGGTCACCGGCGGCTACTCGGGCCTCGGTCTGGAGACCACGCGCGCCCTCACGAAGGCCGGCGCCCGGGTCGTCGTCCCCGCCCGTCGCCCCGCCGCCGCGCGGGAGGCGCTGGCCGGCCTCGACGGCGTCGAGGTGGACGCCCTGGACCTGGGCGACCTGGACAGCGTCCGCGCCTTCACCGAGCGGTTCCTCGCCTCGGGCCGCGCGCTCGACCTGGTCATCGACAACGCCGGGATCATGGCCTGTCCGGAGACCAGGGTGGGGCCCGGCTGGGAGGCCCAGTTCGCGACGAACCACCTGGGCCACTTCGCCCTCGTCAACCGGCTGTGGCCGGCCATCGAGCCCGGCGGCGCCCGCGTGGTCTCCGTCTCCTCGCGGGGCCACCACTTCTCCGGCATCCGCTGGGACGACGTCGACTGGCGCGAGGGCTACGACAAGTGGCAGGCGTACGGCCAGGCGAAGACCGCGAACGTCCTGTTCGCGGTGCACCTCGACCGGCTCGCCCGGGACCGGGGCGTGCGCGCCTTCTCGCTGCATCCCGGCGGCATCCTCACCCCCCTCCAGCGGCATCTGCCGAGGGAGGAGATGGTGGCGAACGGCTGGATCGACGAGGACGGCACGCCGATCCCGCGGGCGGGCATGAAGACCCCCGAGCAGGGTGCCGCCACCCAGGTCTGGGCGGCCACCTCGCCCGACCTGGCCGGTCGGGGCGGCCTCTACCTGGAGGACTGCGACGTCGCCGAGCCCGCGCCGGCCGACGGCGGACGCGGCGGCGTCAGGGACTACGCGACCGACCCCGAGCAGGCGGCCCGGCTGTGGGACCTGTCGGCCGAGCGGACGGGCGTGAACGCGTTCGCCGGGTAGGGCACGCGCGGTCACCGACGCCCGCCCCCCGGAGGCCTCCTGGCTCGCGTGCCCGGGCTCGTCCCCGGGCCGGTGTTCCCGGTCGGGGACCCGGGGCCGCCACTCCGGTCCGGGACCGGCGCCCGCGCTCCGCGTGCATCGCCGACGGCCGGGTACTCGGGCTGCTCCGTCGGACCCGCGGTCGAGAGGAGCCGGAAGTGAGCAGTACAACGGGCAACAGGATCGTGGTCACGGGTGCCACCGGCAACGTCGGCACCAGCGTGATGCGCCTTCTGGCCGAGGACCCGAACGTCGAGTCCGTGCGGGGCCTGGCCCGTCGGCTCCCCGACTGGGAGCTCCCGAAGACGGAGTGGTCGGCGGTCGACCTGACGTCCGACCGGACCGATCTGGTCAAGGAGTTCGAGGGCGCCGACGCGGTGGTCCACCTGGCGTGGGCGTTCCAGCCGACGCACGATCCGGCGACCACCTGGCGGACGAACGTGCTCGGCTCCATCCGGGTGTTCGACGCGGTGGCCACGGCGGGCGTGCCGGCGCTGGTGCACGCGTCGTCCGTCGGCGCGTACTCGCCGGGGCCGAAGGACCACGCGGTGGACGAGAACTGGCCGACGCACGGCTGGCCGGACGCCGCGTACTGCCGGGAGAAGGCGTATCTGGAGCGTGCCCTGGACACGTTCGAGCGTGACCACCCCGCGGTCCGGGTGGTGCGGATGCGGCCCGCCTTCCTGTTCAAGCGGCAGTCGGCGAGCGAGCAGCGCCGTATCTTCGGCGGCCGCTTCCTGCCGGGACCGTTGGCGCGGCCCGAACTGCTGCCGTTCCTGCCCGACATCCCGGGCCTGCGCGTCCAGGCACTGCACACCGACGACGCGGCCAAGGCGTACCACCTGGCCCTGCGCACCAACGTCGAGGGCCCCTTCAACCTGGCGGGCGAGCCGACGGTCGACGTGGAGCTGCTGGGCGAGATGCTCGGCGCCCGTCCGGTCCGGCTGCCGCGCACGGCGGCCCGCTCGGCGATCGCCGCCGCGTGGGGCCTGCACCTGTTGCCGGCCTCTCCACACCTGTTCGACGCGGTCCTCCGGCTGCCCCTGATGGACAGCACCCGAGCCCGCACGGAGCTGGGCTGGAGCCCGGACCACACGGCGACGGAGGTACTGGAGGAGTTCTTCCGCGGCATGCAGCAGGGCGAGGGCGCGGAGACGGTACCGCTACGGGGCCGCAAGGTCGGCTGACCGCGGCCCGGCAGCGGTCCGCGCGGGGCCCGCACCCCAAGGTGCGGGCCCCAGCTGCGAAGTGAACGTCCCCGGTCCGCGCTCAGGCCGAGGGTTCGTCCGGCGCCGGGTGCTCGGACTGCTCGATGTCCGGGCGCGAGGCGCCCTGCCTGCCCGTGCCCGACTCGTCCGTGTCGGGCACGTCGGCTGCGGACTCGGACTCGTCGGGCTTGCCGGTCTCCGGCGTCTCGCCGTCCCGCGCGGCCGTGGTGGTGTCGACGGTGTCACCCTGCGCACCGCCCGCGCCGAGCTCCCAGGGGTCCTCGCCGTCGTGGGCCTGCTGGTCGGGCATGTCACGCGGGACGGGCGAACCGGTCTCGCCGGGTCCTTCGTCACGGTGGTCGTCCACGGCGTACTCCGTTCATGGGGGTCGGGTCACTGGGTTCGAGGCGCCACGCGAGTACCTCTGCCCTGATCAGCGAAACGTCAGTGCGGCGCCCGCTCGGCCAGCGCCGTGCGCCAAGCGGGCGCCGGCCCCTCGGGCACCGGTTCGGGACGCCGTCCGCCGCGCGCGAAGAAGTCGGCGAGCGGCAGGATCGCGGCCCCGACGGTGACCGCGTCGGGCCCCAGCCGCCCGAGGTCGACGCTCACCTTCTCGGCCGGGTGACGCAGGGCGTACGACATGGCGTGCCGCCGTACGGCGGGCAGGAACCGCGCGCCCAGCTGGAGGCCCGCCCAGCCGCCGATGAGGATCCGCTCGGGCTGGAACAGGTTGATCAGGTCGGACAGGCCGGCGCCCAGGTACTCGGCGGTCTCCTCCAGCACGGCCAGCGCGACGGGGTCGGCCTCGTCCCCCTCGGGCGGGTACGCGGCGGCCAGCATCGCGGTCAGCGCGGTCTCCTCGTCGGTGCCCTCAGGCGGCCGTCCGCCCTCCTCGCGCCAGCGTCGCAGCAGTGACTCGGCGCCCGCGTACGCCTCCAGGCAGCCGAGGGCGCCGCACCGGCACCGGCGCCCGCGCACCCGTACCGTCAGATGTCCCCACTCGACCGCCCGCCCGTGCTCCACCTCGGGGGTCACCAGGCAGGCGCCGACTCCGGAGCCGAAGAGGACGACGACCGCGTTGCGGGCGCCGCGTCCGCCGCCGAACCACATCTCGGCCTGGCCGAGGGTCCGCGCGCCGTTGTCGATGAAGTACCGCACGCTGTCCGGGAGGGGGGAGTCGGCCCGCAGCAGGGCTTCGAGCGGGACGGCGTCCCAGCCGATGGTCTGGCCGTGGACGACGGCTCCGCGCTCCGGGGTGCGTTCGACGATGCCGGGGACGCCGATGCCCACGCCGAGCAGGTCATCCGGAGCGATACCGGCGCGGGCCAGCACCTCCGCGACGCCGTCGCGGATGTGGCCGACGATGCCCTCGACCTCGTACCCCTGCTGCGCCAACGGGCGTTCGGCCCGGGCCAGTTCGGTCAGGGTCAGGTCGAACAGCTCGATCCGTACGCGGGTCTCCCCCACGTCGACCCCGATCATGTGACCGCTGCCCGGTGCCACCCGCAGCAGGGTGCGCGGGCGCCCGCCGTCGGAGTCGACGCTCCCGGCCTCCTCGACCAGTCCGTCCGCGACCAGGTCGGCGACCACGTTGCTCACCGAGCCGGAGCTGAGTCCGGTCGCCGGGCCGAGCTCGAAGCGGCTGAGGGGGCCGTCGAAGTAGAGCTTCTGCAACACGGCCGTGCGGTTGCCCCGCCTGAGGTCGCGTACCGTACGCCCGTTCCGCCCCGCCATGTGGCTCCTTCCGAACCCTGCCCGACCTGGACCACGCCTGTGCGGAACTACCGTACCCGCGTTTCTCTTCTTTCTTAATTCACACCCTGAACTAAGTCTGGACCAAGGGGGTCACCCCTCGGGCGCCAGCTCCTCGATCTCCTCCAGCGCCGCGACGAGTTCCGGGGCGACCGCCTCCTGGACCCATCGCCGATGGTCGGCGTCCGCAGCCCGGGGGACCGTCTCGGTGAGCATGATCAGGTAGAGGTAGGCGCGGTAGAGGGCGAGGCGGAGGCGGGCCGGGACGTCGAACTCCGCCCGGCCGCCCGCCTCCCGGTAGCCCGCGAGGAACGCCGTGTCGGTCCTGATGTCCCCCAGCAGCGCCAGGGAGACGAAGTCGGCCAGCGGGTCGCCCCAGAACATCCGCTCACCGTCGATGAGGCCGCCGATCCGGGGTGCCTTCCCCGCCGGGCGGTCGACCAGGATGTTCCCGGGCCACAGGTCGAAGTGGACCAGCCGCGGGACGGTGACCTCGTCCAGGGCGGGGTGCGCGGACCGGAGCGTACGGGCCACCGCGTCGACGGGGCGGGGCAGCCGGACTCCGTAGTGGCGGGCGTCGGCGAGGATGGCGTCGGTGATGGTGGTGAAGGCGGTGCGCCAGTCCGCGGCGAGCGGGCCGAGGGCACCCGACGGATAGCCGAAGCCGGGCCCGGTCACTTCATGCAGACGGGCGACCTGGCGGCCCAACTCCGCCCGGAGGGGACCGCGTTCGGTGTCGGTGAGCGAACCGTCCCAGGGCTCTCCCGGACACGCCGTCATCAGCAGGTGCGGTACCGACGCGTCCTCGCCGACGGCGACGACTCTCGGCGCCCGGACGTCCGCTTCGGCGGCCGCCCGGTAGAACTCCGCCTCGGCGATGAGCAGTCGGCTCTCGTACCGCAGCGCGGGGGCGGTGGGGGCGGGCGGGACCTTCAGCACGTAGCGGCTGCCGTCGGTGAGGAGCAGTTCCTCCACGGTGTTGTACGTGCCACCGCTCAACGGGCGGAGGCGGGCGAGCCGGTCGGGGCCGAGGCGGGCACCTCCCAGCACGCGCCGCGCCCGCTCCCAGGAGTCCGACACCCGCACCACGCACCCGAGTTCCGGCCCGGTCGGCCGGTCCTGGGAGTCCACGGAATCCGTCACCCGTGCCC
The DNA here is from genome assembly GCF_030287445.1 of Streptomyces sp. ALI-76-A. GTDB lineage: Bacteria > Actinomycetota > Actinomycetes > Streptomycetales > Streptomycetaceae > Streptomyces. The sequence continues at coordinate 7,835 of NZ_JASVWB010000004.1, read as the reverse complement.
CGCCCCTCATCCCCGGTCAGCCGGCCCCGTCCACGTCTTCGACGCGACGCCAGGTGTCCACCTGTGCGTCGAGCCACCGCCCGGCGGCCGGCTCGCAGGGGTCCGGTGCTCACTCCCGGTACAGGGTACGGAACGCGGTACCGCACGCCCGGCACTCCCCAGGATCCGTCCGCCGCGGACGCACAGGTCGCCTCGCCTTCGGGGACGGCTCGGGGACAGCGCTGAAAGCTGGGCGGAGTGGGCCGGTCCCGGCGGCCCGCGCCCGCGCCGACCCGACGTGATCCGACGCGGTGGTGGAAATCGATTGGTCTCTCCCCGCCGAGCCTGCTTACCCTAGTCATAAACCTAATCAATTTAGGCGCGAGCCGACCCCCAGGAGGTTTCCCATGCGATCGCTCACCGAGCAGGAGATCCGCACGTCGTTCGTCAACTGCTCGAAGGGGGAGGCCAAACGCCTGTCCGTGCCCCGGGATCTCGACGAACTCCCGTGGGACCACCTGGACTTCCTGGGCTGGCGAGACCCGGGCGCTCCCGACCGCAGCTACCTGGTCACCGAGCGGGACGACCGGCTCGCCGGCGTGACCCTGCGCTTCCCTTCCGCGCGGCACGGATTCCTGCACCGCAGCATGTGTTCCCTGTGCCTGACCACCCATCGCGGAGGCGGAGTCTCGCTGATGACGGCCCGCAAGGCGGGTCCGGCGGGCCGTGAGGGCAACTCGGTCGGCCTGTACATGTGCACCGACCTCGCGTGCTCCCTCTACGTCCGCGGCAGGAAAGTCCCCGACTCCGGCGCGCGCTTCGAGGAGAGCCTCACCGTGGAGGAGCAGATCGCCCGCATGACGGCCAACCTGTCCGCCTTCCTCGACAAGCTGGAGGCCTGACCCGGCGTCTGCGGCGCGGGACCCCGGCCCTGCCCCCGTTCTGCGGCACACTGGCGTACCGGAATAACAAACTACGCTTCCTTGCGGACAACTACGGTCCTCAATAGGCACTTTCGGTACATCTGTGGAAGGGGACAGCCCAAGGATGCGAAAGGTACGTGAGTGGACGGCATCCCTGGTGCGGTTCGTGCTCCGGCACCGGGACCCGGTGACCGTACAGGCGCTTCGGTCGGCCGGCGCGGCGACGGTCGCGTATGTCATCGCGCTGCGCCTCAGCCCGGAGACCGCGCCGCTCACCGCGCCGCTGACCGCGCTGCTGGTCGTCCAGGTCACCCTCTACTCCACGCTCACCACCGGTATCCGCCGGGTGAATTCCGTGGTCGCCGGGGTGCTGGTCGCCATCGCCTTCAGCCTGCTGGTGGGGCTCACCTGGTGGAGCCTCGGGCTGCTGATCGTGGCCGCGCTGGCGGTCGGACACCTGGTCCGGGTCGACGAGTTCGTACCCGAGGTGGCGATCAGCGCGATGCTGGTGCTCGGGGTCACGACCGTCGGGGACACGGCGTGGGCGCGGGTGCTGGAGACGCTGATCGGCGCGGTCGTCGGGCTGGGCTGCAATCTGCTGGTCGCTCCCCCGGTGTGGGTGGGCGAGGCCGGTGAGTCGATCGAGGGGCTGGCCCGCCGGGTCCGGCAGCTGATGCTGCGCATGGGCGAGGAGGCCGCGGGCCGCACGCCTGTCGAGCACGCGACCGAGCGCCTGCACGAGGCGCGGCGGATCGACCACGACATCGTCGGGGTGGACGCGGCGCTGCGGCAGGCCGAGGACAGTCTGCGGCTCAACCCCCGGGTCCGGGAGGGCGCGCTGCACCGGGTGGTGCTGCGCACCGGACTGGACACGCTGGAGATCTGCACGGTCGTGCTGCGGGTGCTCGCGCGCACCTTCACCGACCTGGCCAAGGAACGCGATCCCGACCCGTTGTTCGCGCCGGGGCCCGGAACCGTCGTGGAGCAGCTGCTGTCGGAGATCGGCGACGCGGTGGTCAGCTTCTCGGTGCTGGTGACCACGCATGTCAGCCAGAACGCCGACGCGGCCGAGTCCCGGCTGACCGCGGAGCTGCGGCAGGCCGCGGCCACCCGCGACAAGCTGGCCCAGCTGCTCCTGGAGGAGGTCCAGCGCGACGCGAGCCAGTGGCAGTTGCAGGGCGCGGTGCTGACCGAGGTCAACCGCATCCTCGACGAGCTGGACACCGAGCACCGTTCGCGACGGCTGCTGGAGGAGCTGGACCGCACCTCTCGCGAGCAGCGCGAGCGCATGCCGCGTCTGACCCGGCTGCGGGAGAGCCTGCACGTGCCCGCGCCCCTGCGTCGCGACCGCGCGGCGTCCGGCCGCCGTTCCGGGTGAGGCCGGCGCGGACCCGGCGGGCGCACCGGACGGGGCCGTTGCGCCCGGTGCGACGCGGGGGGCCGTTGTTGCACGTGCGAGGTGATCCACGTCAAGGTGGCTGTCGCGACCGGAACGAGCGAGGACCCGAGGTGGAGCCATGAGCAGGGGCGGCTGGAGCAGGCGCCGATTCGTCGGCGCCCTCGCGGGGACGACCGCGGGGGCCGCGCTGTCCGCGTGCGGCGACGAGCCGCCGCCGGCCGCCGCCTCGACCCCCGGAGCCACCCCGAGCACGACGCGTGCACCGGGCACGCCCGGCGCGACCGGCCCGTCCTCCGGCCCCCGCCCGCTCCACCTCGGCACGTACACCTCGGTCGAGGGCGGTGGCAGGGGCATCGGTCTGGCCACCTACGACGCCGACAGCGGCCGTGTCACGGGCACCGGCACCCTCACCGGGGTCGGCGACCCGTCGTACCTGGCGGCGCACCCCGACGGCCGCACGCTGTACGCGGTCGACGAGCGTGAGGACGGCGCGGTGACCGCCGTACGCCTCGCCGACCGCGAGATCCTGGGGAGCCGGAGCACCGGCGGGGCGGGGCCGTGTCATCTGTCAGTGCATCCGGGCGGGCGCTGGCTGCTCAGCGCGAACTACGGATCCGGCAGCGTGGCCGTCCATCCGATCGGCGCGTCGGGCGCGCTGGGCGAGCGCACCGACCTGGTCACGCACTCCAGCCCCCCGCCCGGGCCGGGCCAGCAGGGCCCGCACGCGCACCAGTTCGCCGCCAGTCCGGACGGCGGGCATGTGCTCGCCGTCGACCTCGGCACGGACACGGTGTACACCTACCGCCTGGACGAGAAGACCGGCAGGCTCACCGAGGTCGCGCGGGCCCGCACCAGGCCGGGTGCCGGGCCGCGTCACCTCACCTTCCATCCCGGCGGCCGGTACGCCTACCTCGCGAACGAGGTCGACAACACCGTGGCGGTCTGCGGCTACGACGCGGACACCGGCCGCCTCACCGTGGGCGAGGCCCAGCCGACCGGCACGGGGTCCGGCACCAGCTACCCGGCGCAGATCCTGGTGACCGCGAACGGCGCGTACGCCTATCTCGCCAACCGGGGCCACAACAGCCTCACGCGCTACGCGGTGGAGGCGGACGGTGCCCGGCTCCGGCTGCTGGACACGGTGCCGGTGTCCGGCGACTTCCCCCGGCAGATCGCCTTCTCGCCGGACGGGTCGCTGCTCTTCGCGGCGAACCAGAGGTCCTCCACGGTGAGCGTCTTCCACGTGGACACCGGAAACGGCGAACTCCGGCTCGCGGGTGAGCCGTTCGACTCACCCGTCGCCGTCTGCGCGCTGCCGCTGTAGCGCCCGCGGGCAGGAGGCGGCGCCGGCCCGGGTGAGCAGGACGTGCATGCGTTCGGTGAGCTGGCCGACGTCGTCGGCGGGCGCGTGGAACGCCAGGCGTACGTCACCGTGGGCGCGGGCCCGTTCGATGCGCAGGGTCAGCCCGTACCGGTCGACGGCGAGGGGCTGGACGCGGACCGCGCCGTGCAGGCTGTCGGGGTCCACGAGCCGGGTGAGCCGTTCCACCGCGTCGGCGTGGCAGTCGGCGAGGTGGCCGAGCAGCCGGGCCTCGGCGGTGGCCAGCGGATCGGGCGCCGCGCCGGCGAACTCGTCGAGGTCGACGACCACCGCGCCGGTCGGCTCGCGCAGCACCACCCGCGTGGCGCGGAACGCCAGACGGCCGTCCTCGGGGACGAACCAGCCGGCCATCCACAGCCGGGCGCGGATCCGGTGGCGGACGGGGACGGGCGCCACGTCGGCGAACTCCAGCACGGCGGACGGTTCGCCGCGGGGCGCGCACACCGCGGCCGCGAGCAGGGTGCTGTCCTCGGGCACGTGCAGGAGCACCCGGCCGTCCTCGGCGACGGAGTGCGCGCCGACGAACTCCTCGCGTCCGCCCTGCGCGGTCACCGCGCAGGACCACGCGGCGATGAGCACCGACCGGGCCCGCTCCGCCGTGGACGGCGCGGCCGTCCAGCTCTGGCTGTCACCCATCCGACATCCTCCTCTTAGGTAAGGCTTGCCTAAGCTATCGAAGATCGGCGGTGAAGCCAACCAAGGAGACCTGTGAATGTGTGCTCGCCACCCGGATCGCGCCCCCGACAGCCGCAGTTCGGCGGTTGGCGGTTGGCGGTTGGCGGGCGACGGTCGGCGGTCGCCGTTCGGCCCTGCCTCAGGGCGCGATGACCCCCAGCAGCGCCCGCGCGCACAGGTCGCGCACCTGGTCGTGGGAGAGGGGTGAGCCGCGCAGCCACTCCAGGCAGACGGCCGTGGTGAAGGCCAGCCAGCCGCGGACGGCGAGTTTGAGGTCGGGGCGCGCCTCGGACAGCGGGCCGAACTCGGGGTCCGCGGCCAGGGCGGCCAGGATCTGGCGTTCCTGGGCGGCGAGCGCCCGCCGGTAGACCCTGCGCACGGTGCGGTCGCCCGCCGCGTCGGCCCGGTGGAAGGCCCGGTACCCGTGTGCGTGGGCCTGGACGTACTCCAGATACCTGTCGAGGCCGGCGGTGAGCTGCTCGCGGACCGGCACTCCGGGCTCGGCCCGCGTCATGCGCAGCATCCGGGCGCTCTCGCGTTCCACGACCGCCGCGAAGAAGTCCCGTTTGGTCGGGAAGTAGTGGTAGAGCAGCCCCCGGGAGACTCCGGCGATCTCCGCGACCTGCTCGATCCGGACGTCGTCGTAGGGGCTCTCCGAGAACAGCCGCGCGCCCACCGAGAGCAGCTGTTCCCGGCGCTCCCCGGTGCTGAGCCGACGGCGTGTGCGCTCCCCCTGTTCCGCGGCCATGTCCGCACCTTACTTGACCTCGCTTCGCCGGCCGGACGACACTGGGGCGCTATTGAACCGGTGTACAACATGCTCGACCTGCCACTGGACCGAGGGAGATGGCGTCATGGCGGAGACGATCACGGGGACCGGGCTGCCGAGGGGATTCCGTGGCGCCGAGCAGGGCTGGCCGGAGCTGCGGCGCATCCCGCATCCGCCCCGCCGGCTCCCCCTGCTGGGTGACGTGATCGGTGCCAGCGGACGTGCGCCCCTTCAGGACACCCTGCGGCACGCGCGGCGGCTGGGACCGATCTTCCGGCGCAAGGCGTTCGGCAGGGAGTTCGTGTTCACCTGGGGCGCCGATCTCGTGGCCGACCTGGCCGACGAGTCGCGGTTCGCCAAGCACGTGGGACTCGGGGTCGCCAACCTGCGGCCGGTGGCCGGGGACGGGCTGTTCACCGCGTACAACCACGAGCCCAACTGGCAGCTGGCGCACGACGTCCTGGCCCCGGGCTTCAACCGGGAGGCCATGGAGGGCTACCACGGGATGATGCTGGCGGTGGCCGGGCGGCTCACCGACCACTGGGACGGCGAACTGGCGGCGGGGCGCGCGGTGGACGTACCCGGCGACATGACCAAGCTGACCCTGGAGACGATCGCCCGGACCGGCTTCGGGCACGACTTCGGCTCCTTCGAACGCTCCCGCCCGCACCCCTTCATCACCGCGATGGTGGGCACGCTCACCTACGCGCAGCTGCTCAACACCGTGCCGTCCCCGCTGCTGTTGCGCCGGGCCGCCCGCCGCAACGAGGCCGACATCGCCCAGCTCAACCACACGGTGGACGAGCTGGTCCGCGCCCGGCGCGCGAGCGGGGACGGGGGCGGTGACCTGCTGGACCGGATGCTGGACACGGCCCACCCGGAGACCGGGGAGCGGCTGTCGGACCAGAACGTGCGGCGGCAGGTCATCACCTTCCTGATAGCGGGTCACGAGACCACCTCGGGCGCGCTGTCCTTCGCCCTGCACCACCTCTCCCGCCATCCCGAGGTCGCCGCCCGCGCCCGCGCCGAGGTGGACCAGGTGTGGGGCGGCACGGCGGTGCCCGGCTACGACCAGGTGGCCAAGCTGCGGTACGTGCGCCGGGTGCTGGACGAGACGCTGCGGCTGTGGCCGACGGCGCCCGCCTACGCGCGGGAGGCCCGGGCGGACACCGTGCTGGCGGGGACGCACCCGATGCGGCGGGGGGCGTGGACGCTGGTCCTGCTGCCGATGCTGCACCGGGACCCGTCGGTCTGGGGCGCCGACGCCGCGCGGTTCGACCCGGACCGCTTCGAGGCACCGGCCGTACGGTCCCGGCCGCCGCACACCTACAAGCCCTTCGGGACCGGGGCGCGGGCCTGCATCGGGCGGCAGTTCGCCCTGCACGAGGCCACGCTGGTGCTGGGCCTGCTGCTGCGCCGCTACGAGCTGCGGGCCGACCCGGCGTACCGGCTGCGGGTGACCGAGCGGCTCACCCTGATGCCGGAGGGGCTGCGGCTGCGGCTGGAGCGGCGGACCGGTGCCGCGACCGCCTCGGCCGGAGTGCGCCGCGCCGACGTCCCCTCCGCGCGGGCCGTGACCGAGGCCCCGTCAGAATCCCGCTGCCCAGTGCACCGGCCGGGTCAGTGACCCGGGCAGCCGGGTGCCCGGGCCGCCCCGGGCCCCGTTCAGCTGGGGCTGGGTGAGGAAGAAGGCACCGGTGAGGTCCGCGTCCGTGAGGTCGGTGTCGCGCAGGTCGGCACCGATCAGGTCCGCGTCGCGCAGGTCGGCTCCGGTCAGATCGGCGGCTATGAGGCAGGCGCCGCGCAGGTCGGCTCCGCGAAGATCGGCGCCCTTGAGGCGGGCGCCCATCAGGTCCGCGCCCCGGCGGTTCTTCCTCCGGCCGCCCGTCCCGGCCCGCACGAGCTCGCTGGTCCGGAGCAGGAGCGGGTTGACCTTCTGCCGGTGGGCGCCCACGTCCAGCGCCCCGAGTTCTTCCGGGCCCCGACGGGTCAGCGCCTCGGTCTCGTCCAGGGCGCGGCGCAGGCCGGCGTGGACCGGGCGGGCGGCCGGCAGGGTGAGTGCCTCGGTGAGGTACCAGAGCAGTTCGTGCAGCTGGCGCACGACCGGGAAGACGTCCAGCATGCGCCGGGCGTGCTCGGGCGGCCCCGTGCGCCAGTCCCGTCCGCCGAAGGTGAGCTGCGAGACCTTCTGCCCGGCGCCGAAGCAGTCGTAGACCGTGCAGCCGGTGAAGCCCTTGGTCCGCAACTCGGCGTGGATGCCGCAGCGATGGTCGCCGCCGAGGTTCGGGCAGGGGCGTCCGGCCGGCTTGTCGATCGCGAAGTCCGCCGAGGCGGCGAACGGCAGGGCGACGCAGCACAGACCGAAGCACCGTCGGCAGTCACCGCGCAGGCCGGCCCGGTCACTCGTATGGTCAGGCATCACTCCAGCCTACTGACGCCCGGGCGGTGACCGGACCGCGCCCGTCCGGAACGCGAACTCACCGATGAGTTCCCGGCGTTGTGGGCGTCCTCTCATCCAACGGAAAACAAGCTCGGCTACCACTGGGACAGGAACCGAACGAGGCGGGAGCCGACCCCGGACCGAGGAGAGACGTCATGTGCAGCCACCAGCCTGCGTGCCCCACCGCGGACAGTGCCGACCACCACGCCGCCGTCATCGTGTCGGCCCACCCCGAACAGGGCTGGAGCCTGCTGTGCAACGGCACCATC